>JBCBYB010000026.1:0-63641 GCA_039816045.1 Pseudomonadota bacterium
CGATGGCCGAGCCCGCCCCCATTGCCATCAGAAAGGCGGTCTGGTCGTCGTCCATCTCCCGAAGCGCACATTTGCAGGTGCCGCCGGTCTGCGGGCAGGCCTCATCGCTGACCTCTCTGTGAAGGCCCAGCCAGTCGATCTCGTCCTCCGGGTCACCGGTGAGCGTGAGGGTAAAATCGTGCGCGTGCGGGACGGCGGCGGTGCCGACGGTGAACTCTCCGCCGCCCATCACCATCACCCAATCCGCAGAGAGGCTCAGATCGCGGACGTCCTCCACGATCAGATCGCCGTGGATCATCAAACCGCCAACCTCGACATCGGTGTCGAGCAGGATGGTGCGCCCCTCCTCGATGAACACGGTCTCTCCGGGGCCAGGCACCTGCCCGCCCCAGGTCGCGGGATCGGACCAACGCTCGATCTCGACCGAGGTCGCTGCGGACGGGGTCGGGGCCGACCAGAGGCCCCCTTCGGCAAAGGCTGCGACGGCGACGCGTTCACGGCCGTGGCGGGTCTCCGCATCCTTCGAGCGCTCTTCATTGATCTCAACCACCGGTCCCGCCGGCGTGTCGGTGACGTGCACCGTTGCAGGATCAGCGCCGTGGAGGGTCTGCATCTCCGCCAGCAACACCGCATCGGCGCCGAAGCCGACGGGCGATGTGGCATCCGTGATGCCGCGCAGCACCGCCGCTGAAGATCCGCTCTCGACCGCAATCCAACCAAACGTGGCCGCCTCAGCCTCACGGGCAGCCTCTTCGAGTTGGATGCCCGCGCGGAACCCCTCCGTGGACACTGCGCGGATACGATCCGTCGCCGCCGCGTCCGTCTCGGACTGGAGCTGACCGAACACGAGGGGCTGCGCATCGAAGCTTTCCCGAAACGAGATGTCAGAGAACCGCAGATCTCCCGCATGTGCGAGCGTCGATGTCCCGGCCTGGAGCACGCGCCCATCGGAGAGCGTGTGGGTTCCTTCGCTCACGGCCACCCAAGAGACGGTCTCCAACCCGTGGCGGCCATCGAGATAGTCCCACTCGTCGAGCTTTACTTCGAAGCCGGTCTCTGTGGCCCCACGAACCGCAAGAACGAAAGGGTCGGCGCCGTTCTCGGACGCTGTCGCCACCACCACGGCATCGTCGATGGGGTTCGCAAAGTCTACGCGGTGCCAGTCGGCCTCGCTCCGTGCTGCAATCTCGATCTCGCCCGCCTCGCCGATCCAATCGTCGAACATACGCCCTGCCCCGTCCCAGAGTTGGACAGGTGGGCCCAGCGCCTACCCGTCCGGGACGGCAAACACCCCGAATTGGAGCATTGGGAGCCGTCCCGGTAACGAAGTGGCAAGGTTTGTGCCAAGTTAACGGGTCAGGAGGTGTCAACGCCTCCGAAAGCGCCGACGCGAGCGCTTTCAGACGCAGTGCAAGGGATGCCGACGGGTCAGTCCTCTTGAAATTCTCGTTCGGTCAAGACCGAGTCGAGCCGGGCGGTCACCGCCTCTAGGTCGGTGATACGCGCCTCGAGGCGGGCCACAACCGGGTCAATCGCATCGGTGATCTGGCGATTGCTCTCTTCGGGTTGGGTCGTCATCCCCGAGATCCGTTCAGACAGTTCACCGATGAGCAGACCCAAACGGTCGAAGCGCTCAGTGACCATCGGATCCGGTTCCGGAATGGCCGCTTCGGGCTCTGGTCGCGTTTCGGCCCGCTCGAACAAGCTGAGCAGTCCGCTCTCAATCCGCGACAACCGCTCCAGCACCCGATCGAACCCAGGGACCGTCACGGGCTGCGCCGCCATCAGATCGGTGCGCTCGGCGATCATCGAGACCCGCTCCTCGATCGCCTCGAGGCGATGGGCCAATGGCCCGCTGCGGACGCCTTCTGAGACCAAGGCATCCAGCCCCTCCGCCGTCATGCGGGCTGCCGCTACGGCAAACTCAGCATCGATCACCGCACGGCAGGTGGGCGCTTCCTGACGAAGCGCAGCCTGTGTCGCTCCCGCCAGGACTTCGACCAAAGTGATCCCACGGTTCGTAAGCGTGGTCGTCCCGTTTCGGCTCGGAGCCAAAATCTCCTCGACCTCGACGACACCATTGCCGAACTGACGCTCCAGCGCCTGCCGGATCCCGCCCGCATCATGCTCCGCATCGAGAGCGGGCGCAGAGAGCTCCATGTGCGCGTCGTCACCCGACGAACCCTCTCGAATATCGAAAGCGTACCGGTAGGGCGCGATGCGAAAGAGATGTCCAGAGGTGATCGCGAGAAGCCCGTCGAGGAAGTCCACCTCCGACAGGGCATCCGGCTTAAGGGCAGCGACGGAGTGGGTCGCAACCTCTGCGACCCTGAGCCGTTCGAGCATCTGATCGGTCATGCGCCTCCTGCCTTCTGGCTTGCCGAACGCCCCGCGCAGGCGCCAGCGTCGAGGGGTAGGCTCCTTCTTTAGCGTCGGAGATCCTACGGGATGGTTAACGGGAACCTTCTGGACCTATGCGGTGATCAGTCCAATGACCCGAGGAGGCAGCTCAGTGAGCGTGAGATCTTTGACATGGTTCTCATGGACTGCTGTGTCTTGGTCCGCGGTCTCCAGGGACACGGACATCTGATCGCGAAGCAAGGCTTCCTCCTCCTCCAGCCGCCGGTCGAGATCGTCCGATAAACCCATCATGTCTTCAGGTGCGTCAGGCACCGGAAACGCTTCGGCTGGCCCCGGTTCATCGACCGACGCTTTCGCTAAAGCCAAGTCCGGCGGAGGCGCAGGATCTTCCACCACCGTCCCGGACGGCGGGGTCGACGGAGAGGCCGGCGCCTCGCGGCTCCGGCAACGCGCGTCAAGCGCATCCAAGCGGTTCTCGATTGCGGCGAGCCGGTTCGAGATGTCCTCGACGCTCAGGCGTACCCGGCGGACAAGCGCCTTCGACGTCTTCTCCGTCACAGCTTCTGCCCCGCGTTGTGCACTGGCAAGGCGCTGCACAATCCCTGCGACGTCGAGCAACTGAGCCCGGATCCGGGTCCGTTCCGTCTCCAAGAGTTCGATCTGCGACAGACCGCTCGCCTCGACCCGGCCTATGACACTGCCCTGCTCCGTTAGTCTGAGGGACATGTGCTCGAGCGCAGCCGTAGACACCTTCGAAGCGTCCGCGAGCGACACCAACCATCCAGCCGCGGCGCCACCGAGCGCCGCCGCTATTACCACCAGCCCCGCAAGCAGGGTCTCATCAAAGCCACCAAGCATTGCCATGGTGTCAGTGGGACCAAGCATGGTTAACCACCTCTAAATTGCCGCGTTTCAAACGAACTCAATGGTGCCGTCATCGGTCAGTTGGCCCGGCAAAACGCCTTGAAGCGTGAAGACATCGCCGGGATCCGTGCTGTAGCCGACAGTGAGCCACCCGGCTGGATCGGTGCCGAACACCAGGGCGGCAAAACTGCCAACCCCGCCGCTGATCCAGATGGTTTCAGTGCCGAGGGCGAGGTCAAAGATGTAGTCGGCGCCGTCGCCGGGCTCGAAGAGGAAGAGATCGACGCCCCCATCTCCCCCGAGCCGGTCAGGACCCGGGCCACCGCTCAGCGTGTCGTTGTCCGCGCCACCTCCGAGGAAGTCCGCACCAGGGCCGCCCGCGAGCCAGTCGGCCCCTTGCTGGCCGAACACGCTGTCGTCTCCGTCCCCGCCATCGACGTGGTCATCACCCGCCTCACCATCCACGATGTCGTGACCGTCGCCGCCGAGGAGACTGTCGCCATCCTCCCGCCCCGCCAGAAGGTCATTGCCCGAACCACCCTCCAACGTGTCACGGCCGGCTTCCCCAACAAGCGAGTCGTTGCCTGAGCCGCCGAGCGCCCTGTCATCTCCACCGTTCCCGAAGATCAGATCGTCCCCAGATCCGCCCTCGACCGTATCGCCGCCGCCGCCCGAGAACAGCCGATCCCCACCCGGCCCGCCGCGCAACAGGTCGGCACCGCTGCCGCCCAGAAGGCGATCGATCCCACTGCCCCCATCCAGCGTATCGTCCCCGGATCCGCCGAGGAGAATGTCATCGTCGAGGCCTCCGTCCAGACTGTCATCGCCCATCTCGCCATCGGCAAAGTCGGGTCCCTCCCCGCCCAAAACGGTGTCGTTCCCGGAGCCTGCGTAGATGTCGTCATTGCCATCCTCGCCCTCGATCCGGTCGTCCCCGTCTCCGCCAAGCAAGCTGTCCCTGAGCGCCCCCCCAAGGAGCGTGTCCGGACCTGCATTCCCATTGAGTTGGTCGAACCCCGGGCCGCCCTCCAACACGTCGGCACCCGCCTCCCCACTCAGGGTATCGGGCCCACCCTCGCCAATCAGCGTGTCCGCCCCAGACCCGCCGTTCAGCACGTCGCCCTGGCCATCGACCCCGTTGCCAGTGTCGCCGTAGAGCAGGTCGTCACCCAGATTGCCAAACAGCGTATCAAAGCCGAAACCGCCGTAGAGGGTGTCCTGCCCGGCATCGCCGAAGGCCTGATCGTCATCTCCACCGCCTTCGAGCAGATCACCGCCTTCGCGCCCCACCAGAGTGTCGTTGCCGTTGAAGCCGCGAAGCGTGTCGTTGTCTGGCGTTGCGGCGATCCCGTTTGCGATGTCGTCGCCAAGGAACAGTTGACCGGTTTCGCCAATGCTGACCCAGACAGCTGCACTGGTGTTGTTGGTTTCGTCCGCCTCGGAAACGGAGGCATCCGGATCGACGAGTGCGGCGACCCAATAGTCACCGGGCGGCAGGTTGTCGTTGTAGGTAAAGGAGAACGGCGCGCCCTCCGTCGCAGTCTGACCGGGCGCAAGCACAACGCCCGACGCATCGAACAGAAGCCGCGTGTCCGAGGTGGTCACCTGCGGATCGGACGAGATGTAAAGCCCAGACGGCACGGTAGGGGAGGCGATCCCACCGCCATTGCGGACCAGCCACTCGACGGTAACCACCTGACCCGGGACCCAGGACAGACTGGACAGCGTGAGGTCATCGACAACCAGATCGGGCAGCGCGCTGACCTCAAGGAGCGTCGGCAGGACGGCGCTGTTGTCCGTCTCATTGAACTCGGTGATCACCTCCCCGCTGTCGAGCACCCAGCCAATATGGTAGGTCCCGCTCGGCAGGTTCGCCGGCAAGACGACAGGAATGTCCAGCGATGCGGTCTCGAACGGCGTGAGCGTCGGACCAGCGACCTGGCCGATCAAGCTGTCGAGTGGCGTAATCGTGGCATTCGTCGATGCGTAGACCGAGATGGAGTAACCTGAGGCGACCGCAGTCCCGAGGTTGCGCGGCGAGAGCGAAAGCGTCAGCATCTCCCCGACGGTTGCCTGTGTCGCCGACAGCGCAACAGCCACGAGCGGGTCGACCGCGCCCCCATCGCTTAGATCCGGCAAATCCACCGGAGGACGGACTATAGCGTCCTGCCCTTGCCACTCTTCGATTTGGACGATGCGGTCAGACGTAAGGCGCGTCGCGACATTGGCGGCACCCGGAACGCCTGGATCGACTACGCCGGCGGCGTGGATGCCGATGGCGGTCCGGGTCCCGGTCGCGCTCGCGGTCTGCCAAACGGGCGCACCGCTCATCCCCCCAGCCGTGTCTAGGGTGCCGTTGTAGAACAACTGCTCCGCCGTGCCGGAGGCGATTGTCCCAGCGGAAGCATAAAGATCCTGCCCGCCAGCGAGATCGCCTGGATAGCCTGCGAGGGTGGCAGTCAAACCGTCGTAGAAATCATCGGCCCCGTTTGCGCCAAGCTCGAAGACACCAAGCGTCGTCCCGACACTGCGGTCGAGCGTGACCAGCGCCCAGTCTTCCCCTGGCAAAGCAGAAACAGTCCACCCCGGCAACGCGCGCCACTCCGTCGCGACAGCGCGTCCGAACGGTGCCAAGCCACCAGCCGCGCCAAAGCTGACCTCGACCCCCGTCGCACGCCCGTCGCCGCCGTAGGCCGGAGAATGCACCACATGGCCAGCCGTGAGCATGTGATAGGGACCAATGAGGAACCCCGTCCCACTGAACACTCCGGCGTCCGCGGTGACGATCACCTTGCCGATGGCGCGCCAGGGCTCGTCGGTTGTGTCGCCCACGGCGACACGGTCGTCCTGTCCGAAGATGGAATTCCTGCGGGTCTCCGCGAACTCGGCCAACTTGTCCGGCGCCGAGAGCGGCGCGCCTGTGGATCTCATGCGATGTCCTATCGGTCGTGAGGCCGAGTCCTACGCTTCTGCGCGCGTCAGACATCGCTTGGAACGGTTGGCGAACGGTTAACTCACCTATCCCACCTCTTCATGCATCAGGCCGGTTTGTGGCGACCTTACACCACTCCAAATAGTCAGACGCCTATCCATCAACATATCGGCGCCATACTCAATAACTCTGGTAAACACGAAATCAACCACAGCTTTTTCATTTGTATTTTCCACTGTTATAAATCGCGACTTCATATGCCTGCTGCATACAAGCGAGAGTATTTTGTCATGCGGGGCAGGTCATGAGCTTCAACATCAGCTTTGATAACCGGTTCGACACGGCCGGTTTCTTCGATAACTCGGAGGCACGCGCGGCACTCGAAGCCGCTGCGGACATTTGGGAAAGCGTGATTGGCGATGAATTCGAGAACATTCCGGCCGGGGTCTCCTTCTTCGTAAGCGACCCGGTCGACGGCAGCAGTGAACAAGTCACGCTCGCCGAGGAGATCGACGATCTGCTGATCTTTGTCGGCGCCAGCAGCGCGCCCTTCGGCATCGGAGCCAATGAGCCAGCCGCCTTGCCGGAGAACCTCTCCTGTGGGTGCTCGCTTTGCCATGGGCTGGAGGCAGACGAGACCGAGGCCGCAGGTGCCCTTGCCCGCGCAGGATACTCGGGCTTTGGCGGCTCGGGCGATCTGCTCAACGCGCGGATCACCTCAAACTTCCGAGGCCAGGGCGCGCCCACCGACTTCGAGCCTTATGCGGGCGTCGCCTCCTTCAACACGTCCTACACATGGCATTACGGCATCGAGGATCTCCCGAGCTCCGGCGAGTTCGACTTCCTGACGGTGGCCGTGCATGAGATCGGCCATGTGCTCGGGATCGGCACGGCCCCCGCCTATGATCGGTATATCGACGGCGCCTTCTATGGCCCGAATGCCATGGCGTTGAATGGCGGCCAGGGCGTGCCCACGACATCGGATGGGGCGCACGTCCAGGCCGGGTTCAATGGCAACACCGTGGTCATGGACCCCTCGATCTCGTCCGGTCAACGCATCGCGCTGTCCGAGTTCGACAAGGCGATCCTGGCCGATATCGGCTACCAGGTGCCGGGTTACACCAAACAGGGTTCAACCTTTGCGATCACCGGAGAGGGCAATGACAGCCCGGTCTTCGGAACCATCGTGGCAGATTTGATCGATGGGTTTGCCGGCAACGACCAGATCCAAGGCAATGATGGCAACGACACGCTGATCGGCAGCGAGGGGGATGACACGCTCTTCGGTCAGGATGGGGCCGACAGTCTGATCGGCGGCGACGACACCGATCAGTTGTTGGGTGGCAGCGGCAATGACACTCTGAACGGCGGCGGTGGCTTCGATACCCTCTATGGCGACGGCGGTATCGATGTCTTCGTCTATGAAACCGGTGCGGGCACCGACACCATCGTCGATTTCGAGTTCGGGACGGAAACGCTCGAGATTTCCGCAGCATTCGGGTTCTCGTCGCCGGAGGAGGTTTTGGCGCTGGCCTCAAAACCGTTCTCCAACGTCACCCGATTGCAGCTCGACGAGACCACAACGATCGACCTGATGCATTCCAGCCAGTCGGGCACGCCGCTTACGGTGTCCAACATCGTGCTGGAGCAAACGCCGAACACTGCGCCAACGGCCAACCCGGACACGGCGACGACGGTCCAGGGCCAAGCGGTCACCATCGATGTGCTGGCCAACGATACCGACCCCGACCAGGATCCGCTCACGATCTCGGCCTTCGGCCAGCCCGGCAACGGCTCGTTGGAAGTGGTGAACAACCAGTTCGTCTTCACGCCGGACCCCAGTTTCACCGGACAAATCCAGTGGGACTATGGCATCAGCGACGGGCGTGGCGGGGGCTCAGGCTCCTTCGTGACACTGACCGTTACCCCGCCCCCTGCCGAGGACTGGCTGGGAGATGAGACGGCTAATATCCGCTACGCCGGTGCCACAGATGACACGCTTCGCGGAGGCCTTGGCAATGACACCCTCGGCGGTGGCAGTGGTGCGGATCTGCTTGGCGGCGGAGGGGATGACGATCTGCTCTTCGGCGAAGCGGGCTCGGATGTGGTCCAAGGGGGCGCCGGGTTCGATGTGCTCTTCGGCAATGCGGGGGCCGACCGGCTCATCGGCGACTACGGCGTCGCGACAGAGGGTCAGGGAGACACACTGAACGGCGGCTCCGGGGACGACACGCTCGAGGGCGAAGGCGGCGCGGACCGGCTCCTTGGCGGCAGCGGCAACGACAGCATCCTGGGCGCTCAGGGCTTCGACACGGCCTTTGCAGGCGCCGGGAATGACACCGTGGATGGCGGCACCGAAGGCGACGCGCTCTATGGCGAGGGCGGAGATGACAGCCTGATCGGTGGCGGCGGGATCGACCTGCTGGCCGGCGGCGCGGACAACGATACGCTCGAAGGCGGGAGCGGCGACGACTTCCTAGACGGCGGTCTCGGGGGCGATACGCTCGACGGTGGGGCGGATATGGACATCCTTCTCGGCGGTGCAGGAGCCGACCGGCTCGACGGCGATGGCGGCAACGACACGCTGTTGGCGGGGACCGAGAACGATACCTTGCTCGGGGGATCGGGGAATGACCGGATCTTTGGCGAGGGCGACAATGACAGCCTAGACGGCGGCAGCGGCAACGATCTCGTCTTTGGCAATACGGGCAACGACACGGCAACGGGCGGCGCTGGCGACGATTTCGTGATGGGCGAAGGCGGCAATGACAGCCTGCTCGGCGGGAGCGGGGCGGATGTTGTGGTTGGCGGTTCAGGCGCCGACACCCTGGAGGGCGAGGCCGGCGACGACCTGCTCGACGGTGGCGCGAACGGTGATTTGATGTCCGGCGGCGGCGACAGCGACACGCTCTTCGGAGCGGATGGCAATGACACGCTATCCGGTGGTGCCGCGGTTGACGTGTTGCGCGGCGGCTCTGGCGACGACCGGTTGGTTGGCGATGCAGGCAATGATCGTATGGGGGGTGACGCGGGCGCGGACACCTTCGCGTTTGCAGCCGGCGACGGGCAGGACCTGCTCTTCGATGTGACACTCGGGACGGACTTCATCGAGTTCACCGGCGGGGTCGCGGCAAACTTCGCCGCCCTTACAATAGTCGACGACGGGGCCGGTCGCGCGACCGTCGCCTATAACACGGGGAACCCGGGCGATGTGATCACCCTGATCGGGGTCACGGCCGCCGAGTTGTCAGACGACGGGACTTTCCTCTTTACCTGATCCCCTTGGGGGAGGGGAGGCGCGCCCGGGCGGAGTGGGGGCCGTCCGGGCGCGCTGCAGTTTCCCCGTTAACTATTTCGACACATTTCCATCGCCAGACTCTGCCCGGGGCAACAGGGGTAGATGATGTCCAAGGAATCGGCACGGGGTTCTCGGCCATTGGATCGGTTCGAGGCCGCCTTTGGGGAAGCCAGCGCAACCGGCTTGTTCGCCGTGGGTGTCGCGGCGGTGCCAGAGCCTGACCAAGCCACCGCGCCAAAGACCGAGGACAGACCCAGCCGGAAACCCTCGGCGGACACCCCGCATTACCACGACCACCGGACACGCTTAAGGCAACGATTTCTAGCGGCCGGCGCCGAAAGCCTCGCCGATTACGAGATGCTGGAACTGGTGCTGTTTCGCGCGATCCCGCGGCGCGATGTCAAACCGCTCGCCAAACTTCTCCTCCAGCGGTTTGGCGACTTTAACGGTGTTATCTCTGCGCCTCCGGCCCGCCTTGCCGAGGTGCAGGGTGTGGGGCCGGCGGTCGTCTGCGAGTTGAAAGTGGTGGAGGCTGCGGCCCACCGTCTCGCCCGCGCGCAGGTCCTAAACCGGCCGGCTTTGTCCAGCTGGCAAGCGCTGATGCGATACTGCAAGACAACCATGGCCCACCGCGATACCGAACAGGTCCGAATTCTGTACCTCGACCGGAAGAACGTGCTGATCGCGGACGAGGCCCAAGGAACGGGAACGGTCGACCACGTTCCAGTCTACCCGCGCGAGATCGTGAAGCGAGGGCTCGAGCTGAACGCGTCGGCGATGATCCTCGTCCACAATCACCCGTCGGGAGACCCCACCCCAAGTCAAGCGGATGTGGATATGACCCGCCGCATTGAGGACGCGGCCCGAAGCGTGGGCATTACGATCCACGATCATGTGGTGATCGGCAAGGCGGAGGATGCGAGCTTCCGAGCGCTCGGCCTGCTCTGACACCTCTCACCGGATGCCAGACGGCACAGGCGCCCGCCGGGACGCTGCCTCTCCGACCCGCCGCGTCTGCTTCACTGCTTTGAGGCGGCGCTGTTGGTTGACCGCGGCCGCCGCGCAGTCGTCGTATCCGGCGAACCAGCCCGCGCGAAACTCTTGCTCCGCTCCTTCGGGAGACTGCCGGCCCGCAAGATCCGACGCCGCATCGCATCCCACTTGGTAGCCATCCCGATAGGCGGCGCTCACGTCCTCGGGCTTGGGCTGAGCGGCACAAGCGGACAGAAGCACCAATCCGTTCGCTATCGCAGGGATGATCCGTCGCATGCGCCCCCCGCGGCGCCGAGCGGAGGCAGACCCCGTCACCGCGCGAAGGTGAGGAACCCCATCGCTCGGGATGCCTCGTCCAGCACTGGCGCAGCAATGGCATTGGCGCGGTCCGCCCCATCCCTCAGAACCCGGTCGATCTCGGCTGGGTCTGCCATCAGCCGGGCGATCTCCTCTCCGATGGGCGCGATCTTCTCAACCGCAACCTCGGCAAGCGCCGGTTTGAAGGCACCAAAGCCCTGCCCTGCAAACTCCCCGACGATCTCGGCGCTGGTGCGCTCCGTGAGTGCGGCGTAGATCGCCACGAGGTTCTTCGCCTCGGGCCGGCCCTCCAGCCCCTCCACAGCATCAGGCAGAGGCTCAGGGTCCGTCTTTGCTTTGCGGATCTTCTGCGCAATCAGGTCGGCATCGTCGGTCAGGTTGATGCGAGACATGTCCGAGGCGTCGGATTTCGACATCTTCTTGGTCCCGTCGCGCAGAGACATAACACGGGTGACCGCACCCTCGATCAGAGGCTCAGGCAGCGGGAAGAAATCCTCGATCCCATAGTCGAGGTTGAACTTCGTCGCGATGTCGCGCGCGAGTTCCAGATGCTGCTTCTGATCATCGCCCACGGGCACATGGGTCGCCTTGTAGAGCAAGATATCGGCCGCCATCAGCGCGGGATACATGTAAAGCCCGCCGCTCGCATTCTCACGGTTCTTGCCGGCCTTGTCCTTGAACTGCGTCATCCGGTTCAGCCACCCGATCCGGACCACACAAGACAGCATCCAGCCGAGCTGCGCATGTCCCGGCACAGCCGACTGATTGAAGAGGATCGACTTGGTCGGATCCAGCCCGCAGGCAAGATAGGTCGCCGTCAGTGCCCGCGTTGCCCGTGTCAGCTCCGCCGGATCCTGCCACTGGGTGATCGCGTGCAGATCCACGACACAGTAGAGCGTCTCCATCCCCGAGGCCTGCAACTCGCCGAACCGTTTCACGGCACCGAGATAGTTGCCGAGGGTCAGCGTGCCGGTCGGCTGAACGCCGGAGAACACGCGCGGGGTATGCGCCGCCATGGCCGTTTCCTTTGCATCAAGGGTCTTTGAGGTGCCCGGGGGCCTCTCTATGCGGCGCCGCGGCGGGCTGCGTCAAGCGAAGCTCTGGCGCCAGCGGCTAAGCGGCGCTAAGTGCGAGGGATGGGTTTGATTGACCGCAGTCTCGCCGGCCGGCGCGTCCACCCCGCGCTCTGGATCACCGCCGGCCTTATGGTCGCGGCTGAACTGCTTTTTGCCGCGGTCGATGTGGGTTTGATCGGCCAAGATGCCGGGCGCGGCGTCGGTTACGCGCTGTTCGGCTATTGGGATATCGCGTTCGAGCATTGGCGGGCCACAGGAGAACTCCATCCGCAACTGATCTGGTCCTATCTCACCCACGCGTTCCTGCATGGCGGCTGGCTGCACCTGCTGATGAACGCCGCCGCGCTGCTCGGCCTCGGCCATGCGGTTTCGCAGCTGGTCGGCATACGGTCCTTTGCGTTGATCTTCTTGGGCACAGCCGTTTCCGGGGCGCTCGTCTACAGCCTGATCACCGACTTCCGGGGACCGTTGGTTGGGGCGTCGGGAGTGGTCTTCGGGCTGATCGCGGTGCTGACGGCCTGGCAGGAGCAAGCGCTGCGCCGGCTTGGCGAGGACCGCACCCCGATCTGGCACCGTATTCTAGGGCTGGTGGTGCTGAACGCCGTGCTCGATCTCGCGATGGGGGGGATGCTGGCCTGGGAGGCGCATCTCGGCGGCTTCTTGGCCGGATGGGTCCTTGCTCAGGTCATTCAACCGCGGCGACGCCCGAGCCCTTGGCAGTGAGTTCAACCGTTGGCTCGATGTCCACGGTCCAGGTCTCGGGCCTGGAGGCCATCTCACGACCAACTTGGAACAGGGACCGCATATAGACGGGATCGAACAATTCGGTCTCCGCTGCTTCAAAACTCTCGGGCACCGCGGTCACCCGCACGCCGAAGCCAACGGCGCGGGCCTGCTCCTCCAGAACCTTGATGTCGCTGCGCCCGCCGAACTTGATCATCGTCGAAATCGAGCGCGCCGAGATCTGCACAAGGCCCGGCTCCAATGGCTCGAAGTCCGGCGTGATTTTGGTGTTGCGCACGATGTAGATCGTGCCGGAGCGAACGAAGCGGTCGATGTCCTCTGGCAGGCGCGCGATGGGTGTTTCCGCCGGCAGGAAGAAGAGCTGGTTGGTCACGCCACCGTCGACATGCATCTCAGAGAACTTCCCAGATGGGGTCTCAACCGTGAAGAACTGCGGCGGGAAGGCGCCAGGGATCGAGGCAGAGGCCAGCATGATCTTGGTGATCAGATCGGCGGTCTCGTCCGGGCGGTTCCGCCCCTCGGCCGCGATCTTGCTGATGCCCCAATAGACCGGGCGCTGTGCATCAAGATTGGTGGTGCCGATCATGAGCCGACGGCCCTTGTCATGCTCCTCAGCAATGCGGAAGACGACCTCCGGGGTGATCAAACCCCGCAGCTTCTGGCGGAGCTTTGAGTTGTCCACCAAGCCGACGCCATCGAGCAAACCACGCAGAAGTGTGACCGTGATAAGGGTGTCGGTGGAGTTCTCGATGGAAAACTGCTCGAGCTCATCGTCGAAGTCCGGGCCTAGGAACGCAAAGGGCGCGATCAACGCGCCAGCGGAAATTCCCGTGACAAACGTGAACTCTGGACGCGTGCCGGCCTCCGTCCACCCGACCAGCAGCCCCGCCCCGAAGGGTCCATCCGAGCCGCCGCCCGAGAGCACGAGGCTGTCGAGCCGTCCGCCGTTAGGAAAGCTCCCGTCCTCGGCCGCCCGGGCGCGGATCTGACTGATGAACTCCGTCAACCGCTCGGGCATGTTCGGAGCGCTCCCATCCCCCCAGACACGGGCATCCGGATAGCCCGGCACAACCGCTGTCTCATACTCTGCTGCGGGCGGCGCAGGCAAAGGCCGGATCCCGGTGCACCCTGCGACCAAAGCGAGGACCACTGGCACAATCCAGACAAGGCGGAGAGACGCAGGCTGGCCGTTCATGAGCGGGACCTCCGGCGGCTGAGTGCGGCGCGCAAGTCGTTCGGATCGACGGCACCGAAGACCAGCGACAGCCCCGCATAGCCAAGGCCGCCGCCGAGCACCAGACAAACCAGAAGGACAGCTTGACCAATCTCGTTCTCCGGGCTGAAGGCGTTGCTGAGTGCCAGCAATCCGGCCCCCATCAGGAGTGCGGCCAGCAGCATCCGCGGCGCTCGTCGACGCAGGGCCGCGTCCGGAGCGAGGACTGCGCCATAGGCCCTTGCTCCGCGCCACAAGAGCCCGAGATTGACCCAGGCTGCAACCGTGCTGCCAAGCGCTGCGGCGAGGAACCCGATCACCGGTGCGAGACCGAGCGCGACGCCCGCGTTCACGGCCATCGCGACCAAGGCAAAGCGCAGAGGGGTCCGGGTGTCCTCGCGTGCAAAATAGACGGGCTGGACGATCTTCTGCAGCACATAGGCCGGCAGCCCAAGCGCGTAGACCGCAAGAGCCAGCGCCGTTGCGGCCGTGTCTTCGGGTCCGAAGGCGCCCCGTTCGAACAGCACCGCGACGATCAACGCAGGGATCGTGAGCAACGCCACCGTCGCGGGCAGCGTAAAGGCAAGTGCGAATTCTGCCGCTCGGTTCACCGCATGAGCTCCGCCGGCGGTGTCATCGGCCCGCACCCGCCGTGCGAGCTCAGGCAGAAGAACCACCCCGATCGCGACACCGATCACGCCTAAAGGGAGTTGGTAGACCCGGTCCGCGAGCCAGAGCCAGGCCACCGCGCCGTCAAAATAGCTCGCAACCTGGCGGCCCACGACGAGATTGATCTGCATGACCCCCGCTGCCAAGGCAGCTGGCAGGGCGATTATGGCGAGACGCTTGAGGCCAGGCGTGAGCCGCGGACGGCGAAGACGCGGAGCGACGCCGATCTGCGCGGCAGCGCGCCAGACAAGGGCAAGCTGCACGGCCCCGGCGACCAAGACCGCCCAGGAGAGGATCGTACCGTGATGCGCGCCCGGTACACCCGCGATGGCTTCACCCAGTACGAACTGCCCCCGGAGCACGCCGCTCTCGGCCAACAGGAGCCCGGCAATCAGCACGATGTTCAGCAGCACCGGGGCGGCTGCAGCAGCCGCGAACCGACCATGGGCGTTCAGCACGCCGGATATAAGCGCTGCGAGCGAGATCAGCAGAACATAAGGGAAGACGATCCGTCCCAGCAGCACAGCGATGTCGAAGCGCTGATCATCGGCAAATCCGCTTGCGAGCATCCACACAAGCGCCGGCATCGCCAGCAGACAGAGGAGCGTGAAGACAATGAGCACCGTTACCAGCGCCGACAGCGCCTCGTCGGAGAACGCACGGGCAGCGGACGTGCCCTCACCCTCCAACCGCTTGGCATAGAGCGGCACAAAAGCGGTGTTGAACGCCCCCTCGGCAAACAAGCGGCGGAACATGTTGGGCAGCGTGAAGGCGACGAAGAACGCCTCCGCCACCGGCCCGGTTCCGAGAAATGCGGCGATCAGGATGTCACGCAGGAAGCCGAAGACCCGGCTGGCCATAGTCCACATGCCGACGGTGAAGAAGCCCGCCATCAGGCGGAACGGGCTGGCGCTCACGTCAGCCCCCGCGCTGCGTTGTCAGGCATCTGGGTTGCCCGATTGTCCGGTACGGCTGACATCGATTGCGTTGATGGCGTCGGTGAGCCGCGCCTCGATCAAAGCCTGTTTTGCCGCTCCGTGGACCTTCAGCCCAAAGAGGTCTTTCACATAGAAGACGTCCACCGCGTGCTCACCATAGGTCGCAATGATGGCGGCGAAGATATTGAGGTTGAGGCCCGCCAGCGTCCGCGTCAGGGCGTGGAGCAGACCCAGACGGTCGCGGGCGTTCACCTCGATGATGGTGTAAAGTTCCGAGCCCTCGTTGTCGAAATGGATACGCGTCGGCACGGTGAACGAGCGTTCGCGAGGGCGAACCCTGTCCTTCTCGCGGATAGCCTCGCGCGCAACCAACTCACCGCGCAGGGTCCGCTCGATCGAGCGCTGGAGCCGTTCGAGGCGCGTCTCCTCGAAGGGCTGACCCTCTGCGTCCTGGATCCAGAATACAGAGCAAGCCATCCCGTCGGAGGTGGTGTAGGTCCGCGCATCCTTGATGTCGGCACCGACCAGCGCCAACGCGCCTGCCAGTCGATTAAACAGGCCCGGATGGTCGGCCATGTAGAGGCACGCCTTGGTGGCATCGCGTTCCTCGGCCCCCATGAAGCGGGTCAACATTTCAGGCCGTGGATCGGCCTCGTTGCATGCGCGCGCCATCTCGGCAAAGATCTGCTGCGTGTCCGTGTCGAGCCCAAGCCAGTAATGCGGGTAGTGCCGCGCAAGCTCGCGGTCGCGCGCCTCGTCCGGCCAATCGGCGAGTGCAGGTGCGAGCGCCTCGATGGCGGCGGTCACCCGATGTGTGCGCTCATGCTGGGGAGCGCCGGTAAGCAGATCGCGCGTATCCCAGAACAGCGCTCGTAAGAGCTGTGCCTTCCAGTTGTTCCAGACCCCAGGCCCAACACCGCGGATATCGCAGACGGTGAGGATCAGCAGATGGCGGAGGCGCGCCGGGCTCTGCACGATCCCGGCAAAGTCGCGCACGGTGATGGGGTCCGAGATGTCGCGCTTCTGAGCCACGTCCGACATCAAGAGATGGTGGCGCACAAGCCAAACCACAGACTCGGTCTCGGCGGCATCAAGCCCCAGCCGCGGGCAGAGCTTAGCCGCGATCTCCGCCCCGAACTCGGAGTGATCCCGCCCCGTACCCTTGCCGATGTCATGCATCAGCAGCGCCACATAGAGAACCCGCCTGTCAAACCCCGAACGGGCGATTTCCGATGCCACCGGGTGCTCGTCATCCGCCTCCTGTCGCTCGATTTTGGCGAGGATCCCGATGGTCCGGATCGTATGCTCGTCGACCGTGTAACTGTGGTACATGTTGAACTGCATCATCGCGACGATGCGGCCGAACTCAGGAATGAAGCGTCCGAGGACATCGGTCTCATTTAGCAGACGCAGCAGCCATTCCGCGTGGTCGCGATCCGTCAGCATCTCGAGAAACAGACGGTTCGCTTCAGGATCGCGGCGCAGCCCATCATCGATCAAGTCGAGACTTTGGGTGACCAAGCGCATCGCAACGGGATGGATACGGGCGTCGAGACGTGCTGCCTCGTGGAAGATACGCAGGAGGTTCACCGGCGCATCGACGAAGACGCGATCATGCACAACGGTCAGCCGCCCGTCTTGCACGCGAAACGGTCCGTCCGACTCCGATTCCGGCCGCAGCGACAGCCCGCGCAGGAGAGCCGATAGACGCGGTGGCTTTTTCGCGTGCTGGGCCTCCAGCGCGGCCGAGAAGATCCGCGTCAGGTCTCCGACGTTCTTCGCATGCCGGAAATACGCATGCATGAAATGCTCGACGGCCTGGCGCCCGCCGCCATTGCGGAACCCCATCCGCTCGGCGATCTCAATCTGGCGGTCGAAGGTCAAATGGTCTTGGGCGCGCCCTGCGAGGTCATGCAGGTGGCAGCGTACCGCCCATATAAATTTCGCCGCGTTGGCAAAGCGTTGCACCTCTTCATGGAGGAAGATGTTGCGATCGACGAGGTCCCAGGCGGTCTCACAGCCATGCAGATACTTGGAGACCCAATGGAGCGTTTGAAGGTCCCGCAGGCCGCCCTTGCCCTCCTTGATGTTGGGTTCCAGCAGATAGCGTGATCCGCCATGCTTCTCGTGCCGGGTGTCCCGCTCGGCGAGCTTGGCTTCGACAAACTCCGGCCCGGTCCTCGCGAACAGGTCCCGCCAGAGGGTCTCGCGCAGTGTCTCGAAAGGCGCTGGATCCCCCGCGATGTACCGCATCTCCAGGAGGGCTGTGCGGATCGTCAGATCGTCGCGCGCGTAGCGCATGGTCTCAGAGACCGAACGGACGGCTTGACCGAGTTTCAGTTTGAGATCCCACAAGAGATAGAGCGTCGACTCGACCACACTCTCTCCGCAAGCTGTGCGCTTATAGGGAAACAGAAAAAGGAGATCGACGTCGGAGAAGGGCGCCATCTCGCCCCGGCCGTATCCTCCGACGGCAATGACGGCAATCTGCTCGCCCGTCGTACGAATGGGCGCGTCATGCAGCCAACGCTGACAGAGATGAACAGCACCCGCCACCACCACATCCGTCACATGGGCATAGCTTCGGGCGATGCGCAGTCCGGCGAAGGGCTGCGTCAGGAGGGACTGCCGCACCATCGCACGGCCTTCACTCAGCACCCTGGCGAGCAACGCGGTGGCAGATTTCCGAAGGGCGTCTGGATCGCGTTCCTCTTCCGCCAGCCGATCGATCTCAGCGATGACACTGGCCCGACATGCAAGGGTTTCAGGAACGGCGATCAGATGCGCAAGGCCCGCCTCGGTTCGAGGGGGATTGGGATCGGGCCGATCTTGCCCGATGACGGCCTCGACCGTGCCGCTCAGGACCCAGCTCCATAGCCGCGCGGGGCGGGGTCAAGGACCACGAAAGTCCGCTGGCCGACCTCAAGGATGGCGAGCCCATGCTCGGCCACACCATCGTCGCGGAACCGCACGGGACCGAATGCCCCTCGGAACCCGGCAGGCCTCGTCACGGCGGCATGGTCGAACAAGTCCGCTCTCCCGGTCTGGCGTGCCTCCGCCAAAAGCTCTCCCGCGATCCGGACGGCATTGTAGCCGAGCGAGGCGAGCACGGGCGGCTGTCCTCCGAAACGGGCCGAGTAGAGCGAGGAGAACCGCCGCACTGCATCGGGATCGGGGGCTGGGAACCAACCACCCAACAAGCTTGCCTCTTGGAAGCTGGCACGGCTGTTCCACTGTCCGAGACCAAGGTATTTGGTGCGAGCAGGATCGAGCCGATGGTAATTCAAAAAGCTCGAAACGGCCTGCAGCTCCTTACCGCCAGAAGGCAACAGAACCGCATTCGCCCCGGCGCTGCTTGCGTCTGAGGCAAAGGGGGCCGAGGCCGTCTCGATCCCTTTGAAACTCCGCTCATAAGCGCCCGCGGCAACAACCTCGATGCGGCCGGAAGCACTTGCGGCACGAACTCCTCGGTCCGCCGCTTCGCCATAGGGTGTCAGCGGACGGAAGATGCCAACAAAACGACGCCCCTGGGCGCCGGCATAGTCGAGGATGCGGCGTGCCTCAGCCTCTGGCGCATAGCCGCTCACATAGACACCAATTCCAGCGACCGCGGTATCCGTTGAGAACGAGATGACCGGAACGCCTTCGGGCAGGACAACATCGGCGACGGCTTTGGTGCTGCCCGAAAAGAGCGGGCCGAGCACGATGTCCGCCCCATCAGCCAAAGCCTTGCGCGCAGCTACCGCAGCCGTCGCGGGTTGCCCGGCGGTATCGTAGACGCGCAATCGCAATTGTGGATCGCGCAGTTCCGAAACGCCAAGCTGAGCGGCGTTTGCAAGCGCGCCCCCGAGCGCTGCCGCTCCGTCCGATTGGGCCGTTCGCGGGACGAGAAGCGCGAGGGTCACGGGTTGGGACGGATCGATCGCGAGCGCCCGGCTCTGGCCACTGGTCTCTGACCCCGAAGAGCTGGCAGTTTGGCTATCGTTGGGCACAGTTCCAGGCCAAGGGCCCGGGCCACTGGATTGCGAACACGCCCCCAGGGCCAGCGACAGGGCGAACGCCCCAAAAAGCGCCCGAAACTTTGACAATCGCCCGCGCATGCGTTCCCCTCCGTTCACCCAGAATGCCAAACGGCAGCTCCCGATCTGTTTGGGACGGACCCTAGGATCATGCCCGAAGAAAGTAAACGCAGACAAACCAGGGCGCAGGATCCCGAGCAGCGCGCGCGTGGGGCTTTGGAGGGCGGGCTGTATCTCGTTGCGACGCCGATCGGAAATGCGGCCGATATCTCTCTGCGCGCGCTTGACGTGCTGGCCAATGCAGATGCCATCGCGGCGGAGGACACGCGCCGGCTTCGCACGCTTTTCCAGATCCATGGGCTGCACGTCGGCGACCGCCCCCTTGTGAGCTATCATGACCGCAACGGCGCCCAGCGACGGCCGCAAATCCTGCGTTGGTTGGAAGAGGGGTTGTCCGTCGCTCTGGTCACCGATGCCGGGATGCCGCTTGTCGCCGATCCGGGGTTCCGGTTGGTGGAGGCTGCCATCGCAGGAGGTTTTGGGCTGACGGCCGTTCCCGGAGCGTCTGCCCCGTTGGTGGCGCTCGCCCTGTCGGGGTTGCCGACCGACCGGTTCTTGTTCGCAGGGTTCCTGCCACCGAAATCCGCCGCCCGCCGGAGCGAGCTTGCGACGTTGGTGGGCGTGCCTGCGACGCTCATTCTGTTCGAAAGCCCGCGGCGGCTGGCGGCGGCATTGGCCGATATGGCGGAGGTGTTGGGCGACCGACCAGCCGCCGTGGCACGAGAGCTCACCAAACGCTTCGAGGAGGTGCGGCGCGGCACCCTCGGCGGACTGGCGGAAGCCTATGCCAGCGAAGACCCCCCCAAAGGCGAGATTGTGGTTGTCATCGGCCCGCCCCTGCCTGCCGCCCCAGAAGAAGAGGCGGATGCGCTGGAGGCGGCATTGCCTGAGGCCCTGGCACGGCTCTCCCTTAAGGATGCCGTGGCGGAGGTGGCCAATCGCCTCGGGCTTCCCCGAAAGACGGTCTATGCCCGGGCTTTGGAGTTGCGCGAGCGATGACCGGGAACGGGCGGCACCATGCGGGGCGCGCCGCTGAGGAGATTGCCGAGCGCGCCTATGCAGCCAAGGGGGCTCGCGTGATCGCCAGGCGGTGGCGTGTTGCGGGCGGAGAGATCGACCTGGCCCTCCGAGACGGCCCCCTGCTGATCATTGTGGAGGTCAAGCAGCGCCGACGCGATACGGGTGCCGACAGCCCTGTGAGCGCCGCTCAGTGGCGTCGGATCGCCACTGTCGCCGAACGCCTTTGGACGGAGCACCCGGAGGCACATGACGCGACGGGGTGCCGCTTCGATGCGGCGATCATAGGATCGGACGGCGCGCTCACCATCGTGGAAGACGCCTATCGTCCGGGGTTCGACTGATTCGAAGCGAGAGCCTCCAGGGTGCGCTCGCAAGGCACGCTGTCATAGAAGCGCGCGAGAGCCTCGGCGAAAACCGGATCCGGAGAGACGGCCGCGAACAGCGTGAGGCAGGAGCGGAACTTCTGGGCATCGACGGGGCCAAGCACGGCAGCTGCCTCGGTTCCCGCCGGTTGCGCCACCAGCGCGCCGACGCCCTCTCGCAACCGTTCTCCCAGGATTGGATGCGCCACATAGGCTTGCGCCTCGGCCCTTCCTGAGAGGGCATAGCGCCGAGACATATCGCTCACGCCGAGGCCTGCGATCTGCGGGAACACATACCACATCCAATGGCTCTTCTTTGACCCGGCACGCAGCTCCCCCAGGGCGCGCGGCCAGCTTTCGTGCTGTGCCGCGACGAATCGCGCGAGATCGACCTTGTCCGACATGAGCCCCCCTGTTGCAGATCGTCCATTTGGTGTATCATGCCGGCATCAGAGGCGCATCAATGCGTCCGAACACCGTGTTGAGGCGGAGCAAATCATGATGAAGACATGCGCTTTGGCCGCGCTGGCGGCTGGAATGGCGGTATCGGGATGCGTGGCGGTGCCCGTGGTGGCCGGTGGCGCTGCCCTGACCCGCGGCGTTGTGCAGGAGCGTTCAACGCTCACCGGTCTCAAGGACACAGATATTCAGCTTGGCGTGGCCACCCGGCTCGGCAATCACTCGGGCGAGCTTTACCGTGATGTCGAGGTAGACGTGACGGAAGGCGCCGTGGTGTTGACCGGGACCGTTCCCCGCGCCGGAGACAAAGTCGCCGCGACAGAAGCCGCTTGGGCCACCCCGGGGGTTCTGTCGGTCGAAGACGCCATGGAAGTGGCCACAGATGCCGGCACGGGATCCTATCTCGCCGATGCCAACATCTCGACGCGCTTGCGTTACGAGTTGGTGACGGACTGGGCCGTCAGCGCGGTGAACTACACCGTTACAACCGTCGACCGGACCGTACATCTGACCGGCATCGCCCGATCGCGCGAGGAGCTTGTCCGTGTCATCGACCATGCGCGCCGCGTGGAAGGCGTCCGACGGGTCGTCAGTCATGTGCTGACCATCGACGATCCGCGCCGGGTTGCCCGCATCGCCCGCGGCGGCTGAGACCCGGATCGCCCACCCCACGACCGAGGCGGCACGCGCAGTTAACGGACTCTGCATCAGTTCTGTGGCTCCCAATGGGAGCTGCCGCTGTGTGGCTCGGTATCAGAGTTATGACAAGGTTGACGTGCAATGGCAAAGCTTGGTGCGACAATGATCCTTCCAGCACTCGACAAGCTGGTAAAAGGAAAGATTCTTTCCCCGGAACATAAAGCGCTGGATAAAGAGATCCGCGATCTCATCAATGGATTGGCAACTTATCGAAAAAATTATTCTAAAGAGAGCAAAGCGATGCATGCGGCGCTTAAAGCACATTTTGGCGATCTTCCAAAAGTGCGCGAACTCCTCAAGAAAAGAATTTACTTGCTACGATGGGATGGAAAAGGCGATATTAAGGACCGTCAAGAGACCATCTCGAACAAGGTTGTCTATCAGGTTATCCAGGATGCCATGAAACAAGGCGGTTACAAGCCTGATCAGATCAAAAAGTACTTCCCGAAATACAAAGCCAAGCTCGACGGAACTGTTATACCGAAAATGCACCTATGCCAAAACTGGGTGAAACACTTCGACGCCGATGTACGCGAGGCAAACGTCAAGTTCAGCACCCTGAGCAAAAGCCTGGGCTCAACCGCGCAGTAGATCACGGGTTCGCGGCAGGGTTGCGTGCGTGACCCACAGCGGCTAAGCGCCTCCCGAGCAATAGGAGGCTGCCATGGCGCTCGATGTCGCGATCCAAATGGACCCAATCGCCGGGGTCGATATCCGCGCAGACTCGACTTTTCGCCTGGCGCTCGAAGCGGAGGCCCGCGGTCACAGGCTGTTTTACTACCATGTGCCCGATCTTGTCTGGGATCGTGGTCGGGTGTTCGCGACAGGTCACGCGCTGACCGTGCGCGCGGTCGAGGGAGACCACTTTACGCTCGGCCCACGGGAGCGGCGGGACCTCTCTGAGTTGGACGTGGTTTGGCTCCGTCAGGATCCGCCTTTCGACATGTCCTACATCACCAACACACATCTCCTGGAGCGCATTCACCCGGAGACGCTGGTGGTGAACGACCCGGCCTGGGTACGCAACAGCCCAGAGAAACTGCTGGTGCTGGATTTCCTCGATTTGATGCCGCCGACGATGATTGCGCGCTCGCTCGATGAAATTCGAGCGTTTCGGGCCGAGCACGGGGACATCATCGTCAAGCCGCTTTATGGCAATGGCGGAGCAGGGGTTTTCCGCCTGCGCCCGGAGGACAGCAATCTCGCCTCACTGCACGAGATGTTCTCCGTCATCAACCGTGAGCCCTTGATGATCCAGCAGTTCCTGCCCGACGTGGTGGCCGGCGACAAGCGGGTGATCCTGGTGGACGGGGAAGCTGTCGGTGCGATCAACCGCGTGCCTCAGGCGGGGGAGACCCGCTCGAACATGCATGTGGGCGGGCGGCCGGAAAAGATCGCAATGACCGAGCGAGACCACGAGATCTGCAACCGGTTATCTCCGGTTCTGAAGGAGCGCGGGCTGATCTTCACCGGCATCGACGTCATCGGGCCTTACCTCACCGAGATCAATGTGACGTCGCCGACCGGCATCAAGGAGCTCGAGCGGTTCGACGGTGTCAACGTGGCCGGCCTGATCTGGGACGCGATCGAGGCGCGCCGGGCGGCGTGAGGCTGCCACTTGCGCTGCTCGATCTTGGCCTGCGCCTCAGCGTCAAGCGCAGGCTGGCGCGGGAGACCTCCCCCCAGGCCATGCGCGCCCGACTAGAGGCCTCCGCGCGCCGGTTTTTCCCGCGTCCCAAAACCCCTTGCAGCGACGATGTGATGGAGGCGAACGGCCTGGCGGTTCCCGCGCTTTGGGCGCAATCCGCGGAGCCCTCGGCGCCCTTGCTGCTCTATCTGCACGGTGGCGCCTATCTCGCAGGCTCGCCGCGCACGCATCTGCACGTGGGCGCAGCGCTGGCAGAGGCTGCCGGTGCACGGGTCTGCCTGCCGGATTATCGCCTCGCCCCCGAACACCCTTTTCCTGCCGCCGTTGAAGACGCGTTGACGTGCTACAGCGCGCTCCTTGGTCGCGGGCACGCACCGGGGCGGATCGTCATCGCAGGCGACAGCGCGGGCGGAGGGCTCGCCGCTGGCCTCCTTCTGGCAGCAACAGACCGGGGCTTGCCGATGCCTGCTGCGGCGGTGCTCTTCTCCCCTTGGGCAGATATGACAGGCGCTGGCGGGACACGAGAACACAACGCGCGCTCCGACGCCATGTTGCCCGCCCATCGCATGGGAGACGTGGTGGATTTCATCTTGCAGGGGGCAGATGCGACCAATCCGCTGGCCTCACCTGCGCTCGGGCGTTTTCAAGCGCCTCCGCCGATGCTGATCACCGCCGGATCTGGCGAGATCCTGTTGGACGACGCAAGGGCCCTCGCCAATGCCGTTCGCGCATCAGGTGGCACGGTTAGCCTGAAGATCGAGAGGGGCCTTCCCCACGCATGGCCGGTCTTCGTGAAGCGCCTGCGCGCAGCCGATCGAACCGTCGCCGAGGCCGGGCGCTTCCTTGCCGACGCGCTCGGCTAGACAGTCATCCGCATCCGTCGGTGCCAGATCCCGGCATCGAGGAATTCCTCGCCCTCTGCGGCAAACCCGAGCCGTTCATAGAAGGCGATGACCTCGAGCTGCGCGTCGAGGACTGCCTCGGTGATCTGCGGGTCCGCCTGAAGCTCTGTCAGGATCGATCGCATCAGCATCGCCCCGAGCCCGGTTCCCCTCGCAGCGCGACGAACCGCAACCCGCTGGATCTTGGCCTTGCCGTCGGTCACGCGGACCCGCGCGGTTGCCAGAGGTTCGCCATTGAGCTCTCCAAGATACTGCCGACAGAAGGCGTCCTCGCCATCAACCTCCAGCTCCTCGGGAACGCCCTGTTCCTCGATGAATGCCTCCGCCCGGATCGCGAGGCACGCGGGCTGGTCCTCCGACCAATCGGCTCGGCGCACGGAGGGGCGCGCGGCCTTCTCCGCAACACCTGAGACCCCTTCGCGCCGCTCCAACTCCGCCAGCACATCCGCCAAAGCCACATCGCGTGCCGAGAGCATCACAAGGAGATGGTAGAGCACATCCGCCGCCTCGGAGGTCAGGCGAGTGCGATCCCCCTTGACCGCCTCGATGATCGCTTCAACGGCTTCCTCCCCGAACTTCTCGGCGCATTTGTCGGGGCCCTTCGAAAACAACTTGGCTGTGTGGGACGACGCAGGATCCGCACCGCGTCGGGAGGCAATCGTCTCCGCCAGCCGCTCCAACACGCCGCTCACAGGCGCACCGCCAGACCAGCGCGAGCCATGTGGAGTTTGGCCTCGTGGATCGAATGCTCACCGAAATGGAAGATGGAGGCAGCCAGCACGGCGGACGCGTGCCCCTCCCGCACCCCGTCGACCAGGTGATCGAGCGTGCCCACTCCGCCACTCGCGATGACGGGCACCGGAACCGCATCCGCGATCGCCCGGGTGAGAGGCAGATCAAACCCTGCCCGCGTGCCGTCGCGGTCCATCGAGGTCAGCAGAATCTCGCCCGCTCCACGCGCCACCACCTCCCGAGCAAACGCCAGCGCATCGATGCCCGTCGCCTCACGTCCACCATGGGTGAAGATCTCGAAGCCAGACTCGGTCGCGCCACCGGACTTCGCATCGATGGCGACCGTGATGCACTGGCTGCCGAACTTCTCTGCCGCCTCCGCCACGAAACCCGGATTGCGCACCGCGGCTGTGTTGATCGAGACCTTGTCGGCCCCTGCCAGGAGGAGCGCCCGGATGTCCTCGAGCGTTCGCACCCCGCCTCCGACCGTCAGCGGCATGAAGCAGCGCTCCGCCGTCCGGCGAGCAACATCGAGGATTGTGCCGCGGTTTTCATGACTCGCAGTGATGTCGAGAAAGCAGAGCTCGTCCGCCCCAGCGGCGTCATAAAGGCTTGCCTGCTCCACCGGATCGCCGGCATCGACCAGATCGACAAAGTTGACGCCCTTGACGACCCGACCGTCTTTCACGTCGAGGCAAGGGATGACGCGGGTCTTGAGCATGGGAAAGCCTTCGCAAAACCGTGATCCCACGGGTCCTAGTCTCTCAGGCATGAGAGGGCAAGATTGACCCGCGCCCGCCACCCGCTAGGGTTGTGCGATCCACCTCAGAGGAGAACTCCGATGCGCCTTCCTGCCCTCGCTGCTGCTGTAGCCCTCGTCGCAACCCCGGCCCTCGCCGATGAGTTCGTGCGAAAGACCAGCCCCCACGACGTGGCAACCACCATCGACCGGCTGGCGGCTGCTGTGGAAGGGGCGGGTGCGAAAGTGTTCGCCCGGATCGACCATGCGGCGGGTGCTGCCGGTGCCGGGCTTGAGCTGCGGCCCAACACGGTGCTGCTGTTCGGTAACCCGAAGATGGGCACCCCGATGATGGTCTCGAGCGGATCCATGGGCCTCGATCTACCGCTCAAGGTGGTGGCTTATGAGGCTGCCGACGGCACAGTCCATGTCGTCTACCGCGACGTGACAACGATGGCGGCGGAGCATGGTGCCGAGGCGCCGACGATCGCCAAGGCCGCCGGAGCCCTCGATAAGTTGACTGCTAAGGCAATCGCTGCGGAATAACCAAGCGGCGTGCCGCATCAGCTGTTGCGGCGTGCCAACATCTCCAGGATGGCGGCTCCGATCAGCGAGAGCATCCCTAGGCCGGGACCGAGGATCGCTGCCGCCAGCATCAGATTGTAGGCCGCCTGCCCGAGGGCCGGTGCCATCTCAGTGCACTCGGCGAGCCGCTTCAGACCGCCTGAGCAGCCGCCCAGCCCGTAGACCGTGGCGGCCACGCCATAACCGAGCGGAAGGGCGAGAACCCCGGCGAGCAGACGGCGGGCGCCAGGGTTCTTCAGTCGCCATCGCAGATCGCCATCCGGGTCAAACAAGGCCCGCGCGCCCGTGACACCCGCAGCCAATTGCCAAAAGGCCCACAGCCCGACGATGCCGTAGGTGAGCGCATCAGCGAGGCTCACGGGGTGTCGTCGGCGAGAAGGGCAACCGCTTCGGCGAGGTCGATCCGCCCGTCATACAGCGCGCGCCCGGAGATCGCTCCCGCCAGCGGCGTGCCACAGTCCCGCAGGGCCCGCAGATCATCCAGGGACGACACACCGCCGCTTGCGATCACCGGGATCGAGACCGCCTCTGCCAGAGCGGCCGTCGCAGCCACATTTGGTCCCTGCATCGCCCCGTCCCGCTCGATATCCGTGTAGATGATCGCCGCGACCCCGGCATCCTCGAACTGGCGCGCCAACTCCGTCGCGTCGGTCTCGGTGGTCTCTGCCCAACCCTCAACCGCCACGCGCCCGCCGCGGGCATCGATCCCGACGGCAACGCGCCCGGGATGGCTCTTCGCCGCTTCGCGCACGAGTGTCGGATCGCGCACCGCAGCAGTCCCGAGGATCACGCGCGCGATCCCACGCTCGAGCCACACCTCGATCGTCTCCCGGTTCCGTATTCCCCCACCGAGTTGCACCGGCACGCCCCCTGCGGCCGCCAGAATCGCCTCGACCGCCGCCCCGTTCACGGGCTGCCCGGCAAAGGCACCGTTCAGGTCCACAATATGCAACCACCGGCAGCCCGCCGCGACGAAGGCCGCCGCTTGCGCGCCCGGGTCGTCGTTGAACACGGTCGCATCGGCCATCTCGCCACGCAGCAAGCGCACGCACTGGCCGTCCTTCAGGTCGATTGCAGGAAAGAGATCCATCGTTGTCCCCAAGTTGTCCGCGCGGGTGTAGCCCCCTGGTGCTCGTGACGCAAACCGCTCAAGGCCGGAAATTGTGAACGCGCCTCCAGCCGCGTTCCGGTAATGTGTCATTTGAATCTGACAAAAGAACCGCCACAGGGAGCTGACGAAGGATGCGGAGTGCAGTTTTGACCGGGGTGGCCGCGGCTTGCCTCGCTGTTATGGGAGTGCCGGACAGCGCGCGCGCGTCGGACGGTACCCAGGTGACCATCACCGGCGAGTTGATCGACACGTGGTGCTATTTCTCCGGTGTCATGGGCGGGCCAGAGGCGGTCGTCGGCAGTGCGCATCACACCTGCGCCATGTGGTGTGCTGCGGGCGGCATCCCCGTCGGCATGCTGGCCGATGACGGCACGGTCTACATGGTGCTGCAATGGGAAGGTGACACGGAGATCGCCGATGGCACGCTGATGTTGTCCTCGCAGAGCCACCGTGTCAGCGCCGAGGGCATGCATTACCAGCGGGACGGGATCGACTACATCATGGTCTCCAAGGTGGTCGCGGACGAGGGGATTACGGTGTTGAACCATGACGACTACGGCGTTGTCCCCGGCTTTGCCATTCCAGATCCGAACAAGCAGTGAGGGAGAGAGCCATGCGTTTTGCAGCCCTGGCCTTGGCCACCCTGATTGCGAGCGGCGCCGGTGCGCAGGACTATGCCGCGAACTCCGAGGCAAAGGAATGGAACCTGTTTGGTGAGGAGAAGGCGCGCTTTGTGGCGACCGTCTCGGATGCGGTCTGTATGCTGACAGGCGATTGCCCCGCGGATTGCGGAGCAGGCCTGCGCCAAATGGTGGTCATCCGCGCCGATGACGGCATGATGCTGCTGGTGAACAAAAACGGGCAGCCCGCCTTCTCCGGAGCGACAGTCGATCTCGCGCCCTATTGCCACCAGCTTGTCGAAGTGGACGGGTTGCTTGTCGGGGAACCCGAGTTCACGCCTGTGCTGAAGTCCAAGCTCTATCAGGTCCAGCGCATTCGCCGCGTGAGCGAGACCGAGTGGGCAAAGACCAACCGCTTCACCAAGGACTGGGCCGAGAAGAACCCCGAGGCAAAGGGCAAAGGCCCGTGGTTCCGGCGCGATCCGCGCATCCTCGCCGAGATCGAGGCGAATGGCTATCTCGGCCTCGGGGATGAGGCGGACGCGAAGTATATCGAGGAGAACTTCTGATGCGCCTTGCGGCCCTCTTGGTCGCAGCGGCAATGGCGGTGGGGGCGAGGGCAGCTGAGCCCCTGCCCTTCCCTGTACCCATTGAGGTCGCATTCGACCTGACCGACCAGAACGGGCAACAGGTCACCCAGGCGGACTTCGCCGGCCAGCCCATGATGCTGTTCTTTGGCTATGCCAATTGCGAGTCGATCTGCACGGTGGCTCTGCCCGCCATGGGCGCGGCGCTGAACGCGCTTGGCCCGGATGCAGAACGGCTGTCGGCTGTGATGATCACGATAGATCCCGCACGCGACACACCGGAGGCTTTGGCCGAGGCGATGCCCCGCTACCACCGCTCACTTACGGGCCTGACCGGATCGGAGAGCGATCTGGCCGCCGTGCGCCAACGCTTTCAGGTCAAGAGAGAGGTGGTTTACGTGGAGCCTGATGGATCGCCGATCTATGCCCATGGTGGGTTCATCTATCTGATCGGTCCGAACGGTCGGGTCACCGCCGCGCTGCCGCCGATCCTCGCGCCCGAACGGCTGGCCGACCTGATCCGCGCGCGGCTCTAGCCGCCGGGCAAGGGCGCGTGCAGCGGAAGCGCGTCGATGCGGCGCTCGATCTGCTGCACCATCGCAGCATAGCGGGGGCTGTCCACGTCACCGAAGCGCGCCCTGAACTCCGCATCCGGCAGCAACCCAGGGACCCCGTCGAAGGAGGCAACCACGTCGCTCTCAGCGCCGAGCCGCGCTGCCAACGCCGGCCAGTCCGCCCGCTCAGCCGTCATCATGGTCTCGGCAAAACGGATGCCCGATGCGTTCGCCACGATATCGGTGAAGTCGAAGCCCCCCGCCCAGACCGTGTCAACCAGCTCCTTGAACTCGCCAATCGTGAAGGAGACGGACATGGTGCTCGCCGCCTTGATCGCCGCCGCCGTGATGAAATGGCGTTTGGTGTCGATGCGGCCGGACAGCGTCACCTGCGCACAGGTCTTGCTCCACTGTGTGGTCCCCGGTGGCACGACGCCCTCGATCAACCGCCCGACCACGAGGCGAAAGTCCCTCGCCCCGCACACCTTGGTCAGCGCAAAAATCGCAGCGGTGAACTCGTGATCCTCGCGCCCGGGTGCGGCCCTAACCAGTGCGCGGTCCAACGCAAAGTGGAGATAGGGCAGGAACGAGCCCTGGTCCGACAGCTGCCCGCTCTCGATCGCGTCCCGTATCTCAATGTAGTAGGTCTGGATTTCCCCCGCCGACGGCATCTCGTCTCCGCGGATCAGCCCGGCCATACGGCGCGTAAAGGCTGAACGCTGGTCCGCCTCCATCTCCAAGACCGCTGTGACGCTGTCGGTGCCGATCTCAAACTGAGGGACACTCTCGGTTACCATCTGGCCCATGCGGTCACCGAGGATCCAATCAACCGCCCAAGTCCCGAGCGTGACCGAAAGCCCCGGCGGCAGATCAAGGTGACCAACCCGGAGAGAGGCCAACCGCGGGCCGTCGTCAAAGGGTGGCACGATGGCCTCCGCATTCAGCCAGCCGAGCTGCGGCAGCTTTGGCACGGGGATCGAGACCCGCATCCGCAGCCCCTCTGGAACCACCTCGGCCTCGCCACGCAGGCCGGGGATCAGACGGGCGGCGAAGGTCATCGCGCTGTTGATCTGTTCGAGCGGCACCTCGATGACCGGATCGGCGTCCGGGTCATTCGTGGCGGCCCGGATGCGGTGCACCAGCGTTCGGGTTTGAACCGCAGTGTCAGGTGTGGCCTCGGGCGCCGTCGTGACCAACGGGCGGGTCTGGGTCACCGCCATCAGAAACGCGATGGGAGCGAGGAGCAGCCCTAGAATAACCAGGCGGAGCAGGGCTTTGCGCATCAAGGTCTCCTCGGAGCGTGACGGCGGCAAGCTAGTCCCGCTTGGCGGCGAATTCTAGGCGCTGGCGCGACCCTTTGCGGCCGCAAGCCACTCAGTGAGCCGCGCCTCCGGATCGTCGTGGCGCAGAACATCGGTCACCACGCAGATGCTGTCGGCCCCCGAGGCCCAGACAGCCGGTGCACGCTCCACGGTCAAGCCGCCAATCGCCACAAGCGGCAACGCCCCGATCCGCGCCTTACAGGTGGAGACACGCGACACGCCCTGCGGATCCCACTTCATGGCCTTTAGGACGGTGGGATAGATCGGCCCGAGCGCGATGTAATCCGGGTTCAGAGCCAGTGCCCGGTCAAGCTCCGCGCCGTCATGGGTCGAGACGCCAAGCCGCAACCCCGCCTGGCGGATCGCGCCGAGATCGGCGGTGTCGAGATCCTCCTGGCCGAGGTGGACGAAGTCGCACCCTTCCTCTATCGCGAGGTGCCAATAGTCGTTGACAACAAGCTGACAGCGCCCGGCGCAGATATCGCGCGCCGCCCGGATCTGGGCGCGCACCTCCGCCTCCGACAGCTCCTTCAGCCGAAGCTGCACAAGCTCCAGTCCGAGCGGCACGAAGAAGTCGAGCCAGCGGGCGTCGTCCACGATCTGGTAGAAGGGTGCGAGCATCAATCCGTCCAAAACGGCGTGCCTGCGACAGGGGTGGAGGGGGCCGCCATGTCCCGCGCCTCGATCGCTCCGGCCCGGTAGGCCGCCCGCCCCGCCTCGACCGCCAGCCCAAAGGCTCGCGCCATGGCAACCGGGTCCTTTGCCTTCGCGACCGCCGTGTTCAGCAGAACCGCATCGAAACCCATCTCCATCACCTCGGCTGCGTGAGAGGGCCTGCCTAGTCCCGCATCGACGATCATCGGCACGTCTGGCAGCCGCGCCCGCAGTGATCGCAACGCGTAAGGATCACTCACTCCGCGCCCGGATCCGATAGGGGCGGCCCAGGGCATCAGCACCCGGCACCCGGCATCCAGTAACCGCTCCGCCACCACCAGATCGTCGGTTGTGTAGGGGAACACCTCGAAGCCGTCCTCCGAGAGCACGCGCGCCGCCTCGACCAACCCGAAAACATCCGGCTGCAATGTGTCATCGTCCCCGATCACCTCGAGCTTGATCCAGGGCGTGTCGAACAGCTCCCGCGCCATCTGAGCCGTGGTGACGGCCTCAGCCACCGTTCGACAGCCCGCGGTATTCGGCAGAACCCGTGCGCCCGAGGCCCGCACCAACTCCCAGAATGCCCGCCCCGCACTGCCCTCGCGTCGCAGCGAAACCGTGACAATCTCTGTACCCGATGCCGCGATGGCCTTTGCCAGCCGGTCGGGCGAGGGATACTGCGCCGTGCCCAGCAACAGCCGCGACGCCGCCGCCTGACCATATAGCGTCAGCCCATCCGGTGCGACACGCTCCCCATCCATGCTCAGCCTCCCTCCATCGGCGAGACCACCTCGACCGCGTCCCCCTCCGAGAGCGCCATCTCCGCGCGCAGAGGCCGCGGCGCAAACCGCCCGTTCACCGCGGTCGCAACCCGGCTCTCGCCCACGCCCATCTCTTCGAGCAATGCCGCGAGCGTCACCGCACCGGTCTCATGCGCTTTGCCGTTCAGCACGATCCTCATCCATCACCTCCGGAAACCAGCGGCCGTCGAGCAGATGCTCCGCCGCCATCCGCGCAAGCGCCGGCGCGCAAAGAAACCCATGTCGGAACAGCCCATTGACGCTGAGCGCACCCGAGCGCCAGCGCAACCGCGGCAGGTTGTCGGGAAACGCAGGCCGCAGCCCCGCGCCAAGCTCCAGCACCTCCGCCTCAGCAAAGGCCGGGTGCAGTGCATAGAGCGCGCCGAGCAGGTCGAGCACGGAGCGCACGGTCGCGCCGCCTTGGCGCTCGCTCTCGATCTGAGTGGCACCGATCATGTAAACGCCCTCGCCCCGCGGCACGAGATAGAGCGGCCAGCGCGGGTGCAGCAGGCGAACCGTACGGGTGATCTCCACCTCCGGCGCGCGGATCATCGCCATCTCACCCCGCACACCCCTGAGGTCCGGCAGCACATCCCGCGCCGCGAGACCCCGTGCATCGACACAGAGGCCCTTGCGGTCATCCGCAACCGCTTCGCGCGCCTCAAACCGCACGCCGCGGGCACGGAGATCCACTGCAAGCCGGGAGAGTGCTCCGCGCGGGTCGATCTGGCCTTCCTCAGGGAACAGAAAGCCCGCTGGAAAACGCGCACCGATTGTCGGTTCGAGACCTGCGATCTCCGAGGCCTCTAGCCGCCGGTGGCCCTCGGTCGCCGCTGCAAACCGCCGAAGCTCGGCTTCGTCCCTGGGATGGGCGACCACCAGTGTGCCGCGCATCTCCGCTTCGCCGCAGGCCTGCCAGAACGCGATGCCGTCCGCCGCGAGGGCTCCGATCAAAGGCTCCGCGCTCTCCGCCTCGCAGCCCGGCGCGAGCATTCCGCCAGCCCACCAGGAGCACGCGCCCGCGTGCGGCCCGCCCGACGGTGCCACGACCGTGACCGTGCAACCGCGATCGGCGAGCGCATGCGCCACACAGAGCCCGACGACCCCTGCCCCGATCACGGTCGTCTGCGTCATGGCGCGACCCGGTCATACTCAGGGGCACGGGTCGCGAGAACGCGTTTGCGCACCAACCGGTCGAAGGCGAGGAAGCGGTTCTCGGGCAACCGAGCGTCATCGAAACTGTAGAAGACCGTCAGGCCCTCCATCAGCTTATAGCGGATCTCACACGGTCTGCCCTTGGCTCGGGCGCCGACCGACAGAAAGCCATCGGACCAACTGCAGCGGCCCGCAAAGGGGATGCCGTCCATTTCATCATAGGAACCGGGCAAGGCGGCGAAGTATGCGGGAACCGTGCTCTGGGGCACCCACTTGCCGTCGATCTTGCAATGTCCGGGTTGGCCCTCTGCCTCCGGGCAGCTTCGGCAGAATTCGACGCGCTCCTCCGTCATGTCGCACGCTCCATAAAGGCGGGCAAAGTCGTCCTTTATCTGGATGTTGTTTTTTTGGATTTCAACACGACCCTCACCACCAGAGATTATGATCGTGTAAGGCCAAAGGGCGGGCGCCCCCTCTGCAACCTCAGCCGGGCTCGCTGGTCGGAACGGAAACCCGATGCTGAGCGCAACGATCGGGTTGCCAGGGCACCCGAGCGGCGGAAGCGACGGATCGTCTGAGGGCTCCGCGGGCAAGGCGCGCCAGTAGAGCCCGGCCGGGAACCGAAAGGCGAGGCCGGGGCTCTCGATTGTGAGGTTCGTCTCCGACCCGAGCCGCACGATCATGTCGCCGCCGAGATCGACATCGCATTTCGAACTGTCGAACTCGGAGGCCGCACCAAGGCCAGGCAACGCGCACAGCAGCAGAGCCAGGCCCCACCCCGCCCGGGCCCGACGCCGCCTCGGCGCGCGCGGGGAGGGCGGGCGGGAGCGCGGGCCGAGGCGGTGTCGGGTCCGGGCGGCTCTACCGATTCTCTGGCGCAGTCGGGTCATTCGCCGGGCTTCGCCTCCGTCTCGGGAATGTACAGACGACCACCCATATCGCGGAACTTGTCCGCCATGTCGGCCATTCCCTGCGCACGGTCGTTCAGCTTGGCCGCATAATCGCGCACATCCTGGCTGATCTTCATCGAGCAGAATTTCGGCCCACACATCGAACAGAAATGCGCCGTCTTGTGCGCTTCCTTCGGCAGGGTCTCGTCGTGGTAGTCTTGCGCCGTCTCAGGATCGAGGCCGAGATTGAACTGGTCCTGCCAGCGGAACTCGAACCGGGCGCGGCTGAGCGCATCGTCCCGTTCCTGCGCGGCTGGGTGGCCCTTAGCGAGATCCGCCGCATGGGCCGCGATCTTATAGGTGATCACCCCCTCTTTCACATCGTCACGGTTCGGCAGCCCGAGATGCTCCTTCGGCGTCACATAGCAGAGCATGGCGCAGCCGTACCAGCCGATCATCGCCGCCCCGATCCCACTGGTGATGTGGTCATAGCCCGGCGCGATGTCGGTGGTCAGCGGACCCAGCGTGTAGAACGGAGCCTCACCGCACTCGCGGAGCTGCTTCTCCATATTCACCTTGATCTTCTGCATCGGGACATGCCCCGGGCCTTCGATCATCACCTGGCAGCCCTTCTTCCAGGCGACTTGGGTGAGCTCGCCCAGCGTCTCGAGTTCGGCGAATTGCGCGCGGTCGTTGGCGTCGGCAATTGCCCCCGGGCGCAGACCGTCCCCCAGCGAGAACGACACATCATACTTCGCCATGATGTCGCAGATCTCGGGGAAATGCTCGTAGAGGAAGCTCTCCCGGTGGTGATGGAGACACCACTTGGCCATGATCGAGCCGCCGCGCGAGACGATGCCCGTCACCCGGTCGGCGGTCAGGTGGATATAGGCGAGCCGTACCCCCGCATGGATGGTGAAGTAGTCGACCCCCTGCTCGGCCTGCTCGATCAGAGTGTCGCGGTAGACCTCCCAGGTCAGGTCCTCAGCAACGCCGCCCACCTTCTCGAGCGCCTGATAGATCGGCACCGTGCCCACGGGGATCGGCGCGTTGCGGATGATCCATTCGCGCGTGTTGTGGATGTTGCGCCCCGTCGAGAGGTCCATCAGCGTGTCCGCCCCCCAGCGGATCGCCCAGACCATCTTCTCCACTTCCTCCTCGACCGAGGAGGTGACGGCGGAGTTCCCGATATTGGCGTTGATCTTCACCAGGAAGTTGCGCCCGATGATCATCGGCTCAAGCTCAGGGTGGTTGATGTTCGAGGGGATGATGGCGCGGCCGCGGGCGATCTCGTCGCGCACGAACTCCGGCGTCACATGCTCCGGGATCGCGGCGCCGAAGCTCTCGCCCTCTGCGAGGATCGCAGCGGCATCGGCAGCGGCAGCCCGGCCCAGCGTCTCACGCTCAGCGACATAAGCCATCTCTTCGGTGATGATCCCCGCACGCGCGGCCTCGAGCTGCGTCCGCGGCGCGGAACCCGTTGCCCGCCGCGGCGCATGCAGCGTCGGAAAGGCCCGAGCGAGCCGCTTGCCGGTGGCGAAACCGTTGTCTTCGGGTTTGATATCGCGCCCCTCATAGGTCTCAAGCCCGCGCGCGCCGTACCAGGTCTCGCGCTGGCGAGGCAGGCCGGCATCCAGATCGATTGCGACGCCTGGATCGCTGTAGGGACCCGACGTGTCATAGACGCGGACCCTCGGCAGGGCGGTGTCCGCCGTCAGGATCTCGCGATGCGGCACCCGCACGCCCTCGACAGGCGAGGTGTAGATCTTTTCCGAGGAAGGCAGGGGCCCCGTGGTGATCTTCGGGATCTCGATGCTCTTGGCGGCACTCTCGTCGTTCATCTGGTCCTCCCGGCGCTTGGGCGCATTACGACCGGACACGACGGAGGAGAGAGTGCAAGCGCCCATCCCTTCGCCGGCATGACCCGGATCAGGTTCAAAGAGTGCTCTGGCGGGCGTCACGCCGGATCTCAGCCCCTCTGCCGTGGGGCGCCCCTTGGATACTCTGTGGTTAGGTCGCTCGACGCGGTTTGTAAAGCGGATCAACCAAACTCGAAGCTGGTGATCCCAAAGGTTCGCGCGAGATCGGCCGGAGGCGGAGCCCCACGATACATGCGGGCGGTCTCGAAGACTGGCGAAAGACCTGCCTTCTTGGCGAGCACGATGGCCTCGGGATTGGTGCCTGGAACGTCGAGAAAAACCGGGCCGGCAAGCCCCTCGGACAGGGACGACAAGAGCGCCTCGGCAGTAGCCGCATCGTCGGCGAAGAGCGGCCCGATCTTGTGCCCCTCGAGACATGGCCGGGCGAGCCCCCAGCCGCGGATACCGTCTTGCTCTGCCACCCGGATCCGTGCGCCTGACTGACCGAGCCACGCAGCCAGATAGGCCGCCCTGTCGACCCCGAACACCCGCGTGTCATAGCGGGCCAGCGCTCCAGCCATCGCTGGGTCATAGGGCCGTGTCCCACCACCGCGCAAACCCTCCGGCAGTCCGCCATAGCGATGGTTTGCGTGAGCATAGGCGAAGCCCGACCGGCGATAGTTCTCCTGCTGATCCACGACCCCGTCGAGGCCGATGCACGCGATCAGCCGCGATGCGAGCGCTGCTTGCCAGAGCGCGAAACCGAGCCCCTGCCCTCGCCGGTCAGGCCGACAGATATAGAAGCCGAGAAACCCGTAGCCTGCACCGATCTCCGCCACCGAAACACAGGCAGCCATCCCCCGGTCGTCAAAGCTTCCCAAAAAGGCCTGAGGGTCCGCTTCAAGAAAGGTGGAGGCGTCCGCGTGTCCGGGGTTCCATCCCTCGGACGCGGCCCATGACACCGCCTCGACGATCTCGTTGGCGGTCAGCCTCCGCAGCTCTGTGCCAAAGCTCATGGGGACCCCAATGCAAAATCAAGCGCGGCAGCGGCGTGCAGAGCGGTGCTGTCAAAGGCCTCAAGATCCAGATCCGTGGGCGAAAGCAGCAACCCGACCTCCGTGCAGCCGAAGATCACCCCGTCGGCCCCCTCGGCGGCGGCAACGACCTCAAGATACCGGGCCTTGGAATCCGACGACACAACGCCCTGGCAAAGCTCCTCGTAGATGATGTCGTGCACCACCTTTCGCCCGTCAGCATCTGGGATCATCGGCTCGATGCCGTAACGCTCCCGCATCCGCCCACGATAGAAATCCTGTTCCATGGTGTACCGCGTGGCCAGCAAAAGCGGACGCCGGACACCGGCCGCGCGAACCGCCCGGGCGGTCGTATCGGCGATGTGGATGAGCGGGATATCGACACTGCCCTGAACGGCATCCGCCATTTGGTGCATCGTGTTGGTACAGATGACCAGGCATGCCGCCCCGCCGCGTTCCAACGCCTGAGCCGCCGCGACCATTCGCGCCGTCGCCGCTGGCCAATCGCCCTTTGCCTGAAGCGCTTCGATCTCGGCGAAGTCGAATGACCAGAGCAGCAATTCCGCCGAGTGCAGGCCGCCGAGACGGGCCCGTGCACCCTCGTTGAGCAGGCGATAGTAGATTGCCGTGCTCTCCCAGCTCATTCCGCCGATCAGCCCGATGGTGCGCATAGAGACCTCCCGACCCCTCTCTGCCCGGAAGCGCGCGTCCTGCGCAAGCCCGCCACCTCCGGGTGGGTGGGCGGGGGAGGTGGCGGGCTTGCGCATCTGCGGCTAGGCTGGCTGTCCGCCGACCGAGAGACCCCGCAATGACCGAGCTCCCCGATCCCGCCTCCTGGCCGACCCCCGACTGGCACGGACTGCGCACCGCCTTTCGCTGGCAGCTGCCGGCGCGCTTCAACCTCGCCGATGCGATGGTGAGCAAGCGCGCCCGCACGCACCCCGAGGCCCTGGCGCTGGTGCATCTCGACGCAGACGGCGCGGCCGCGGAGTGGCGAGTGCAGGATTTGGAACGAGCGGCCGCCCGGCTCGCCAATCTTCTTGCCGCCCGCGGTGTCGGCCGCGGTGACCGTGTCGCGGTCCTGCTGCCGCAATCCCCTGAGGTCATGCTGACCCATATCGCCTGCGCCAAGCTCGCGGCGGTGACGGTCCCGCTCTTTACCCTCTTCGGCCCGGATGCGCTTGAGTACCGTCTCGCCGACAGTGGCGCGCGCATCCTGGTCACGGACCAGGCCAACGCGCCCAAGCTGTCCGGCATCCGTGAGAGTTTGGGAGCGCTCGAGGCGGTTTTCTCGATCGATGGCGCCACCGATGGCGCAGAGGCCTTGGCGCCGCTGCTGGAGCGCGCGTCCGACAACCATGCCGCGGTCGAGACCACGCCTGAGGATCCGGCCTTTATCTCCTATACCTCCGGCACCACGGGCGCGCCGAAGGGCGTCTTGCATGCGCAGCGGGTGTTGCTCGGCCATCTCCCAGGCGTACAGCTCGCGCACGAGCGCTTGCCGCAACCGGGCGACCGGCTCTGGACCCCGGCGGATTGGGCCTGGATGGGCGGTCTCTGCAACATTGCGATGCCCGCCCTCTATTTCGGCCTGCCGCTGGTCAGTCACCGGATGGAGCGTTTCGATCCCGAGCGGGCCTTTGCGCTGATGGCCGCGCACGGGGTGCGCAACACGTTCCTGCCTCCGACCGCGCTCAAGCTGATGCGCCGAGTGGAGAACCCGGCGCGGTTCGGCCATGCGCTGCGCTCGGTTGCGTCTGGCGGCGAGAGCCTCGGCGCGGAACTGCTGGACTGGGGCCAAAGCGCGTTCGGGCTCACCATCAACGAGTTCTATGGGCAGACCGAGTGCAACCTCGTGGTCGGCAGCTCGGCGGGTCTTGCGCCCGTGCGCCCGGGTTGGATGGGACGTGCCTTTCCCGGCTCGGAGGTCGCGGTTCTCGACGGCGACGGCCAGCCACTGCCCCCAGGGGCCGTGGGCGAGATCGCCGTCCGGCGCGGCGATGCGGCGATGTTTCTGGAGTATTGGAACAAACCCGAGAAGACGGCCGAGAAGTTCGCGGGGGATTGGATGCTGACCGGGGACGAGGGCGAGATGGATGCCGCCGGCCATATCCGCTTCGCCTCCCGCACGGACGATGTGATCACCTCCTCGGGCTACCGGATCGGCCCGACGGAGATCGAGCACTGTCTGGTCGGGCACCCGGCGGTTGCCATGGCCGCGGTGATCGGGGTGCCGGACCCGGTTAGGACGGAAGCCGTGACGGCCTTCGTCACGCTCTCCCCGGGAACCGAGGCCAGCGACGCGCTGGCGGCCGGGTTGATCGCCCATGTCCGGATGCGCCTCAGCCCCCATCTTGCACCCCGTACGGTGCACTTCCTGGAGGCGATGCCGATGACCTCGACGGGCAAGATCCTGCGCCGGGCCTTGCGCCAGGATTGAGAGGGGCCGCGCCGCCCCGTCAGGCGCGGGACCTCAGGATCCGGGCAGGACGCACCCCAAGAGCAGGCAAAGCGAAGACCAACCCCGCTACGAGGCTTGCAAGGGCGCCGCCGAAGACCACCGCAAGGGCGATCAGCGGCTCGAAGGTGAAGTCCGCCTGCAGCACGAAGGTGATAACGGCCCAGGCGCCGAGGCCCCCGAAGACGATGGCTGCCAAGCCCGCCGCCGCCCCGGTCAGCGCCGCCCTCAACGCGAAGGAGGCAAGGATGCGCCCGCGGGCCGCTCCGATCACCTTGAGGATCGCCGCCTCATAGGCGCGTCTTCTGGCGCCTGCCGCCGCAGCTCCGATCAGCACCACCACCCCGACCGCGAGCGTGGCCGACGCGGCCCAGCGTGCCGCGAGCGCAATCTTGTCGAGCCCGTCCGAGACCCGCGCAATGGCTTCGCGCACCCCGATGGCCGTCACGTTCGGATAGTCGGCGCCGATCGCCGCGAGCACTGGCCCTTCCGCCTCGGGCTCAGCATAGACCGTGGCAATGTGGGTGTGCGGCGCCCCGGCAAAGGCGCCGGGGTTGAAGATCATCAGGAAGTTGATGCCCATATCGCTGAAATCAACGCGGCGGAGCGAGGCGACCTCGGCCGTGATCTCGCGCCCGAGCACGCTGACTGTGAGCGTGTCGCCGATGGCCAACCCAAGTTCCGTCGCGTGTTCGGCGGAGAAGGAGACCAGCGGCGGGCCTGCATAGTCGGAAGGCCACCACGCGCCGTCCAGAAGCTCGGTGCCCCGAGGCGGGGTCGCGCCATAGGAGACACCACGGTCGCCGCGCAGGATCCAGGCGCCCTCGGGGTCGATCTCGGCTTCCGCGGCGGGAACGCCCTTCAGCTTGGTGACGATGCCGCGGAGCATCGGGGCGGTCTCGATCTGGCCCACGGCCGGCTCGGCCCGCAGGGTCTCCAGCACCGGATCGTGCTGATCGCTCTGGATGTCGATCAGGAAGAACGCGGGCGCACGCTCCGGCAGTTCCTCGGCGATGGCACCCCGCAAATCATAATCGACGAGCGCGATCGCAGCGAGGGTTGTGAGACCGAGGCCGAGGGAGAGCACAGCACCCGCCGTATCGCCGCCGGGACCACCGATCGCGGCCAAGGAAAGGCGCAGGACCGGGCGGCCGCGCAGGGCACGCGTGCGGGCGATGGCGCCCGCAAGCCAGCGCAGCCCACGTGCTGAAAGCCAGAGCACGCCTAGAGCCGCCGCAACCCCACCGACCACTCCAAGCGCGAGCTTCGGCGCACCCGAGAGGAAAACGGCGGCAGCGACGAGGGCTGTCGCGGCCAACAGCGTGGCCGCCAACCAAGTGCCGGAAGGAAGGCGCCGCCCCCGCTCCACGATCTCACGGAAGAGCGCCGCAGGACGCACCTCGCGCGCCCGGGCAAGCGGCCAAAGTGCGAAGACAAGCGCCGTCAGCAGACCGTAGAGTGCGGCCTCGACGAGCGGCCAGGCATAGACGTCGAAGAGCGCGGGAACCGGCAGGCTTCCCGCCAGCAGAGGCCCCAGCAAAAGCGGCACGCCGGCGCCGAGCGCGAGACCAATCAGCACGCCGAGCACTGCCAAAGCGCCGATTTGGAGGAGATAGGTGGCGCCGATCATCCGCCCGCTTGCACCGAGGGACTTTAACACCGCAATCGTCTCGGTCTTCTCCTCGAGATAGCTACGGACGGCGGCGGCGATGCCCACCCCCCCGACGGCCAGCGCCGCGAGGCCGACGAGCACCAAGAACGCCCCGATCCGCTCCACAAAGCGCTCGATCCCCGGTGCAGCCTGACGACGGTCGCGCCAGCGCAGTCCGGCATCGGGGAACGCGGCGGCGAGATCGCTCTCCAGCCGGTCGAACGGGGCGCCCTCAGGCAGCACAAGCCGGTAATGCGTCTCGAACAGGCTCCCGGCCGATACCAGCCCGGTGCCATCAAGCGCGGAGAGCGCCACGAGGCTTCTCGGTCCGAAACCGAAGCCTGCGGAGGCACGGTCTGGCTCGGAGATCAGCAGTGCCGAGATCCTGAAGGGCACACCGCCGATCTCATAGCGGTCCCCCGGCGCAAGGCCAAGGCGAGCGGCCAGAGCCTGTTCGACAACAGCACCGGGAAGTCCATCGCTGCGGGTCAGGGCGTCGGTCAGCGGCATGTCGGGCGATAATGCCACCGCGCCGGTCAGGGGATAGAGCCCGTCGACCGCCTTGACCTGGGTCAGCACCCGCCGCGGCGGCTCACCGTCGGGCGCACCGACCGCCATCGAACGGAAGTCCACGACCTCCGAAACCGGCCCGAGAGCCTCCATCCACGCGCGCTCGTCATCCGAGGCGCGACGGTAGGTGGTCGTGATCTGCGCATCGCCGCCGAGGATCACCGCACCCTCGGCCGAGAGCCCCTCGCCGATCGCCATGCGCACCGAGCCGACAGCCGCGACGGCCCCGACCCCCAAGGCGAGGCATGCGAGGAAAACCCGGAACCCCGAGAGCCCGCCGCGCAGCTCTCGCGCGGCAAAGCGGAGCGGAAGAAGCGCCCGCGCGATCACTCCGCCGCCTCCGCTGCAGGATGGGCCGCCGGTTGCGCCGCTGGGTCGAGACGTCCATCGCGCATCGCCACCACGCGGTCGCAGGCGCGGGCGAGCGTCTGGGAATGCGTGACTACAACGAGGGTCGCGCCATGCCTGGTCTGCATCGCAAAGAGAAGCTCGGTGATCTCCGCCCCGGTGGCTGCGTCGAGATTGCCCGTCGGCTCGTCCGCCAAGAGCAGCGCCGGACGCGGGGCAACAGCGCGCGCCAAAGCAACCCGCTGCTGCTCACCACCCGAGAGCTGGGCCGGGTAATGGTCGCCCCGATGGCCAAGACCCACCGCGTCCAACTCCTCCGCCGCCCGGTCAAAGGCATCCCGCCGCCTGGCAAGCTCCAGCGGCGCCGCGACGTTCTCAAGCGCAGTCATGGTCGGGATCAGGTGGAAGGACTGGAACACAATGCCCATATTGGCCATCCGAAACCGGGCAAGCGCATCCTCGCCGAGGGCGGTGAGATCCTCGCCCAAAACCGCCACCCGGCCGGCGGAGGCGCGCTCCAGTCCGCCCAACACCATGAGGAGAGAGGATTTGCCAGACCCGCTCGGACCGACGATCCCGACCGATGTGCCCGCCGCGATTTCGAGATCGACGCCCTTCAGGATCTCAACGGGCCCGGCGCGGCTCGGCAATGTGAGGGCAAGATCGCTGAGAGCAATCGCGGGAGCGGTCATGGACAGTCTCCGGATGAATGTGTGCGTTGCCGTGCGATATGGCGCGCGGGCGGCGGGACACAAGGCGGCGACGGTTTTGATCGCGCTTGGATTGGCGGGAGCGGCGGCGGCGGACCCTGTGCGGATTGTGGCTCTCGGCGACAGCCTTGTTCATGGCTATGGTCTGCTGCCGGAAGACGGGTTCGTGCCGCAGCTCGAGCGCTGGCTGGCAGCCGAGGGCGTCGAGGCAACCGTCGCAAACGCGGGCGTCTCGGGCGACACGACCGCGGGCGGACGGGCCCGGCTCGCCTGGTCGGTGGGCGAAGGGGCGGATGCCTTGGTCGTGGTGCTCGGCGGCAACGATCTGTTGCGCGGGATCGACCCGGCGGTCAGCCGCGAGAACCTCAGCGCCCTCGTAGCCGAGGCGCGCGCGATGGGGATGCCCGTGCTGCTTGGTGGGATGCGGGCTCCGGGCAATTACGGCGCCGACTACAAGACAGCGTTCGATGCGATCTACCCCGAGATCGCCGAAGCGCAGGGCGCGCTACTCTATCCTGAGTTCTTGGCGGGCGTGACCGACGACCCGCGCCTTTGGCAAGCGGACGGGCTTCATCCGAACGCCGACGGAGTCGGGGTGATCGTCGAGGGGATGGGTCCGCTGGTGCTGGAGCTGATCGCATCGGAGTGAGCCGGCGCGACCCGAGGCCCCGCCCACCCATCCACGCGGCGGGGTACCGGGGCCCGGTCTCTCCCCCACAGGCCTCGGGCCGCGCCTTCGGTCAAGCGAGACGGGCCAGGGCGTGGCGTTTCTTGCCGGCGGAGAGTTTGAGCGGCTCTGCCAGACGCTCCGCCGTGATGGTCTCACCGGGATCGGCAACAGCCACATCGTCGATGCGCGCGCCGCCCTCGGAGATCAGCCGCTTGGCGTCCTTACCCGATTTCGCAAGCCCCGCCAGCACGAAAAGCTGGGCCGCCGTGAGACCACCCCCAACATCCGAAGCCGCGAGCGAAACGGTCGGCAAGTCAGCGCCTGCCCCACCCGCCTCGAAGGTTTCCCGGGCTGTCGCTTCGGCCGCGGATGCCGCCTCCGCCCCGTGCGCGAGGGTGGTGACCGCGTTGGCCAGCACGACCTTGGCCTCGTTGATCTCCGAGCCTTGAAGCGCGCCGAGCCGCTCACACTCGGCCACCGGCAACTCCGTGAAGAGCTTCAGGAACCGCCCGACATCCGCGTCTCCCGTGTTCCGCCAGAACTGCCAGAACTCATAGGGCGCGCGCATCTCGGCGTTCAGCCACACGGCCCCCGCCGCCGTCTTGCCCATCTTCTTCCCGTCGGCCGTGGTGATCAGCGGAGAGGTCAGCCCGAAAACCTCTGTGCCCGCCACCCGGCGGGTCAGATCGATGCCCGAGACGATGTTGCCCCACTGGTCCGAACCCCCCATCTGCAAACGGCAGCCCTCGCGCCGGCAAAGCTCCAGGAAATCATAGGCCTGGAGCAGCATGTAGTTGAACTCGAGGAACGACAGGCTCTGCTCCCGGTCGAGCCGGGTCTTTACGCTCTCGAAGGCGAGCATCCGGTTCACGCTGAAATGGCGGCCGATGTCGCGAAGGAACGCAATGTAGCCGAGCCCGTCGAGCCAGTCGGCGTTGTTGGCCATCATCGCGCCCGCGTCGAAATCCACATAGCGGGCGAAAACCTGGCGGATCCCGGCCATGTTGTCCGCGATGGTCTCGTCGGTCATCAGGCTGCGGGCCTCGTCGCGAAAGGACGGGTCGCCGATGCGGCTGGTCCCTCCTCCCATCAGCACGATGGGCCGGTTGCCGGTCTGCTGGAACCAGCGGAGCATCATGATCTGCACGAGGCTGCCCACATGGAGGCTGGGTGCGGTACAGTCGAACCCGATATAGGCGGTGAGCGGCCCCTCGAGCAGCGCCTCGTCCAGGCCCGCGAGATCGGTGCAGTCCTGCATATAGCCGCGCTCGACCATCACACGCAGAAACTCGGCTTTCGGCTGGTCGGTCATGGGCTCACCTCCTATGCTGGCGCTCCCATAGCGCGGGTTCGGGCGGGAGGAAAGATGGCGGATGTGGCAACCGGCCGCCCGGTCTGGGCGCTGGGGCTGATGTCGGGCACCTCGATGGACGGGGTGGACGCAGCGCGGATCCTGACCGATGGCGAGAGCATTGCAGCCTTGCCGGCGGGAGAGGGGTTTGCGCTGCCCTACCCGGAGCCGCTGCGCGCGGCGATTGCGGCGGTCGAAGGATGGGCCCCGGCGGCAGAGACCGAGGCGCTGCTCGACCATTGGCACGCGCAGGCGGCACGGGCACTCGGGCCATCGGCGGTGGTCGGCTATCACGGGCAGACGGTGGCGCATGAGCCGGAGCGCAGGCGCACCCGGCAGCTTGGGGATGGCGCCCGTCTGGCAAGCGCGCTCGGGACGCCCGTCGTCTGGGATTTCCGCTCGGCAGACATGGCCGCCGGCGGCGAGGGCGCGCCGCTCGCACCGTTCTTCCATTGGGCGCTGGCGCGATGGATCGGGGCGAAGGCGCCGGTGGCGTTCCTCAACATCGGCGGAGTGTCAAATGTGACCTGGGTCGATCCGGCTGCGGAGGCTCCGGAGGCCGAGGGTGCGCTGCTTGCCTTCGACACAGGTCCCGGCAACGCGCTCGTCGACGATTTTATGCGCGCCCGCGTCGGCCTTGCACTCGATGAAGATGGCGCACTCGCGGGCGCCGGCACCGTTCGGTCTGCAGTTGCGCCGTCGAATGCCGCGAGTGTCTACCTCGCGCGCCCGGGGCCCAAATCGCTGGACCGCAATGCCTTTCAGGGCGTGCGCGCCGGGGTGGAAGCCCTGTCTGTCGAAGACGGGGCGGCAACGCTCACGGCCTTCACTGCCGATTGCGTCGCGGCCGCCCTGCCGCACTTGCCGTCACCTCCCGCGCGCTGGCTGGTGTGTGGCGGCGGGCGATTGAACAAGACGCTGATGGGGATGCTCGCAGAGCGGCTCGATGCTCCGGTCGAGCCGGTCGACACAGTCGAGCTCGACGGCGACATGCTCGAGGCGCAGGCTTTTGCCTATCTTGCCGTGCGCGTGCTGCGAGGTCTGCCCACGTCGGCTCCAGGAACGACGGGATGTCGCCACCCTGTCTGCGGCGGGCGCATCAACCAGCCCTGAGCGCCTAAGCGGCGCGGACCGGGCGAAGGGGAGCGCACCGGTGAAGCCGCCGCTTCGGGTGCAAGGGTGGGTGGGGCCCGGTCCACGCCGCGCCCGTGTCAGTCGGCCAAAACCGTCGGCCAGTTCGCATCGCCAGCCGCGATGTTGCCAGGGATATCGCGCTCCCAGGTTCGCTTCACCGACGCATTGTAATTCAGGTAGAGCTTCCCATCGACGATCCGCCAATGCTCCGGATCCCCTTTGGCCGTGTAGCCCTGGCTCACCGCCCAGGCGCAGTACCCACCATATTGGGGTGCATAGGCCGCCGGATTCGCCGCGAAAGCATCCCGGTTGTCCGCACTCGAGAACCGCCAGGTCGCGCCCTGATGCTCCAGTTCATGCGAGGACGATCCCTCGACCGGCTGCCCCACGTTGAAATACGCCACCACATCGTATCCTCCGGCCGCGAGGCTCGACAGGAAACCGGTGTAGATCGGATCTTTGTCGGCATAAGCCACGGCGGGAACGGCTGTGGCGGCGAGCCCGGCCAGAATGGCCGCACGGCGGGTGAGACGCATCGCATCCTCCAAGGTTGTTGGCCCCCTAGAAATGGCAGTCGCACAGCTGCGCTGCCAGAGGCGCACGCTCACACCCGATCACGCCGCCGCGAGAGCGCCTCAGCGGCCCCCCTCTTTCAGCCGCGCATGGACGTAACCCTTAACGATATCGACCATTTCCTCCAGGCAGGTCTCAAAAAAATGGTTCGCCGCAGGGACCGTTGTGTGGGTGATGGTGATGCCCTTCTGAGCCTGCAATTTGGTCACAAGGCCGAGCACATCGTCCATCGGCGCGATCCGGTCCGCCTCGCCGTTCAGGATCAGCCCGGAGGAGGGGCACGGTGCCAAGAAGCTGAAATCATACATGTTTGCCGGCGGCGCCACCGAGACAAAGCCCGAGATTTCGGGCCGTCGCATCAGGAGCTGCATCCCAATCCAGGCCCCAAACGAGAAGCCGGCCACCCAGCAGCCCTGGGCATTGGGGTTATGGAGCTGCATGTAGTCGAGGGCCGAAGCGGCATCCGAGAGCTCGCCCTGGCCCTGGTCGAACACCCCCTGGCTGCGTCCAACCCCGCGGAAGTTGAACCGCAGCACCGTAAAGCCGAGGTCGCGAAACGCATAGTGCAGCGCGTAGGTGACTTTGTTGTTCATGTTCCCGCCGAATTGCGGGTGCGGATGCAGGATCAGCGCGATCGGCGCTGTGCGATCCGGCATGGGATGATAACGCCCCTCGAGCCGGCCGTCCGGCCCCGGAAAGATCACCTCGGGCATGGCTGTCCTCGTCTTGCTCGCCCGGCGCGCCGGCCGCCTTCCCCCAAGTTGAGCCGCGATGGCAGCCCTTCCGATCCTGTACGGGGCCAATGCTTGACTCCGTTGGTCGGATTTCCTAGAAACATTCTAAAGCGCAGTCCCAGAAGGGCTCACGCGGCACCGACCTAACGGCTCCGCTTGTCAAGGTCAACGTGGTCGCGGCGCGGGGAGACACGGGGACCAGCCTGGGAGGAACGCGTGAAACTCAGCACCAAGGGCCGCTATGCGGTCACCGCCCTGGCCGACATTGCGCTTCACAGCGAAGCCGGGCCGGTTCCTCTCGGGGAAATCTCCGAGCGCCAGGACATCTCCCTCGCCTATCTCGAGCAGCTCTTCGTGCGTCTGCGCCGCAATGGTCTGGTGGCCTCCGTGCGTGGCCCGGGTGGCGGCTATCGGCTGGCGCGCGCCGCCTCCGAGATCGCCATCGCCGAGGTCATGGTGGCTGTCGACGAGCGGCTTAACGCCATGGGCTGCAACGGAAAATACGAAGAGGGGATCGGCTGCGGCAAGTCCCGCGAAGCCTGTCTGACCCATGCGCTCTGGGAGCAGCTCTCGGCGAATGTGCACGTGTTCCTGAGCGGGATCAGCATCGCCGACGTGGTCGCCGACCGGATGAGCCCCTGCCCCGCGGTCCCGGATTTCAGCGCCTTTATCGAGGAGGACGCGCAGGCCGAGGCGTCCGCATGAGGTCCCGGACCTGCGATAGTGGGGTGCGATATCCCGAGGCGATATCGGTGCGATATCTGCGATATTCCAAAGGGCTTCCGGCGGCTGCGCGAGGCCATCTGGCATGACCGGTCTCGACGGGGCCCGGGTCTATCTCGACTGGAACGCCACCGCCCCTCTCCGCCCGGAGGCGCGCGCGGCGATGATCCAGGCGATGGATGTGCTCGGCAACCCGTCCTCGGTCCATGGTGAGGGGCGCACGGCGCGGGCCATTGTCGAGCATGCCCGTGCCCAGGTCGCCCGCCTCGTCGGCTGCGAGCCGTCGGAGATCGTCTTCACCTCCGGGGCGACAGAGGCTGCGAACATCGTCATTGGCAACCGGTGGGACTGCATCGCCCTCGGCGACACCGAACACGACGCTGTCCACGAGACCGCCGTGCTGGCCCGGTGCCCGACGATCCTGTTCGACGGCCCGCCGATGGAGCTGGATGAGCCCATCTTCAGCTTTTACGCGGACGGGAGCGCCTTCCGCGCCGAGGACCACCAAAAGCTCTGGTCGGCCGCCGCGGCCAAGCTCGCCTGCCTGCAGGACGCCAGTGGCGAAACGGGTGTCGTGCAGACGGTTGGCACCTCCACGGTCTCCCGGGCGGACATCTGTTGGCTGCGCGATGCGACCCAGTTGGTCGGGCGGGCCTTTCGCGGCGCCGATGGTGCTTGGCAGCGCTATCGCGACCTGCGGGGCAAACCGGCCTTCACAATCATGAGCGCACACAAGCTCGGCGGACCGAAGGGCGTGGGCGCCCTCGTGGTGCGCGCGGGCCAGGATCTCGGCACGACGATCCGCGGGGGCGGACAGGAGATGGGGCGCCGCTCGGGCACCGAGAACGTCATCGGCATCGCAGGCTTCGGGGCCGCCGCAGAGGCTGCGCAGCAGGATCAGGAGACCGATGTCTGGGCGCCGGTTGAAAAACTTAGAAACATTCTAGAAGATGCCCTTGCCGCCGCGGCGCGAGAGACCATCTTTTTCGGTCAGGAAAGTCTGCGGTTGCCCAACACCTCTTGTTTCGCCGTTCCCGGATGGCGGGGCGAGACCCAGGTGATGCAGATGGATTTGGCCGGCTTTGCCGTCAGCGCAGGATCGGCCTGCAGCTCGGGCAAAGTGCGCGAGAGCCGCGTGCTCCGCGCGATGGGACACGACGCTGAGACCGCCTCGTCGGCGATCCGCGTCTCGATGGGGCCGACGACGACCGAGGCGGAGGTGCTGGCCTTCGCCGATGCCTGGACGACCGCTTATAACAAACGCCGTGGCTGGGTCGAGCGCCCGAAGTCAGCCTAGGAGGAGAGCACAGATGACCGCACTCGATGTGAACACGAAACCCGAGGTGATCGTCAAAGACGGCGTCGATCAGGAAACGGTCGACGCGGTGCAATCCGTAGGCGGGGCCTACAAATATGGCTGGTCGTCGGACATCGAGATGGACTATGCGCCGAAGGGGCTGAACGAGGACATCGTTCGCCTGATCTCGGGCAAGAAGAACGAACCGGAGTGGCTGCTGGAGTGGCGGCTCGAGGCGTTCCGCCGCTGGCAGGAGCAGCCGGAGCCGGATTGGGCGCTGCTGAAGATCGCGCCGATCGACTACCAGGAGCAGTATTACTACGCCCAGCCCAAGAGCTTCAAAGAGAAGCCTAAGAGCCTGGATGAGGTCGATCCGGAGCTGCTGCGCACCTATGAGAAGCTTGGCATCCCGCTGCGGGAGCAGGCGATCCTGGCCGGTGTCGAGGGTGCTGAGGCTGCCCCCGCCTCGGGCCGCAAGGTCGCCGTGGATGCGGTTTTCGACAGCGTCTCCGTCGGCACCACCTTCAAGGAGGAACTGGCGAGCCACGGCATCGTGTTCTGCTCGATCTCCGAGGCCGTCGAGACCCATCCGGAGCTGGTGAAGAAGTACCTCGGCTCGGTCATCCCGGCGCATGACAACAAGTTTGCGACGCTGAATGCGGCGGTCTTCTCGGATGGGTCCTTCGTCTACATCCCCGAGGGCGTGCGCTGCCCGATGGAGCTCAGCACCTATTTCCGCATCAACGCGGAGAACACCGGGCAGTTCGAGCGCACGCTGATCATCGCGGATAAGGGGTCGTATGTCTCCTATCTGGAGGGCTGCACCGCGCCCATGCGCGACGAGAACCAGCTCCACGCAGCCTGCGTCGAGCTGATCGCGCTCGAGGACGCGGAGATCAAGTACTCGACCGTGCAGAACTGGTATCCGGGCGACGAGAACGGCAAGGGCGGGATCTACAACTTCGTGACCAAGCGGGCGGACTGCCGTGGCGCGCGTTCAAAAGTGTCGTGGACGCAGGTCGAGACCGGCTCCGCGATCACCTGGAAGTACCCCTCCTGCATCCTGCGCGGTGAGGAAGCCCAAGGCGAGTTCTACTCGATCGCCATCGCCAACAATGCCCAGCAGGCGGACACCGGCACCAAGATGATCCATCTTGGCAAGAACACCCGCTCCCGCATTGTGTCCAAAGGGATTTCGGCCGGACGCGCGCAGAACACCTATCGCGGGCTGGTGGACATGCACAAGCGCGCGCAGAACAGCCGCAACTTCACCCAGTGCGACAGCCTGCTGATCGGCGGCGACTGCGGGGCGCACACGGTGCCGTATATCTCGGTGAAGAACACGAGCTCCAAGGCCGAGCACGAGGCGACCACCAGCAAGGTGGACGAGGATCAGCTCTTCTACGCCCAGGCCCGCGGGCTCGACGAGGAGGAGGCAGTGGCCCTCATCGTCAACGGCTTCTGCAAAGAGGTGCTGCAGGAGCTGCCGATGGAGTTCGCCGTCGAAGCGCAGAAGCTCGTCGCGATCAGCCTCGAGGGCTCCGTCGGCTGATGTGCCGTGCGCGGCTTCTGCGGTGTGGGTGTGCCGCGGTGTCGGTGCCGTTTCTCGCCTCCGCGGCCCTCGCCCCGGATCTCCAGGGGCTCGCGAGCCCGGCGGGCCAACACTTGGGCCTCGTGATCGATTGCGATGACGTCGCGCGAGGGTACGTGGACCGCGACGAACGTTTTGCGGACGACGTCACGATACTCTGCTGATCGGGCTCGGACGGAAGAGATCGCTCCGGAACCGATCGCCCAGATGAAGACTCGTGAGACGATGGCGCACGGAGAGTGAGGCCCATGGCGCACTGGAAGCAGCATCGGGCGGCAAACGAGACGCAGGTCGCGCAGCACCGCGTGCGCTTCGGGCAACCGCTGCCGCCAGGCCCTGACACTGCGCCAAGCGTCCACGGGCCGCCAGATCAGGACTCCCCAATCCTCTACGGAGGCATGGCGGCGCTGATCGGCACGGGGCTATTCGCCATACTGATGCCGATCGCGGCGGCATCGGTCTCGGGTCTCGCACTCGGCGCGATCGCTTGGGGTGTGCTCTCGATCGCACGCCGCGGGCTCAGGAAGAGAGAGGCGCGCGAGGCCGCGGAGGCGCGCGCGATCCGGGACGCGGAGACCGAGCGCCAGCTCGCCGAGATGAAGGCCCATGTGGGCCAAAAGGAGGACGGAGGTGATCGAACTTCACGATAGAGTGTAGACAGGACGTGCCGCTGTATCCGATAAGTCTCCGCAACGGCCTCAGAGAAATGGCCGGAGCATAACGCGGGAACACGTCTTTTTTTGCGGAATGCGAAAGTGGAGCCGGAGTGTTTAGACCGGACTGCACTGTTCGTGAATGGTTTTGAAGTCCGGCAGGGCGCGAGGCGCCCGGTCATAGGGGGCTGGCGCAGAAGCGACTGCTGTTTGTGTCAGGGCAGAACGCCGGTTCTGTGGGATGGACGACGATGAACGACTTCGAACGCGCGCTTCTGGACAATGTGAAAGCGATCCGGGCCAGCATGGCCAAATCGAGCGGCGATATGGCCGGTGTTTTGGCAGAGATGACCACGATGCGCCGCGATCTTGGGCAGGTGACCCAGGCCGTGGTTGCGCAGCAGGCGGACCTTGTCACCCTTGCGGAGCGGATCGGACGGATCGAGGCGCGGCTGGAAACGGATCGCTGAGCGATCTTCTCCGGCCAGACGTGGTCCGACGAACGCGGCCGCGGCCGCGCGGAAAGTGCCGACTGCACACCGGAGGGCTGACTGCACACCGGAGGGCCGACGGGCCGTCCGGACCGCAAAGGAGAGAAGGCCATGGCCGGACCTGTGATCCATCTCGACGATGTGCCCTTGCGCGACTGGGGGCATGGAGACCGGTTCGCTGCCCGGCTCGGCCGTGTCGGCGGGCTGATCGGCGCACAGGCGCTCGGCTGCCAGCTCCATGAGGTGCCGCCGGGCAAGACCGCCTTTCCTCGCCATGCCCACCATGCGAACGAGGAGATGATCGTCGTGCTTGCGGGAGAGGGCACCTACGAGGCTGGGGGCGAGACCTATCCGGTGCGCGCGGGCTCGGTCTGTGCGGCCCCTGCCGGCGGTGCAGAGACGGCGCATCAGCTTCTGAATACCGGGACAGACGTGCTCCGGTATCTCTGCGTCTCGACCCGCAACGACCCCGACATCGTGGAGTATCCCGACAGCGGTAAGATGATGGTCTCCTCGCTGGTGCCTGAGGGCCAGGGGCTCATGCAGGGGCGGATCTTTCACATCACGCGGCCGACTGATCCGGGGCGCGAGGGGCTGGATTATTGGGACGGGGAGGACTGAGCGCCACGCCCGCGCCACGGTTCGGCGCCCAGCACGCCACAGAGCGCCGCGCGGGCTTGCATTTTCCGGCCGTGTCGCGCAGGGCCGGGGGAGCAACGCCAGGCCCAGGGGGATAACCATGATTTTGACCACGACCTACTCGGTGGATGGCCGCCGGATCGACGACTACAAGGGCATCGTCTGCGGCGAGGCGATCCTGGGCGCCGATGTGGTGCGCGATGTCTTCGCCGGGATCACGGACGTGGTCGGCGGCCGCTCCAGCGCCTGTGAGCAGGAGCTCGGCCGTGCCCGCGAGATCGCAATGGCGGAGATGCAGGCCCAGGCGGCGGGCATGTTGGCGGACGCAGTTGTGGGGGTCGCCCTCGACTATGAGGTGATTGAGAACATGTTAATGGTCTCGGCCACTGGGACGGCGGTTCGGCTGTCCGCGGACGAGGGTTAAGGACGGCGCGACCGCGAAACAAATGGGTAACAGACACCGCATGGTTAATCGCTCCTAAAGGAGTTCAGGAGAAGGTCAGTTCGTTGCAACCCGGGCGTCGCGAGCCCGAGTCAAGGAGCGGACAGAATGACCGAAACGACACAAGCTGGCGCGCTGGCAGAAAGCCCAGTGTCGCGTGAAATCGACGATGCGATCACGGAAGCGGTGGCGCGGCTCGACCGGATCGACCGCGACCCCTTGATCCGACAGGCGGTGGCCCGGGTGTCTGTCCGGCGCTTCAACACCCTGCTCGCGGAGGCATTCGTCGGCTATCGCGGCGACATCGCGCTGGAGCTGGTCGGGGTCGCCCGCGCGGTTCGGGAAAGCCGCGAGGCGCCGGAGCAGGCACCGAGCGCGGCCCCGGAGCCGGTCGCCCGACCCGCAGCTCTGCGACGCCCCTCCAGTGCGCCCGATGCGCCAGAGGTGGCGGACCTCGCCAAGACAGCGGCCCCCAACGAGGAGGCCGCACCGACAGGGGATGCGGCCGCGGCCGCTGACAAGACAGGAGGCAAGACGGATGCTGCAGATCGAGAACCTGCACGTGAAGCTGGAGGACGAGGACAAACAGATCCTCAAGGGGCTCAGCCTGACAGTCGAGACGGGCAAGGTCCACGCGATCATGGGGCCCAACGGGTCGGGCAAATCGACCCTGTCCTACGTGTTGGCGGGGCGCGACGGATATGAGGTGACCGACGGCTCCGCGAGCCTCGACGGCGACGACCTGCTGGATATGGAGCCCAATGAGCGCGCTGCCGCCGGGCTCTTCCTCGCCTTCCAATACCCGGTCGAGATCCCGGGCGTGAACAACATGACCTTCCTGCGCACGGCGATGAACGCCCAGCGCAAGGCGCGCGGGGAGGAGGAGATCTCCGCCCCCGATTTCCTCAAGCTGGTGCGCGCGACCGCCAAGACGCTCAACATCGACAACGAGATGCTCAAGCGCGCGGTCAATGTCGGCTTCTCCGGCGGCGAGAAGAAGCGCAACGAGATCCTGCAGATGGCGGTGCTGGCGCCGAAGATGTGCATCCTCGACGAGACCGACTCGGGCCTCGACGTCGACGCGATGAAGCTGGTTGCCGAAGGGGTGAACGCGCTCCGCTCCGAGGGGCGGTCCTTCCTCGTCATCACGCATTATCAACGGCTGCTTGACCACATCACGCCAGATGTCGTGCACATCATGGCCGATGGCCGCATCGTCGAGACCGGCGGGCCGGAGCTCGCGCTGCGCGTCGAGACGCAGGGCTATGCCGGCCTGACCCCGGCCGCGTGAGGAGATCGCCATGCTCTCCGAAAAACTGATCGACGACAAACGCCGGGCGGCCGAGGCGCTGCTCGGGGCCCTGCCCCTGCCCGAGGGCGAGGCCGGTTGGGCCCGCGAGGCACGTGCAAAGGCGCGGACCCGGCTGCTCGATGCGGGCGCTCCGATCCGCCGCGACGAGTACTGGAAGTATACCGAGCCCACCCGCCTGACGGTGCCGCTCGCTCCGGTGGCGCCGGCCGAGGAAGCCCCCGAGGCGACCTCGCCCTTTGCCACCGTCGAGGCACGCGTCGTGCGCTTCGTGAACGGGCGGCTGCGGCTCGATCTCTCCCAGGCGCTGCAGCAAGGCGGGCTGGAGGTCGCGACGCTCGCCGAGGCACTGTCCCGGGACATCACGCCTGCCCGCGACCTGTTCGGCGCGCTTGAGTTCGCCGGTCAGGAGAAGGTGGCCCGTCCGCTGGCCGCGCTGAACACCGCCGCGGCGACCGAGGGGCTCTGCCTCCACGCGACCGGTCCGGTGGCCGAGCCGATCCATCTCATCCACCAGCAGATCGGCGACGGTGCCGCGCTGACCCACCACGTGGTGAAGGTGGAGAACGGTGCCTCGCTCACGGTTCTCGAATCGGGCATCGCCGGGAATTCGGTGCTGGAGGTCGACGTGGCCCCCGGCGGCAGCTTCCACCACATCCGGCTCCAGCATGCGCCGGAGCGGCCGACCGCCACCCATGTCTTTGCCCGCATCGGCGAGGGGGCGGCCTTCCGCACCTTCACGCTCACGGCCGACGGCGAGTTGACCCGCAACGAAGTGATCATGGAGTTCGTGGGCGACGACGCCACGGGCCACATTGCGGGCGCCGTGCTCGGCCGCGCCACCAGCCACGCGGACAACACCGTTTTCGTGACCCACGGGGCGGAGCGGTGCGAGAGCCGGCAGGTCTTCAAGACCGTGCTGGATGGCGAGGCGAAGGGCATCTTCCAGGGCAAGATCTTCGTGCGCCCCGGCGCGCAGAAGACCGATGGCTATCAGATCTCCCAGTCGGTGCTGCTGGAGGACGGGGCGGAGTTCTCGGCCAAGCCAGAGCTTGAGATCTATGCCGACGACGTTAAGTGCTCGCATGGCTCGACCACCGGCGCGCTCGACGAGACGGCGCTCTTCTATCTGATGGCCCGCGGGATCACCCGGCGCGAGGCGGAGGCGCTGCTGGTCGGCTCCTTTGTCGAGGAAGCGGTGGCCGAGATCGAGGACGAGCGGCTCCAGGACGTCATGCGCGGCGAGGTTGCCTGCTGGATGGCCGGTCGGGGCTGAGCCATGCCGACCGGGACCCCAGCACAGGGCAGCCTCACGCTGCGGGTCCTGACGGCCTGGGCCGATATGGGCGCGTCGATGCGCTGGCTGATGGGGTTGCGCCCGAGCGAGAGCGCGATCTTGATGCTCATCATGATGTCGGGGGCGTTTCATTTCCTCGGCAGCCTGGCGCGGTTGTGGCTGGCGCCGGGCACAGCGGAGATGGCGGAGGGCGAGTTGCTCTCCCGCGTCGGCGCGGAGTTTGCCGGCGCGCTGATCTTCCGAACGCTGGCACTCTATGGGCTCGCGATGCTCGGGCACTGGCTCGCACGAGCCTTCAATGGCACGGGCTCCGGGCGCGACAGTCGCGCGGCGATGGCCTGGGCGGCGCTGGTGGCGGCTCCGGTCACGCTGGTCTTCACGCTCGCCGGGCTTACCGTCGGCCCCATGATCGGGCCCGAGGCGGCGGCGGTGATGCTCCAGATCGGGCCGCTCCTGCTCGCTTTCGCCCTGTCGCAGTGCTTTTCGGAGGTGCACGGGTTCACCCGGCCCTGGGCGGTGTTGGGCGTGATCGCGGTCTTGGTGTTCGTGCTGATCGCCGGGTTACAAGCGCTTGTGCGTCTTTGAGAATGCCCCCGCAGAACGGATTGGCTTCGCCGCAGTGATCGTGTAGGTTTCGCGAAGTGATGCGGTGACACGCGCATCTGTGTTCCGAATGGCCAGGCGAACCTGGCGCGTGCGCAAGTCGGAATGGCGCCTCTTCCCTAGCCACCGGAGCAGCCATGACCAACGAGATCGCCGAGGATCTGCCGGAGGTCCACCTCGCGGACGTCAAGCAGGAACTCGAGCCCGTCAAGGGGATGTCGGTTTGGGCGCGCATGCGCCTCAGCTATCGCGATATGCGCGGTGCGACCCGCACCCTGATTGAAGAAAACCCGTCCGAAGCGCGCCTGCTCTTCTTTGTTCTGTTGTCGGACGTGATCTTTTTCCTGTCCTTCGGCGTGCGCCTGATCGTGAGCCCGAGTGCCGTGGTCGAGCAGGCCCTGCCGGTGCCGGCACAGCTCGGTGTGCTGCTGATCGGCGCCCTCTTCCTGCGCACCGCGACCATGTACATCTTTGCGGGCCTGGTCTGCCTGACCGGGCGGGCCTTCGGCGGGCGCGGCGGGGTCAAGGCCGTGCGCGCGGCCGTCTTCTGGGCCTCTCTGGTCTCCGCGCCGGTCGGGGTGCTGGGGGCGATGATCTCGGCCGGTTTCGCCCATCTCGAGCCCTCCATGCCCATCCTGGGCAACGCCCTCTTCGCCTGGCCACCGGTGCTGATCGGGATCCTGGCCTTCGTGGTCTTCCTCGCGGCCGGCACCGCCGAGGCCCATCGTTTCACAAAGACGACGCCTGTGCTCGCTGTTTACGCCGTCATCACCCTCGTGCTCCTGTTGGCCGCCCTGCTGTTCGGGGCCGATCTGATGGCAGCACTCGGACTGTCCCAGTGATTGCCGACATCGCGGCCCGGATTGCCGAGAGCATCGCGGACCCGCGCCGGTCGGTGCGGGGCTTTCTGGCCCGTGGGCCTTACGGGGCCGACGCCATTGTCGGCCTGATCGTCGGCGCGTATCTGGTGCAGGCGATCTCGGCGGTCGCGATCCCGGGCGCCCGGCCCGAAACGGACGAGTCGCTCTTCAGCATTCACGTGATGGGCATCATCTCCCAGGCGGTGATCTGCGCGGCCTCAGCGGGGGTCGTGATGGCGGCGGGGCGCGTCTTCGGCGGCATCGCGAGCTTCTGGGACTGTTTTCTCGCCATGTCCTGGTACGGCTTTGTCACGGCCTTTCTCTCCCCTCTCGTGCTGATCGGCATGGCCGCGGTCCTGCGCGGAGACGGGGGTGCCGGATCCTCGCTCTTGCTGCTTGGCGGGACCAGCATAGCTATCTGGGTGTTCGCGGGCTATGTGGCGGAGATCCACGGGTTCCGCAGCATCGGGACGGTGGTCGCGGCCACCATCGGCTTTGCCGTGTTGAGCTCGATGCTGCTGCTCTCCATGATGCCGCCGGCCTGAGCAGAAAAGCCCTCCCAAGGGACCAAACGGGGACGATTATGTACGACGTCGAGAAGGTGCGCGCCGATTTCCCAATCCTGTCGCGGCAGGTGAACGGGGTGGACCTCTGCTATCTGGACAACGGCGCCTCGGCTCAGAAGCCGCAAGTCGTGATCGACACGATGCGCGAGACCTATGAGAGCGGCTATGCCAACGTGCACCGGGGGCTGCACTTCCTCTCGAACCAGGCGACCGAGCAGTTCGAGGCCGTCCGCGCCAAGATCGCCGGGTTCCTCGGCGCCGAGCACGAGGAGGAGATCCTCTTCGTCTCCAACGGCACCGAGGCGTTCAACCTTGTCGCCTATGGCTGGCTCGAGCCGCGGATCGAACCGGGCGACGAGATCCTGCTCTCGGTCATGGAGCACCACGCCAACATCGTCCCCTGGCACTTCATGCGCGAGCGCTACGGGGCGGTTCTGAAATGGGTGGATGTGGACAGCCGCGGCGATCTCGACCCTGAGCGCATCGCCGAGGCGATGACCGATCGCACCAAGCTCGTCGCCCTCAGCCATATGTCGAACGTCCTCGGCACCGTGACCGACGCCAAGCGGATCACCGAGATCGCCCATGCCCGCGGCGTGCCGGTGCTGTTCGACGGCTGCCAGGCGGCGGTCCACATGCCGGTGAACGTCGCGGAGATCGGGGCGGATTTCTATGTGATCACGGGGCACAAGCTCTATGGCCCCTCAGGCTCCGGCGCGATCTATGTGAACCGCGCGCGCCAGGCGGAGATGCGCCCCTTCAAGGGCGGCGGCGACATGATCCGGACCGTTGCCAAGGACGAGATCACCTACAACGACCCGCCGCACAAGTTCGAGGCCGGCACGCCCAACATTGTCCAGGTGATCGGCTTCGGCGCGGCCATCGACTATGTCCAGGGGCTGGGGATGGACGCCATCGCCGCCCATGAGCGGGACTTGCGGGACTATGCCCAGGCGCAGCTCGGCGGGCTGAACTGGCTGCAGCTCCATGGCACCTCGGAGACGAAGGGCGCGATCTTCTCCTTCTCGATGGAGGGCGGCGCGCATCCCCACGACATCTCCACCGTGATCGACCGCAAGGGCATCGCCGTGCGCGCGGGGCACCATTGCTGCCAGCCATTGATGACGCATCTCGGGGTGTCGGCCACAGCGCGGGCGAGCTTCGGGCTCTACAACACCCGCGCCGAGGTCGACAAACTGGTCGAAGCGCTGGAGTTCTGCCACGAGCTCTTCGGCTGAACGCGGCCCATCCGCAACAGTCCAGCGCGAATCGCTCCGCTGGGCGGAAGGGGTTCCCACTCCATACGGTTTCTCCATGGCGCGGGCGCAGGCTGGTGCCCACCTGATCGGTATTGGCTGATCGATTTGATGGAGACGACAATGGCAAACTCTGAGCATTCCCAGCCCGTATCGACCATGGCGGGCAGCAAAATCCCCGATCCTTTCGGCTTTTCCCCGGCTGTGACCGACGGCGGCTTCGGCGCGCTCGCAGCGGTTTGGATGGCCCCCTGGCGTGCCGGAGCAGTGGTCGCCGAAGAGGCGATGCGCGGCGGTTTCATGGGCTGGCACGGGCGCTGAGGGGCATCGGACCACAGCAGGATTTGTCCATGTCTTAATGCAAAGGCGAAAGAATCCTGCTGCACCGCGTCATTTTCTTTCTGGACGTTACCCGCGCCCCGCCCTAGGTTCGTTTCAACAACGAGTCGAAGAACGGAGGGGACCATGGCGTGCGGACCGGTGAGCGGCAGTGATGGCGCAGACAAGGCGGGGACTGATCCCTTCAGCATCTCGCAGGAAACGATGATGGCTATGGGCGTCGGCGCGATGGCGATGTTCTGGACAACGCCGATGCGCGCGGCCTTCGTGGTGGCGGACGAGGTCATGCGCGAGAGCATGCGCCCCTGGAGCTGAGGCTCCTGGCCAAACCGCCGGGCGGCGCCTCAGCCGCCCTGCCCTGCCTTCGGCACCAGCGTGATGGTGCCCAGCCCGCCGCTCTGAGCATCCACATCCGACATCGACATCGGGATCGTGTCGCCCCGCGCCCAGGGCTCGGCCAGGTGGTCGTACCAGCGCGAGAGGGGATGCCCGCTCTGCCCCGTTGAGATCATCATCACCGAGCGGTCGAGATCGGCGAAGTCAAAGACCACCCGCAGGCCTGAGGCGTGCACGTTCTCGAACGGCCTGGCGCCTGAGCCAGCGCTCATCCCCCGCATCAGGGTAAAGTCGCCGCCCGAGGTCTCCTGCTCGATGTTCACAAAAAGCCCCGCCGCCTCGGAGAACCCGAGCGGCATGTGCCGGTGCACGGCCCGGTGCGCCGCCCCCCAGCGCCAGGAGGAGAGCGTCGGCCCATGGTCGCGCGAGAGCCGGGCCAGCGCGTCGTCGAGGGCGATCGAGGCGATCTGAGCGCAGGTTTCCCGCTCCGGCGTCTTGTCGATGTCGCACCAGACGGCGGCGCCGTCGATGTCGCGGAAAACCCGCTCAACAAAGAGCGGCCGCGGCCCGTCGACCTCGCGGATCAGGGCACCGAGTTCGTCAGCCGCCAACCGGTGGGTGAGGCGCCGCATCCACTCGGCAAAGATCAGCGGCTCCGGCGCGTGCTGCTCCATCTCGCCGGACCAGTCGGCGAGGCGCTCGACCGCATCGGCGCGCATGCCGTCCGAGGTCTGCGCCCCCTCGCGCCACCAGAGGTCCCGGGCGATCAGCGGCAGGACCGAGCGCGCCATCTCCGAGACCGTATCAGATTGGAGCGCGACGAAGCTGTCCCGCGAGTGATAGCGCCGGCCCGAGAGCTCCTTGGTGATGCGCCGGATGCGATAAGGCGCGTCCCAGTCGAAGCTGAGGTGATCGGGATAGGCCGCGTCGGTAAAGCGGTTGTTGGCGGTGGCGAGCGCGCCTTCCGGCGGGGCGCGGTGCCGGGGGATGGCGGAACTCGGGAGCCAGCCCTCCCAATCGTGCATCTTCTTCCATCCCGGAGACGGCAGGCGCCCCTTGACCGGGTTGCCAAGCCGCCGGCGCGGGACCTGACCGGCCAGGACCATACCGATCTCCGCGCGGTCGGCGAGCGTGATGATCTGTGCGGGCGCCGCGACGCCGCGGGCAGCGCGCATCCCCTCGGACACCGTGTCGGCGGCCAGCAGGCGATGGAGAGCGGACAGCCCCCGGTCCTCGTCGGTGAGCGCGGTCCAGGCAAGCGCCGCCACATGGCCCTCAGGCGTCACCGCATCCGCTCCGAACATGGCGCCGGTCAGAACAGGGCCATGGCGGGTGTGCCGCACGGTCTCAAAGCGTGGCTCCTCTCCGGCCACCTCGAGCCGCACGCGCCGGGTCTCGAACGGTTGCCAGCCGTCGGGCGTGAGGTAAAGCGACGGGTCTTCGGGGTTCAGCTTCTCGATGAAGAGGTCCTGGTCGTCCACATTGGCGGTGGTGAGCCCCCAGCCGAGGCGCCCGTTGTGGCCGATCAGGATCGCGGGCACCCCGGGCAGCGTGCCGCCGATGCCCTCGACCGTGCCCCCCTTCAGGCCCGCAAGATACCAGACCGAGGGGGCAGACAGCCACAGATGCGGGTCGTTCGCCAGCAAGGGCGCACGGGAGGAGGAGCGCGAGCCGTCCACCGTCCAGGCGTTCGAGGCGCCAGCCATCTCCGGCCTGTGCGCCGGCCCGAGCGCGTCGAGCAGCGGGTCGGGTTGGCCACTGAGGCCAGCAAAGCGCGCGCCCGGAAAGAGCTGGGTGTAGCGCGGGATCGCCGTCTCCGCCGGCACCGGATAGTCGGGCAGGATATCGGCCACCCGCTCCGGCGGCAGGGCAAGCTGAAAGAGCGCGCGGCGCACCTCCTGCCGGGCGGAGCCCGAGAGCCGGAGCGCCATGGATTTCAGGATCCCGATGCTGTCGGCGGGTGCCCAGGGCTCGAACCCTTCGCCGAACAGGAAGAACTCCGGCGCCCCCCGGCCAAGGGATTGGGCGTCCACATGGCGGATCCAGGCGTTCACCCCGGCGGAATAGGCGCGCAAAGCCGCCTGGGTCTCCGCACTCTGATACGCGACGGCCCGGCGCGCATGGCCATAGAGATCGAGCGTGCGCGCCAGCCGGTCGAGCCCCAGCGTCCGTGGCCCGAACAGCGCCGAGAGCCGCCCTTGTGCTGCGCGCCGGGAGACCTCCATCTGCCAGAGCCGGTCCTGCGCATGGGTCAACCCGAGGGCGAACCAGAGATCCGCCTCGGACCCCGCGCGCAGGTGCGGCACGGCGTTGGCATCGCGATGGATCTCCACCGGGCCTGCGATCCCCGAGACCGCGATCCGGCCCGAATGCTCGGGCAGAGAGCCCGAGACCAGCGACCACGCCAGCACGAGCCCGACCGCCCCGAGCCCGAGCATCAGAATCGCACCGCGCATCAGCCAGCGCAGAATGAGCGTCATGCCGCCAATGCCTCCGCCTCTTAGGCCCCCGTCCGGGCCCCTTGAAACAGAGCGCCGGGTTTGGCGCAACCGGCCTGCCACCCACGCACAGGGGTTTGATCGCGCCCTGCCCTGGGGTAGTCAGGCAGGGGCAATATTGGAGGAACGCATGGCAAAGGTCAGTTTTCTGGGGCTCGGCGTGATGGGCTATCCCATGGCGGGGCACTTGCAGGCCAAAGGACACGAGGTGACGGTCTACAACCGGACCTTCGCCAAGGCCGAGACATGGGCGAGCGCGCATGGCGGTGCCGCCAAGCCGACCCCGCGCGAAGCGGCCGAAGGCTCGGAGTTCGTCATGGTCTGCGTCGGCAACGACGACGATCTGCGCTCGGTGGTCCTCGGCGAGGACGGCGCTTTTGCGGGCATGGCCTCGGGCACGGTGCTGGTGGACCACACCACCGCTTCGGCCGAGGTGGCGCGCGCGCTCCAGGCCGACGGCAAGTCCCGCGGCATCGGTTTTGTCGATGCCCCGGTCTCGGGCGGTCAGGCGGGTGCCGAGAACGGCCAGCTCGGCATCATGTGCGGCGGCGAGCAAGCGGACTACGACCGCGCCGAGCCGGTGATGGAGGTCTACGCCAAGGCCTGCCGGCTGATGGGCGCCCCGGGCGCGGGCCAGCTCACCAAGATGGTCAACCAGATTTGCATCGCGGGGCTGGTGCAGGGGCTGTCCGAAGGCGTGATGTTCGCCGAGAAGGCGGGCCTCGACGGCGCGGCGGTGTTCGATGTGATCTCCAAGGGCGCCGCCGGCTCCTGGCAGATGGAGAACCGCAACAAGACCATGCTGGCGGACGAGTTCGACTTCGGCTTTGCGGTGGACTGGATGCGCAAGGACCTCGGCATCTGCCTCGACGAGGCCAAGCGCAACGGCGCCCGCCTGCCGGTGACAGCACTGGTCGACCAGTTCTACGGTGAGATCCAGGATATGGGGGGCGGGCGCTGGGACACCTCCTCGCTGCTCCGCCGCCTCAAGCGCTAGCCCTCCCGCGCCCTCCTGCCAGACGGCCCACGCATTTGGCAGGAGGGTCCCATGCCCGATTGGATGAACGAGTGGACGGCCGTCGACGCGGCCATCGTCACCATCTTTGGCTCTTTCGGCATCCGGGTATGGCGACGATCGGCATCAGCTTCGAAGACCATAAGAAAGCGTTGCGGGCGCGGGTCGCCGAGGTCCGCGCACTGTTGGACCGCGCGCATGCGGCCGAGCTCGGGACGCTTCACCTACAGCTCATGGGATGGTCCACCCTGCCTTCACCGCCCGATGATCGGGGTAGGCAGAGAAGAAGGAGAAGCCACCATGGTACGCA
>JBCBYB010000027.1:0-61361 GCA_039816045.1 Pseudomonadota bacterium
CCTGCGTCGAGAAAGCGCAGCTCGGCATCGTCGATATCTACGCAGGAGAGCTGGCCGCAGATCTGGTTGTCGCCGATGAACTCGACGCGGATCTCGCCGTCGGTGCGCTCTTCGAGGTCGCGGGCAAACTCCAGGCAGCCGGCACGCTCGATCAGCAGGTTGCGCTGATTGAAGCCTGCAGCACCGAATTTGAGGGTGTGCTTTGGTTCCTTCTTGAAACGCTTCTCGTAGGTCGACTCGGACGCCCGCGCGAGCGAGCTGAGGCTCACCGTGCCCGCCAGGCCTCCGGCCGCGAGCATCGTCGAGGTGATCCCGAAGCGCCCAGTCAGCCGGAGCAGGTCGCGGCGCGATATGCCCGCGAGCTTGCTTGAGATAGTCATTGGCATTCCTCCCTTGCCAAAAATGATACTTGTAGTCTCAAAAAATCACAGTATGGTCGCCGGGGCAAGCAAGAAAAGTACAAACGCTAAGGGAATTCGGAAATGTCCGGAATGGAGGCTGATTTTGTGGTGGTTGGCGCCGGTTCCGCAGGGTGCGTCCTTGCGAATCGCCTGAGCGCGGACCCGTCGGTGCGTGTGATTCTCCTCGAAGCAGGTGGACGCGACTGGAACCCATGGATCCACGTCCCGGTCGGGTATTTCAAGACACTCCACAACCCAGCGACAGATTGGTGCTACAAGGCCGAAGCGGATCCTGGTCTGAACGGGCGCGCGATCGACTGGCCGCGGGGCAAGGGCCTCGGCGGTTCGAGCTCGATCAACGGGCTGCTCTATGTGCGCGGACAGCCGCAGGACTATGATCACTGGGCGCAGCTTGGGAACAGCGGCTGGAGCTGGGACGATGTGCTCCCGCTGTTCAAACGCTCCGAGACCCATGAGGACGGCGAGAGCGCGCTGCATGGCGGCTCGGGCGGGCTGTCGGTCTCACGCATCCGGGCCAAGAGCCAGATCGCCGAGGCCTTCATCGACGCCGCCGTCGAGATGGGGGTGCCGCGGACCGAGGACTACAACGGCGCCGATCAGGAGGGGGCGGGCTATTTCCACCAAACCGCCCGCGGCGGGTTCCGTTGTTCCAGCGCCCGGGCCTTCCTCAATCCGGTGAAGAACCGGCCGAACCTCCAGATCGTGACCCATGCGCTGACCGAGGGGCTGGCCTTTGCCGAAGACGACCCCAAGCGGGTCGTCGGTGTCCACTTCTCCCGCGACGGGCGCAGCGAGATGGTGCGCCTGCGCGAGGGCGGCGAGGTGATTCTCTCCGCGGGCGCGATCGGCTCACCGCAGATCCTGGAGCTTTCGGGCATCGGTCGCGAAGAGGTGCTGGAGAACGCCGGCGTGCCGGTGCGCCATGAGCTCGAGGGGGTTGGCGAGTGCCTGCAGGATCACCTGCAGATCCGCCTGATCTACGAGGTCAACGTCCCGACCCTGAACGACGCGATCAACCGCTTCATCCCGCGCATGGGGATCGGGCTCAACTATGTGCTGTTCCGCAAGGGACCGATGAGCCTCGGCGCCAGCCAGGTTGCGGTCTTTGCCAAGTCGATGGAGGGGCTGGAGACCCCGGACATCCAGTTCCACTTTCAGCCGCTCTCGGCCGACAAGCCCGGCATCGAGATGCATCCGTTCTCCGGGATCACGTCCTCGGTCTGCCAGCTCCGGCCCGAGAGCCGTGGGCACATCCATATCTCGAGCCCGGATGCCAAGACCTATCCCAAGATCGTGCCGAACTACCTCTCGGCCGAGGCGGATCGCCTGTGCGCCGTCCGGGCCGTGAAGTTCGCCCGCGCGATGACCAAGACCAAAGCGTTGGCCCCTCACATCGTGCGCGAGCATGTGCCCGCCGGCAATCCGCAGACGGATGACGAGATCCTGGATGCAGCCCGTTCGATCAGCCAGACGATCTATCACCCGACCAGCACCTGCCGCATGGGCAGCGACCCGAAAGCCGTGGTCGATGAGCGGTTGCGGGTGCACGGGATCCGCGGCCTGCGCATCGCCGATGCCTCGATCATGCCGGCGATCGTCAGCGGCAACACCAACGCCCCCACCATCATGATCGGCGAGAAGGCGAGCGACATAATCCTCGCCGACCGCCGCGGCTGAGACCCCATCGATTACCAAAGACGTGAAAGGAAACGCCATGAAGATGACCACGGAAGAGGCCTTCGTCAAAGTTCTGCAGATGCACGGCATTGAACATGCCTTCGGGATCATCGGATCGGCCATGATGCCGATCTCGGACCTGTTCCCGAAAGCGGGCATCAAGTTCTGGGACTGCGCCCATGAGGTGAACGCGGGCATGTCGGCCGACGGCTACACCCGTGCGACGGGCAAGATGTCGATGGCGATCGCCCAGAACGGCCCCGGCATCACCAACATCGTGACGCCGATCATCACCGCCTACTGGAACCACACGCCGCTGCTGCTGGTCACCCCGCAGGCCGCCAACAAGACCATCGGTCAGGGCGGTTTCCAGGAGGTGAAGCAGATGGCGATGTTCGAGGATTGCGTCTGCTACCAGGAGGAGGTGCGCGACCCGACCCGCATCGCCGAGGTCCTGAACCGCGTGATCACCAAGGCGCATCGCGGCTCGGCACCGGCGCAGATCAACGTGCCCCGCGATATGTGGACGCAGGTGATCGACATCGAGCTGCCGCAGATCGTGGATCTCGGCCACCCGCCGGGCTCGGCCGATGGCATCCAGGAGGCCGCCCGCCTGCTGGCCGGCGCCAAGCACCCGGTGATCCTGAACGGCGCGGGCGTTGTGCTCTCGGGTGCGATCCCGGCTTCCGCCACACTGGCCGAGCGCCTGGGCGCGCCGGTCTGCTGCAACTACCAGCACAACGACGCCTTCCCGGGCAGCCACCCGCTCTCCTGCGGACCGCTCGGCTACAACGGCTCGAAGGCGGGCATGGAGATGATGGCCAAGGCCGACGTGATCCTGGCGCTTGGCACCCGGCTCAACCCGTTCTCCTCGCTGCCGGCCTATCAGACCGAGTACTGGCCCAAGGACGCCAAGATCATCCAGGTCGACATCAACGGCGACCGCATCGGCCTGACCAAACGCGTGGCCGTTGGCATCCAGGGCGATGCGCGCATGGTGGCCGAGAGCATCCTCGCGGCGCTCCCCGACAGCATCGACGAGACCGCCCGCAAGGCGCGGATGGACATGGTCGCCGATGCCCGCTCCCGTTGGGCGCAGGAGCTGACCTCGATGGACCACGAGGACGACAGCGACGAGGGCGTCACCTGGAACCAGCGCGCCCGGGACCGCGAGCCCGATCGCATGTCGCCCCGCCAGGCCTGGCGCGCGATCATGTCGGGGATGCCCGAGGAGGCCATCGTCTCCACCGACATCGGCAACAACTGCGCCATCGGCAACGCCTATCCGATGTTCGAGAACGGCCGGAAATACCTGGCCCCGGGCCTCTTCGGCCCCTGTGGCTATGGCCTGCCCTCGATCCTCGGCGCCAAGATCGGCTGCCCGGATGTGCCCTGCGTCGGCTTTGCCGGCGACGGCGCGTTCGGCATCTCCATGAACGAGCTGACCGCCTGCGGGCGCGGTGACTGGCCCGCGATCACTATGGTCGTCTTCCGGAACTATCAGTGGGGCGCTGAGAAGCGGAACTCCACCCTCTGGTTCGACGACAACTTCGTGGGAACGGAGCTCAACCTCGGCGTCGACTACGCCAAGGTCGCCGATGCCTGCGGGCTGAAGGGTGTCCAAGTCCGCAGCATGGAGGAGACCACCGAGGCGATCCGCGAGGCCACCCGCGCCCAGATGGAGGACAACGTGACCACGCTGGTGGAAGTCGTCCTCAACCAGGAGCTCGGCGAGCCCTTCCGGCGCGATGCGATGAAGAAACCAGTGGAGGTCGCAGGCATCACCTCGGCGGATATGCGCCCGCAGCAGCCGCGCCTCTGACCGACGCCTGACTGACTGGCGGAGGGCGGGCCGACCTGCCCTCCGCTTCCCACACAGGAGCCTCCGATGCAGTCCACCATGCTGTCCGACCGTTTGGCCGGGCTCTCGTCCCGTGCGCAAGCGCTTTGGCCGGGGATCACGGTTTCCGTGCTCGTCGGCATCGCGGCGCAGTTCCTGTCCGAGCACTATGGCGCGCCGGCGATGCTGATGGCGCTGCTGTTGGGGATCGCGCTGCACTTCCTGGCCGAGGAAGGCCGCTGCGTCCCGGGCATCGAGTTCACCGCCAAGACCGTGCTGCGGATCGGCGTGGCGCTGCTCGGTGTGCGGATCAGCGTGGATCTGTTGATGGGCCTCGGGGTCGAGCTGATCGTGCTGGTGATCGCTGGCGTCGTGCTGACCATCGGGGTCGGGCTGGCGGGTGCGCGCATGCTCGGGCGCGGCTGGCGGCTGGCGCTGTTGACGGGGGGATCGGTCGCGATCTGCGGCGCCTCGGCGGCGATGGCCATCGCGGCGGTGCTGCCGAAGAACGAGCACTCCGAGCGGAACCTGATCTTCACGGTGCTGAGCGTCACCGTGCTCTCGACGATCGCGATGGTCGCCTATCCGATCCTAGTGCAGACGTTTGAACTCGACGACCGGGCCGTCGGGGTCTTCCTTGGCGGCACCATCCACGATGTCGCGCAGGTGGTGGGCGCGGGCTTCTCGGTCAGCGAAGAGACGGGCGACACCGCAACGCTGGTCAAGCTCATCCGGGTCACAATGCTGGCGCCGGTGGTGCTGTTGTTCGCGCTGGCGATCCGCGCCTCAGGGCTCCAGACGGGCGAGGGCGGCAGCCGCCCGCCGCTGATCCCGGCCTTCGTGCTGGCGTTCCTCGGGTTTGCCGCGCTCAACTCCGCCGGGGTGGTGCCGGCGGTGGTTGCCGACGCGCTCGGCAGCCTCTCCCGCTGGGCGCTCCTGGTGGCCATCGCCGCGGTGGGGATGAAGACCTCGCTCCGCCGGATCATGGATGTGGGCGGCCCCGCGGTGGTGCTGATCGTCGCGGAGACCGTCTTCATCGCGGGCTTCATCCTGGCGGGGATCCTGCTGCTGGCGAGCTAGATCTGCTCGGCCGGCAGTGCCTCGATGCCGGCCATCACCTCCGCCGCATGGGGGCCGAGCGCGGCGCCGTGGGGGTCGGAGAACCGCCCGGCGTCATTGTCGAAATACGCCCCCGATGCGGTCGCGAAGGCCGGGTCGAGGGCGGCCTTGCAGAGGATCTCCGCCCCGATCGAGAGGTCGTTGCCGGCGACCCCGAAGCCCTCCTTCACCATCTTGGAGGCGAGCAAGGAGCCCGGATTGACCGCCACCATCACCGGGCCTTCGGGATGGGTCTTCGCCATCTCCCGCGTCCAAATCGTGATCGCGAGCTTGCTCTGCGCATAGGCGGCGAAGTCCTCGAGCGCCCTCTGCCCCGCCATCGCGTCGAGATCCACCGGCGCTTGCGCTGCTGAGGAGAGGTTCACCACCCGCCCGTCCTTGGGGATGATCGGCAGCAGCCGCTTCGTCAGCACGTAAGGCGCCAGCGTGTTCACCACAAAGCGGACATCCTGGCCGTCCGTCGTCCGCGGATGGGGCGTCTTGTAGACCCCGGCATTGTTGATCAGCACATCCAGCCGCTGGTGCCGCGCGAGGATCTGGGTCGCCATCTGCGCCACGTCTGCGGGGCGCGAGAGATCTGCCACTAGGCTCTCGGTCTCGCCGCCAACCGCCTCCGCCGCGGCCGCGAGTTTCGCCGCGCTCCGCCCGTGCAGCAGGACGCGGTGGCCCTGGCCTGCGAGCATTTGGGCGGTCAGGAGCCCGATGCCGTCGGTCGCTCCGGTGATGAGAATGGTCTTGGACATGCGCGCTCCTTAAGCCGCGAAATCGGGGAACAGGTCGTCGGCGAGGCGGGCCATTGTGGTCTCCACCTCTGCCCGGTTGAAGCGCAGGTTGAGCGCGACATGGTTGATGCCGAGGCTCTGCAGCTCCCGCAGATAGGCCCGCAGGAACGTGACCCCTGAGCGGAAGCCGAGATGGATGGGGCTCGGCGGGGCCTCCGGGTCCTCGGCCAGATCGACATAGAGCGATTGCATCACAGGCTTGTTCGGACCGCCGGCAGCGGCCGCGCGGCTGCGGTAATCGGCCACCACCCGGCCTTGGGAAGCAGCGTCCCGCGGATAGGTCATCCAGCCATCGCCGTGTTGCGCGACCCAGTCCGGGGCTTGCTGGCTGCCGCCGGTGATCAGCATGGGCAGGCGTCCTCCGACCGGTTTCGGTAGCATGTCGATGCCGCCCGTCAGGTCGCCTTGCGCGGTTGCGATCTGCGGAAACTCCTCCGCCATCGCGCGGATATAGGCCATGCTGTCCCGGAACCGCGCGCCCCGGTTGGGGTAGGACATGCCCGTCGCCGGGTACTCCTCCGGCCGGTCGCCCGACGCCACGCCCAGCAGCAGCCGCCCGCCCGAGAGCGCATCCGCCGAGGCCGCGGCCTTCGCCACATGGGCCGGATGGCGGAGCGGCAGGATGATGCTCGCGGTCCCGAGCGCGATGGTGCGGGTGGTCGCCGCCAAGGCGCCGAGATAGACGAAGGGGTCGAAGACTTGCCCCACATCCCCGAAGCTCGGCACATGGAAGGGCACGTCGCGCAGCCAGACAGCGCTGAACCCCAACTCCTCCGCCAGCTGCACCCGCTCGAGATGCCGTGCCATCTCCGGCGCTGCCCCCACCGGATAGGCCTCGAGCGGCACCACCAGCCCAAGGGTCAGCCGCCCTGGCTGGAACACCGTGTTGTAGGCCCGGTTGAGGCGCGGAAAGGCCTCGGTCTTGGCATTGTCCAACATCGTGCTCTCCATCAATAGCGCACCAGGGTCCGGCTCTCGATGCTCTTGCGGATGCTCTGAACCGTTGGGTCTTCGACCATATCCAGCGCGCTGTGGCCAATCGAGGGGCGCCCGCGGTTGTCGTAGATGTTGAAGATCGCCACCTCGTCAGGCGTCATCTTGGACATATAGACCCAGTCATGGGCCGGGTTCGCGGCCAGCCCCAGGATCTTGCCCAGCCGGTCTGGGTAGATAAGGTCGATCAGGATCCAGTCCTCCTCGGCCACGCTGGCGGGGCGGATGAACCCGAGCGGCGCGCTGTTGATCGGCGCCTCGATCGGACGCCAGATATTGAGGAAGCCGTAATGCCCCGCGCTCCACTCGGCCGCCCGGTCGGGACCGAGGATGTCGATCAGCCGCTGCTCCGCCCCCTCGGTGCTGTAGTCGCTGTGGACGTTGCGGGCCGGTTTGCGGAGGGCGTTTGGGTCGTCGATGCGGACGGTGTGGTCGAAGATCACGACCTCCTTGGCGCCCAATTCCCGGGTCAGCAGCGCGGTCAGATCGCGGTCATAGGCGGGTTTCCACGCGCCGCCCTCTTGGAAGGTGGTGACGCTGCTCGGCGCGGTTGCAAAGCCCACGCTGTCGGTGTCGAACCTCACCGGTGTGCCCTCGCTGCGGACATCGCGGACGGGGACCTCGGTGGCGGTAAGCTCCGGAGAGATCATCGCGCCGACCACCCCACCTGCATCGATGTGGAAGGCCTGCCGCTCGGGTTTGTGGACGTGATAGTTGACGCTGCCGGTGCGTGGCATCGGGGCCTCTCTGATCAGCGGTGTTCTGTGAAGATAAACATCGGGAAACCGGGCGAAACGCGTCAGATCCGGTTTCAGAATTCGGGTTTTCGATATAATGGGAGCCGCATCGGACGCGGCCCCCGTTGCTTGGCGCTTAGCCCGTGATCTCTTGGACCTTGACCAACATCTCCGGCCAGGTCCGCTGGTTGTCCATGTCGAACTGCGCGCCTTGCTCGTCGGCCCATTTGAACCGCGCAAGCGCCGGCGTCTGGCTGGTTGCCTGGTAGAGCCAATAGGCCTCCGCCTTCAGCGCGTCTGCGATCGGCCGGTCAATCGACTCGTAGACCGCTTGCTAGGCCGCGGGGAAGAGGGCGATCCGCTTGGCGAGGGCGTCCACAAAGGGGCCGATCTCCTCCGGATCCAGGGCGCGATTGATCGTGCCGATGCGCTCGGCCTCGTCCGCATCCCAGTCCCGCGCGCCCAGCGTGATCTCCAGCGCCCGGCCGAGCCCGACCTGACGCGCCATCCGTGACGCGCCACCGCCACAGGGGAGGATGCCCATGCCAACCTCCATCTGCATGAACCGGGCCTTGCCACGGGCCGCAATACGCATATCGCAGGCCAGCGCGAACTCGTGGCCGCCGCCGCGGGCGAACCCTTCGATCTTGGCGATGGTGGCTTGGGGCAGCTTGCTGATGCGCTCGAGCACCACCTGAAGGTCGAGCAGTTGGACCTCCTCCCGCGAGACCGCCGTGCCCGACATGTCCTTCAGGAAGTTCGTATCGGCATGGCAGACGAAGATCTCCGGATGCGCCGATTGGAACACCACGACTTTGACGCTGCGGTCGGCTTCGAGCTTTTGGGCGAGCATGGTCAAGTCCGCCAACATGGGCAGACCTTGGACGTTGACGGGTGGGTAATCGAACGTCACCCAGGCGATCGCGCTGTCGACGGTCACGGAGAACGTGGTGAATTTGTCGTAGTCCATTGGGGCCATCCTTGTTCCGAGAGGGGCAGTTAGGCACTGCACAAGGGGGATATGCAGACCCATCGGATCCAATAAAATCCGATGATTTCCTCTTTCAGAATTCGGATAACCTGTATAATTAAGAGGGGAGTTTATCTCTAGAAAGGAGTTAATCTAGATCAGAATGCGAAAATTATCCCCATAGCGGAGAAATTCATGGACACCGATGCGGTGAGGCTCTTCGTGATGGCGGCCGATATGCTCAACATCAGCGCCGCCGGCCGCCGGCTCGGACTCGCCCCTGCGGTGGCGAGTGCCCGGCTCGCGAAACTCGAAAACCAGCTCGGTGCAGACTTGCTCCACCGGTCCACCCGCAAGGTCTCGCTCTCGGTCGAGGGGGCGGAGTTCCTGCCCTTTGCGCAGGAGATCCTGGCGCAGGAGGAGGCCGCGCGGGCCGCCCTCGGCCATGCCAGCCCCGAGGTGACGGGCACCCTGCGCTTTGCCGCCTCCAGCACCTTCGCCGAACGGTACATCGCTCCGCTGCTGCCGGAGTTCCTCGACCGCTATCCAGGGATCTCGCTGGAGCTGAAACTCTCGGACACCCAGATGGATCTGATCGAAGGCGGCTACGACCTGGCGCTGCGGAATTCTGCGTTGCAGGACAGCAGCTTACGGGCGCGCAAGCTGGCCGATGACCGGCGCATTCTGTGCGCGGCTCCGGGTTATCTCGTGCGCGCTGGCGTCCCAACGACGCCGGAGGATCTGAGCGCGCACAGGCTGATCGTGCTCCACGATGGGCCGCCGAGAACGCTGACCGCCGGAGAAGGCCTTCCCCCTTGCACCTTCCCGCCCCGCGGTGCCTCCGCGCGGGTCGTTTGCGATGACGGCGCGGCGATCCGGGCCGCCACCTGCGCGGGGGTGGGGATCTCGATGAACGCGCTCTGGAGCGTGGCGGCTGAGCTACGGGAGGGGGCGCTTGTCCGCGTGCTGCCCGCCTATGAGGTGGAGGACCACTCCGCGATCTGGCTGGTCTATCCGAAATCCAATGTGCTGACCGCTAAGGTGCGGGTTTTTATCGACTTTCTCCTGGAGAAGATCGGGTCTCCGCCGGTGTGGGAGCGGTGATCGCGCGCCTATCCGGCCTCGGCCAAAGCGATCAGCTTCTTCGCAAAGGTGCGGGTCTTGCCCCCACCCGGCAGGCGCTTGAGGCACGCCACCGCTGCGGGAGTGTCCAGCCGCGTGCCCGCAGCGCAGTGGAGTTCAAACAGCAGCTCCAGATAGGCGCCCATCTCCCGCGGCACCTCCTCGCCGCCGAAGCGCAGCACCCCCGCCATCAGGTGCCGCACAAAACCTGCGTGCACCGGAGAGATCGCGGCGATGTCGCGGAAGGCGCGGATCCATCGCCCGAACGGCAGCGCGCCGAGGGCGGCGAACTGCCAGACCGGATCCGCCAGGTCCTCGGCGCAGAGGCGGCCTTGCCCCACAAGGGTTGCGATGGCGTCGACGGCGAGGCTCGTGACGGAGGGATCGGCGGAGGCGAGATAGAAGGCGAGCATTCCGCACGCCATCGGCCCGCAGGACATTGTCGGTCGGAACAGCGGCTCGAGATAGGCGCGGCAGTGGTGGTCGGTAAGCTTCTGGTCGGTGTCCATCGCCGGGATCGCGCAGGAGAAGAAGGGCTCCATCCGGGCCGGCCATAGGATCGAGGCCCAGGCGATGTCCTCGAAGGTGCAACCGCAGGGACTGGCACTGAGATACCGGTTGAACGCGGGCAGGTGGAAGACACTCGACGCGAACCGCGCATTGCCGGGGACGGGTTTCGGGATGACATCGACACCCGCGACGCACCAGGCATAGGGCGGGTTCTCTTGGCGCTCGGCCCTGAGGGTGAGCTCAGCAGGGGTGCCAGCACCGGCCATTGAGGCGCGGACGAGCCGGACGATCCCCTTGTGCGGGGTGTCGGGCATGGCTGCGGCCCAGGCGGCCACCCAGAGAGCGGGGTCCTCGTCGGGCGTCACGTCTCCGCCCAGGGCGAAGGCGATGGCGCGTTCGGCCTCCGACCCCGTCCCGATCCGTGCGAGCGCCGCCTCGCGACCCGCGGGAGCCAGACGGGTGAGGGCAAGTGCGAGGTCCCGGTGGGGCAGTGTGCCGTCGGTTGCGAGGCAGGTCTCAGCCCGGTCTACGAGATCAGTGGCGGCGACCTGTCCTGTGTCATCGGAGGGCAGGGACAGCAGGGGTTGCGAGCGGCCTTCGCGCACCCAGGTCAAGACATCCTCCGTCCGCTCGACAAAGATCTGTGCGGTGTTGTCCTTTGCGATGCTGCGGTGGGTGTCGGGTGGAAAGCGTTGGCTGAGGGTCTCGGCGATCGTGCTCCCATCGGCCCAAGCCGCACCCGTGGCCGCCAGAACGAGCTTCAGTTCCACATCTCCGGGTCGGTCGAGGAGTTGGTTGGACCGTTTCGCGACGGGGGAGAGCTTGTCACCGGCAGCACAGGCCTCCGCGCCAAATCGGGCAATCCCGTCCACGGCGCGCTCGACGGCGATCGGGTCGCGGCAACTCTCCAGAACCTCGAGGAAGAGGGAGATGGCCGCATCCATGCTCTCGACCGGCAGAACCGGAGACAGGGGCGCGGCTGCCTCGGGCGGGTTCTCGACGGGACCGGTCTCGGGCGCGGTCTCTCCGACCATCGCGGCGAGGCGGGGTTGGAGGGACGGCGCCACGGCGCCGAGATGGGCGGCGAGCGTTGCTGTCACCTCCGGGTCATGCGCGGCACCAAGGCGATCAACGAGATCCAAGGCCTTGGATTGCACATCCGGGGTTTCTGAGATCAGCGCGGTCGCGGCCAGACGGGCGATCTCTGCGGCGCGATCAGGCGCCCTTTTGGCCGCACCCGCGAGGAGCTGAAGGGCCGTTGTCACGGTCGATTTCTGGCGGGCCTGGAGGGCAGGAGAGATCCCACCCAAAAGCGCATCGGTTGGCATTTTCCCCGCCTTATCGAGCGCCTTCACTGCCTTCAGCGCAAAAGACACAGTGGGCGGGATGGGGCTTGCGAGGAGATGCAGATACCGGGTCGTCCGTGCCGCCTGCTCTTCCAGGGTGGGCTCCAGCGCCGTGTGGAGCCGTGAGTACCAGCCGGCGCGGAACTGGCTGAAATCCCGCTCCAGCGCATCGAGCGAGGCATCGAGCAGGCGGTTCCGGTCGAGCTTACCCTCCACGCTGAGCTTCACGATGACCGTGCCCCATTGCGCGTCGGCAGGGCTGTATTTGTCGACGGCGGCGAGGCTGAACTCACCGCTCCCCTCCACTTCGAAGAAACGCCAAATGTCGTGCGTGAGAAACGCGGCCTCGTCCTGGGAGAGCGGGACGCCGCTGATGTGTGAGAAGTAGCCGAGGATCAGGCTGTCACCCTCGGGCCGGGCGCACAGGCCGGCGCGCCATACCGGGGCCACCCGCTGGACGAGGTGCGGCCAGTCCTCGACCATATTGGCGACGAACCGATCGATCCAACTGGGCTTCATTGCCGCGATCACGTCGGTGAGTGCGATCTCTTCGGGCAGGACGTGAAAGCCGTAAGGTTTCAGCTCCGACGGGGTGGCTGTGGCGAACAGCGCGATCCGCAGGGCGTCCATGTCTCGGATCTTGGGCGGTTTCGGTGCCTTGGCGCTGGTGGAGAAGCGGGCCTGCCAATGCGCCTTCCAGAGCGTAAGCACGGGTTTGGCCGCCTTGCGCCGGGTGGCCTCGTCAACCGCTGCAAACCGGGCGAGCGCCGATTTGGCGGATGTCGACTGGGCCAGTTCGAGCGCGTCATCCTCCGTCACGCTGCGCCTCCATCGCCATCTCGACCGCCAGCGCATGTTTGCAGGGCCCGCGGGCGGCCTTGTGTTTCGCAAACCAGGGGCAGGTGCAGGTCAGACCCGCCGGGGTCAGGCGCAGTTCGTGCACCACGGCGTCTGAGGTCACCCGGGCGCCGTTCGTCGTCAGCGCGACCGCCCCGGCCTCGAAGAGTGCGCGGGCGGCCTTGAGGCGCGGGTTCAACCGCTCGGTCCGGTCGAGACGGAAGGGCAGAACCCGATGGAAATAGGCGCCCGTGTCGAGATCGAAGCCCACCAATCCCTCCGCCGCCACGGCCGCAAGGGCGCGATCGAGGTCGTCTTCAGAGAACCCGGTGACCGCCATCAGATCCGCACGGCCCAGGCGGTCTTGCCAGTTCAGCTGCGCCCGGAGCGCGGCGGTGCCCGCATCGTCGGCAACCGCAAGGCCGGAGAGCAGCCCGCCATCGCCGGAGAACCCGCGCCACGGTTCGGCGTTGAGCGCCAGGGTGATCCGTTGCGGGCCGAGGCGCAGCACCCAGGCTGTGCTTCCGGTGGCCGCGTCGAGCCAGATCTCCAACCCGTCGGCAAACGGCATCAGCGGCTCCAGCACCCGCAGCCGATGGCCTCCCCGCAGCGGCACGGCCCCCGGTGACGATCGCGCTGAGGTGCGCATGCCCGCAGGCCCCGCGGTGATCCATTGCTGGTGGTCGGTCTTGGAGCGGGGCTGTCCGCGCAAAAACCGGTGCGCCGCGATGCGCGAAACCGAGGCGACCCGGTGCATCCGTGACAGGTGCACCTGAACCTCGCCGAAGCCGCGGACCCAACGCAGCGGCAACGGCACCTTGCGCTCTACGACTGCGGCCGTCTCGTGGACGATCTCCACGCCGGTCGCGCCGACGGAGATGTCGAGTTGGCTGTCGCGGCGGACGCGGGTCAGGGCGGCCCTCAGGTCCGGCCCAAAGTCCACATTGGTGGTGCCGTTCTGCCGGCGCTGTGTCTCCAGCGCGTCATCGCCGATGTCGTGCCGGATATAGGCGCTGCAACAGGCGGAGAACCCCTCGAACCGCACTGCCCCGAGGCTGACAGTTGCCACTGGATCGGCCTCGCGCAGGATCCGGGCAAGCATGCTCGGCGGCACGTAGAAGCGAGATCCGACGATCTCCGAGACCCCGCGCAGTGCCTTGGCTGTCACCTCGGGAAAAAGCGCTCTTGCGGAGAGATAGGCTCTCTCCTCGAGGGGATCCGCATCGCTCGCCAGCACCAGGGCGGCACTCGACGGCGTCTCCCGCAGCTCAGAACGCCCGAGATATGCAACCCTGTGCTCTAGCATCCCCCTCGTGCCCTCGCCGCGACGCCCTTCCCCGTGCGCCACTCGCTTATAGCGCTATGCCGCATCGCGGGCACAACCATAATGCGCATTCGACCAAAGGTTCGTGACGTTTGTGCAGTGCGCCATCAAATTGCCATCTTGAAAGGGTGACTGAACGTCGGGGGTCCGGTTGTGTTTGAACCGGGTCAAGGGAGCGATCCTGCGCCGTCGTGTCAGCGGTGTCGGTTTGCGAAATCTTGGGGTTTGAGGCGTCACCTAAGCAGAGTCCGGGTGCGCGGCAGCGGCCCTTTGCGCGGTGTGGGGGCATTGCCGACATGAATATGATGAACGCCGAGAGCCAGTCGACCACACCGAACTCTGTGCTGAACGCGCCCAACTGGCTGGAGGAGATCGGCTCGGCTCTCTCTGTGCGGTCGCAGTTTGTGGTCTCCGGGAATGTGCGCGATCTCTATCCCGTGCCGGTCGGCGAAGATGCGCAGTTTCTCTCGTTTCCCAGTGCGATCTGGTGGGCGCTCAAGCCAAAGGGGGTGGTGGCACTCCTGACCCACGACCCGGTGTCGGGGCTTGCTTTGCATGGCGAATGCGATCCACGCCTGGAGACGGTGCTCATAGAGTGCGGTCTGCCACTCGGGCAGCGGGCGGACAGCATCGAGAAACTGACCGATCTCGTGACGCGCGTGTCTGAGGAGGCCCGGCTGCCCATGGCGCTGATTGTGGATTATGCCTCGACCCAGTTCCGTCACGCGCCCGAGGCTGTGGACGCGATGTTCGTCGCGATGGACAAGGTGTCACGCGGAGGCGGTTTGGCGCGTGAGGCTCTGGAGTGGGACTGTCCGCCGGCCAACCAGATCTTTTGGCTGGTGGAGCGCAAGGGGGACGTCCCGGACTGGTTCAGCCGCCGCAATGCCTCGGTTCGGGAGCTCATGATCGATTTGCCGGATCTCGCCGACCGCATCGCCTTTGCCAATGTGGAAGTCGCGCGTCTGGAGGTTCCCGAGGACACCAGCCAGGAGGATCGCCAGCGCCATGTCGAGCGGCTCGCGCTCGGCGTCGACGGCATGGGGCTCGCGGAACTGCGCGCGGTTGTCGATATGGCGGTGGACAGTGGCTATACGCTCGCGGAGATCGACAAGGCGATCCTGCGTTTCCGCATCGGCACCTCACGCAACCCTTGGACATCGCAAGCGATCCGGGGCCGCGTCCGCGCGACGCTCACGCAGCTGGAGACCCGCGTGAAGGGCCAGCCGCGGGCGATCAGCAAGACCCACGACATCCTCGTGCGCTCGATCATGGGGCTCTCGGCGGCGCAGACCAACAACCGGGCGAACCGGCCGCGCGGCGTGCTGTTCTTTGTCGGACCGACCGGTGTCGGCAAAACCGAGCTGGCCAAGGCAATCACCGAGATCTTGTTCGGCGACGAGGCCGCGATGCAGCGCTTCGACATGTCGGAGTTCGTGAACGAGGGCTCAATCGGCCGCCTCATCGGCCCGCCTCCGGGGGCGCAGGGCTATGAGAAGGGCGGTGAGCTGATCAACGCCGCGCGCTCGAAACCGTTCTCGGTCTTCCTGTTCGACGAGATCGAGAAGGCCCACCCCCGCGTCATGGACACTTTCCTGCAGATCCTCGATGACGGGCGCCTGACCGACAGCCGCGGCGAGACCGGCTATTTCTCCGAATCGCTGATCATCTTCACCTCGAATGTCGGCATCGTCGGCGGCGACAGCAGCTACAATTCGGGTCAGAACGTCACGCCTTCGGATCGGGGTGAGCAGTTGGAGGACAAGCTGACGGATGCGGTCGCCAACCACTTCCGCTATCAGCTCAACCGGCCGGAGCTGTTCAACCGCATCGGCCAAAACATCGTCGTCTTCGAGTTCATCAATCCCAAGAACGCCTACATCATCTTCGAGGCGATGCTCGGCAAGGTCCTGAGTGCCGTGATGGACGAGCATCGTGTGGCGGTGACGCTGACCGACGAGGCGAAGGACCAGCTGATGGCGCTTTGCACAGAGGAGATCGGGGATGGCGGGCGCGGCATCGGCAACCGCATCGAGCGGTACTTGGTGAACCCGATCGCGCGGCTCTTGTTCGAGCGGGAGGAACTCGACACCGTCACCATCACCTCGATCACGCTCGAGAACCGCGATGTGGTGCTGAAAATCGCCGAGGATGAGCCGGTCGTCGACCCGGACGAGGCCGAAGAGGTTGCAAAAGACACCGAAGCGGAGTCAGCCAGCGCCTGAGCCAGTCCGAGGGTTGGGAAACGTCCAATGGCCCTACGATCAGGCAGTCTCGGCCGTCCTCGCCCCATTTTCGCCACAATCCGTTGCGACCGTTTTCGGTGTGGGTGGTCGCTCAGTTCTCGCTAAGGTTGCGCTCTGCACAGCCTGGGTATAAGTCGCTTTCTCACCGATAGATACCAGCTCTTACGCCCGGATAGGGGGGAGGCTCGGTTGATCTGAGATGGGATGATCGCTGTGCCAACATACACCTCGGATGCCGCCGATCTGGACGTAACAATCCGCGATAGCTGGGGCTCTGGCTTGGTTGCGGATCTCACGCTGACGCCTGAGCAGGCGCTCAACGGGTGGACCATCACCTTCGATTACCCCGGCGATATCGTGAACATCTGGAATGCAAGGATCGTCTCCCAGACCGGCGACCGGTATGTGGTCGAGAACCTCGGTTACAACGCGTCCGTCGGCGCGGGCGCCTCGACCGGCTTTGGGTTCCAGGGCAGCGGGAGCTCGACCCTGATCACGCCGGTCTCGGTCAATGGCAGTGCGTTTGGCGGAGGGGCAGAGCCGCCGGACCCGATCCCTGATCCCGACCCGATGCCTGATCCCGACCCGATGCCCGATCCCGACCCGGCGCCCGACCCCGATCCCACACCAGACCCGGATCCTGTTCCTGGTCCGGCTCCGGGCGGCGGGTTGATCGTCGACGGGCCGCTTTCGACCTCGGGCAACCAGATCCTCGATGCCAACGGCAACGTCACTCAGATCCGGGCGGTCAACTGGTTCGGCGCCGAGAACGAGGTGCGCGCGCCGCACGGTCTCTGGCAGCGCCCGATGACCGAAATGATGGATCAGATGGTCGAGGAAGGGTTCAACGCGATCCGCCTTCCGTTCTCGGTCGAGAACATCCTCGACAACCAGCAGGCCACCAGCGTTCAGGGCGATCCGAGCCTTTCGGGGCTCACGACCCTCGAGATCTTCGACCGGATCGTCGCCTATGCCGAGGAGATCGGCATCAAGATCATCCTCGATGCGCACCGGGTGACCCAAGGCAACGGCGCCGAGGGGATCTGGTACAGCGGCCAATATGACGAGGACGACTGGATTGCCGCCTGGGAGCTGCTGGCCGAACGCTATGGCGACTCGCCCGCGGTCATCGGCGCGGACCTGCTGAACGAGCCGCATCTCGGCACCTGGGGCACCGGTCAGCGCAACGACTGGGCGGCGGCGGCAGAGATGGCCGGCAATGCCGTCCTCGACATCGCGCCCGACTGGCTGATCGTGGTAGAGGGGATCGGGACCTATCAGGGCGAGGGCTATTGGTGGGGTGGCCAGCTCCAGGGCGTGCGGGACCGTCCGGTGGAACTCGCGGTGGACGACAAGCTGGTCTACTCGCCGCACGACTATCCCGCCTCGATCTTCCAGCAGTCCTGGTTCACCGATGGCTCGGACCTCTATGACGTGTTCCGCGAGAACTGGGGCTTCATCTATGAGGAGGGCATTGCGCCGATCCTGCTCGGCGAGTTCGGCTCGCGGCTGGAGAACCCGCTGGATCTGGTCTGGGCCGAGGCGATCACGAATTACCTCGGAGGCGACTTCAACGGCGACGGCGTGAACGATCTGGCGCCCGGGGCTGCGGGGCCGAGCTTTGCCTGGTGGTCGTGGAACCCCAACTCCGGCGACACCGGCGGCTATGTGCTCGATGACTGGACGACCGTGCGCCAGAACGCGGCCGATCTCTTGGCGCCGCTGCTCGACGGCCAACCCGCCGGGGGCGACGGGTCTGGGGATTCAGATGGCGGAGATAGCGACATGGGCGACGGCGGACACGGCGACCATGGCGATCATGGCGACCACGGGGATATGCCCGATCCGGTCGATCCACCGGCCGACCCCGGCGCGTATACGGACATCACAGCCTTCGGCGTGTTCCACGGCACCAGCAGTCACACCATGCACGGTGACCTGGCGGGCGGGCGCACCCCGATCACGACCGAGGCGATGGTGGCCTACAACGCGCTGCGCGTTTTCCTCGGCCAGGAGCCGGTGGAGCTTGCCGAGGTCGGGCAGTGGGCCTTTGACAATGGCATGACCAACAACCCGCAGCCCTATGGGCAAGACCTCATGGGCGTCGGGCTGTTCTACGGCATGCAGGGGGCCAAGGTCGGATGGATCCGGGACGATGCGTTCGACCCGCAGATCCTCGCCGACATCCAGCGCGAGGCCCGTCTTGGCGATCCCGCCGAGGTGATGGCGATGGTCGAGGACTACGGGCTTCCGGGCTTCGCGGCCTACCTTGTCGACAACGGGCTCGCCGACAGCTTCGTCAACACGCTGAAGATGGAGCCCCACTACGGCGGCTGGATGCACGGGCGGACCCATGGCGGCATGGTCTTCCCCGACGGGATGGGCGCGCGGGCGCATGACGTGAACCACCTGACGGTGCTCAGCCACGACCAGATGCAGCCCTTCATGAACGACACCTTCGACTGGCCCCAATGGGCGGCGCTGGACGTGCCGGAACACGATGTGGCGAACTATTTCCAAAGCATGGTCTTGCTCAGCGACCCGCTTGGGGAGGGCATCACGGCCAGCAACACAGGCACGCCGATCGATCCGCCGCCCGATGATCCCGTCGATCCGGACCCGGTGGACCCAGGTATGGGCGGTGGCCACGACCACGGAGACCACGACCACGGAGACCACGATCATGGCGATCACGACCATGGTGATGGCGGTGACATGGGCGGTGGCACCGGCGGTGACAGCCCCGACGGAGGCATGGGCGGCAACGGCACGACTTACCGTGTCGGCTCCACCAATGTCGTCACGGATTTCGACCCGGCCGTGGATGTCCTCGACCTCGGATCGGACTCGATCCACAACCAGATCGGCGTCGACACGGCCGACGGCTTCCAGATGCTGCACATGTTTGACAGCGGCAAGTCCTTGCTGCTCGAGGGCGTCTACCTGAAGGATTTGACGGCCGACAACTTCGCCCCGATTGCCGATGCGCATCTGCAGCAGGATCTGAGCGCGGCACTGGCCTATGAGAACGGCACGGGGCTGGTGCGTGAGAACACCGTTTATGTGCGCTCCCACGAGGCCGGCTTGGAAGAGGTGGTCGATTTCGATCCGGCCACCGACACGATCAGCATGTTCTATCTGAGCGTCCGCGGCGATCAGGAGTTGAACTTCGTCGCCGAGCAGACCGACGCAGGCGTGCGCTTCTTCAGCCCGATCACCGGGCAGAGTCTGACGCTCCGCGGGATCTCCTTCAGCGAATTGGACAGCTCCCATTTCGAATGGCGGGCCAACCAGCTCGAGGACAACATCGCGGGGCGTATGAGCCTGTCCGGCCAGATTGACGGCTTCTCCTACGAGAACGTCTACAGCGGCAAGAGCGTGCCCATGGCGGGGGGCGTGGACCGCGCGCCCTATCACAGCCAGCCCGACTACACCGGTACGCTGATCGATCCGTCGGCCGGCGGGGGCAGCACAGGTGGCGGCAGCACGGGCGGTGGAAACGCAGGCGGCGGCACCGGAGGGGGAGATCCGGTTGATCCGAACCCCGTCGATCCGCCAACGGATCCGGTCGATCCGCCGAGCGTGGGCGATGGCGACTACGAGCTGAGCGTCGATGACTGGGGCTCCGGCTTCGTTGCCCGGTTCATCCTGACGCCGGGGGCTGCGGTCAACGGTGGTTGGACGGCCGAGATCGCCACAACCGCCACTGTCACGAACATCTGGAACGCCGAGATCGTCTCCCACGAGGACGGCGTGCTTCAGGTGCGGAACGCGAGCTGGAACGGCAGCCTTGCCGAGGGCCAGCGCATCGAGGTCGGCTTCCAGGGCAGCGGCTCCAGCGCCGGCCTGGAGCTCCTCGACACCACGCTGCCGATTGGTGCCACCGGCATGGACGCCAGTGCGCTCGACAACGACATCGCGAGTGCGGAGCTCGATGCCGAGGCCGCACAGACGGTCGCGTATCTCTACGAGGCGGCGCTGGACCGCGACGGGGCCATCGACCTGCCCGGCATGAACTTCTGGATCGACCAGCGCGCGGCGGGGATGTCGGAGAAGGCGTTGGCCGACGTGTTCCTCGACTCGGACGAATTCGCGGCGGCCTTCGGCGATCCGGATGGCATGGATGACCGGGCTATCGTTGAGCGGTTCTTCGAGAACGTTCTCGACCGGGCCCCGGATGCCCCTGGCGTGTCTTTCTGGGAGGGTGTTCTCGGTCAGCCAGATTTTGACCGCGCGGATCTCTTGCTCGCCTTTGCGCGGAGTCCGGAGAACCTCGAGGGCTCAGCTTTCGTCGAGACGTTGCACGAGGCGACTCCGGGAGAGTGGCATTTCGACTTCCTGCCCGAAGAGATCTAGCGGGCGCTAGGGCACGGCGGCGGAGGCGGACACATACCCCGTCTCGGCCCATTCCTGCTCCAAAGACGCGAGCTGGGCATCCAGAAGTGCGCGGTCAGTCGTCCCCTCGAACCGAGCGCGCGTGCCCATGTTCTCCGCGAAGTACACGAACCGCTCCCGCGCGACGGCCAAGAGGCGTCCGAGTTCGGTCAGCGGATCGCCGTGGTCATCCACGCGAAGATCAAGCCAGGGATAGGGCTCGCCCCGCGTGATCACCAGCGCCGCCGACTGCCGCCCCCGCTTGTCGCCGCCGGCCACCTCTCCGGCGCGCATCGCAGTGAGCAACCGGTCGGGCATTGCCTGGTCGGTCGTCGACAACCAGGCATCCCGCGTCGCTTCGATCACCTCCGGCCCTGTCAGCATATTTCCCGCGACAGAGACATCGTGGTCAGCGATGTGCCCGGCCCAGTCGATGCAGGCGGCGCCGGTATGGGCAGCCACGGCGCCGTTCCGGTCGATCATGTGGCATTGCCGCTGTGTCTCTCCGGCATCCCGTGCGACGAGTGTCGCCAGCACCTCGGTCGCAGGCAGGCCTTGTGCCAGCATTGCCGCCCCCTCAACCCCCCACATCGGGTTGACGAAAGCCTGGGTCGCGACCCCGACGTCTCCGGCCAGATGCGGAACCAGGGCGCCGACTGCGAAGAACCGGCTGGCCACCGCAATGCCGAGATGTCCCGTAGCCTCGTCTCGCGCGATGATCGAATAGGTCATGGTGCTCTCCTCGTCGGGCCGGTGCCCTCTGTCACGGCGCGAAGGCCGCTTCCCCGACTGCGACCAGGAGCGAAGGGGCCCATCGGCGCAAGACCGTGGCCACGTGCTCGGCCATCGCAGCGGCTGCAACATCGGGCGTCCCCTCCAACAGGGTGCGCACCAGAGCGCGGTGCTCGTCCCCAACGCCGGCCTCGGCCCGGAAGGCGCGGGGCACCTCGACCCCGCCGAGCGTGAACCGGTGCATATGCAGCGCCGCGCGCGCCAGCACCGGGCAGAGCAACGGCAGGCCCGCCGCCCGGCAGAGCGCTTCGTGAAACGCCCGGTCGAGATTGCTGCAGCGGCTGAGATCGCCGCCTTGATGCGCGCTGTCCATGGCTGAGAGAATGGCGCGGATGTCGCCCTCCGCTTCACCAAGCCCGGCGACCGACAACCGCCGCGCCACCAGGCTCTCGACCGAGAGCCGCATCCGCACCATCTCGACCGCTTCGGCAAGGGTCGTCTCGGTCACCACCGTCCCGCGATAGCCGCGACGCTCGACCAGACCTTCCTGCGCCAGGCCCATCAGCGCCTCACGCACGGTCCCCTGGCTGCAGGCAAGCTCCGCCGCAAGCGCCTGTTCAGTGAGGTGCTCTCCCGGAGGCCGTGTGCGAAACAGGATCTCGTCGCGCAAAATATCGCGCGCCTTGTCAGCCTTCAAACCGCCGACGCTTCGCCGCTGAATGGGAGACCGCTCAATCGCGCTTGTGGACAAAACCCTTTCCTCCGCCATCATTATCGATATTGATATCAATATTCGAATCTCCGCCCATGGACGCAAGGCCAAAGCCGCGAGGACCCGTGTGACTCTTTTGACCGTCGAGAATTTGGCCATCGATCTCGCCCGCGATGGCGCGACGCACCGCCTGGTGCGCGGGGCCAGCTTGACGGTGGCGCCTGGGGAGATCCTGGCGTTGGTGGGCGAGAGCGGGTCAGGCAAATCGCTCACGGCGCTGGCCGCGATGGGGCTCCTGGGGGAGAGACTTTCGATAGCGGGCGGGCGGGTCAGATTCGAGGGGCGGGATCTTGCTGCAATGACCGAGGAAGAGCGCCGCACGCTCCGCGGCGGGGCCATGGCCATGATCTTCCAGGAGCCGATGACCTCGCTCAACCCCGTGCTCAGCATCGGGCGCCAATTGACCGAAGGCATGCGGTTGAAACTCGGGCTCGGCCGGCGTGAAGCGCAGATCCGGGCCGCGGAGCTGCTGGCGTTGGTCGGCATCTCCGATCCCGAGCGCAGGCTCCGACAGTATCCGCATCAGTTCTCCGGTGGGATGCGCCAGCGGGTGATGATCGCGATGGCGCTCGCCGGAGGGCCGAAGCTGATCCTCGCCGATGAGCCGACTACGGCGCTCGATGTGACGATCCAGGCGCAGATTCTCGCGCTCACGGTTCGGCTGTGCCGCGAGCAGGGCATGGGGCTTGTGCTGATCACCCACAATCTCGGGATCGTCGCGCGCTATGCCGACCGGGTGGCGGTGATGTATGCGGGCCGCGTGATCGAGGAGGCGGTGGCCGCGGATCTTTATGCGAGGCCGGCGCATCCCTACACGCGCGGGTTGCTCGACAGCGTACCGCGGCTCGATGCCTCCCGGGCCGGGACCCTGACGCCGATTGCAGGCGCCCCTCCCGACCCGATGCGCCCGGTGCCGGGTTGTGCCTTTCACCCGCGCTGTCCGGGGGCCACGGCGGTCTGCCGCGAGGATGCGCCGGCACAGGAGTGGACGGGCGCCCGGATGGTTGCCTGTCATCATCCGCTCGGCGCCGAGGTGGCCGCGCAATGAAGGATGCGCTGCTTGAGATCACCGACTTGCATGTGCGCTTTCCGGTGCGCGCCGGATTGTTGCAGCGCGTGGTGGCCGAGGTGCGCGCGGTCGACGGCGTTAGCCTCGCGATCCGAAAGGGTGAGGCCTTCGGGCTCGTGGGCGAGAGCGGCTGCGGCAAGACCACCTTGGCGCGCGCTGTGTTGCAGCTTGTGCCGCCCGCCGAGGGCTCCATCGTCTTCGACGGGCAAGAGATCCGCGGCGGCGAGCGGCTGGCAGGGTTCCGCCGGCGGGTACAGGCGATCTTCCAGGATCCGTTCTCTTCGCTCAATCCGCGGATGACGGCCGGGGCCATCGTGGCGGAACCGATCCGCGTCCACGCGCTCGTCCCCCCCGACCGGGTCAGCGCTCGCGTCGCCGAACTGCTGGAGCTCTGCGGCCTGCCGCGCCGCTTTGCCGAGCTCTACCCCCACGAGATGTCCGGCGGGCAGCGCCAGCGCATCGGCATCGCCCGGGCGCTGGCCATGGAGCCGGAGCTGATCGTCTGCGATGAGGCGGTCTCGGCGCTCGATGTCTCGGTGCAGGCGCAAATCGTGAACCTGCTCTCGGAGCTGCGCCGGGAGCTCGGGCTGACCTATCTCTTCATCGGCCACGATCTCAGCGTGGTGCGCCATCTCTGCGACCGCGTCGCTGTGATGTATCTCGGACGGGTGGTGGAGACCGCCACCAGCGAGGCGCTGTTCGCCCACCCCGCACATCCGTACACCCGGGCTCTGATCGACGCGGTTCCGGACCCCGATCCGGTCAAGGAACAAGGTCGAGCGATCGAGCCGCTGAAGGGCGAGGTGCCCTCCCCGACCGCGCCGCCCCCCGGCTGCGTGTTTCATCCGCGCTGCCCCATCGCTGTCGAGCGCTGCAGTCGGGAGGAGCCGAGGCTGGCCGATATCCAATCCGCCGCGCACGACCATGCCGCAGCTTGTTGGCTCGCTGGGCCAACGGCCGACGCAACCGCAAAAACCAGAACAGAGACCGATCGCAAACAGGAGGTAGACCGATGACCGATGAGAGGCTGAAGGCCGAGATGAAGGCCGCCTGGACCGAGGCCCATGATTTCGACCCGCGCGACCCGCTGTTCGGATTGTCTCGTCAGGAGCTTTCCGGGCCGCGCCTGTCCCGCCGCGCCACGCTGCGTCTGCTGGCGGCCGGTGGCGCGCTCACCGCCGCGCACCTGGTGCCGGGTCCGCTCGGTCAGGCGATGGCGCAGGGCAAGCCGGGCGGCACGCTCACCGCCGGATGGGCCGGTGTGGCAGAGATCGTGACCCTCGATCCCGCCCAAATGGGCCAGGTGCTGCAGTTCCAGATCACCTCCAACGTGCTCTCGGGCCTCACCCATATAAACGGCGACCTGATCGCCGAGGCCGACATCGCGGAGGGCTGGGAGGTTTCCGAGGACGGCCTCGTCTACACCTTCAAGCTGCGCGAGGGCGTGACCTTCCACAACGGCGATGCTTTCGATGCGGAGGACGTGCTCTTCACCTACAACCGCTCGAAAGACCCGGAGCAGTCGATCCATGCGGGCAACCTCTCGAACGTCGCAAGCGTCGAGAAGCTCAACGATTTTGAGGTGAAGTTCACGCTGAAGGCGCCGCAGGCGAGCTTCCTTACCAAGACCACCGAGCGCGCCTCTGGCCGCGTGCTGACCATCGTCTCGCGCGGGGCGCTGGAGAGCATGGGGACCGCCCAATACGGTCTCACGCCGGTCGGGACCGGGCCGTTCCGCGTCACCGAGCACCAGCTCGGCCAGGGTGTGGTGCTGGAGAAGTTCGAGGGCTACTACGATCCTGAGCGGCCGAAGCTCGACAAGGTGGTCATCAAGCCGATCGACGGGGCCGAGCCCCTCGCCGCGGCGGTCGAGGCAGGAGATATCCAGTTTGTCGGTGGAAACCCAGTGGCGGCCCAGCTCATCGACCGGTTCAAGAACAACCCGGATCTCAAGGTCGACATCAAGCCCGGGCCGGGGTTCCAGTCGGTCTGGATCAACCCGCACCGCGAGCCGATGAAGGTCGAGAGCTTTGACAAGCCGCTGGCGGAGCTGAAGAAGGAGAAGGGGTTCATGGTCCGCCTGGCGCTCGCCAAGGCGCTGAACCGCGATCTCTATGTCCAGCAGGCGCGTTTTGGCTATGCGTTCCCGGCCTATGGCTCGATCAACCCGGCGATGGGGTACTATTATGACGAGGGGATCGGCGAGACCTCGGAGTAGGCCTATGATCCCGATGGCGCGAAGCAGCTACTCGCCGATGCGGGCTATCCGGGTGGCGAGGGTTTCCCGAAGCTCGAGCTTGCCGTGCGCCCCTCGGAGCGGCGCGACGGCCTGGTGATCGCAAACATCCTGAAGCAGGTGCTTGGGATCGAGGTGTCGGTCACCACGCAGGAGTTCTCGGTGCTCATCGAGAACTTCCTGAAGATGGAGTTCGACATGCGCCTCGGCGGCTCGGGCGGCGACTACGACCCCGATGACGGCATTGTCGACTGGATGATGTCCGGCTCGAAGTTCAACGGTCGCACGCGCGACAAGGAGAAGTACCCCTTCGGCTACTTCGCCGACAGCGAGGCCGACGGGCTGATCGAGAAACAGTCGGTCACCGCGAAACCCGAGGAGCGCCGCGCCCTCGTGCAGGAGGCCAACAAGATCACCTCCGATAAGGTGGCAAGCGGGTTCCTCTATCACCCGGTAGACGTGCTGATCCACCACAAGGATGTGATCTACCCGTCGGTCAGCCGCATCCCGGGCCTGACGGATCTCGACCGCGTGTCCTTCGCATGACCCAGTCGCGGGCGGGGTTCGCTCCGCCCGCGCATTCTCGCCCTAGGGAGACCGCCCGATGAGCGCCTACCTCCTTCGCCGACTGCTCGGAGCTGTCCTTGTCATGTGGGCGGTGGCGACGCTGGTCTTCTTCATGCTGCGGTTGGTGCCGGGCGATCCGATCGCAGCGATGCTGGCGGACGCCGGCAGCGAGGAGGCAGCGGCGGCCATGCGCGCGCGCCTCGGTCTCGATCAGCCGCTGGTGGTGCAGTACCTCTACTGGTTTGCGAACGTCTTCCAGGGCGATTTCGGCAATTCGATCTATGGCAACAATCAGCCGGTGGCGACGATCATCGCCGAGGCCTTGCCGCGCACGCTCTCGCTCGCCGCGATCTCCTTTGTCATCGCCATCATCATCGCCGTGCCGGCGGGCGTGCTCTCGGCCACCCGCCGCAACACGATGACGGACACCTCGGTCTCGTTCGTCGCCTTCCTCGGCCTCTCGATGCCGGATTTCTGGCTGGCGATCCTGCTCATCATTGTATTCGCCGCCAACCTGCAATGGCTGCCGGCCATCGGCTATGTGCCCTTGTCCGAGGGCTTCTGGCCCTGGCTCGAACACCTGATCCTGCCCGCCATCGCCACAGGGACCGCCTTCTCGGCGATCATCGCGCGGATGATCCGCTCCTCGCTGCTCGAGGTCATGAAGGCCGACTATGTCCGGACCGCCCGCGCCAAGGGGCTGACCGAGCGCCTCGTCATGTGGGGGCACGCCCTGCCGAACGCGATGATCCCGGTGGTCACGGTCATCGGCATCGCCTTCGCGCTTCTGATCTCGGGTGCTGTGGTGGTGGAGAACGTCTTTGCCATCAAGGGCCTCGGCCGGGTGCTGATCGACGGCATCTTGAACCGTGACTATCCGGTGGTACAGGGCGCCGTGCTGGTGGTCTCCGCCTTCTTCGTCTTCTCCAACCTCGCGGTCGACCTGCTCTACGGCGTGCTCGATCCACGGATCCGGTACTCCTGATGACCGACGCTGCCCTCAGCCCCGCCGAGACCGAAGCGCTGCCGCCCCGCCGCTCACGCCTGTGGTCGAGCCTTGCCAAGGACCGCAAGGCGCAGGCGGGCCTTGTGGTGCTCGGCATCTTCCTCACGGGAATGGTGCTGGCGCCGCTGCTGGCGCCTTATGATCCCAACGAGATGACGCTCGACATGATGCAGGGGCTCTCCTGGGCACATCCGCTTGGGACGGACGATCTCGGACGCGACCTGCTCAGCCGCATCCTCTATGGCACGCAGATCTCGCTTTTCGTGGGGGTGGCTACGGTCGCCATCGCGCTCTTGATCGGGATCACGCTCGGGGTCGTCGCGGGGTATTATGGCGGCTGGGTCGATCTCGTGATCATGCGGTATATCGACCTGCAATGGGCCTTCCCGAACTTCATCATCGCGGTTTACCTGGTGGCGGTCTTCGGCACGGGGCTCGTGAACGTCATCGTCGCAATCTCTCTGGCGTTTATCGATGACTTCGCCCGCATCGCGCGGTCCATGACCCTCTCGATCCGCGAGGAGCAGTTCGTCGACGCCGCCCGCACCATGGGGTTCTCAGATGCGCGCATCATCTTCCGCCACATCCTGCCGTCCGCCATGGCGCCGATCATCGTGCAGGCCACCGTCTCGGTCTCCTATGCTATCCTGGGCGAGGCCACACTCAGCTTCCTAGGGCTGGGCGTCGAGGCCACAACGCCCACCTGGGGGCTGATCCTGGCAGAGGGGCGCGGCTTCATCAGCCAGGCCTGGTGGCTTGGCGTCTTCCCCGGCCTCGCGATCATGCTCGTGGTGCTGTCGATCAACTTCGTCGGCGACTGGTTGCGCGACGTGCTGGACGTGCGCGAGAGCGTCTGAGCCCGTTGAAAAACTCGAGGACTTCCCATGCAGTATCCGGCAGTTGCCCCCTATCCCTCGCGCCGCTCGGCGGTGATGGCCGACAATGTGGTCGCGACCTCGCACCCCTTGGCTGCCGAGGCCGGGCTGTCGATGCTGCGCCAGGGCGGAAACGCTGCGGATGCGGCCCTTGCGGCTGCGATCACGCTGACCCTGGTCGAGCCGACCGGCAACGGCGTGGGCTCGGATGCCTTCGCCATCCTTTGGGACGGGAAAGAGCTCCACGGCCTAAACGCGTCCGGTCGCTCGCCGGCCGGGTGGACACCGGATCGCTTTGGCGGTGCCATGCCCGAACGCGGCTGGGAGAGTGTCACGGTTCCAGGCGCGGTGGGGGCCTGGGTCGCGGTTTCCGAGCGGTTCGGCCGCCTCCCCTTTGCCACACTGTTCGAGCCTGCGGTTAGACTCGCCGAGACCGGGTTCATCGTGACCCCTGTGATCGCCTCGCTTTGGGCGCGGGGAGCGGCCCTGCTGAAAGACCAGCCGGGGTTCGCGCAACACTTCATGCCAGATGGGCGGGCGCCGGTGGCTGGAGAGCGGTTCGCGAGCCCCGATCTTGCCGCAACCCTCACCGCCATCGCAGAGACCAAGGGCGAGGCCTTCTACCAAGGCGCCTTGGCCGAGCGTATCGCCGCCGCAGCCGCAGAGCATGAGGCCGCGCTCACCCTCGAGGACCTTGCGGCCGAGACGCCCGACTGGTGCGGGACGATCTCCGGCAGCTTCGACGGAGCGGAGCTGCATGAGATCCCCCCCAACGGGCAGGGCATCGCTGCTTGCACGGCGCTTGGGATGCTGGAGCACACCGCTGTGCGGGATTACGGCCCAGACGATCCGGAGGCCGTGCATCTGATGATCGAGGCGATGAAGCTGGCACTCCGCGATGCCGAGGCGCATGTGGCCGACCCGGCGGCGATGGCCATCGGTCCGGAGGCGCTGCTCGACCCTGGTTATCTCGCCGAACGCGCGCGCCTGATTGACCCGAACCGTGCGCAGGATTGTGGCGCCGGCGCCCCGCGTCAGGGCGGCACGGTCTATCTGAGTGCGGCGGATGCATCGGGGATGATGGTATCCTTCATCCAGTCGAACTATGCGGGCTTTGGATCGGGCGTTGTGGTCCCCGGCACGGGCATCAGTCTGCAGAACCGCGGACTCGGGTTCGTCACCACGCCGGGCCATCCGAACCGCGTCGGCCCGCGCAAGCGCCCCTTCCACACGATCATCCCGGGGTTCCTGATGAAGGACGGCGCCCCGCTCATGTCCTTTGGCGTCATGGGCGGACCGATGCAGGCGCAGGGCCACGTCCAGATGGTGTTGCGCACGCAGCTCTGGGGCCAGGACGTGCAGGCCGCCGCAGACGCCCCGCGTTGGCGGGTGACGGAGGGCCTCGGCGTCGCGGTCGAGACCAGCATGGACCCGACGCTTCGAGAAGCGCTCGCCGCCAAGGGTCACCTGCTCAACACGGAACCTCCGGATGCGGCCTTCGGCTTCGGTGGCGCACAGCTCATTCACCGGCTGCCGGGCGGAGGCTATGCGGCGGGGTCCGACCCCCGAAAGGACGGCGCCGCGGTTGGGTTCTAGCCCCCCAGACACATCTGCCATGCGCGAAAGCCCCTTGCTCTCGCCGCCACCGCTCTGCTTTCTACGAGGCGGAGAGGAAACACAAATGATCGACATCGCCACCCGGGTCCACAATCATAAATGGAAGATCGACCCGATTGTCCGGTCCCTGATCGACACGGATTTCTACAAGCTTCTGATGTGCCAGTCCGTGTTCCGCAATCGCCCGGACACGGTGGTGACCTTTAGCCTGATCAACCGCTCCTCGCAGGTGCCGTTGGCGGAGTTGATCGACGAGGGGGAACTGCGCGAGCAGCTCGACCATGTGCGCTCGCTGTCGCTTTCGCGCGGCGAGAGCACCTGGCTGCGGGGCAACACCTTCTACGGCAAACGGCAGATGTTCACGCCCGAGTTCATGGCCTGGTTCGAGGCGCTCCGCCTGCCGCCCTATCACCTCGAGACCCGCGGCGGGCAGTACGAGCTGACCTTCGAGGGCGCCTGGCCGGAGGTCATGCTGTGGGAGATCCCCGCGCTCGCGATCCTGATGGAGCTGCGCGGACGGGCGGTCTTGGCCGATATGGGGCGGTTCGAGCTCCAGGTGCTCTACGCCCGCGCCATGACCAAGGTCTGGGAGAAGGTGGAGCGGTTGCGGGCGCTGGAGGGGCTGAAGCTCGCGGATTTCGGCACCCGGCGCAGGCATTCCTTCCTATGGCAGGACTGGTGCGTGCAGGCTTTGCTAGAGGGGCTGGGGCGCAAGTTCATCGGCACCTCCAACTGCCTTATCGCCATGCGCCGCGAGGTTGAGGCGATCGGCACCAACGCCCATGAGCTTCCCATGGTCTATGCGGCGCTGGCGGAGGACGACCACGCGCTCGCTGAGGCCCCCTATGCCGTGCTGGCGGATTGGCACGAGGAGCATGACGGCAATCTGCGCATCATCCTGCCAGACACCTATGGCACCGAGGGCTTTCTCGATCGTGCTCCGGACTGGCTGGCCGGCTGGACCGGCATCCGAATCGACAGCGGCGATCCGGCGACCGGGGCCGAGACCGCCATCCGCTGGTGGCAGGCGCGCGGCGAGGATCCCGCGCAAAAGCTTGTGATCTTCTCCGACGGGTTGGATGTGGAGAAGATCCACGAGCTGCACGGCCAGTTCGCGGGGCGGGTGAAGGTGTCCTTCGGCTGGGGCACACTGCTCACCAACGATTTCCGCGGGTTGGTCCCAGAGGACGCGCTGGCGCCGTTCTCGCTGGTTTGTAAGGCGATCTCGGCCGACGGTCGGCCGACGGTCAAACTCTCCGACAACCCGGAGAAAGCCATGGGCCCCGAGGATCAGATTGCGCGCTACAAGCGGGTCTTCGGCGTCGGAGACCAGGAGCGCCAGGCGGTGGTGGTCTGAGCCTCAGGCCTGCAAGCTCTCCAGGATATGCGCCACCGCCCGCGCGGTGCTGCCATCGCGGTCGAGGCTCCCGGTCCAGCCGCTGACCGAGACGGCGGCGATCTCCGACCGACGCTCCAGATCCGCAAGCGCCGCGGCCACCTCGTAGGACGACGGCCCCCGCGCCACCGGATAGCGGAACGCCCCGCACTCCTCCGCGTCGATCACGTCCACGTCCAGATGCAACAGAACGGGCCCGTTGAACTGGATGTCCGAGATCTCTGAGAGCGGGATATGCGTGACCCGGCTCCCCTTCAGCGCCTCTTCTTCCAGCGGGTCGAGATCGCGCGCATCGACCAGCAGCACCTGTTCCTCGGAGATGGGGCGGAGGCCAATCCCCTCGCACATCCACTGCGGACCGCGCCCGACGGCCATGGCCAGCGGCATGCCCCCAAGGAACTGCGACGGCGAGGTCTCCGGCGTGTTGAAGTCCCCGTGCGCGTCGATCCAGATGAGATCCGGGTCGAGGCCTGCGCGGTGCATGCCCGCCAGCACCGGCAGCGCGCAGCAGCAGTCCCCCGCGACCGAGATCGGCCGGTGCCCCTCCGCCAGCGCATCGGTGACGAAGTTGGCGATCCCGCCATGGATGAGGGCCAGCTCCGGCGGGGTGCGGAACTCGATCTCCAGATCGTTCACGGCCACATCCGGCGGGCACACCGAGAGCAGCGCCGGCTCCGGCTCCTCGAAGAAACGGGGGGTGACGATCCAGCGGTCCATGGCGAGTCCTTCTTCAGTGAGCGAGAACCGCGAGGTTTTCGCTGGTGGTCACGGAGCCGACAATCGGCGCAACACAGCGCCTAGCAGCCGCAGCCGGCGCTTGTGGGCGGGCTTTCGGACGGTGCTTTCGGGACCGGATCGTCGGGGTGGGAGCAAAACACGCAGCAGGCGCCAGGATGGCGGCGGAGCTCTGCCCCGCAGCCGGCGCAGTCATGGACCAGCACGCATTGGTCGTCCGGCACTGCCACATGGTCCGTGTGGTCGCAGCGGGGGCATCGGATCGTCATCATCATCGGCTCGGACATGGGACACCTCCTTTGGGTGTGTCCAGTCTAGCTCAGCTCGCGGACGTCGGTGAGGCGGCCCGTGATCGCAGCGGCGGCGGCCATGGCCGGTGACATCAGATGCGTGCGGCCCCCTTTGCCCTGGCGGCCCTCGAAGTTGCGGTTCGAGGTCGAGGCACAGCGCTCACCCGGGGCCAGCTGGTCCGGGTTCATGCCGAGGCACATCGAGCAGCCGGCCATGCGGAAGTCGAACCCGGCCTCCGAGAGCTTGGCGAGCAGCCCCTCTTCCTCGGCCTGGGCGCGCACGAGGCCCGAGCCCGGCACGATCATCGCCCGCAGCCCGTCCTTGACGCGCTTGCCCTCCATGATGCGGGCGACCTCGCGCAGATCCTCGATCCGGCCATTGGTGCAGGAGCCGATGAAGACCGTGTCGATCTCAACATCTTGAAGCCTGGTGCCGGGGGTGAGGCCCATATAGTCGAGCGAGCGCTGGGCGGCGGCGACCTTGCCGCCCTCGAACCCCTCCGGATCCGGCACCACGGCGGTGATCGGCAGCACATCCTCCGGCGAAGTGCCCCAGGTCACGACCGGCGCGATCTGGGCCGCATCGAGCGTGATCACCTTGTCAAAATGGGCGCCTTCCTCGGTGAAGAGCGTGCGCCAATAGGCCTCCGCCATCTCCCAGGCCGCCCCTTTCGGCGCCTTCGGACGGCCCTTGAGATAGGCAAAGGTCGTGTCGTCCGGCGCAATCAGACCGGCGCGGGCCCCGCCCTCAATCGCCATGTTGCAGACGGTCATGCGCCCTTCCATCGAGAGCGCGCGGATCGCCTCGCCGGTGTATTCGATGACATAGCCGGTCCCGCCCGCGGTCCCGGTTTCCCCAATAATAGAAAGGGTTATGTCCTTCGCCGTCACGCCGGGAGGCAGCGCGCCAGTCACCTCGACGCGCATGTTTTTCGACTTTTTCTGGATCAGCGTCTGGGTGGCCAGCACATGCTCGACCTCCGAGGTGCCGATCCCGTGGGCGAGCGCGCCGAACGCCCCATGCGTCGCGGTGTGACTGTCGCCGCAGACGATGGTCATGCCGGGCTGCGTGAGCCCCTGCTCTGGTCCGATGATGTGCACAATGCCCTGGCGCACATCGTCGACATCGTACATCTCGATGCCGAAATCCTTGGCGTTCTGGCGCAGTGCCTCGACCTGGACACGGGACTGCTCGTCCTTGATCACCTCGGCGCGGGCGAGATCCGTCGGCACGTTATGGTCCGGAACCGCAAGGGTTTTTTCCGGGTGGCGCACGGTGCGACCGGTCATCCGCAGGCCCTCGAAGGCCTGAGGGCTCGTCACCTCATGCACCAGATGGCGGTCGATGTAGAGGAGCCCCGTGCCGTCCTCGGCCTCGTGCACGAGATGGGCGTCCCAAATCTTGTCATAGAGCGTTCTCGGCGCCATGGGGTCCTCCGGATCTTGCGGTTTTGCCTGTCCTAGCGGCTCGGCACTCCCGCGGCAAGGTGGCGACAAGCCGGCGGCATCGATGCGATATAGCCCTGCGACATCCCGATGCGATATTGGTGCGATATCAGCGATAAACCCGCGGCTCAGATCGCGCGCACCAGAAGCAGCGCATCTTCGCGGCCGAGCGGTGTGCGGTAGTAGGCGGGACGGCGACCGGCCTCAGTGAACCCGGCGGCGGCATAGAGCGCGCGGGCGGGGCGGTTGCCCTCGGCGACTTCGAGGAAGACCTGGGTGGCGCCGTCGCCGGCGGCCGCCTCGATGGCGGTGGCAAGAAGCGCGCCGCCCAGACCTTGGCGCCGGGCCTCCGGAGCGACGCCGATGCTGAGCACTTCGGCCTCATCGGCGGCGATGCGGAGCACCAGGAGGCCAAAGCGCCAGGCCCGGTCCGTCACGCAATAGGCCTGGCCCTCGCCGAGACGCTCGAAAGCCTCCGCCGTCCAGGCGTGGGGCGTGGGCAGCACCAACGCCGCAAGGCCGGCGATGCGCGGCGCGGTCTCCGGGGACGGCCGGATCAAGCGGGTCGGGACGGGAATGACCAAGGGCTCACCCGATCCGCGGCGGTGGCCTGTGGCGCGAGGGTTCGGCGTTCGGGCCGCGGAGGTAGTAGGGTGCGGGCGCGTCTTCCCCGGTTGCGTCCGCTGCCATCTGCGCCAGGACCGCAGGATCGGGGAGCCCGGCCGTGGGCTCGGCCCCCGGCCATCCGTCGCCGAACCGCAGCGCGTTTGGCGGGGTGAGTGCCTCGAGTTCGGCCACCGGGACCTGGCGATCCTCACCGACCTGCGCACAGGCGCTGTCATAGAGCCGGAGGAAGGCGGTCTCCCGCGGTCCTGCCAAGGCGACGGCGACGCCGCTGTCGGCAGGGGCTGTCACCAGATCCACCGGGGCCCAGAGCGCGTCGAACCGGTCGATGCCCTCCGCCGGGACGCCGAGGCCGAGCGCCAGTCCCCGCGCCGCCGCCACACCGACGCGGATGCCGGTGAAGGAGCCGGGGCCGGTGCAGACCGCGATGCCGTGCAGGTCGGGGTAGCCCGCCTTCGCCTCCGCCAGGGCAAAGTCGATCATGGGCCAGAGCGCCTCGGCATGGCCCCGCTCCATCCGCTCGGCCCGGCGGATGGGTGCCTCGCCCGGGCGGACGAGCGCCACGGCGCATTGCCCGGCAGAGGTGTCGATGCCGAGGATCACTGGTGTCAGGACCCGTCGAGCAGAGCGTCCCGCGCGCTCGCAGTGTGGCGCGGCAGGTCGTCGTCGATCTCAAGCCACGCAATGCACCGGTCCGCGTGGGAGTGGAGAAGCGGCGGCACCTTTTCCGGCTCATCAAGGATGCCGATCGGCACATAGACCTGGCCGGGAAGATAATCGAAGCGCGCCAGAAGCGGTGAGCCACAATCGGGGCAGACCCAGCGGCGCACCCCTTCGGCCGCAGCGCTTTCGGGCCGCGGGGGGCTGAGCGTCACGGTATCGGCGGGGAATGCGGCGAACGCTGCCACGGGCGCCCCGGTCCAGCGTCGGCAGTCGCTGCAATGGCAGTAGGCTGCTGTGACCGGTGCCTCGGTGGCAGTCAGCACGGTCGACCCGCAATAGCAGCGTCCAGTCAGCACGTCAGACGCCGACAGGGCGCACCTCGACCACCTCGGGGATGTAGTGGCGCAGCAGGTTCTCGATCCCGTGCTTCAGCGTCAGGGTCGAGGAGGGGCAGCCTGCGCAGGCCCCCTGCATGTGGAGATAGACCACGCCCCGGTCGAAGCCGTGGAACGTGATGTCGCCGCCATCCTGAGCCACCGCAGGCCGCACGCGGGTGTCGAGCAGCTCTTTGATCTGGCCGACGATCTCGCCGTCCGGACCGTCATGCTCCGCGTGGTCGACACGGGCATCGCCGGCCTCGCCCTGCATCACCGGGTCGCCGGACTGGTAGTGCTCCATGATCGCGCCGAGAATCGCGGGCTTGATGTGGTCCCAGGCGGCCTCGCCCTTGGTGACGGTCACGAAGTCGCGGCCCAGGAACACGCCCGTCACGCCGTCCACCGAGAAGATCCGCGCGGCCAGCGGCGAGGCCTCCGAGCCCTCAGGCGACGGGAAGTCCGCCGAGCCTGTCTGCATCACCGCCTGGCCGGGCAGGAATTTCAGCGTCTGCGGGTTCGGGGTCTGTTCGGTCTGGATGAACATCTGCGCCTCCTAGCGTTCCCTCAGATGTGGACCGATGCGCGGCCGAAATCAAGAATCATTCCAAACTGAGAGACCATATGCTTGCCCGCAAGCAGCAGCGCGCCACGGCCTGCCGCGGTTCACTTCGCCCTGGCCGCCGGCAGAACGCCGAGCCCCTGTAGCCGACCGAGATTGGCCTGCACCCGCCGATAGTCGAGCAGCAGCAGGGCCAGCAGGAAGCGCCGCACCGCCTTCAACCGCTGGGTGCGAAAATCGAACGACACCCCGTGCTTCTGCGACAGGTAGCGCATCGAGAGCAGCGTGTTTCGGCTTTGCTCCCGGTGATCCTGCAGCGAGGTCTCGCGCAGGGACTTCTTTTCATGCGCCACCACCACATCCGGCAGCAGTTGCAGACGGTATCCAGCCCGGCAGAGCCGCGTGCAGAGATCATCATCCTCCAGATAGAGGAAGATCCGCTCGTCGAAGCCGCCAACCGCCCGGAAGGCGTCGGTGCGCACCAGCAGCGCCGCACCCGACAGGAACCCCACATCCGTCGCCTCGTCCGGGATCTCGGAGAAACTGTGCGGGCTGTCGACATCGATCAACGAGTTCCGGCGTGGCATCTGGACCCGGCCCCGGCTCGACAGCAGCGGTGCGACGGCGCCGAGCCCGGGATCGGCCTCGAGCCGTCCGACGAGCCGCGCCAGACTGCCCGGAGAGAGCCGGGCATCCGGGTTGAGAAACAGCGTGTACGGGGTGCGCACCAAGGCGGCGCCGCGATTACAGCCGGTGCCAAAGCCGAGATTGCCCCGATTGGTGACGAGCCGCGCGCCTGCCGCAACGGCATGATCGGCCGATCGGTCTGGGCTTGCATTGTCCACGACGACCACGCCCACCCCTGGCGGCACGGATGCCAATGCCGCATCGATCACCGCCTCGCTGCGGTGGAGCACGATCACGACGGTGACTTGATCCGCCAAGTCCTCCGCTTTCGGAGCCAGGGGCGTCCCAACAGGAGCGGCCGTTGCCTTGGGTTTTGCGACGGGTCGGCTCACGCGGTGCCCGCTCGGTTGTGGCGGGCGTTTGGTGGGTGGACCCGTGGGCCACAGAGCGGCGCAATGCGGGGATCCCTCTCTGTCACGTGCATCAACGCCCCCTTAGCGTCAGTCGTCGAGAACAAGCGAGGCAATCTCCCTCGGTGGTGCAAGCACGGGACGCTTCGCAACCGGCACTGACCCTGATCGCATCGCTGGCCAAACCAAGCCCAGACCCGCTCAGCAAACCTTCTCCGGCGCGTCAGTGGCACGACTTTCTAGAATTTTACAAGAAATTTTCGCAACGCGTCATGCCGCGGACGCACAACACGGGCGCAAAAGTTACACGAAAACCCAGCCCGCGTCCGGCGTTGTGAGCGCAGAATTTTCGTTGCGGTCTCGACACCGGCGGCTCAATCGGCGAAATAGCCCGGATTCGGGCGGGCGATTGGGGCCCCGCCTGTATGGCGCATGCGCGCTTGTGAGAGGGACTGGGCGGCCGCACATGGGGTTCGTCAAATCACTGAGACGCCGCGCGGCCCTTGGCCGTGGCGAACGATTTCTCGATGCGGTGGGCATTTTCTTTGCCTCGAAGCAGCGCCGTCGGTCGCTCGAATTCGAGAAATATGGCCCGAACCGCCACGCTTTGAGCTCTCCGGCCTCGGCGATCGGGCTTACCGGGCGCTCACCGCTTGCCGATTATCTCGACGCTGAGTGGTATGCTGAAACCCATGGGCTCGGCAGTCTGAACGCGGCCAACCGGCATCTCGGGCGGCACGGGCTCGAGCAGGCCTATGCGCCTTGCCCGGCGATGGCGGGACGGGACGGCGTCCAACTCGCACCCTGGGCCGCGGAGTTCCTGGTGCGCCAGGGAGTGCCGCTCGGGGCGACGGCGGACGCAGCCCTCTCGCCCGAAGACCCCCGCGCGATCCGGCCGTCCGCCATCAACAACCCTGCGCGCAAGCGGATCGCCGTGGTCTCCGCTGTCTTCGGCGGCTTCGACCGGCTGTTGCCCATCGATCCGGCCTGGACCGAGAATGCGGATTTCTTCGTGTTCAGCGATCGCCGCTATGCTGCCTATTTCGACTGGCAACCGGTGCATGCGAACTATGCCAACATCGACAAGCGCCGCTCGGCCCGGTTCGTGAAGCTCCATCTGCCCACCTATTTCTCGGACTATGAATGGGTGATGTGGCTCGATGGCAGCGTGCTGCTCTGTGTCGATCCGCAGGAGGTTCTGGCGACGCTCGATGCCGATGCGCTGGATTTCGCGACCTTCCAGCATCCCGATCGCCAGGGGCTCATCTCCGAGGCCGCGGCCTGTCTGCGCCAGAAGAAGGAGGAGCCGGGCGTTCTGGTCGAGCATCTCAGCCAGATGCAGAGCCATGCCGGGTTCCGGACCAAGCAGCTCTTCGAGACGATGGTGATGCTGCTGCGGCCGGGCTCGGAGGAGGTCCGCGCGCTCTGCACCGTCTGGTGGCGGATGATGATGCGCGGGTCGAAGCGGGACCAGCTGTCGCTCCCGCTCGCGGTTGCCGAGACGCCGGGGCTGCGGGTCGGTCACCTGCCGGACGGGATGTCGAGATCCACGCTCTTCGCCCGCGGGGAGCATGTGAAGCGGGTGAAGAAGGCATGATGAACCAGCGCCAGCCGGTGGACGTCGTCGTCTGCGTGCACAACAGCCCCGAATATGTCGGCCCGTGCCTCGCATCGGTTCTTCCGACGCTGGCCCCCGGCGACCGTCTGGTGATCGTGGATGACGGCTCGGCGCCCGAGACCCAGCGGATCTGCGAGGAAGCCCAGGCCGCGGCACCGGACCGTGTGCTGCTGATCCGGCGCCCGCAGGGCAGCGGCTTTTGCCGTGCGGCGAATGCCGGGCTCCGCGAGACCACGGCCGGAACGGTTATCCTTCTGAACAGCGACACGCTGGTCACCGGCGATTGGATCGACCGGATCGAGGCGTGCATGACGTCGAACTGGCAGATCGGGATCGTCGGGCCGCTGTCCAACGCCGGGGGGTGGCAGTCGATCCCGGAGCTTCCGAACCCCGCCAACCCGGGCGGCAACATCAGCGACGATCCCGCGGTGATCGAGGCGGTCTATGCCCATTGCACCAGCTTTCGCGCGCGCTTTGAGTACCCGTTTGTGGATCAGATCAACGGCTTCTGCTTTGCGCTGAGCCGCGCTGTGATCGACCGGGTCGGCATTCTGGACGAAGAGCGGTTCCCGATGGGCTATGGCGAGGAGAACGACCTCACCTTCCGCGCGATGGATGCAGGGTTTCTGTGCGCCGTCGCCATCGACTGCTTTGTCCACCACGCAAAGACCAAGAGCTACACGACCGAGCTGCGGGAGCGCTATAACGCCGCCGGCCAGGCGATGCTGCGCGACCTCCACGGCACGACCCGGGTGGAGAACGCCGTGAAATCGACCCAGCGCAACCCGATCCTCGCGGCGATCCGGAAAGATGCGCGGGAGACCTTCCCCGAGGCGGGGTGGCTGGAGACCGAGAGCGCCGGGTAGTCTCCGGCGGGTCTCGCCGCCGGGGCGAGGGCCTCAGGCGCCGGGTGCTTGCGCCGGTTTGTCCGCTGTGCCGTACTGGAGCTGGTACAAGCGGGCATAGAGCCCGCCTGCGGCGAGCAGCGCATCATGGGTGCCCGATTGGGCAACCCGCCCGTGCTCCAGCACATGGATCTGGTCGGCGTGGCGAATGGTCGAGAGCCGGTGCGCGATGACCAGCGTTGTGCGCCCCTCCATCAATCGCCCCAGCGCCTGGGAGACATGCGCCTCCGCTTCGGCGTCGAGCGCCGAGGTCGGCTCGTCCAGCAGCAGGATTTGCGGATCGCGCAACACGGCGCGCGCGATGGCGAGCCGCTGGCGCTGGCCGCCGGAGAGCTGGGCGCCGTTCTCGCCGAGCGGTGTGTCATACCCTTTCGGCAGCTGACGGATGAAACCGTCTGCATTGGCGGTTTCGGCGGCAGCAACTATCGTCTCACGATCCGGGCGCGGCGAGCCGGGCGCCTGGCCGAGGGCGATGTTCTCCGCGACCGTCCCTTCGAACAGGAACGTGTCCTGGCTCACAAAGGCGATCCGTCCTCGGAGGGAGCGCAGCGTGACCCCGGCGATATCGTGGCCGTCGATGGTCACCCGCCCGGCTGCGGGATCGAAAAACCGCTCGAGCAGTTGCACCACGGTGGATTTCCCCGCACCCGAAGGGCCGACGAGCGCCGTCACGCGCCCGGCGTCCGCGGTGAAGCTCAGCCCCTTGAGGGCGGCCGGCTCCCGCGTGGTCTTTTGCGCGGCTTCCGGCTCGATCGTCAGGCTGGCATCGCCACCGCCCATGCGCGGCTCGTAGCGGAACTCGACATCCTCAAAAGCGATCCGGCCCGGACCCTTCGGCAGAGCAACCGCCCCCGCACGCTCGGTGATCTGAGGCTGCGTGTCGAGCAGGCGGTACATCGCCTCCACCCCGACAAGCTGGGCATGCAGCACCACGTTCAATTGAGCCACCCGCCGTGCCGGGTCATAGGCCAGAAGCAACGCAGTCAGGAAGGAGAAGAACGCCCCCGGATCCGCGGTGCCCGCCGTCACCTGGCTGCCCGCATAGAGGATAACACCGGCGATGGCGAAGCCGGCGATGGTCTCCACCAGCGGGATCGGCGCCGCAGAGATCGCAGCGATCCCGTCAGCCTTGCTCTGCAGATCGTCGACAACCGCCTGCATGCGCTTGTGCATCCGCTTCTCGAGCCCGAAGGCCTTGACGATCCGCGTCCCCCCACCGGTCTCCTGCACCGTCGAGATAATCCGGGCGAGGCCCTTGAGCTCGGCCCGCGCCACCTTCTTGATCCGGTCAACCAGCCGGCCAATGCCGAAGATCGCAGGCGGCACCGCGATCAGCGCGATCAGCGAAAGCACCGGGTTCTGGACCAGCATCACCACCACGAGTGCGATCACCGTCAGCAGATCCCGCCCGAGCCCGGTCACCACAAGCTGGATCGCCTGGCGCGCGGCCTTGGCGTTGTGCCCGAGCCGGGTTGCGACATCCGACACGGTCGTGCGCTCGAAGAAATCGACCCGCTGGGTGAGGACGTGCGCGAAAATCCGCATCTGCAGCCCGGCGACGATGGCGTTTCCGATGCGGTTCAGGATCACGGTGTTGGCATAGGTCGCGGCTCCCTTCACCGTGAAGATGACGGCCACCGCTGCGGCGATGGGCACGACGAGATCGCTCCGGGCCTCGATGAAGATCGCGTTGATCACATCGCGCATGATCCAGGCCGAGAGCGCGGTCATCGCTGCCATCACCGCCATCAGCACAAAGGCGAGCGCGAAGCCGCGCCAATGCACGAGGCCCGCCTCTCGCAACAGGCGGATCAAAAGGCTCGAGCGATCGATCAACATCGGGATGGGCATGGCGCCTTGCGTCGCAGAACCGGGCGCCTGGCGCAAGCGGCCTCAGTCGGGGGGACTTTGGTCTCCCGAGGGCGTGGGCAGGCGCAGACGGGCGATCTCGGCGGCATAGGCGCTGAGCGCCTCCCCGCCTTTCGGGGAAAGGGCATAGACCCCCCGGGCGGCACGCTCGAACCAGCCATAGTGGTCGTCGGCCATCAGGCGCCGCGCGTTGGGCACGCCCGTGGCCGCAGCGACCGTGGCGGCCTTCGCCGGCCCGCCCTCAGCGAGATGGGCGAGGCAGCGCAGCGCATCCTGGCGATAGGCGGTTATGATCTGCGTGCGGCTGGCGCCCCCATCATTGGGGTCCCCGACACGGCGGGCGAACTCTCGCAGCAGCCGGGCCTTGCGCCGGGGCGCTTTGCGGGGGCGATAGGGGGCTGGGTCGAGGGGGATCTCGGTGAACCCGTCCGCAAGGCGCACGGTGATCACCCCGAGCCCCAGCCTGCGGCAGAGCCCGAGATTGGCGCGGAAGGCGGAGGCACCCGCCCGGCCCTCGGCGCGGGGCACGGCGACATAGACCGCATCGGTCATCGCCTGGCGTGCCACCGCCTGATGCAGGAGGGTGAGGGAGAAGCCGCGTTTGAGCTCTACGATCAGCGGGTCCTCATCGCCGCGCACCGCCACCACATCGGCCGCACCAACCTCGCCCTTGACCGTATAGCCCTGCCGCTCGAGCAGGGCCTTCACCGGGCCATAGAGATCCGTCTCGCGCGGTTTGCCGCTCGACGCCGCGCCACCGTCAGCCACGGACGCCGCGGGCCAGATCCTGTGCGATGGTCATCGGACCCGTCCGTCCCGCGAGGCGCGAGCGATAGACATAGAGCGCCTCCATCACCCGTTGGACATAGTTGCGGGTCTCGTCGAAGGGGATGCTCTCCATCCAGTCGATCATGTCGGTGCCCGGCAGGCGCGGGTCGCCAAAGCGCCCAATCCATTGGTCGACCCGGCCGGCGCCTGCGTTGTAGGCCGCCGCCGCCAGCACGTAGGAGCCGCCGAACTGGTCGATCCGCCGCTTGAGGTAGCGCTGGCCGAGGCGCGCGTTGTACTGCCAGTCCTGCGTGAGGCGTGGTTTGGAGTAAGGCTCGCCGATCCAGCCCGCGACCTTCTTGGCGGTGGCCGGCATCAGCTGCATCAGGCCGCGCGCGCCGGCAGGACTGATCGCAGTGGGGTTCAGCTCGGTCTCCTGGCGTGCAATCGCCATGGCCAGCGCCGGCTCGATCTCGGAGGCATAGCCCGCAAGCGCATGCAGCGGATAATACGCAGGGTAGAGCAGCATGCCGCGCCGGGCTGCGTGCTTGCCGATCCGCACGGCGTAGTGCGGCCGCCCGAGCTCGAGCGCCAGATCGCCGAGGGCGCCCACGGCCGCCGCGCCCTGCATGGTGCGCCCGAGTTGGCTGAAGGCGGCGAAGGCGAGGCGGTTCTCACCCGCATAGTGCAGCATGACGGCCATGCGGACGTCGTCGCCACGGAGGGCCGGAGAGGTTCGCCAGTCCGGCAGGTCGCGGGCCGCCAGAGACGGATCCGCCGGCTGTCCGACACGCGTGGCCGCCAGCTGACCGTAGAAGGCGGTGGGGTATTTGGCGGCAGCGGCGAACTGGGCGCGGGCCTCATCGGGACGGCCGAGCGCCTCGAGCGCACGTCCAGTCCAATAGCCGCCGCGGGCGAGGCTGATCGGGGTCTCCACCGCCGCGGTGAAACGCTGGAAATGGATGAGCGCCGTGCCCGCATCGTTGAGCTTGCGCAGCGCAATCCAACCGGAGATCCATTCGCTGTCGGCATAGGAGTAGCCGTCGGCTTGGGTCAGGTGGTGCTGGCTCGCGAGCTTGTAGCCGAGCCGTGCCCGTCCCTCACGGGCGGCGCGGCGGGCGAGGCGCCGGCGGCGCTCGGCCCAGCGGGCGGGGTTGCCGAGGTTCTCGCGGGCGCCGGTGACCTGACCGAGGAACTGCTCCGCCTCGTCGTATTTTCTCTTGCGGTTGAGGCTGTCGAACTGCCTCCAGTTCTTCGCGGCACGCCCGGAGAGCGCCGTGCCGGTGCCGCCCGCCGAGGGCCCGAACACCGCGCGGCGGAGCTGTTTCTCTCCAGGCCAGTTGCTGCGCCTGGAGATATAGGTGCGGAACTCGGCGATGCTGCCGTCGCCGGCGCGCAGTTTGCGCCAGAGCACAATGTCCGAGAGAACCGGATCCTGCTCGGAGGCAACCCGGGCCGCGGCGGCATTCCAGTCGCCCTGCGCCCCAAGATCCAGCGCGTCCGCCAAAACGGCGCCTTTGCGCTCGGCATCACCCAATTCGAAGGCAGCCGACGGCAACGCCGCGAGCGACAAAACGAACATCGCCAAACAGGCAGCTACGGTGGGCGTGATCCTCATTCGACTGCTCCCGATGGTCTCATCGTCCCCTTTGCAAGGATAGCAGGGCCACCCCCGGGATGCATCCCCGAAAAACGCTTGTCAGGCCGACAAGCTTGCCGCGCGGGCCTTTTCTCGCTAACCGCTGCTGACCTGCAGTAGCCAGACGGAGCGCACCCATGATGAAGGGATCCCTGACCGCCCTCGTGACACCCTTTGCCGACGGCAAGGTGGACGAGAAGGCCCTGCGCGCTCTGGTCGACTGGCAGATCGCCGAGGGCAGCCACGGGCTGGTCCCCGTCGGCACGACCGGCGAGAGCCCGACGCTCTCGGCCGAAGAGCACGAACAGGTGATCGAGATCGTCGTCGAGCAGACCGCAAAACGTGTGCCCGTGGTCGCCGGCACCGGCTCGAACAACACCGAGGAGGCGATCCGCTTCACCCGCCATGCCGAGGCGGTGGGCGCCGATGCGGCGCTTGTGGTCACGCCCTACTACAACAAACCGACGCAGGCTGGGCTGATCGCCCACTACCGCCTGCTCCACGACGCCACCACCATCCCGATCGTGATCTACAACATCCCCGGGCGCTCGGTGGTCGACATGGCGCCCGCCACCATGGCGGAGCTCGCGCGCCTGCCGCGGATCATCGGCGTGAAGGACGCGACAGGCGATGTCGCGCGCACCTCGGACCAGCGGGAGTTCTGCGGCGCCGACTTCGTCCAGCTTTCGGGTGAGGACGCCTCGGCGCTCGGGTTCAACGCCCACGGCGGGACCGGCGCGATCTCGGTGACCGCCAACGTGGCGCCGCGCCTTTGTGCGGAGTTCCAGACCGCGACGCTGGAGGGCGACTATGCCCGCGCGCTGCAACTGCACGACCGGCTGATGCCGCTGCACCGGGCGATCTTCCTCGAGCCGGGACTTGTGGGCGCAAAATACGGGCTCTCGCTGCTCGGGCGCTGTGCCGAAGAGGTGCGCCCGCCGCTTGTGCCAGCCACCGAGCCGACCAAACATGCGGTGCGCGCCGCCATGGTCTCGGCCGGAGTTTTGAACGGCTGAGCGCATGTCGAAGCGGGCGGCAGAGCCGGGCACGGTCCACATGATCTGCGGCGCGACGGGCGCCGGGAAGACCACCTATGCAACGGCGCTGGCACAGAAGCTGCCGGCGCTCTGTCTTACGCTCGACGAGTGGATGGGCCGGCTGTACTGGCCCGATGCCGTCCCGGGCGAGAGCGAGGAATGGGAGATGGTGCGGATCGACCGCTGCCTCTCCCAGATGCGCAGCGTCATGCTCCAGGTGATCCCCCTCGGCGTCTCGGCAGTGGTCGATGCCCAGTTCACCACCCGGCGCGAGCGCGAGTCCTTTGGCGGCTGGGCCGAGGAACAGGGCTGGCAGGTGACCTTGCGCTGGATCGATGCCGAATTCGACACGCGCTGGGCCCGCATCCTCTCACGCAACGCCCAAGGAGGCGGTGGCACCGGGATCATCGTCACCCGCCCGATGTTCGAGCGGGTCGAGGAGGCCTGGCAGCCGCCCGAGGCCGACGAGATGGCCCGCTGGTGGGGCCGCCGCGTCGTCGTCGAGGAGTGAGGGCGCGCAACGCGAGGGTCCCATGCTCGACATGACCAACCACCGCGGGGAAGACGGCGCGCCTGAGCCGCTGTTTTACCTGTTTCGGCAAGATTCTTCCGCATGGTATGAGAAGCTCGATGCGAGTGCGAGTGCGAGTGCGAAGTGTGCTATTATTCCGCACAAGCTTCGATCAGACGATGTTCAGCTTGAGCGCATTAGCTTTTTCGATGGCCTAGAGGACTGGAATGCGTTCCGGATCACGATTCCTGAGGACAAGCTGACGCGCTTTTTCTCGGGCTTCATGTGCGCGAAGAAGCCCGAAGAGCCGATACCCGATATCCTGAACGTGTCGCATAAGCTCGTTGTGTCCGATCGCGTGCGCGAGATCGTCGAGGACGTCGAGCCGAGGGAAACGACCTGGGCCCCAATCATATTAAGCTTCCCAGACGGATCTGTCTTGAGCAGATACCGCATGTGCCCAATCCGGCTATTTAGAACGAGATCAGCCCCGGTTGGTGATTTGCGGGCGGATTACCTGTTTCCAGACTCAGAAAAACGCCTTCTGTATGCAGCGCAGAACAATCCAGATCTGCGGTGTTACTTTGAAGCCCTCCACATTTGGGGGGGGCTTGTCGAACCTGAGAATCCCATTTTCAGCCCGCATCTGTTTCGCCGGTTGGTTGATGGCGGCGTTACGGGGTTAGTCGAGCGCACTGATCCGACGCCTATGGGCTCTATGAGGCCCATTGAGGAGACTGTGGTGCATGTCTGGCGGTAGCCTGGGGCGACCGCCGTCCATCCCGGTCCCGCGTCGGCGGTCTCAGTCCGAATTGTTCCACTCGTAGAGATCGTCGTCATACTGCACCGTCAGATGCGCCAGGTCGGCTGCACTTGTCAGCAGCGGCTTCTCGCTCTGGTCCATGTGTTTCAGGCTCCGCGTCGCCGCCTTCACCTGCTCCTTGGCCTTGTCGATCTTGCCGTCGCTCAGCTCGCTTTTAAAGAAGACCTTCGAGAGCCCGATATCTTTCGCGGCGCTTTCATAGGAGGCCTGGAGCGGATCGATCTTGTTCAACTGCTTCCGGAGATCCTTCGCCTTCTTGATCATCTCTTTGTCTTTGGTTTCGTTGAGCTTCAGCTCCAAGCGGATCGCCTTCACCATTTCCTCCGTGGCGATCTTCATCGTCTTCTCGGCACGCTTCTTCACATCCGGATGCGGCCATTCGGGGACCTTGCCGCCCACCTTCAGCGCCATCTCGGTCGTGTTCCCGACCTTGCCGTTTGGCGGCTTCACCCCCGCTTTCTTCTGAAAGGCGATCAACGCCCCTTCGGTGAGCGGGCCAAAGATCCCGTCGATCTTGAGCTTCGGCTTCGCGCCAAGCTCGTTCAGCCGTTTCTGCAAGGTCTTCACCGAAGAGCCCTTTGCCCCTTTTGCCAATGCCCCCACAATCACCCCCTGTACCGCATCACTTCAAAATGGATCGGGAGAGTATCGCAGCCCGTCTGGAACGCAAAGAACCTATGGGCTGCGATGGTGGGCTGCGGTCTGCCTCGTGCGCTTTGTGCCGATACCGCACGGCAGATGGTGGTCGTGGCCTGCGCGAGCGAGTAGGCGTTGACCGTACCGACGGTCCAACCGGCGCCTCGGTCGGTTAGGAAGCCAGCCTTTTCCCAGGCGTCTTCGGCACAGCTGGTCGCGAGCCCGAGAATGATCTGTGCCAGTGGGGTATTCGATGCGCCGCGGAGCCTCTCCAAAGAGAGCCACGGCAGCGGCTCCGGCCAGCGGCACGGTTTTTGTCGGGCTCTGTTCACGGATCCTGTTGTGACGGATTTGGTGCCCCATCGGCACGGAGGCCCGCTGGCAAGACCCGCTCTTCCACCCACCATCACGCTTGGCACCGGGCGTTACAAACACGGCTGTCCGGACTAGAGCAGCATCGGACCCATCGAGCCCACCAGGAGCACCGCCATCACGATGTTGAACGCGCGCGCGCGGGTCGGGTTGGTCAGCAGCCTCGCCATGCCCTGTCCCAGGATCGTCCATGACCCGACGGAGGGCAGGTTGATCAGCCCAAAGATGAGGGCGACCGAGATCACCGACATCACTTCGCGGTCCGGCGCATAGAGGCTGATCGCGCTCAGCGCCATGGCCCAGGCCTTTGGGTTGACCCATTGAAAGAGCGCGGCGCTCAGGAAACTCATCGGCTCGCCGCGGGTCTCGGGATCGGCTGCGAAGGGCGCGGCGGTCGCGATCTTCCAGGCAAGGTAGAGCAGGAAGGCGACGCAGAGCGCTTGCAACACCGTCAGCACGGCCGGGATCGCCTCGAAAACCGCCGCCAGGCCAACCCCCACCGCAATCACCATCACGACGAAGCCGACACCGATCCCGAGCATATGCGGTACCGTCCGCCGGAAGCCGTAATTCGCCCCGGAAGCCATCAGCATCAAATTGTTCGGCCCGGGCGTGATTGAGGTCACGAAGGCAAAAGCCGCCAGCGCGGCCAGGGTCTCGGTCAGCATCAGCGTCCTCCTGTGTGCGATGCAAGACTGCGGCGAAGCCGGTGGAATGTGCTTGCAAATGCCGCTCTGGATCGGGAAATCTTGCAAGAAATGAGCGATATTGACCCCATCAACGACAAGATCTTGCAGGAGCTCGCGCGCGACGGGCGGATCAAGAATGCCGAACTGGCAGAGCGCGTGGGTCTGTCCCAATCCTCCTGCCTGCGCCGGGTTCAGGATCTCGAGCGCCGGGGCATCATCAAGGGCTACCGGGCCGTCGTAGATCGAAGCGCGGTCGACCGGGGTTTCGTCGCCTATCTCGCCGTCGGTTTGTCGGACCATTCCAAGGCCGGACAGGAGGCCTTTGAGCGGGCGATCGCGCGGGCCCCGCAGGTCGTCGAATGCCACAACGTCACGGGAACGGTGGAGTATCTGCTCCGGGTCGAGGTCGCGGACCTGCCGGCCTACAAGCTGCTCCACACCGACATCGTCGGCGCCCTCCCGCAGGTGAGCTCGATGACATCCTATATCGTGATGGGCTCGCCCAAGGACGAGCGCACCTGATCCTTTGACCCTCTTGGGGGCGTTGTGGCGTCTCCAGGCATGGACAGCATGGACCGCTTTGCGTATCCGGGGCACGCCATGGCCAGCAAGAAACTAAAACTCGACAGCAAGCTCGCCGCGGAGAACCGCAAGGCGCGCCACAGCTATTTCATCGAAGACACGCTCGAGACCGGGATCATGCTCCAGGGCTCGGAGGTGAAATCCCTGCGCGGGGGCCAGGCCAACATCGCCGAGAGCTATGCCAGCGTCGAGGACGGCGAGCTTTGGCTGATCAACAGCTACATCCCCGAGTTCACCCAGGCGAAGTCCGCCGCCTACAGCCATGACGCCCGGCGCCGGCGCAAGCTGTTGGTGCACAGGCGCGAGCTCTCGCGGCTGCGCGATGCGGTCGGGCGCGACGGCATGACCATGGTGCCGCTGAAGCTGTACTTCGATGAGCGGGGGCGCGCGAAGCTGGAGCTCGGCCTCGCCAAGGGCAAGAAGATGGCCGACAAGCGCGAGACCGATAAGAAGCGGGACTGGGCGCGCGAGAAGGCCCGTCTTCTGAAGGAGCGCTGAGGGTGTTGCCGGGGCCTGAGCGCTTGCTGGCGGCCGTGGATGCGACCTGGCCGCCCGCCGAGATGATGGAGCGCGATGGCTGGGTGCTGCGTCGCGGTGCGGGCGGGGGCAAGCGGGTGTCTGCCGCGTCGCGCCTGCCGGGGGCGGAGCCCGATGTGACGGCAGCGGTGGCCGGGCTTGCGGCGTGGGCGCAGCCGCCGCTCTTCCGGCTCGATCCCGGAGACGGGGCGCTCGATGCAGAGCTGGCCGCGGACGGCTATGCCCTGATCGACCCTGTGGTGCTCTATGCGGCGTCGGTTGCAACCCTCACCGATGACCGGGACGAAACCGCGCGCATTATCCGGGTGAGCACACCGGTGGCCGTGGCGGCCGAGATCTGGGCTGCGGGCGGGATCGGGCCAGGGCGGCTTGCGGTGATGGAGCGCGCGGAGGGGCCGCGTGTCACGCTCATCGCCCGGCGGGACGACCGGCCTTTGGGGGTCGCCTTCTGTGCCCTCGATGGCCCGATCGCCATGATCCACGCGGTGGAGGTGCTGGCGGATCAGCGACGCCGTGGTCTGGGGGCAGAGCTGCTGACCGGGGCCGCCAACTGGGCATCGGCCGAGGGCGCCGAGACGCTGGCGCTTGCGGTCACCGAGGCGAACAGCGCAGCCCGTGCGCTCTATGAGCGCGCGGGGATGGTGCCTGCCGGTCGCTATCACTACCGAGGGCGCTGAGCGATGCGGGCGCTTCTCCTCGTTGCCGTCGCAACCGGGGCGCTGGCCCAGGAGGTCCCGGATCCGGGCGCCCCGTCTGGTGCCGTGCGTACCGCCGAGCGCGTGGAGCTGGACGCCCGCTACCCCCTTCCGATCGGCGCTGCCACTGGCGAGGGGCTGGTCGTTGAACCGCTGCGGGGCCAACTCACGTGGCAGGCCTTTCGCATCGAGGATCCGCCCGGACTGCCGGCTGTGATCGACGGATACCGTGCGCGTCTGACCGAGCAGGGGTTCGCTGAGCGCTTCTCCTGTGCTGCGGCGGCCTGCGGTGGCCTTGCCTTCCGGCTCGCCGTGCCCCTCCTGCCCGCGCCCGGGATGCTGGCGGATGGGGACGCGCTGGAGCAGCTCTCCATGAGCCGCGGAGGGGACGCGCCCGCCCATGTCTCGGTGCTCGCAAGCCGCGTCTTCGGGCGTGTCTACATCCAGACCGTGACGGTCCTGCCCTCGGAGCCGCCAGCCGTCGCGGTGGAGGAAAGCCCGCCGCTGACCGCCCGCCCGGTGACCGCAACCGCAGAGACGGAGGATCTGAGCGCGCGCTTGACCGCGGATGGCCATGCGGTGCTCGACGGGCTGGACTTCGAGCCCGGCGGATCGCGGCTGGCGGCAGCCTCAGAGCCCGCCCTCGCAGCGCTTGTCGCAGTGTTGGAGGCCGACCCGGATCTGGCGATCGTGGTGGTCGGGCACACGGACAACCAGGGCTCGCTGGACCTCAACCGGCGGCTCTCACAAGAGCGGGCGGCAGCCGTGCGCGCGGCCCTGATCGAGCGCGGCGTGGCCTCGGAGCGGGTGACGGCCGAAGGGGTGGGCTTCCTTGCGCCGCTCACCTCCAACGCCACTGAGGACGGTCGCGCCGTGAACCGACGCGTCGACGTCGTCGTCCGCTGACGGCGTAAGAATACTGCTCGTCCGGCGCTGGTGCTTCTGCGGGCTGCTTTCCAAGGCTCAGTTCGCCATCGGCGGCAGCCAGGTGAGCGAGGAGTGATGGAGCGAGATCAGCACCTTCCCGCCGAGCTTGTGATAGGCAAAGGTATAGTCGGCCCGCGTGGCATTGCCCTCGCCGTCAATGAAGGTGCAGTGCCCCATGTCCTTGTAACCCAGGCCGCCGGCCTTCAGCACCGGCCCCGCCGCGCTCTGAAAATCGACGCGCTTCCAGCCACGATAGAGGAAACCGCTGTCGTGAGGGTAATCCGGATTGCCGCCGACGAAATAAGACCGCGCCCCCGCGCGATCGAGCCGGATCACGTCGGCCAGGGTCGGCTTGAAGAGCAGCGGTTCATCGGCCGTCCCGAAATCGTAGAGCTCTAAGAGCTTGTCGACGTCTTGCTCGATGACGTACTTGGCCCAAGTGCGTTGCGCCGCGACGACTTCGGCTTTCGTCATGGGCTCAAAGATGCGTTCGGACACGGTCGAAACTCCTCCTTCCGGGGCGGGCCGCTTAGGGGCGGTCTGCTTCGTTGACTGCTCCGCCAGAGAGCACAGTGAGGTCGTGGGTGACCTCGGTCGATGATGAGATCACCTTGCCCCGCCTGACAACTGCCAGTCGATGGGCCCTGAGCCGGATCGCCTCGATCTTGTCCCGCGCCTGCAGCAGGACGAAGTTCGCATCGCATCCCTCGGCGATGCCATATCCCTCAAGCCCCAGGATGCGCGCCGAGGTCTCGGTGACCGCATCGAAACACCACCCCATGTCCTCGACGCTCGAGAACTGCCCGACATGCAGACCCATGAACGCAATGTCCAGCATGTCGGCTTTGCCGAGCGAGTACCAAGGGTCCATCATGCAATCGGACCCAAAGCCCACCGTAACACCCGCATCCCGCAGTTCGCGGACGCGTGTCAGGCCGCGCCGCTTCGGATAGCCGTCGTGCCGCCCCTGAAGCATGATGTTGATCGCCGGATTGGGAACCGCATGGACGCCCGCTTCGAGGATCAGCGGGATCAGTTTCGAGACATAGTAGCTGTCCATCGAGTGCATGGAGGTCAGGTGTGATCCCGTCACACGGCCTTGCAGACCCAACCGCTGGGTCTCAAACGCGAGGGTCTCGATGTGCCGGCTCAGCGGATCATCGCTCTCGTCACAATGCAGATCCACCCTCAGCCCGCGCTCGGCGGCCATTTCACAAGACTTGCGAACGCTCTCTGCGCCGTCGGCCATGGTGCGCTCGAAATGAGGAATGCCGCCGACGACATCGACGCCCATGTCTAACGCACGGACCGTGTTTTGCAGGGCGCTCGGGTCTCGCAGAAGGCCATCCTGCGGAAAGGCCACCAGCTGCAGGTCGATGCAGTCCTTGACCGTCTCGCGCACCGACAACAGCGCGCGCACCCCCTTCAGTTCATCGTCGCATGTATCCACATGGCTCCGGATGGCGCCTATCCCTTTCGAGATCGCAAGTTCGCAGTATTTGAGGGCACGGTCGGCGATCTCCTCCTCCGTCTGGAGCGGCTTCAGCTCACCCCAGAGACCGATACCTTCAAGCAGCGTGCCCGAGACGTTCATCCGCGGTTTGCCGAGCGAGAGGGTCGCGTCCATGTGGAAGTGCGGATCGACGAAAGGCGGCGACAGGAGGTAGCCCCGGGCGTCGATCACCTCGCCCGCCTCGGCCGTGATCTCTGACGCGACGGCCTCGATGACGCCTCCCTTGCACCCGACGTCCATGCGCGGACGGCCATCCGCCAGTGTCGCGTTTTTCACAATGAGGTCGAACATGGGGTTCTCTCCGTTTAGACCGCCTCTCCCTCGGTAAACGAGGGGTGTCCACTGGTTCAAACCCGTTCTTCATGTCACCACCGGTGTGGGGCCGGATTCCTGGGCGGTGACCTGAGCGTCCCGAGAAGGGATCGCACGGCGCAGGGGGTGCCAGTTGTCCGGCAACCCTGGGCGCTCTTCGTCGGTCATCGGATACTACGCGTGCTGCCCACACGTCGATCGACGTGAACGGTCCTGACCTTATCTCTCCTTTTTATCGGCGGCGGGGTTGAGCCTTTGGTTTGATGCGCTCAAGCGGCCCTCTCAGCAAGCCTGCTCCGCTCCACGAATTCCGCCGGAGTGGCGTTTTCGAGGGCCGAGCGAGGTCGCGTGCGGCCGCCCCCGCGCCGGACCTGCAGTCTCTCCTCGCCGTAGAGCCGCCGCAGCTTCTTGTGGTTCAGGTCCAGGCCCTGGCGCTTCCGCAGGACGTGGACGCGCCTGTGGCCGAACTGTCGGCGCTCGGCCGCGCTCTCCCGGATCTTTGGGCGCAGCTCTGCATTGTCGCCGATGCCATCCTGGATCGCCTGATTCACAACGCCCACCGGCTCCCGCGCGACAGCCCGTCACTCCGAATGACCCATGGCGCCGGCGCTGGGGAGACCGACCAAAGATAGCCCCCAACTCCCCGCCGACGGCGCGCAGCGGCGCACGAAGCGTGAAGATCGCTTCATCGTCCGCTTCTCTCCCTAAGCTAAACACGAGCATCAGATGGAGGAAATCTCGGGGGGCACAGCACAACCAGCTGGACTTGTCCTCCTTGGCGCCCTCGCAGATCCCCAGAATCTCGCGACAGCCCTCAGCGTTCACGCCGATCGGCACCAGGAGCGAGACATTGCGCACGTCACCGGCCCAGGTTCGTTTCATCACAGAAGCACACGCGGTTGCGCGCCCTCGATCGGCTTGTGCCACCATGCCTCGATCTTGGCGTCGATCTTCTTGTTCAGCTTCGAGACCGTGCTCGGGCTCACCCGCGTGCCCCAGAGCGCCTCGCGCCGCTGGTTGCGCTCGATGATCGCCGTCTCAAAGGTCTGGCGCTTAAGCTTCGGCACCTTCAGCGTCACCGGGCCGGCCTTGGTGTCCAGCGAGCGCTCATCGCTGCCGGCACGCGTAACCGTTCAGAGGGCGGCAGAGAACGCTGCGATGCCGGATGACCGCCTTAAGCCGCACACCAGATGAGATGCGCTTCTGCTGCACGCACTTGCGGTATCGAGGATCATCAGCCGTCGTCCCGTATGTGCCGGGGCAGCGTTAGAACAGCGGCCACTCGATGCTGCCAGGCCGGAAGAGCGACGCCCGCCGACGGGACTGCGGACTGTCCAGATCCTCAGGGTGCAAGGTGGTGTAGTTGGGTGTTGTCGCTCGTCTTTAGCTGCTTGACCTCCCCGGAGACGCATTCAGAGAATGAAAGGGTGGACAGAAGCGGATCGCTGGCCGAAACCGCGACGGATGTGAGGCCGAACTCACCCATTCGTCTGAGAAGGCGCGGCTGCGCTACATCGGAGATGTCGATCTCGCCTCGCCTGGCCAAAAGGCGCGGACCTCGCTGCGACGAAACGATCATGGCGTCGACCCCGGCCGGGATCTCGGACGGTGTGTGGTCCATGACGACGAGCTCCGGCTGGCCATGGCGGACGCGATGGAAGAAGCCCGACATGAGGCGCTCGGCCTCCTCTGCGCACAAGCCGACCGTAACGTCCAGGCCCGCTTCGAGCAGCTTGGCGAAACCACCACCGTTCACCCGCGGATCGGGATCGCGAACCGCGCAGACGACGCGGGACACGCCAGCCTCGACAATCGCATCGGCGCAGGGCGGCGTCTTGGCCCAGTGGCAACAGGGCTCTAGCGTCACGTAGAGCGTGGCGCCGGTGGCGCAGGCCCCGGCCTGGTCCAGCGCTTTCCGCTCTGCATGGGGACGCCCGCCAGGCTGGGTGGCAGCCTCAGCGACGACAAGACCATCTTTGACGATCACGCAGCCGACCGGTGGGTTGGGCCAAACATGGCCGCGCATTGTCACAGCGAGGTCGAGCGCTCGCATCATCCATTGACGGTCAGAGTTGGGTTGGATTGGGTGCATCGCCGTAAACCTCACTTGGATCGAAGGTCTTTGCCTCCTCGAGGAAAGTGAGTGGCCGTCCTGCATCAGCCCCGACCGGCACAGCGCGGTAGAAGCACGACCGATAGCCCACATGGCAGGACGCGCCGGATCCTGCGACCTCGACCCGCAGCCAGATGGCGTCCTGATCGTCGTCGATGCGCGCCTCGACAACCTTTTGCACAAGGCCCGAGGTGGCCCCCTTGTGCCAGAGCGCCTGGCGCGAGCGGCTAAAATAGTGAGCCTCGCCCCTCTCGATCGTCAGACGCAGCGCCTCGGCGTTCATCCAGCCCAGCATCAGCACGTCGCCGGTACGCGCATCGCTTGTGATGCAGGGCAGTAATCCGTCTTCACCGAACTTCGGCGCCAGTTCAGAGCCTTCCTCGACCTGCTCCACTGAGCGCCGTGCCTGAAACACGAGCTTGACCATGGCCTCTTCCTTGCGGTTTGTTATAATGTAACATAGTCAGATCTGGCTAAGGCAACCGAGAATGTAAAGAGGGAGTTTCTCCAGTGGAAGCCGAGGACGACCGGATCCCGGTCACGCTGCTCACGGGCTTTCTCGGGGCAGGTAAGACAACGCTCCTGAACAACCTGATCCGCGACCCAGATGCCGGCAAGATCGCTGTGATCATGAACGAGTTCGGGGATGTGGGGCTCGACCATGACCTGATCGAGGAGATCACAGAAGACATCGTTCTCATGCACGCAGGGTGTCTCTGCTGCTCGATCCGAGGGGATCTGGCGAAGACGATGATCCTTCTACTCTCGCGCAAGAAACGCGGAGAGCTGGACTTTGATCGGGTGGTGATCGAGACCACGGGCATCGCCGATCCGGGGCCGATCCTCAATACCATGGTGACGGATCGCCTGATCGCGCCCAACTTCCGCGCTGACGGGGTTGTGACGCTGGCCGACGCGGCCACGGGGCCCGCAACCGTGGACAGACAACCCGAGGCGGTCCATCAGATCGCCATCGCGGACATGATTGTCCTGACCAAGACAGACCTTGTCGCTTCGGATGACCTCGAACGCTTTGTAGAACGGCTGGATGGGATTAACCCTACCGCGCAACGGATCACGGCTGAGCATGGTCGTCTCTCGACTGGCAGGTTGTTCGGTCTGTCCGCGATGCGCAAGAGCGCAACACCAGCGGATGTGGCAGGGTGGCTCGGCACTCCGAGGCTCGGCGACGATGTGTCGACTGAGATGACCATGCCCGGACCGACGAACGATACGCCGGAGCCCGAACGCCCAGAAGAGGCCCATCACCGTCATCAGATCGAGTCCGCCTCAATCGAAGTTGCTGAACCGATCCCAGCCGATGTCTTTGATTTTTGGCTGGACACGCTCATCGCCCTCAAAGGCCCCGACGTTTTGCGCATGAAGGGTATCGTGCATGTCGAAGGCGTCGATTTGCCGTTTGTCTTCCATGGGGTGCAGCACATCTTCGATACGCCGGTACCGTTGAAGTCCTGGTCAGGCAGAGACACAATCAGCCGCGTGGTTGTTATCGCGCGGGACGTGAAGAAGGGCGACCTGGAGGCGAGCCTCGACGTCCTGCGGCTTCGACCCAAGAACGCCTCGCTGCCGGCAGCCGGCATGATGGCCGACACAATTGAGATGCCGTTTTAGTCAATGCTGCGTCTGTTCAACTGCACGGACCGCCGGATGTAGGTTCTTGCGCCACGAGGCCCTCGCAACATGCGGACATCTGTGCGCAGTCCGATGGTCTGCTCCGCCTCTTCCGGCAACAGAAGGCTCGCGGTTGCGTTCGATGTGCTCGCAAAGGTGCCGCGTGCCCGGCACGCAAGCATCCCACATGACCGCAGCGTCGTGGCCGTGGACCACAAGATCATCGCTGCGGGATCTGCCCGGCGCCTCGCCCGCCGCCTCGCCCGGTGCACTCCCTGGGGCGGCTCCGGATACGACCCCGTACCTCCCGTTCCAAACCGTAGACTTTGGAATGATCCATGTCCGCTTGCCCAATGGCGCGACCCGCGCCCTGGCGCCGTCCAGTGGTGCAGCCGACCTGGCGGCCGCGATCGGACCGAGCCTAGTCAAACGCACGGTGACCGCGCTCGTCGACTGACAGCTTTGCGATGTCTCCGCCCCTTTGGCATACGGTGCGGCCATGGACCTGATCGGGCGCGATGACTGCGAGCACGCTCTCATCCGACATGATCTTGCGTATGTTTTGGCAGAGGCAGCGCAAACCCTCTGGCCGGGCACATGCTGATCTTCGGCCAGGGCACGAAGAGTTACCGCGACCTGCCGTTCAAGGTTACCGAGTTTGGCAAGAGGCATCGCTACGAACCATCGGAGCGTTGCACGGCCTTCTGCGCGTGCGCAGTTTCACCTAAGACGATGCGCTCGAAACGGCCGGGCATGCCGACACGCTGTTCGAGGGCGAGGGCGCGTTCTATGGGCCCAAGCTCGAACATGTCCTGCGGGACGCGATCGGCCGAGATGGGCAATGCGGCACCGTCCAAGGGGGCTTCAACCTTCGGGAACGGTTCGGCTCCTCATGTGTCCCCGGTCCGGTGGGAAGCTGCCGCCCGTCATATTGCACCGGCCGCTGTTTGGAGCGCTAGAACGGGTCACTGGCATCCTGGTCGAGCACCATGCAGGCGCCTGCCGCTCTGGCTTGTCCCCGCGCAAATCTTCGTGGCGACTGTCACGGAGGCAACCGATCAGTGGGCCCTCGAAGTTGAGGGGGCCCTGGCCAAGGCCGGGCTTCGGACCGAGACCGATCTCCGCAAAGAGAAGATCGTGTGCAAGGTGCAGGAACACGCCCTCAAGAAGGTGCCGATCCAGATTGCCCTCGGCGCTTATGGGACCGAGACGTTCTCTGTCGCCGAAGCCATAGGGGTGCTCGCGCAGGAAGCACAACCACCGCGCGGCGGCACGTCATGAACCTGCGTTGTCGATCTCTTAGGCGTAGCATTTTAATACCCAAGCCCACCCGCCTAATCGAGCCGGATGACATCGGCCAAGGTCGGCTTGAAGAGAAGCGGCTCATCGGGCGTGCCAACTTCGTGGAAGTCCGATGGTCGAATGATGCCATGCCCTGGCATGCATCTGGTCCATGTCCTTTGTGCAGCAGTGCATTCGACCTTCGTCAAACGCTGTAAGGTGCAGGCAGATATTGGTTAACTCACTGGACACGTCGAACACTGTCCGGGTGCTTCGGGTACCGCTCCACCGGAGAGCACTTTGAGAGTATGTCTGATTTCACTTGAAGTAGATATCACCTCACCGCGCCGGACAACGGCCAGTCGATGGGCTCTCAGCCGGACGGGCTCGATCTTGTTCTTTGCCTGCAGCAGGAGGTGCTTCGCATCACAGCCCTCGGCAATCCCGTCGCCCTGCAATCCCCTATTGCGCGCCGAGTTCTTGGTGACGCCAGCATCGCGCAGCTCTCGAACACGGGTCAGGCCGCGGCGCTTCGGCTAGCTGTCGTGGCGCCCCTGGAGCATGATGTTGATCGCCGGGTTCGGGATGGCGTGTCCGTCGGCCTCGACCATCAGAGGGGTCAATTTCGAGACGTAGTAATTGTCCATCGAGCGTATCGAGGTCAGGTGTGGTCCGCAGACCCGGCCCCTAAGGCCAAGCCGCTGGGCCTCGTAGACCAGCGTCTCAATATGGCGGCTGAGCGGATCATCGCTCTCGTCGCAGTGCAGGTTCACCATCAGGCCGCGCTCGGCGATCTCCTCCACCATTTGGATCGGTTTGAGTTCTCCCCAAAGGCTGATCCCCTCGAGCAGCGTACCGGACGCGTTGATCCGTGGCCTACCCAAGGAAAGCGTCGCATCCATATGGAAATGCGGGTCAACAAAGGGGGCTTTAGGAGGTCGCCCCTTGGGCCGAGAACCTCGCCCGCCTCTGCCGTGATCTATGGCGCGACAGCGGAAATCTTAGCCCCCTTGCAGGCGACGTCCATGCCCGTTCGGCCGTCCGCGAGCATCGCATTTCGGAATATGAAGATCGAATATGTGCCTCGTCTCCGCTCGGGACCACAACCCATATCTTGGCTTGGGTGCCAGACGCCTCATCATCGTCAACCAAACGCCGTGGCGCTGCGAGACGCTGCCTCGTCAAGAGGTGCCGCTGCGGGTCCATGAGGACGGGCGCTTCAAAGCCGACCCTTGTTGAGGTGATGTTGTAACAGTATCATACACGTAGGCCCAGTTGCGAACGTCACCGCACCAACGGCTGTTCCATGACATTCAGATTCCAGGGAGGCTATGACATGACGCACTCCGGGCACGTCGTTCCCGCAGACCCACGGCTCGATCGCCGTCACCTGCTGTTTGGTGCCGCTGGCCTAGGCTTCGCAGCAACCTCGGGCGGCGCGTTGATCACCCCGACGCCGGCTATGGCCGCGCCAGCTCTGGCCCAGGCGCCCTATTTCTACCGTTTTCGCATCGGCGAGCTGATCGGGACGGTCGTCTCAGATGGGATCCTGCCGCTCGGTGATCCGACCGCGAGTTTCATGGGCCCGACGCCCGAGGACATGCGAGCCATGCTTGCCCGAAACTTCCTGCCCACGGACAACGCGGTCCTCGAACAAAACATCCTCGTCGTAGATGCCGGTAGCCAACGCATCCTCTTCGACACCGGCATGGGCACGTCGCAGATGTTCGGCCCCACACCCGGCAAGCTGATGTCGAGCCTGGCTGCCGCCGGGATTGAGCCGGCGTCAATCACCGCCATCGTCTGCACGCACGGCCATTGCGACCATGTGTGGGGCATCATGTCCGATGCGGGCGAGCGCATCTTCCCCAACGCGGAGATCTGGATCTCCGAGGCGGACTTCGATTTCTGGACGGATGAGGCCAAGCTCTCTGCCACAGATCCGGCGTGGATGGCCGCTTTCGTCGAGGGCGCGCGGCGCAATCTGATGCCCAATCAGGACCGGATGAGGTTCTTCAAGGACGGCGAGGAGTTCCTCCCTGGCCTGCAGGCCCTGTTCGCGCCGGGACACACGGTTGGGCACACGGCCTTCATCGTCACCTCGGGCAGCGACACGCTGGCGGTGATCGGAGATCTCACCCACCATCATGTCATCCTGCTGGAGACACCGCTCACCCAGTTTGCCTTCGACACCGACCCGGCGCAGTCCGCGGAGACCCGGGTGCGCGTCCTTGACATGATCGCCGCACAGCGCCTGCCGATGATTGCCTATCACTTCCCATGGCCCGGCATCGGGCATGTGGAGAAGGTGGGAGAGGGCTTCCGCTACCACCCCGCGCCGCTGATCATGCAGGAGCTGCCGGGCTAGTGCTGCGTTAGCACTTGCCGGGGCGGGTTCGCACCGCCCCGGCACCAGCGCTCTGTCCATCCTTCGCGGGGTGCTCAGACCAGCGCGATAAGACGGCAGGGACCGCCCGTGCCGCCTGCGTGCTTGGGTGCACCGACCACCAGCGTCGCGCCCACAGGCGGCAGTTGATCGAGGTTTGCCATGTTCTCGACCGCCCAGCGATTGGCCGGCAACCAGTTGTAGTGCGTGATGAAATCGGCCGAGAGTCCGTAATCGATCGACAGGGTGTCCACGCCGACGCCCACGACCTCCGCTTCCTCCAGCAGCATCTTCACCGCCTCGACGTGGAAGGCAGGGAAGTGCATCTTGCCTTCGCCATCGGCATTACGGAACCCGGGCGTGCCAAGCCGAGCCTGCCAGCCGGCGTTCTGCGCCACACAGGCGCCCTGCGGGATCGGTCCGTGGTCGGAGATCCAAGCCTTCAGGTCGTCCGGGGTTACCTGCGCATCCGCATTGGCGTCAGCCTTCTCGCGGATATCGACCACGACCAGCGGACAGACGAGGCTCTCGACCGGCACCTCGTCGATCGAGGCTCCACCGTCGGTAAAGTGCAGCGGCGCGTCGATATGGGTGCCGGTGTGCTCATTGACGCGCAGCATCTTCAGGTTGAAGGCGTGCTCCGCATAGGTGAACACATCTTCATCGAAGAACTGCTGCTCGCCGAAATAGGTGGGGAAGTCGTGCGTCAGCGTGTGCGTGAGATCGACAACCTTTTGTGGTGTCTGAGCCATGAGCGGCCGAGGGGCCGCAGCGGCGACGGCGAGGGCGGCTCCTGCGGCCGCAGACCCCTTGAAGAGATCGCGCCGGCTCAATGCACGGCCTTTGACGTATTCCATGATCACGGGATGGCACATAGGGACCTCATATGTCGGCAACCGGGGTCTTGCTGATGATCCGCGCGTCGCGAACCGATCAAAGCCGCCGAGCGCCCGGTCTTTGCAGAAGCGGCCGCCTCAGCATGCGCCCGACCGAGCCGCCGATCCAATCGATTTCTGCACCAGCCACACCTACTTTTCCCGCGAAACCCTGATCCTTGCCACAGCGTTCGCCCGCCGCAAATTGGTAAGCGGTGCGCGAAGTGCCAAGTGCCGCTACCTTGAGACGCCTCGGGGCGGGCGGCCGGGCCAGACCAAGGAGATGAAACGATGAAGCGCTCGATTGCTACGCTTGCCTTGATTGCGATCCCTTCGATTGCCCTGTCGGCCCCGACCGCGCTGGCCCCGCCAACCACAATGGATGCGGCATCGACGGCCGCCCTTTCGCAGAGCATTCGGTTGATCGAGGACGACAGCTACTGCGAAGCGCTTCCGCTTCTCGAAGAGCTGGCAGTCAACGTCCCGGACAACGCGGACGTTTTCAACCTGCTCGGCTATGTTCATCGCAAGATGGATGACCTCGACCTCAGCGCCAAGCACTACGCCCGTGCCCTGTCGCTCGATCCGACCCACCTCGCAGCCTTGGAGTATCAGGGCGAGCTCTTCCTGCAGCAGGGTGATCTGGACAAAGCCGCGGCGAACCTGTCGCGGCTGACGACACTCTGCGGTTCCTGTGAGCAGCAGGAGGACCTGAAGGCGGCCATCGACGTGTTTCGCAATCATCACCGATGAAAAACGCTCCACAACGATGGTAATCGGCGACCGACAGACCACCCAGACGCTGTCCACGGATGACGTCGACCTGATGGAGCCCGCGCTGCCCTCACTGACCCGCGCGACGGGCATGGACCCGCTCACCTAAGCGATCAAGGCCTATGTCTCGACCGCGGCAACGCTGGTGACTGGCTCGGCGGCTACTACGACCAACAGCCCGGTGGTTGCGACGTGATCCTTCTGCCAATACCCAGGCCTGCAATGCCGAGGCTGTGCCCAAGCGGTTCGTGGATATCACCGCCGCGATGGGGCCAGTACCAGTGGCCGGAACCAAAGTGCCTCGGCGCGACATCTTAGCGACGCCGATTGCCGACAAATGTGAGCGGCGCCGGTGCGTACTCCAGCGTCAGATCCGCCCCGCTCTCAGGCAGCACAGAGGCGGGTGGGGTCACCTGAGCCCTTTTGGCCCCTCAGTCATTTTGAGGGTCCTTTGGATTTATAGTCCAGATTGTCGGTGTTCCCGGGCGACGCGGGCGCGGAGGGTCGTTCTGGGTGGGCTTGCCGGGCGCGATGGAGTGCCAGGCGACGCCCGTCCGGTTCTGCCAG
>JBCBYB010000028.1:0-57098 GCA_039816045.1 Pseudomonadota bacterium
GGGACATCCTCCTTCGTCCGTTCAAAGGCGGAAAACCCCAGCCCGCAATGGCCCCGATCTTGGGGAAAAGGTCACTCGCCTCTGCTGTGTCGTCCCATTCTGCAAGCGCACCCGCGGGCGCCGGAAGGGCGAAACGCCGTGGGGCCCGAACACCGAGTGGCTGTGCCAGGAGCACTGGATGATTGTGCCCGGGCGCCTTCGCCGGAAGCACAGCAAAGCCAGGCGCAAGCAGCGCCCGGCGAACCAATGGCTCTGGCGGGAGTGCAAGCGCCAAGCGATGGAGACAGCAATGGGAGTGCTGGCCTAATGACAGCTCCCGCCCGCATACCCCCGGGGCTCCTGGCCTTACCAGCTCGACGCCGCCGGCGCTGCGGGGTTCGTGGGTGAGAAATCTGTTGATGCGTTCCGGCGAAAGATCGGGACGGTCTACCCTAGGCCGACGACAATCGCTGACTTGGGGGACAGATGGCTAGCGAAGGATCTGGAACTGGCCTTTGACGCCCTGCACGGTCGGGCCCCGGTCGACGCATGAGAGCTGCTGTGAGACGCCCCGTAGGCTGGCCAAAGAACATGGTCGACAAGAAGCTCATGAGTGGCGTCGGCTACTATTGGTCCCCCACGACAGCGGACAAGATGAACGGCTGCCCGATCGAGCCCTGTGCTCTTTGCGGAGACTACGTCGCAGCGAGGATGCTCGCTGACGATCTCAACAAGTCGTTGGAGGCATGGTGAAATGGCCGGAGCGGTGTTCGGCAACCCGCGGAGATCGGAACAGAACGCTGGTGGCTCGACCATGAGTACAAGACAACCCGTTTGTGGAAACAGAACTCCACCGAGTGGCAGAGAGAAATACAGCGTCACATCTCTTATGTCTGCGACCTACCTCTTTCGAAATCCAAAGGTGCGTTCAAGACTATCGACGATCTTCCGGTCTGTTCGATTACACCGAACGCGGCCGACAAAATCTATGACCGTCTCTCGGCTGGTCGCGAGCGCCAAGGCGAAATCGCCTTGTCCATGCTCAAAAAGTAATGGGCTCTGGTCCAGCGCTTCCATCCTACGTTCTTCCCGGTCGGCAATCCCTTTGACAACATCACACGTGTGAGGCGCGAGAAGCAGACGAAGCGACCAGCCACGGCTAATAAGGTCTACTCCCTCGCGGAAGCGTTGGTGGCTGCTTGGCACCCGGGTCTTGGGCCCGCCGCGCTGATCTGCTTCGGGCGGCACCAGCGACACGAGAACGTGCTTGCAGGAAAGATCACATGGGCAGACGATCGCCCCGGCAAGAGCGTCCGCATCGTCCATCACAAGACGGGGAAACAAGTCACGCTCGCTCTGAGCGACGACCAAGGCGCGCTCTATCCAGAGATAGAAGAGTTTCTCGAACGAGTGCCCCGACTCGGGCTACCGATGGCTCTCACCCCAGCGGAACCGCCCAAGCCGTATCAGAAGCGTAGAGCAAACGAGACCACAGCGAGGGTGCGCAAGGCTGCCGGACTGGCGATCGACTTAAACGTGGCCGCGTGATGCGTTGGCGGATTGACCGAACCTGGCGATGCCGACGCTATGGAGGCTGAAGGCATGGCGTTGTCCACCCATTCGAGCCTTGCGTATCTCCGCCTCTATGTGAAGCGGACGGCACGACAGCGGTTTTCTGGAGCGCGGAAACGACGGGCCAACGAAAACGAAAACAGCACCAGAGTCGAATTGGCCCCAGACTGAAGAGTCGCAAACTGTCAAAAAGCTTCAATTATAACAATAAGATATAAGTGAGCCGCCCCAGCCATTTTAGCTGGGGCGGCAGATACCCGTTTCGGGGTATTGGGGCTACTTCCGTCGCGCGGGCTCAGACGGGTGTGAGAACGGGGGGGTGATCCACGCCCAAACCGCAACACGTCAGAAAGTGAATTTTTTGTAGCGTGGAGAAGGTAAACGAGTGGTTAACGTGCAGCCCTCTGCTCAAAAATCTGCGCAAAATCTTGAGGTGCACCGATAGGCCATCTCTATCGCCCCTCCCCCTTGAACCTTGCGGATCCGGCCTACTTTTCTGACCAGACGCAATAGGACAGGCGAACGCGATATGGGTGACGACAAGTCGAAACAGGCTGGGCAAGTTCGCTCACTGACCCGCGCGCTGTCGCTGATGCGTCATTTGGCAGAGTGCCCGCACGGTCTGACGCTGACCCAGGTCGCCGAGGCTGCCAGCCTTCCGCCCTCCACGACACATCGGTTGCTGACAACACTCGAGGCTGAGCGTTTCGTGCGCCCCGACGCGCAGACTGGTACGTGGAGAATAGGGGTAGCGGCATTCTTTGTCGGATCCGCCTTCGCCCGGTCGAGAGACAAACTGGCACTGACCCGGCCGTTTCTCGCCCGTCTCATGGAACTGTCCGGCGAGACAGCGAATCTCTTTGTCGAAAGCGATGGTGAAGTTGTCTGCATAGGCCAAATCGAGTCGCGCCATGCCATGCGCGCCATCACCGGCGTAGGCGGGCGCGTGATGCTCCATGCCTCCGCAGCCGGGAAGGCATTGCTGGCGCACATGGATGCCGGCCGGCGCAACACGCTGCTCTCGGCCAGACCACTCCGAGCGATCACAGAATTGACCATCACTGGGGCCGATCGTTTGACCCGCGCGCTCGAGGATGTGCGCGATCTGGGCTATGCGACCGATGACGAGGAGCATGCCCTTGGCCTGCGCTGCGTGGCAGCACCGATCTTTGACGAGACGGGCGCGCCGATTGCAGCGCTGTCGGTCTCTGGGCCGTCCGCGAGGATCAGCCGAGAGCGCATGACGAGCCTCGGGCGAGCCGTAGCCCAGGCCGCTGTAGAAGCGACGCGTGACTATGGCGGTGAGCCGCGTTTGGCGGCACAGTGAGCTCGCGACGATCCGGGGCCGAAAGCGCTAGACGGGATGCAAACCCTTTGCTATAGCGCAGCCCTCGTGGTTCTGATCCGGCGTAGCTCAGCGGTAGAGCATCGGACTGTTAATCCGCAGGTCGTAGGTTCGAATCCTACCGCCGGAGCCAACGAAATCAATAGATTGCCGGGACTGCGCGTTTCCATTCCGAAAACCTTTCCGACGCTCATTCCGAAACTTGTTCACGATCCGCTCTCCTCTCGCCATGCCCGGCGCTTTCGACTGGCGGAGATTCGCTGCGCCTGGGTGCGCTTCACGTAGACGCGAAATGCCTTCGGATCTCTGTGTGCAGACAGCGCCATGCCCTCCGCTTCGGTAACCTGTGCGTCCCCAAGTTCGGTCAGCCCACCGTGCCGGCATGCGGCTAGCGTTACGTGATCGGGCAAACCGGCATGCTTGCGAGCCCGAGCGACGACAGAATGCGCATGCCGGAACTTGTAAGGACGGGGAGCGCCCGGTGCGCCGCCCCAAAGGACTATGGGCAACCCGACCCGATCGAGCCCCGCAAGGTAAGCCTCCAGTTCGGGATAGAGCAGTTCGTCATCGGCCGACAGGTCATGATCAACCGTCACATGCGTTTTCCAGTGATCGATACGAACCGACATACCGGCCCTGTACCCGCTCCAGGTTACTGCGCCGGCCAGCACGTTCTCAGGGCGCTGCAGCCACTCGAAGCAGATCAACGCAGCGGCCCCCAGATGGGGATGCCCAATTTCCGATAGAGCTTTAGCGAGGGCGTAGGTTTCTTCTACGGTAGCGGGCTGCGTTGTTTCCTTCTGTCGGCGCTCCATCTCCAAGCCCTTGAAGGGATTGCCGGATGGGAAAATCTCGGGGAACTGCCGCTGAACAGCGTCCCACGCCTTCTTTAGCACAGCGATCTCGTATTCGGCCTGACGCTTCCGCTCGACACGGACCTCCTGGCCATCCTTTACTTCTACCCGCTCCATAAGCCTCTCGTAGAGCTTATCGACGGCCCTCGGAGAGATTGCTGACAGCGGCAAATCGCCGAAGGTTTTCAGAGCGGCGGTCTTCTTCTCAAGCGCAAGCTCCTCAACGTATTTGGTGTGCCGCTCATAGTCTTTCTTCGTGCGATCGCTCAATTTCTTGAAAGCGATTGTTTTGGTCTTGTAGGTGTGTAGCCACCAGCGCACTGAACCGAATGAGCGCGGGACCTTAACGCCGCCTGCGCCATTGCGCCACGCGTCGAGCGAGTCATTCAAATCGTCGGATGCTGACCTCGCGTTGGCATAGTCTGAGCCAAGCGCGCGCGCCTCGATCTTGCAGCCTTTCTTCCGATCGATAGTTGGTGGTGACCAATAGTAGGCGACGCCGCCGCCCGCGAGTTGCTTTTCGACCATGTACCGCGGCCATCCCTTGGGCTTGGTCACAACAGATCTCCTCCGTCGACCGGCGCCCGCCCGTGCAGGTTGTCTAGGGCGCTTTCCAGATCCTTCCTCAGCCATCTGTCCCCCAAGCCAGCGATTCTCGTCGGCTTAGGGTAGACCGTTCCCAGCTTTCGCCGGAACGCTTCGACGGATTTCTCACCCACAAACCCCGCGGCGCCGGCGGCGTCGAGTTGATAGGGCCAGGAGCCCAGGGGTATGCGGGCGGGGGCGGTCATGAGCCCTGCGGCTCCCATCGGATCAGCACGCCGTCGAAGCGACCGGGGCCATGGCTCTTGAGCCAGAAGCCGATCATCGCCAGTGCGTTGTCGAAGCCATCAGCGATGGCAAACCCATCGTCGAGCCATTGTGCGGGGCCGTCCGCGAGCTGGAGCCGGCAGGGCTCGATGCATCTGGGCACGTCGATCCATACCGGCAAGACTGCGAGGCAAAGTGGGTCGGGTTCTAGGATCTTTTTGCAGTATTTGGTCCGCATGCCCGTGAACAGTTGCAGCCGTTCGCCCGGCCACGCGTGGCGCTTCCGGTGCCCGCGGATCGTCTGCCGCTTGGAGCCGTCGAGAATCCGCGGCGCAAACTGCTTCTTGAAGGAATAGGCGACCATCAGGCTTGGGTTGCAGTCGAGCTGGTCGCTCGCCACTGCGCCTCGCTGTCGCCGAGCCTGAAGTCCAGATCTTCTTCTGTTTCAGGAGACAGGTGCATGTCCTTGACCAGTACAAGGTAAAGCCAATGCCACCATTCGCGGATCTTCGGGTCTGGGTGCTTGTATCCGACGATCTCAACCGCGTGCATCAGGTGCAGTTGAAAGTGGTGTGGCAGCTCGTCCAGGCTCTTGAGGTACTGGTCGACGACATCGTTCATCGGTTCGCGCCAGTCGTGGTCGAGCATGCGTTGGTAGCTCGGTCCGGTGAACGATCCGCCGCGCGGATCATGGGGGTTCTCGAAGACGTTGTGATCGAGAGCACCGAGCAACACACACCGCCGATACCAGCGAATGAGGTACTTGCAGGGGTGGTACTTGGCGACGCCGTCTGGCCCCCTGATTGCCGTCAGAAGAACGGTCTGCTGCATGCATGTAAGTGAGTGCGTCCATTCCTGCGTGACGATCATGCGCCTGGCGCTCCTTCTGTTGGTGCCGGGGTTTTCGCCGCCCGGCCGGCGCGGTGGGTTGACTGAGCCGGCCCACCGTCCAGCACCTTCGTTCTCTCCGAAGCGTCACCGGCATCGAGTTCCCGGTTCAGTCAGCTCGGGGGCGGCAACTGACTACCCCCCGGCGGCGTCCTTCTACTCTGGCGCTCTTCAGCCGCCGGCCGGTTCCGGATCGGCGGCTGAAGCTCTCCTATTGCTGCGTGTCTGAAACTGGCGAGACTGCCGCGACACCAGCGCGCGACATCAAGACGGCCGCGAGCTTTGCATTGGCCTCTCCTCTGTCCATTCGGCTCCATCTTCGATCTTCGAGGATCGCCAGCGCTTCACACGCCGACAGACCGCCACGGTGGCGAAGCTGCGCTAGCGTCTGCCCGTGGTTCTGCTTGGCCTGCGCCTCATGCGGCTTGATCAAGTCCCACGGAATTTGAATGACTGCAAAGGCGCAGGGGCGCTCTCGAAGCTCTGCAACCTCTTGTTTGTACAAATAATTCTTTGGCATGATGGGCATCATTTCCGACATGCTGGGTCCTATCGTTGTGTGGCCGAAAAGGCCGCGTCGATCGTCTGTTGCATGTCGGCTGGCGCATTCGACATTCGCGCTCGGTCCCCGTAGTGCACCAGCGCCATTCGCAAGCGGTCGATCTCATCCGCGGCCTGATGAAGCGCCACCGGCAACGCGCCTACATGTGGCCCGGCCATCGCTCTCAACTGCTCGGGTAGGTCTGTCATGCGGTGGGCTCCTATTGTTGTTCTTCGGAAAACAGATCGCCCCTCGCTCGCTCGGCCTTGGCGCGATCGGCGATGCCCTTTCGCCGCATCGGGGCGTCGTAGGCGTTGTGGCAGCGCTGGCACCACGCGCGGAGGTTGGACCGGTCACAGTTCTCGGGCTGGTGGTCGAGGTGCGCGACGGTGAGCACCACCTTCGAGCCGGTGACCGGGTGGGGCTTCCCGTTCTCGGCCCGGCAGTCTGGATAGAGGGGGGAGCCCTCGCAGCGGTTGCCTGCTGCTTCGCGGATCTCCTTGCTGATCTGCTTCCAGTTTGCAGGGTAGCGCGCTCGATTCTCAGCTCGGATCGGCATTGCCTGATGTCCTCTCAGTCGATGGTTTTCCGAAGCCAGCCGGGGCCGAGGTAGATCTCCAGCTCGTGGCCTGGCTCGTAGTGCCAGCCGATGGACCAGCTCCAGCCGTTTCCCCAGATCCATTCCCACATGCGCAGAAACTCCTGTCAGTTGGCGGTCGATGATGTCTTTGGGGGAGCCCGGCCTTGGTCTGAGTGGCTATCAATCATGTCGGCAGCGAGCCTGAGCCTCTCCGCAACGTCTTGGGCCGCGTGCTTCGTCCCGTCGAAGATTACGAGCTGGGCTTCTCTGTTCGGCTGAACGGAAACCAGAGAGATTGGGATGGGCTGAGCGCCCGGCTTGGTGGACAGGCGCACCGCTTCAATCAAAGCCGCGTGCGCGTCATGTATGATCTGGAAATCAGGCATTCGTTCCGGTTCCTCAGTGTTGGGTTTCGGTTGGAGCCTGCGCGGCGGTTGTGACCGCGGGTTGAGTGGATGCGATTCTGCGGGCGTCGCGGTATCGCGCTTCAGCCGAGAGGATCGCACCGAGCTGACGCTCTGCCTCGTCGGCTGTTGCGGCGGATATTGTGGTCCGAGCGCCCGAAGGCCGCACGCAGGACGCCAGCGCGTTGGTCTGCACGCGAGAGGTTGATAAGTACCGACCGTCTCGGTCCCTGCGGGCCAAGCCGAGTCCGCACAGCGTTTGCAGCTCGCTGGCCACAAGGATCTTGTCGTCGCGGATAAGTCGAGCGATCTCGCCTGTTGGGAGGGCGTGCCCCGCGCGCGTGAGTGCTTCCAGGATCTTTTCGCGTCTGGTCATCCGGGCAGCTCCGGGGTTCGGCGATGATGGGCGAAGGTCAGAAAGTCCGGGCGATCGGCTTCTGGCAATTCGTACCAATCCAGCAAAAGCCGCTGAACATGGGTCCAGCGCTTGCCTTCCGTCTCGGCGCGGTACGCCGCGAGCACCGCCTCGGCTTCCCTGAAGGCGAACGCATTGACCAGCTCCAGCACCGCGGACTGGATTGCTTCGTCCCTGGGCGTTGGTGCCGCTAGAGCTATGGCGGGTCTGTCAGTCGGCATCGAAGAGCCCCCGTGCCGCCTTCCAGCGCGCGTGCAGGGCGCGCGCCATGGCCATCATCTCGGAGAACGCCGACAGGCCGTAGAAACGTGCACCCTTGCTGGCGTGCTGGGCATAGAGCGCCCGGACCGCCATCTGCCGCCCTGTGCTGGTGATCAGGTTGTCCCAATCCTTCGCGCAGGCTTTCGAGCAGGTGACGGTATCCCGGCGGACGTCTGCGGGGAGCGGCCCGCCGCAGTAGTTGCAGCGGCCGGGCTCGATCGGTCCGAGGGTCTCGAACGTCTCTGTGCTTCGGGGGACCGGGGGGCGGTTCCGACCGGCGCGCGACATAGTAACAATCTCCGCGTGCGCGTTCATCGGCCAGCGCTCTCGATCAACTCAACGTTGTCGGCATTGAGCACCGCGCGGCGTGTTCTTCGGCTGTTTGCGGCTTGTTGGGCCGTCTCCACAACAGCAGCCTGAACGCGCCGAGCGCATGCCGGGCAGAGGTCAAAGCTATCGACAACGGCGTGGGCCGCTGGCTCTCCATCGGACTGCACTGCGCCAAAGCCGATGGTGTAGGTGGTGCTGGCATCAGCCAAACCACAGCGATCACAAACCCTGCTCATGGCGATCAGTGCCGCGTCCGGTAGACGCCAAACGCTTGTCCAGCGGCGTCGATAGTTTGGTCGACCCGTTCGAGCAGATCTTGGGTGTTGGCGATCTCGGCGCGGTGCCGCGCCGCCTCGGCCCCCGCTGGCCCACCCAACCGCTCAATGGCAGCGAACAGGCTGTCTGCATCCATCAGGTTCTTGCGATAGCTCGCAATCTGAGGATCGGTGTCGATTGGATCGAATGTCGAAGGGTCAACTTGCACAGCGCACCCCACAATCTTGTCGCGTGGGGGTGGCGCGCTTCACCTCAACCCGGTAGGCGCGGCGGCTGTCGCCGATCAGGGCCATCAAGCGGTCGAAGATGTCCGCGAGGACGGCGGCGTCTGGGTCGAGGTCGATCCTGCAGGTTGGTCGAAAGTTCGCCCGGCCGTGTTTCTGGAGAATATCGGCGACGCTGTCCCAGCAGACGCTCTGACGGTTCACGAGCGCATCGGCCCCCGGAAACTCGCGATTGATTTTGTTTGCCAGATCGGCGCGGACAGCCGCGCGCAGTCGATCGACGTCGAGCGCGCGGTTGGGCGTGGCTTCGGTACTAGGGAGCGGTTTCATCTTGACCTCTGTCATTTCATGATCCAGAGGTGGATACTTAAATATCCAATGTCAACAAAAAATGGTCAGATGGTTGGAAATTCGCGCAGTTCAGGCGGTTCCGAATTTCGAGCTGAGCCTGTGGTGTGATGCTGCATGAGTAAACAAGAGGTTTTGAGCTAAAAGCGAATGAAAGCGCTCTCTGCATGCACATGTATAGGTTAAGGGAAGGTTACCAGGGGCCAATGCTCTTTGATGGCCGTTCGCATTGCGGCATTGCCCCGTGGTGCTTGTTTGTTTGCCCGCTACTCTAATCTAGAGGGTGTCTAGATTGGATTGGCTCACTCGGGAGGTTGGGCGATCCCAGATCCGCGGCTAGGTGTTGAAGGGCTGCCTTACGGTGCCAATCAAGTCTGGCGCTCGGACGACTGCCACAAGTGGGCCTCGCACTACAGATACATTCGACCCTGCAACCAGGAGTGGCTCGCCCTCGGCGACCAGGTATGGTCGAACAATCCTTCTTACCAAGTTTATGTCCTTGCCTGCCTCAGCGTCATAAACGCTAGCATAACAAAGGCTTCCATCCTCCACATCGCCGCTGAGATCAACGACCGCAAGGTCGCCAGCACAGATGCGGAACTCCCACTGGTCGCGCGTCAGCTCCAGGACAGTTGGCTGGCGAGCCCGCGGTGCAACCATCTTAGTTAGCCCCCGCTCGGTGATCGTTTGATCGGGGCGCTGTCCATTGGGGGGCGGAGGAATCCAGGGCCGAGCGTCACCCTCGCTGAAGCCCTGGGCTTTCTTTTCTTCGCCCTCGCCAAACAGCAGCCAAGACGGTTCGACCTCTAGCGCTTCAGCAAGCGCCTCGACGCTTTGAACGCTAAGCCCCTCGTCTCCCCGGCGGATTTTGCCCACCGTCGAATGCGAAACGCGCTGACCCTTGTCCGTAGTCAAGCGCTCAACATCCCGATTGCTCAACGCGCGGCGGCGCAGCAAGTCGTCTAGTCGTTCCCCGATGCCGCTCATAATTGGCTCCTGGTGGTTTTAATTGGAGCCTACTGGTCCGATGGGTGCGCAGCACGAATAGAGATCTTGACAGTGGATAGAAATATATCCATCTCTGTGCTTATGTCCTATGCAGCTCATCTCATCGATCTGATCGACAGCTTTCAGGCGACCGTCAGTGTCAGTGATCGCAAGCTCTCTATTGGTGCCGGCTTGAATCAGAGCTGGGTGCGCTTGTTGCGGGCTCGGCGAAGTGCGTCGATCGCCCATGCAGATCAGATGCTGCGGCATCTCAGAGCTGAGGCGCAGCAACGGCGTGTTTCTGAAATTGTTCTCCAGATTGATGCGCTAACCCCTGATCCTCGTCCAGTCGAGGCCGCGGCATGAGCGCGGCCGTTCAGGGTGAGTCTCTGCTGCGTGTCATGGGCTTGTCCAATCTCTCCAGCCGTGACGGGCAAGAGAGAGGAGGCCACATGTTCATTCCAAAAACTTGGAATCGTAGCAAAAAATTTCCGACAGAGGCTCCGGGCGCGGTCGCGACCATGCTTTCTGTTCATCCCGACCTTGCTGATCTCGGGACCACGGAGGCGAAAGCCAAGCGCCTCGCGCGTTTAATCGGGTGTAGCACCGGCACCGCCAGGGGCTTGCTTGCTGGAGATGGCTCAGGCCGCCGCCACTACGTGATCATAATTGAGGAGTGCGGCGGAATGGCCGTGTTCTGGGATTTGTGCGTCGCCTTACAGGAACGCGCGGCATGAGTGGTGGTCGTCCGTCATCATGGGTGCGAACGAAGCAGATCGTTGCCGCGCTTTGGTTGTGCTGGTGGCCCGCGACCGGATTGGCCAGGGCCGAACGGGATGATCAGTTCCGCGGGCGCGCGGGCTTCGGGCTTAACCGCTTGCGGAAGCAGGTGAGTGAAGCGGAAGCGGCGCTTGAACGGCAGCGGCGGCGCCGCCACCGAGGGACTGACTGCAACCGGCACGGGTCGAGTGTGGAGAACCGAAGCGGGGTGGTGGAATGATCTGCCCCCCAAGCCATTCCGCAGGCGCTACCTGCGAACCGAAGCCCACAAGGGCAGGCAACCCCCCTGTCAATTCCCCCGGCGCGGATACCAGTTCCGCCGGGGGCTCGTTGGGAGGACGGTCATGACCCCAGATGAGCAGCCGATCAAGAGGGAAGACCTTTGCGACCCCGCCGAACACCACGGCGTCACGGGTCCTGCGATCCTGTACCTTGAGCGTGATGTAGGCACCCCAGCCTTCGCGGCAGCTTTGGCTGCGGATTTCAGCCTGTGGGCCGTTGTGGCGCGTGCGAGGGCCGAGGCGCTGGAGGATCTCGATCGGCATGAGGATGCGGAGCGGGTGCGCGAGTGCCGTGTGCAGTGGCGACGCCAGGCGCATTCGTGGTTGGCGCGGTGCTGATGGCTGAGCGCGGCGAACAAACCCGCTCGATCGACGCCAACGTCGAATTCATTCCGACCGGCGCGGCGCAGATCGTGCGGTGCGCTGTAGATCTCGCTTGGCACCTGGAGAACCACGCCGAGGGCAAGCTGCAAACGCATCGCGACACCTATGCGTGGCTTCTCAAGCCGGGGGCCGAGCGCCCTTGGCGGGCTATCATGTCGCCAGCCGCGGTCGCGCTGATCAACGCGCTCGAAGAGGCTGGGCACTACCGGTATCGGTCGGTTGCGGAGGCCAAGGCCGCGAGCCGCAGCGCTGCGGTCGGGCGGGGGGCCAGTTGATGCACTGCGCCGCCGGCCAAGTTGAGATCCGCATCGGCGACTGCCTGGACCTGCTGCGGCAGATGCCGGATCAGAGTGTCCACTGCGTCGTGACCAGCCCCCCATACTTCGGGTTGCGGGACTATGGCACGGGCGAATGGCAGGGCGGCGACCCTGACTGCAAGCATGTCGTCCGCGAGATGCGGCGTGGCCTCGGCCTTGCCGACAGCGTTGCCAGTATCAGGGGCGGCGGACACAAAGCGGCCGAAGTCGATGACGTCAAGGCGCGCGATGTGTGCCCGCACTGCGGTGCGGTTCGCGTAGATGGGCAGATCGGGCTCGAGGCTTCGCCGGCCGAGTTCATCGGCAAGCTGGTCGAAGTCTTCCGCGAAGTTCGCCGCGTCTTGTGCGATGACGGCACGTGCTGGGTGAACATGGGGGACAGCTACTGCTCTTCGCGCGGTCCGGGCTGGCAGGGCAAGAACGGCGAGCGGGCCGACCGCCGGTTCACGGGCACCCGCAACACGGTCGGCATGCGGGAGGCGTCTCGGGGCGCGTTGGATGCCTTCAAACCCAAGGACATCATGGGCATGCCCTGGCGCCTCGCCTTCGCCCTACAGGACGACGGCTGGTATCTGCGCCAAGACATAATCTGGCACAAGCCGAACCCGATGCCGGAGAGCGTGCGGGACCGCTGCACCAAGGCGCACGAGTACATCTTCCTGCTGACCAAGCAGCCCCGGTACTACTGGGATCAAGAGGCGATCCGGGAGCCGGCGGAGTATGGCTTTCGAAGCAACCCCTCAGCCCAGCCCAAGGAGGGTCGCTCTGCAACCAGTTCTGCGATGTGGCGAAATGCGGGTGACGGTCGCGAGGCGGTTGAGAGGGGTCATGATCAGCGCGGCGCGACCTACGATCCGTCAGCCGGCCGCAACAAGCGCTCGGTCTGGACCGTAAGCACCGAATCCTTCTCCGGCGCCCACTTCGCCACATACCCACCGAAGCTGATCGAGCCCTGCATTTTGGCCGGGTGCCCGAAGGGCGGCACCGTCCTCGATCCATTTGGCGGCGCCGGAACCACAGGTCTCGTCGCAGCGCGCCACGGCCGCCGCGCGATCCTTCTCGAACTCAACCCCGAGTATGCCGCCATTGCACAGCGCCGGATCTCGGAAGAATGGCGCGAGCCGGTCGAGCAGAGCCAGGACGACGAGCCTCTGCTCCTGTTCGGGGGAGTGGGCTAATGGCCTCGGCTTGCGATATCTGCTCGGCGCCAGGTGCGCCTTTCGGATTCCGCCCGCCCGGCTTGGCTTCGAAGCTGCCCGAGCGGTTGCGCGGCTTCTACCTTTGGACGTGTGCCAGACCGACATGCCGCGACGCCGCGCGTGACCGCGCGCTGGCCGCTGTGCATGCCGATGCCAAAGCCCCCAATCCGCCGAGCCGCGACGATGCTGGTCCGCTGTTTCGGGGGGCTGAATGACCCCGCTCGGCATCCGCATCAACGAGAACCGGCAATGGTTCGATCTGTCCTTTGCGGACCTGGCCGGCTTGACCGGACTGTCGGTCGATCAGGTGACGCGCATTGAGCGCGGCTATCAGGATCGATTGCCCTTTGGGAACGTTATGGCGGTCTGCCGTGCGCTGAAGATTCCTGGCGATGAGATCGCCCGGTGCGTTGAGGTGGCCGAGGAGAGGCGCCTGGCCGCCGCACGGCATGGGGGCGCCTGAATATGCGAGACGCCCCCACAGCCCCGCTCACTGAGCAACACGATTACAATCTTGGAGGATGGGTAGATGCCAGCTGATGGGCGCGACGGCGTCGCGAGTGTTTCGAAGCGGGAGTTGCTGGAGCTTGTGGAGCGGGTTGAGCGCATCCGCGAGCGCAAAACCGAGCTGAACGACGACGAGAAGGTCGTTATGGCCGAAGCCAGGGCGTCGGGCTTCGAGCCGAAGTTCATCAAAGCGGTTGTCAAGCTGCGCACGCTCGACCCGGCCGAGCGCGAGAAATCTGAAGCCATGCTCGACATGTACAAGGCTGCGGTTGGGCTCGACACCGATGCGCCACTGTTCCGCTCTGTGGGTGGCATGGGTGTGGACATCACGGCGCGCGGCCAGGTGATCGAAGCGCTGAAGCTGCTCGCGCCAGAGACCGGCGAGATCATCCTCAAGTTTGGGGGCACACCGGTTCGCATCTGGCGGGACGCCGAGGGAGAGGCGCAGTCTGAGGATTGGGTTGAACCCGAGCCGGAGCCCGCAGCAGCGCCGAAGAAGCCCGCCAAGAAAAAGCCTGCCAAGAAAGCAGACCCCGAGCCAGTCTTGCCCGATGTGGACGAAGACGGCGCTGCCAAGCTTGGGCGGCAAGCCTTCCGCGATGGCGAGGCCATCATCACGAATCCCTTCCCCCACGACGATCGACGTCGCCCGTTGTGGGACAGCGGATGGCGGGCCGAATCTGGCTCGGATGGGATGGGTGATGACGACGGGGACGACTGATGCGGTTTTCGGGCACTCCGCCGAGTTTGTCAGACTACGGTGAGGTCTTGAAGCCGGATGAGGCGATGCAGCCGATCCTGGCAAAGCCGGTACGCGATGCTCTCACGGAGTGGCTGACAGAGATCTGGGCCAGCGAGGAGCTGGCTGCGGTCGGCTTGCAGCCGCGGCGCAAGGCGATCTTTCACGGGCCGCCGGGCACGGGCAAAACCACGTTGGCGCACCATCTTGCGGCGCGGCTCGGGTTGCCCTTGGCTGCGCTTCGGCCCGATCGGGTCATCTCGTCCTATGTAGGCGAGAGCAATCAAAACATTGGGCGTGTGTTCGATGCGGCGATCGCAGAGGGGCCGGTCGTGCTGCTCTTCGATGAGTTCGAGGTCTATGGGCAAAAGCGCATCGCCGTGCGGCAATCGGCGGATCAGCACCACAACGGCGTCGTGGATACGATGCTGCACCGCTTTGATGCGCATGACGGATACGTTATCGCAGCCAGCAACCTGAGCGAGGAGCTGGACCCCGCGCTCTGGCGCCGGTTCGATATACGCGTTTCGATTGATCTGCCCGGACCCTCTGAGCGGCGGCGGATCGTGCAACGCTACATCGCCCCATATGGGCTGCCGAAGGACGCGTTGCGCGTCATGGGTGAAGCGCTTGAAGGGGCCAGCCCCGCGCTGATGCGACAGCTTTGCGAGGGGATCAAACGCCAAATCGTTCTCGGCGACAGGCTGGGGCTCGATATGAGCAAGGCGGCGGTTGTCGACCGCGTGATCGCGGCGATTCAACCGCAGAAGGGTACGGCGCTTCCGCGCCTTTGGTCCCACAAGTCAAAGGATCGGGCCGCCGAAGCTATGCCCTGGCCTTTGCCGCGCGCTGATGAGATCGGGCGCGAAGCAGAGCCCGGTGCAGTTGATCGCGGTGCCTTGGTCGTATCGATTGATCGGGGGCGGGGATGACGGGGCCGCCGGCGCCACCCATAGAGCCCATGGATCTGCGGTCCTATCCGATGGTCCTGCTCGATCGTGGGCTGTTGAAGCAGCCAGCATTCGCCGATCTGACGCCGGAAGCCCATATGGCGCAGATTGCGCTTGTCTTCTCGGCTTGGGAGCAGGTGCCGGCCTGCTCCGTCCCGGACCACCCGGCTACGCTGGCGCTGATGGCGGGTCTCGGGCGGGACGTGGCTGCATGGTCGCGGGTCTCGGATGAGGTCCTCAGCCATTGGCAGTTGGCGGAGGATGGCCGGCTTTACTTTCCACCCATGTTTTCGGCTGCCGATTGGGCCTTCACAAAGTCGCAGGACAAGCGCAGCGCCGCAGCGGAACGTGCTCGGCGGGCCAAGATGCGAAAGGAACTGCTCGGTATTGGTGTCGAGCTGACGCCCGCTGATCTTGAGACCGCGCTCCCGATCATATGCGCCAAAGCCGAAGAGCGGTGTTTTAATGTCAGAGGCCAGCGGCGCAGAGAGATCCTGATCCAGATCGTGTCCGAGCTGAAGCTGCTGCCAGACGGCTCCGTCGACACGATGGATCTTGATCGGCGCTTTCGGGGGCCGCGGCAGATCGGAGCGGTTCGGGCGGGTCGCCCTCCGTAACGGTCACGCGTGACCGATGTAACCGATGCGAACTGATATGAACCGATACGCAACGGTTCGCACCGGTTCGTTCCGTTTCGCATCACTTTCATCGGTCACGGTTAGTCACGCCCAGAAGGGAAGGGAACGGAAGTGAACCCCCTTAAGGCCCCCAAACCGATCACACCAGACGGTCGGCAAGCCGCAAACGAGGCAGAGATGAGCATTGAAACAGCAGAGAGCACCGACGCGCCTAGGGAGCCCAAACGGAGCATCGTGCGGGTGCGGGAGTGCCTGATTCAGCCATTGGTGGAGGACGGCCTTCGCAAGGCGCGGAACACGCGAGCCGACAAGCACGACGAGTTTCTGAAGCGGCTCGAACGCGATCTTGATTGGATGACGGCTGAAGGGCTGACCGCGCTCCGCCATTCTGTGCTGGAGAAGGCCGAAGGGGAGCGGCGCAACCTCTGGCCCAGCTACGCCACCGTCTGGAATATCGCGCGCGTGATCGAGCATCCACCGGACAAGCGCCGCGAGATGGTGCTGAGCTGGATGCGGTCCAATGCCGGCGTGCGGGCGTGGGACCTCAGTCCCTGGCATGCGGTGGCGCTTCACTGGTATCTGGAGACCTTTGGCCCCGCCAATCGCGGTGGATCTGGCGAGAGCTTCGCAACTCGAAAGATCAACGAGAAGGCCGACCAGTTAACACGCACGGTCAACCGCCTGCGCGCGTGCACTGACGCGGACAGCAGCGCCAAACTTGAAGACCTTGAACGACAGGCTGGGGTGGTGCGGAAGATGGTGTTCCCGAATGCAGTTGGGACGGCGTCATGACCGCTGCTGCCAGTGTTCTCCCGCCGAAGATCGAGCGCACGCCGATGCGGCTTTGGTTGGTGCGCGGTGTCGATGGGCAGCCGGTCTATTGTGGTTCGGACGCAAGCCTAGCACAGCGGACACGCGCCGGCTTGATGCCTTGCCCTGTAGAGCCAGAGCTGCCGGCTGTTCCGCTTCACCCTTACGGCGATTCCGGCCCGCGCTCGATCGCGCGCGGTGAGCTAGAGCTTGCCGAGATCACCTTCGACTATTGCGGGGGCCGCGGCCCCAACATGGTCACGACCGAGAAGGTGGTGCGGCGCAAGTCACAGGGCATGCAGTGCCTGAATGAGGGCCAGCGCCGAACACTCGAAACCTATGCATCCAGGGTCGAGGCGCTGGAGTCGATCAGCACCGTCCCACTCGACGGTGGCAAGGGTGGCACCGGTTCGGTTGACGTTGGGAAGTACGAACGTGCGGTCCGAGCAATCAAGCTCCGCAAGACCAGGGAGACGCTGAGCCGCGTGACGATACCGATCACCACGCGGGGACAGGGCGACCGTCCACCGGGCAAGCCGATCACCTTTCTTGCCCTGGTCGATGGGGTCGCGATCTGGCGGCGCTCGCTCTGCGAGATCTTGAGCGATCATGGGTGGCCGCGAACAGAGCGGGCGAAGCGGAAGCTCGGCCGGGCTCTTCGTAGGGCGGCGGACGCGTTGGCAGAACAGAAGGGGATTGACTGAACGTACCACCTGCTCCTATGACATAGGCACTGTCGAGAAGTTGCGCCCGAGGGTTATCGCCCGCCGGGCGCTTTGCGTTTCAGGAGCATGCGCAAGCCGAATACATCGCCGTCGTCTTGGTACAGCCTGGCCATCTGGCGTGCTCCGAAGCGTGGACTGAAGGCGCGGGTCTGGAACCGGGACGGTGGCTGCTGCCAGATGTCCGGATGTGGTGTTGTGGTGATTGCCGGGCGTGACGAGCCGAACGCTGGTGTTGTGGATCACAAACGTCCGCACAAAGGCGATTGGCATCTGTTCCGAGACATCGACAACCTCTGGCTCGTCTGCAAGGCGTGCCACGATAAGCGCAAGCATGTGATCGAGATCCGCGGGTTTGATCCGGCCGTCGATGAAGACGGATGGCCGGTCGATGCTTCGCATCCAGCTCTGGCGAGTGACCGGGGGGTGGTCTGATCTGTGGGGGCCTCCCCTCCGGACACCGCCCCCACCACTCACTTCGCGCCAGACCTGGAATTAAAAGAGAAAGCCAAAGGGTAGCAGGACGTGGCCAGAGGTCGGAAAGCGAAGGTGGAAGCCTTCGTTCCAAAGGCTGATGACGTTCCGGTCGAGGAACGTGCGCGCCGGGAGGGCGAGCGGCTCCGGCCGCGCGGCTTCACCAAGGCGCAGGCCCGGCTGTGGAACGAGCGCGTGCTGCGCTTCTACATGCGCGGCATCTTGCGCGAGGACTATGCCGACATCTTGTTCGAGTACATCGTCTGCCTCGACGATATTCGCCGCTATCGGGCGGCGCTGAAGGCCGAGGGCGAGACCTACATCTCCGAGGGCCGGCAGGGCACTCAGATCAAGAACCGGCCCGAGATCGGCCAGCTCAATGAGCGCTGGCGGAACTGGGCGCGGTTGGTTGCCGAGCTGCGCATGACGCCGGCCTCGGCTCGGGAGCTGGGCGACATCGAGGACCTTTTCGATCGCCTGAACACACGCGGCGCGGAGCATCTGGACCGCTGATGACCGATGACATCGTGACAGCCTATGCGCGCGACGTGGCCGAGGGCCGCATCGTGGCGGGGCCGCATGTCCGTGCGGCAGCGGCGCGGCACTTGCGCGACCTGGAGACAGGCGAGGCGCGTGGCTTGCGCTGGAATGCCGAAGAGGCAGAGCGCATTTGCAGCGTCTTCCGCGATCTCTACCAGGTCGAGGTCGACGGCGATTTGCAGCCCTTCGAGTTGCTCGACTGGCAGGCGTTCATCGTGGGTTCGATCTGGGGTTGGCAGGTTTGGAGCGATCGCTTCGAGCGCTGGGTGCGGCGGTTCCGTGAAGCCTTCGTCGAGACCGGCAAGGGCTCGGGCAAGTCGCCTCTCGCCGCGGCGATCGGGCTCACAATGCTGGCGGCAGACGGGGAGACCTCGTCCGAGGTCTATGCCTTCGCGACCAAGCGCGACCAGGCCATGGTGCTCTTCCGCGATGCCGTGAAGATGGTCGAAGCCTCGCCGCTGCTGAACTTCAAGATGAAGCAATACGGCGGTGGCTACCCCGACACTTGGAAGCTCACCTACAAGCCGACCGGGGCCTTCTTCTTGCCGCTCGCCAAGGACGGCGCTGACAGTGGCCCGCGCCCGCATTGCGGGCTCGGCGATGAGATCCATGAGCACCCGAACGGGCACACGATCGAGATGGTCCGGCGCGGATTCAAGTTCCGGGCGCAGCCGCTCCTGTTCCTGATCACCAACTCAGGTTCGGACGTCGAGACGGTCTGCTACGAGCTGCACGACCACGCGATCAAGGTGGCGCACGGCGATGTCGAGGACGACGCCTTCTTCTCCTATGTCTGCGCGCTCGACGAGGGCGACGAGCCGTTCACAGATGAGGGCTGTTGGCCAAAGGCAAACCCGTCCCTCGGGCAGACCATCGACCACGACTATCTGCGCCGGGCGGTCAAGAGCGCGAAGGATCTGCCGAGCACGGAGAACGAGGTGCTCCGGCTCAACTTCTGTCAGTGGACCGACGCACCGGATGGGTGGATGACGCGCGCGGTCTGGGCCGCCTGCGAGCAAGAGATCGCCCTCGACGACTATGCCGGCCGCGAGTGCCTCTGTGGCTTGGATCTCTCTTACAGCGACGACCTGACCGCGCTCGCGATCGTCTTTCCTTGGACGCGGGAAGGTCCCGAGGGCGCCGAGGAGACCGTCTATGATCTCTTTGTCGAGTTCTGGAAGCCCGCCGATGTGCTGGCCCAGCACGCCAACAAGCATCGCTTTCCCTATCAGAAGATGCTGGGCCGCGAGTTGACCGCGCCGCCGGGGCCGCGCCTGAAGCTCGCGCCCGTCGCGCGCCGCCTGGCCGAGCTGCAGCAACGGTTCGATCTGATCCGGCTCGGCTATGACAAGTACCGCATCAAAGACCTCGAGACCGATCTCGAGGCGGAGGGTGTCGATATCCCCATGATCGAACATGCACAGGGCTTCCGCCGGCCCATGGCCGAGGATGCCTGGCGGGACAGCCGAGATCCCAGCAAGCGGAAGCGCTGGCAAACCGCGCAGCTCTGGATGCCGTCCTCTGTTCAAGAGATGGAGAACGCGGCCGTCGAGGGGCGGTTGCGGACGCCTGCGAACCGGCTCCTGCGTTGGAATGTGATGAGCGCCACGGCGAAGCACGATGCGGCCGGGGTGGGCAACAAGATCCTCGACAAGCGCCGCTCGCTCGGAAAGATCGACGGTGCGGTGGCGGCCGCGATGGGGATCGGTCTCGCGCAGGTGATCGACGGGATGCGCCCGCGTCGATCGGCCTATGAGACCCGGCGCCCGGCGGTGGTCGGATGATCCGCTCTCTGATCGCCCGTGCCGCGACCCGCTTGGCGATCGCCGCGGCCCCGCGCGAGACGCGCGCGAGCCTCGCCAGTACCGAGACCGCGATCGTCACGCCCGAGCAGTTGCTCGAATTCCTGAACGGCCATGCGTCGGATGCGGGGGAGACCGTCACGATCGACAGCGCCATGCGCGTCGGCGCTGTCTATCGCTCGGTGCAGATCATCTCCGGCGCGGTTTGCCGCCTGCCGGTTCTGGTCAAGCAACGGGTGAGCGATCGAGAATACCGGCTGCTGCCCGATCATCCGGTGGCGCGGCTCATGAACCGCAAGCCGAACACGTTCATGAATGGGCTGGAGTTGCGCCGGCTGCTCATGGTCCATCTGCTCTTTCGCGGGAACGCCTACTTCGTCCGCGTGCGGGTGGCGGGACGGCTGGTCGGGTTGCTGCCGCTCCATCCCGATCGGGTCACGCTCCGGCCGCAGCCCGACATGACGATCCGGTATGAGTACACGACGAAGGACGGCCGGGTGGTCACGTACACTGCCGACCAGGTGGTGCACTTCCGGGGCATGTCGATCGACGGGGTGCGCGGGCTCTCGGTCCTCGGCTATGCCCGTGAGGCCATCGGGCTCTCGCTTGCGAGCCAACGCCACGGCGCGCAATCCTTCCGCAACGGGGCGAAGATCGGTTCCATCCTCAAGACAAACCCGGATCTGTCGCCAGAGGCGCGCGCGAACTATGAGGCGGCGCTGCGCGAGTTCAACAGCCCCGAGCGTGCCCACTCGACGCTGATCCTTGAGGACGGCGAGAGCTTCGAGCGGGTCGGGATGACCCATGCCGATGCACAGTTCGTCGAGATGCGCGGCATGTCCCGCGTCGAGATCGCGATGTATTTCGGGGTGCCGCCGCACATGCTCGGCGATCAGGAGAAGCAGACCTCTTATGGCTCTGGCATCGAGCACCAGGCGGTCGGCTTCGTCACCTGGACGATCGGCGATTGGATCGCCGCGATCGAGGCGGCGCTCACCTGTGATCTGATCGACCAGGAGCGCGAGCCCGATGTGACGGTCGAGCTGGACCGCCGCGAGCTGCTCCGCCTCGACAGCAAGGCGCGGTGGCAGGGTCACACCTCCGCACTGCAATGGGGCGTCAAGAGCCCGGATGAAGTTCGCTGGGAAGAGGGCATGAACCCGCGGCCCGATGGCGAAGGCGGGGTCTACTACCCGCCGCCCAACATGACCCGGAGCGAGACAAGCGAGAGCCAGGAGGACGACGATGCACAACGCCGCTGAACCGCTGAGAGCCGTCCGGGCGGACGCGCTCCAATATCTGCCGCCGGATACAGCCTTCGGCCGCTGGCAGGCTGGGCTCACGCTGCTCGACACCGCGCGCGCGGAAGACCGCACGCTGATCGAGATCCTCGACGTGATCGGGGCGGACTTCTTCGGTGAGGGCGTGACCGCGAAGACGGTGCAACAGCGTCTCGCCGAAGCCAATGGCGGAGCGATCGACGTGGTCATCAACTCGCCGGGCGGCGACTATTTTGAAGGCTTGGCGATCCGCTCTAGCCTCGCGGCTTATGGCGGCGATGTCCGGGTGCGCGTGCTCGGGATTGCGGCCTCCGCTGCTTCGGTGATCGCCATGGCGGGCGACCGGATCGAGATGGCCGAGGGCAGCTTCATGATGATCCACAACGCCTCTGGGGTGACGTTTGGCACCGCCGATGATCATCGCGAGGTTGCGGGCATTCTCGACGGTTTCGACACCACCATGGCCGGGATCTATGCCAGGCGCGCCGAGCAGCCGCTCGACAAGGTTCAAGGCTGGATGAAGGCCGAGACCTTCTTCGGCGCGGCCGAGGCGGTGGATGCCGGGCTCGCCGATGTCGTCACCGATGGGCAGATGGCCGAAGAGAACGAAGTACAGGCCCGCGCCGTCAAGGCGGTGCGCCGGGTTGAGTGCGCGCTCTTGCGCGAAGGAATGAGCCGGGCGGATCGCCGTAGCATCCTGTCCGAACTGAAGGGGGGCAAGCCGGGCGCTGTCCCCAACGCCGAGCCCGTGGCCGGCGACCTGATCGCTTCCGTGCGGGAGCTGATTGAGACCATCCGAACCTAAGGAGGAAGCCATGAGCTTCATGGAAGATCAGGTCCGCATGCGCGGCCTGCTGAAGGCGCGTGCAGAGGCGCCAAACCCCGACGATCCGAAGGTCGTCTTTGCCGATCTAAAGAAAGCCGTCGAGGCGATGCGGTCCGAACACCAGAAGGATCTGGCCGCGATCAAGGCTGGGCTCGGTGACTATGTGCAGTCCGAGAAGGTCGACCGCATCAATGCCGACATCTCAGCCCTGCAGAAGACGCTCGATGAGATCGCGGTCGCGACGGCTGCTCTGCAAGCGGGGGGCGGTGGCGGCGGCGATGGCGGCGAAACCCGCGAGCAGCGCGAGTATGGCCAGGCCTTCACGTCCTGGTTCCGCCATGGTGATGGCGAGGACAAGATCAAGGAAATGCAGGCGAGCGCTGCCGCCAGCACGCAGTCCGATCCTGATGGTGGCTTTGTCGTGCCGACCCAGATGGAGAGCACCATCGATCGCGTGCTCACCACCACCTCGACGGTGCGATCGCTCGCTCGCGTGATGCGGATCTCCGGGCGCAGCTACAAGAAGCTCGTGAACCAGGGCGGAGCGGCGGCTCAGTGGGTCGGCGAGACCGACGCTCGGCCAGAGACCGCAACGCCCGTATTGAACGGGATCGAGTTCGTCCTGCAAGAGCTGTCAGCTTCGCCAGCGACGACGCAGCGATTGCTCGATGATGCGGCCGTGGACATCGCGCAATGGCTCGCGGATGAGGTCAGCATTTCCTTCACCGAGGCGGAGGGTGGTGCCTTCGTCTCCGGCGATGGGAATGGCAAGCCGAAGGGCTTCCTGTCTTATCCGACTGTGCTCAACTCAAGCTATAAGTGGGGCAAGATCGGCTTCGCGAAGTCGGGCAACGCCAGCGCGTTCGCGGACACCGATCCCGGCAACGCGCTCATCGATCTCGTCTATGCGCTGCGCCAGGGCTACCGCCAGAACGGCCAGTTCCTGATGAACGATCTGACCGCCGCAGCGGTGCGCAAGCTCACAGACGGGCAGGGCCGCTATCTCTGGCAGGAAGGGTTGCAGATGGCTGAGCCGGCGCGGCTGGTTGGCTATGCGACCCGCACCGACGACAACATGCCTGACATCGCGGCCAATGCGTTCCCGATCGCGTTTGCGGATTGGGCACGGGCCTACCTGATCATCGACGGTGCTGGCATCCGGGTTCTTCGCGATCCCTATACCAGCAAGCCGAACGTGATCTTCTACACCACCAAGCGCGTCGGCGGCGGGGTGCAGAACTACGAGGCGCTCAAGCTCCTGAAGATCGCGGCCTAACCGGTCGCCGTCGAACCATCGCAGAGACGGCTAAAGGGCCGTTCCGGGCAGCTGGAGCGGCCTTCGCCTTAACCAGACCCAAGGGGAACAGACCATGCGCGATCTGCATTCGCACATCTCGGTCGACACGGCCATCATCCCGGCCGTGGTCGCGGCCGACACCACGCCTGTCACCATCGACCTCGCGGACTTCGATTCGGCCGAGCTGGTCATTCAAGTCGGCATCGGCGGGATCAACTTCGACGCGACCAACAAGGTCGAGTTCAAGCTCACCCACTCGGACGATGACAGCACCTACACAGCGGTCGAGGATGCCGATGTGCTCGGTGTCGAGACCGTGGGCACAGGTGGCATCATCAAGTCGCTGATCGAGGCGCACCCGGCGGCGGATGCCTACCGGGTCGGCTATGTGGGCGGCAAGCGCTACCTCCAGCTTGTGGCGGACTTCAGCGGAACGCACGGCTCGCCGACGCCGCTCTCTGCGGTGGCCGTCAAGGGCGCGCCCCGCGACACTCCGGCCGACGACCAGGTCTGATCGGGCGTTCCGATGCTGATGCCTCGCCTTGAGCCCGTGCGCGTCACGGAGCCGGCCGAGTTGCCGGTCACCGTGGCCGAGTTGAAACTGCCGCTCGGGCTCGACCACACGGCCGATTTCGATGTCTATCTCGGGCAACTGATCGGAACGGCCGTCGAGCATCTCGACGGTTGGCGGGGCATCCTCGGCCGCGCGATCCTCCTGCAGAGGTGGTCGCAGTCCTATTCCCGCTGGGAGCGGATCATGCGCCTGCCTATGCCGGCGGATCGTCTGGTCTCGGCGAGCTATCGCAACAGCGACGATGTCGAGCAGGCTTTCGATCACAGCCAGCTTCTGCTGCACAGCGCCAGCGGGGCGAGCTGGGTCGAGGCCGGGGCGGAAGTCTCGCTCCCGGCGACCTTCGATCGAGAGGACGCAGTCACGCTGACGTTCGAGGCGGGGGCTGCCAACGCTGGCGCGGTGCCCGACCGGATCAAGGTCTCGATCATTCGCATGGCGATGGAGCTTTACCACGACGCCGGATCGTCCGGGGATGAGGCGCTGAAGCGCGGCACCGGCATTGTCTCGAACTTGAGGAACCGCCGGTGAGACGTCCGCGGCATCGCCCGCTTTACCGGCACCGTGTCCAGTTCGAGCGGTTGTCGGATCTCGGTGTGGACGCGTATGCGCAGCCGCTCGGGGAATGGGAACCGCTTCTGACCGCTGGCGGCAATCTGCGGATCGTTCCCGGCCGCGAGGCGTTGAAGGCGGGACGGCTCGAATCCAACACCACGGCAACGCTGCGTGTGCTCTACGCCAGCGAGGTCGCGTCGATCGCGGCCGATGACCGGGTGCTGATCAACGGCGTCCTTTGGAACATCCGCAGCGTCGGCGAAGTCGCTTCGGAAGCGGGTGGCTATCGCGAGATCGAGTTCCGGCTCGAACGCGGCGTTGCTGTTGGGGCGGATCTCTCCTGATGGCCCGCATGAAATACGTCACCGGTCTGGATGATGTGCGCAAAGCCTTCAAGCGCATGAGCGAGGAGGGCGCCCGCGAGCTGACAGACGCGCTCGGCAAAGGTGCGGCCGAGATCGAAAGCACGGCTCGGATGTTGGCCCCGGTCGGGGAGGAAGACGAACGGCACATGCGGGACACGATTTCGAGCACCGTTCGACCGTTGCCCAATGGGCGCGGGGTTCAGGCGATCGTGGCCGTCGGGACAGATGCCGAAACGCGGGATGCCGCGCTTAGAACAGAGTTCGGACGTGCGCCCGGTGGCGTGGGCCAGGAAGGTCACCCAGGCCACGACCCGCAACCCTTCTTCTTCACGGCGTACCAGGCCGTCGCGAAGCGTGTCCGATCCCGCGTCAAGCGCGCAATTGCGAAAGCCGCAAGGCGGACGGTGCAGAGATGATCGACCCCAGCGCGGCCGTGCGCCGAGCGGTGTTCGCCCAGCTTTCGGGCGATGCATCGCTTGCAGCCTTGGGCAATCCAGCCCTCGGGTCCCGGATCTATGACGCCGCCCCACAGCGGGCCAGTTACCCATTCGTCGCAATGCCAATGGCCAGTGTTGTCCCGGCCCTTGAGACGGATGGCTCAGACGGCGCCGAGGTGATGTTGCAGGTCACCGTCAGCTCTAGATCGGGCGGTGCCTTGGGGGCGCAGCAGATCGCCGCTCGGATTGTCGAGCTTCTACACGACACGGATCTTACGACCGACATGGGGACTTTCGTGATGGGGCGCTTGCAGATGTCGAGCGTCCAGCGCGAGCGCGACGGCGAGACGTGGCACGCGGTGCAGCGTTTCATTTTCATCATCGACGAGGCAGGAGGATAGCATGACTGCTGGCAAAGGCCCGCTTATGACCTTGAGTGTTGGGGGCACGCCGCTTGCGGCCCTGAGCGCCAAGAGCTTCAACATCAACAAGACACCAGTCGACACGACCACGGATGGCGACGCAACCGGCGCCATTCATTGGCGTACCAAGCTCGTGACAGTGAACGAGTTCAGCATGACTGTCTCGGGCATTGTCAAAAGCGCGGATGTGGAGGTCCTGCGCGCCGCCGCCTTCGGTGACGGCCAGCTCGCCACATCGATCCTCACTCTGCACAACCATGGAGGACTGGCGAACCCCGCCACGATAGCAGGCACCTTCCTGCTCACCGACTACTCGGAGAACGGTGAGATTGACGGGGTGGTCGAGTTCTCCGGGACGATCGAGAACCTGGATGCGCCTGTCTACACGGCGGCAAGCGCGTGATGGAGCGCCAAGGTCGGACAATGCGCGAGCTTCCTCTGTGTGGCGCTCTTCATAAGATCGCCATGCCGATTTCCGCGCTCGATGCCGTGGCAAAGCACGAGCCTCGCTTTGGCTTGCTCGCGCGGCGATTGGCAGATGGCACATGGGCGCTGGCCGATATCGAGGTGGTGCTCTCTGCAGCGCTTAGGGCTGGCGGCTCAACAGCGTCCGCCCGAGACGTCATCGGATACGAGGGCCTCACTCGGGCGGCGGATGTCGCCTTTGAGGCCCTGATTTCCGCGTTCGATGGCCCGGAGGACGCGGAGGGAAAAAAGTTGGACGGCTCGAAGACAGAGACCGACGAGGAGACGAGCGCTTCGACATCGGCGTCTATCTCCGAGCCGGTCATTCCCTCGGCCTAAAGCCGTTCGACGTCTACGCCTTGGAGCTGTGGGAGATGCACTTGTTGATGACCGCGCGCAACGCATCGCCGGGCCTAGACAGTGAGACCCGGCAAGTTCTGATCGGAATGCTCGGATGACGACATCGGTTGATGTGGCCGCTCTTAATGTGCGGCTTCAAGCAACCCTGCGTCGGTTTGAGCAGCAGACGGACAAGGCCGTCCGCAAGCTCAAGCGAGACGCGGGAAAGATGGAGCGCCGGGCGGCACGGCTGGACAAGACCCTGTCCAATGTCGGCAAGAGCTTTGGCCGGGGCCTCACGCGGACGATCGTCGGCCTCACCGCGGCACTCAGTGCCCGGGCACTGACACGCCAAGCCGAGAGCATTGCGCGGTCTCTCGACGACATCGGCAAGACCGCCGATCGATTGGGGCTCACCACGAGCGCGTTGCAAGAGCTTCGTGCGGTTGGGCAGAACGCGGGCGCCACCTTCGGGCAAATCGATCAGGTTTTGACGCTGTTTCAACGGAACCTTGCGGACTTTCGCGACGGCGTCGGTGAAGGGAAGGATGCCTTTGAAGCGCTCGGGATTTCCGGGACCGACTTAGACGGCAAATTGCTGTCCACAGAAGAGGTGCTCGGCCAGGTGTCCGATGGGCTGGCTGCGATCGAAGATCCGGCGCGGCGGACACAGATCGCGTATGACCTGTTCGGTCGCTCGGGCGTCAATGTCATCAACACGCTCAGCCAGGGCTCCGCTGCACTTGATCGCAACCGCGAGGCCGTCAGGCGCAACGGCGAGGTGGTTGAAGAGAGCCTTATTCGCAAGTCTGAGGAGACGGTCACCAAGCTCGGCGAGCTGCAAAGGCAGATCGACACAAACCTCGCCCGTGCCTTCAGCAGCACCCAGCCCTTGTTGACCGCATGGCGCGAGGTGTTGGTTTCGATCTCTGCTGCGGCGGCGGCGGCGTCTGAGGCGATTCAGGACTTCAGTGCGTCAGCCGATGGTGTCACCAGAGGGCGCAACCGGGGCCGTCGGTCCGGGCGCCGGAGCGAGGTTGAGAGCTTCCAAGGGCAGCGCTCGCTCGCTGAGAGGCAACGCGCGCTCGAAGCCCGCTTGGCGGGTGCCAACAACAATCGGTCCCGTCGATCAGCGGAGGCCAACCTGCGCGAGTTTCTTGACAGGTTCGGCGGCCTCGACGCGGGCGATCCTCGTTCTGGTGTGTTCGGAGACTTCGCAGTCCCAACGGCGGAGAGTACGGCACCACTGCCTCGATCTCGCCCCGACGATGTTCCTGCCGCTCGCAGGCGGCGGGGCGGAGGGTCAGCACCGCCCGCCCCGCGCAGCCTCTCTGATATCCTCGGGGACAGTGGAACGCGTGCGCGGGATCTCTCGCGTGAGCAGGAGCTGCTCCAGCTTTCCCAGCGGCAGGCGGCTGCTCTTGCCGAAGAGTATCGCATTCTCGATGCGTTGGTGGCGGAGTACGGCGACAACCTTGATGCAGCCGCAGCGGCGGGGCGACTACCGGACGATTTCCGTCGTCAGGTGGCTGAGAGGGCAGAGGCGTACGCTCAAGAAGAGGTGGCCCTCACAAGGGTAGAGGACCAACTCCGGCGCAATGAAGAGGCTCAGCGGGCGGTAGCTGAGCGAGCCGAAGAGGCAGCCCGCGCACAGCAAGAGGCGATAGACGAGCTGATCACAGGCTTCGGCGACGCGATATCACAGGCGGACAGCCTTGAAGATGCGCTGAAGCGTATCGGCATCGAGCTTGCCGAGGTCGCGGCGCGTGCTGCCTTTGGTCAAGGTCCTGCAGGCAATCTCTTCAACCAGCTCATCGGCTCTTCGTCTGGGGGCATCTTGGGCTTGTTCAGTGGGTCGGGCGCGGCGCCTGTTTCATCTCCTATCCCCCCTCCAAGGCCGTTCGCGAAAGGTGGCGTGGTGCGGCGGAAAACCTCGTTCGGAATGGCGGATGGCGGCACGGGCGTCGCTGGCGAGGCGGGGCGTCCTGAGGGCATCCTTCCGCTTGCGAAAGCGTCCAACGGCGATCTTGGCGTCAAAGCGATAGGGGGTGGCTCCTCGGGTCCAATCAGCATTGGCCCCACCACCATCAACATCACCGAGCCCGGAGCGAGCGTCGAGCAAATCAGAACAATTGTGGCGCAAAGTCAGCGCGACACGATCCGAAAGATCCAAACAAAGAACATCCGAAACCCAAGGTTCCTGCCCTCATGAAAGTCTTCACTTGGCCAAATGGGCTGGGGTCGTCACATCTCTACGAGCCTCCGCATCGAAACCGCATCACGCGAACCTTCAGTGGCGCCCCGGGACAGATCACAGCGCAACCGCCACGCGTTCTTTGCTCTATCGGCGGTACCGTGGCGGGGCAGTACAACCAGGGCGCCGGACGGGGCGCGGATCTCGACGTGATCCTTGATCAGATAGAAGGCGGGCGGAGTCTGGTCGCCTGCTGGGATAGTGTCATGCGTCGCCAATCGGGTTGGGATAGCGCTCTTGCGAACACCGGAGACAACGAGGTCTGGCGCGCAGATGGCAGAGTTTCCGCATGGGTTGGGGAGACCGGGTCCGACGCGGGCTGGCGTTCCGTCATCGCTTCTGGCAGCGGCTCCTCTGGCTCGAACGCATTGTCAGTGTCGGGTCTCTTAGATGGCGAGGTGATCCCCAAGGGAACATGGCTCCGCGCTGACATGCACCGGTATCGCGTTGCTGTGACCGCGATCGCATCGGGCGGAACTGCAAGCTTGGCGCTCTCTCGACCGCTCGAAGCGGATGTCTCAGGGGATGTTCGGCTGCCGGGGGACTTCTTCGTTGGCCTGGTCATAGAGCAACCAAGGTTAGAGCCAGCGCAGATTGGAGAGGGGCGGGCCTTCTCGATCACGTTGCAAGAGGTCTACGCCACCGAGGTTGATGGTGGGTTCGAGTATCAGTGATGGCATTTGCAACCATTGAAACCGGCGGCACCTTCGGCGCGCGGATGGCGGCTCAGATCATCCGTCCCGCTGCGTTCCTCTATCTGGACTGGCCGACCGGTGAGATCTTCGTCTCCACCCATCACATCGAGGCTACAGCCGATGGCCGTACCTGGGCGGGGGTCGGTGAGTTCGCGCGCTTGGAGACAGACGAATTCGACGATAGCGGCGCACAGGTGGTCTACACGGTGGGATTGTCGTCTCTGCCTCAAGGCGCGGTGGACGAAGCGGAACAGGACGATGCCATCGGGCGGCGGGCGGAGATCTATCTCGGGCTGTTCGATGAGAGTTGGGCCAACCCGGTCTTGCGCCGGATCTTCGTGGGAACCGTCGGGTCCGTCGCCGACTTCACCCATCGGAGATCGGAGAACGGCTGGGTGACAGACGCCTCACTGGAGGTCACCAACGGGCGCAACCCGCGCCGCGCGATCCAGAACCACCACAGCCCTGAGACCGCAGAGAACGGAGACACCGCGTGGCGTCTGCTCCCAACCGTCGCAAGGCAACAGCCTTGGCCGACAAGTCGATAGAGGAGATCATGCTTCGCCCCTTTGTCTGGGGCGAGAGCGACTGCTGTCTGGCCGTCTGTGACGTTCTGGTGGCGCAGGGTTACCCCGATCCGGCTGAAGGGTTCAGGGGTGTGTACGGCTCGGAGCGCGGGGCTCAGGCGCTTACGAAGGGAGATCTGGCGGCTTGGTCTGCCGACTTGTTTGAGCGGATGAGCTGGCTGGAGATCGACCCCGGCGACACTCAGGATGGAGACGTCGGATTGGTAAGAAGCTTCGCTGCGATCCGGCACCAAGGCCGATGGGTCGCGAAGACGGAGAAGGGGCTGCTGACGACATCGCGTGCAGCAAGCCTGGCTTGGCGTCCTAGTCAGTCTGGCGCGACGCACTCGTAAGTAGCGATCTTGGGGCTGTGGCTTCCGGCAAATATACCATCCGGGTTCTCAAGGGCGCTGTTAAGAAAAACAGCCTTACGTCCGTACTGTGCGCAGTTTCTTTGCGCTATTTCCTCAGTGTCTTCTACCGTCAATGTGTCTCCGTACTCAATTTGTACGTATTCGGGTGTAGCAGATCGTAGTATCGGCGCACATCCCACTAAAACAGAGAACAAAAATACAAGTCTCATATCAACCGCTCCTGGTGGTACATGAAAACTCTCGCCTGCCCAGATACATATGGCACTAATCCGGTCCGCAAGGCCAGACGGGGAGTATGGTTTGCCTATCTCGCCACCACCGCCCTGGTCGCTCTGGCGCCAGCGCCTGCTCACGCTGCTTTTGCAATCCCGGTTGTCGCCGCTGCTGCTGGGTCAGCCATAACAGCGAATGCAGCAGCACTTAGTCTTACAGCGCTCACCGCGAGCATCCTTGCAACGGCTCTGAATGTCGTCGCGGGCGTCGCGACGTTCCTGCTGCAGAGCCGTGGCAGCTCCTCCCGAGCCCAACGGGACAGCCGTTCCCGGGCCTTTGACCCCCACCCGAACTTCCGCTTTGCGTTCGGCGAGTTCCCTCAGGAAGGCTCGGTCGTCTTCCACCACTCGGTGGGCCAGGCCTACTATCTGGTGGTCCTGCTCAACTCGCTCCCCAGCGAGGCGGTGACCCGGATCGAGATTAACGACGGCGTTCATCTTGAGTTCGCCGACATGACGGCGCTGACGGACTTCTCATCCGATCACAACCCGACAATCGCGGTCTATGCGGATCAGGCAGGCACCAGGGACGCAGCGGTCAACGTGCATATCGGGCTCGGAGACCAGACCGCCCCGCCGGAACGGTGGCTCTCTGAGATCGGGCCGGGCGGGCAATTCAGCGACGGGACGATTGCTGCCACGGATGCTTGGCAGGGGCACACGGTCGCGTTCATCCGGTTCATCCACGGCGGGGAGGAGAAAGCCGCGCGCCGGTGGGCACAGGGCAAGCCCCCGCCGATGCGCTTCTTCGGCCAGTGGTCGAAGGTCTACGATCCCCGCCTGGACAGCTCGTCAGGCGTGACAGGCGCCAGCGGCTCCCATCTACCGGATGACCCGAGCACGTGGGCCTATTCGGAGAATGCCGCGCTCTGTGCGTTGACCCTGGTTCGTCATCGCTACGCGCTCGGTTTCAGCGATGAGCGGATACCCATTCAGCAGTGGGCAGACGCAGCGGATGCGTGCGAGGGCGGCCCGGAGGTCGTGGTCCAAAACACCATCGTATCGAACGTGAACGGGGGGGTAAGCGACGCGGCAGGCGTTTCGGCGGGCATAACGTATAGTGGCTTCTCGCCCACTGACATCGTGACAGCATCGCTTGTGCCAGGGATCGGAGAGGGCGCTTGGTCTCCCTGGGGTGCGCCAGCTCTTTCAGGACCGCAGACGGGGGCTCTGACGCGCTTCTCGATTGCGCCAGACGGCAACCCTGGGCAGGCGGTCGAGGTCGGCGGGCTGGCCCCACGCGATGGCTATGCCAACGCCGCAGCGGACTTCGTTCCGGGCGCCGTGTCGGGTGGATCGTCCTATGTCGTGTACATCGTTGATACTCCTGTCTCGGACAACACCGGCTCGTTCGGGGTGGCTTTGTCGACGGGTGGCGGCGGCTTCCGCTGTGACGGGCTGGTCGTCATCGAGGAGCGGGAGATTTCCCTGCTCGATCCGGTCCTGGCCTGCTTCGCGGGGCAGCTCGACACCACCGATGGCTTGCTCGGCGTCCGCGCGGGCGTGTGGACCGCACCGACGATCACGCTGACAGAGCCCGTCGGCGATGAGCTGGAGATCATCGGTGCCCGCGACGAGGGCTATGACCGCGTCCGTCCCAAGTACATCTCCCGCGAACGCGAGTATGAGGAAACGGACGGAACCGGCTACGCGATCCGCGACGGCTTCCGGGAGCGGCCTTTGCAGCTCGGCCTCGTGCGTGAGCCGGTTCAGGCCGAGCGGCTGGCAAAGATCGCGGCGCTGACGGGGAGCCCCCGGCGATCGATCACTGGGACATGGGATGGCCGAGAGGCGCAGCGCCGCATTGGGGAGCGGGTCAACTTCTCACTGGTCGGTTTCCCGCGTGCTGCCTCCACCTATCGGATCACGGGCAAGCATTTCTTCTTCGCTGAGCAGGACGACGGCCTGCGCCTGGAGGTGCAGCTCACCTTAGTTGAGGACTTGGCCAGCTTCTACGCGTTCAGCGGAGCCGACTACACACCGCCCGCGCCCTATTCGCCACCCGAGCAATCCATCCCCGGCATCGAGGCGCCGACCGGCTGCGAGCTGACGGTAGAGGAGCAGGCAGAACAGTTCACGGAGGGAGAGACCTCGCTCTACATCCGGCACCGCTTCCTGCCGGTCGAGGGCGTGGACTGGTATCGCGTCGAGGTCTACGAGGAAGAGTACGGCGACAGTCTCGGTGACCGCACGGTCAACGTCCAGGTTGACGCCTCGCAGACGATCGATGACGCCGGCACGACCAAGGTCGAGCACGTTTTTGGGCGGGTCGTTGCGGGGGTCGAGTACCGGTTCCGGGCCTATGCCCGGTCCGCAGATCTAGGGCTGAGCGAGACGCCGCTCGAGTGCACCATCTTGGCCGCCCCGCCCTCCGATGTGCTTGGGCTCCCGCAAATCGTCAGTCAGGACCATGACGGCGCGAACACCGCAACGCACCGGTTGCGGGCACCGAACGCGCCCGGCGTGACGGCGCTCCGGCTCGCGGCGGGCGATCAAGCTGACCGCTCGGATTTGGCGATTATCGCGACGGTGAATATCGGTGCGCTCGGCGAGCACGATTTTCTCGACGTCAACGCCTTCTCGGCGCGGCGGTATCTGCGCGCGGTGGCAATCGACCAATTCGGGCGCGAGGGCCAGGCGCTCGACTTCGATTATCTGGCCGGATCTTCGGTCGAGAACTTCCGCGCCCGCGAGGGCGGCGGGATCAGGCTGCGCGAGGGCGGCGGGTTTAGGGAGCTGGAGTAATGCCAAACGCAAAACTGAGCGAAGAGACGAGCGGCGCACCCGCGGTCGGCGCCGATATCATCGGGATATCGCGCGAGACAACGCCCGGCGTCTATGCCGATTTCGCGTTGACGCTGTCGGATCTGGCGCCGCTCTTGGGTGGTAGCTCGACGCTTGCCGGTCTGACCGATGTGTATGGCACGCCCTCAGATGGGCAGGTGTTGACCTACGACCCGGATGCGGGTGGTGGGGGTGTTGGCAGCGAGCTACCCGGCTGGCGCCCTGAGACGCCATCAACGGCCGGTGGCAATCCGGGTATTATCAACGTGTCGTCAAGCCGGGTTCTGGATTTGGCCGACGCATGGGACACGCTGGTGTTCACATCCGCCGCGACGCTCACAATCCCCGCCGACGCCACGACCAATTTCGCCCTTGGAACCATCATCTCGTTTGCCGCAAGTGGTGGTATTGGCACCCTGACCGCGGCCTCCGGCGCGACGTTGAATGGGATATCCGCCGGTTCTGTTGCGAGCGATCCGCCCTCAACCGGCACCATTCCGCAATTCACCCTACAAAAGACCGCGGCTGATACGTGGGTCACGAGCCTTGAGGGCGTCGCCTGATGTCCCGCCGCGCAATGCTTTCCCTTCTGCGCAGCCGGCCTGGGGGTGCGGGTGTGGGGGATATCATCTCCACGGCGCTTCAGGACGTGAGAAACACGGTCACCGATCAGGGCGCTAACCAAGCGTTCTACCCCAACCTGAAGGGCAGCGCGGGGACCTACAGGAACGGCTTCGTCTACTTCGGTTACGAGAGCTATCGGAACAACCGGCGCGAAGAGCGGTGGGTTTCCGTTGATGTCGCAACGGGCGATGTGACCGACATTCTTGCTGAAGTCGGCAAGCTGGTAGACGACGCGCACGGTGTGCCAGGGACAGCGTTCGACGCCGATGGCTTCGCGTTCATGGGGCACTCGGAGCGCAACGGGCAGAGCCGCCCGATTGAGGGCCTGCGCGCCACAACCACAGCAGCGACGGCCTTCAACTTCGCTGCCGACTTCTCAGACCATGATTGGCAGTATCAGTCTTATTGCGGGGATCTGGCAGCGAACGGCTGGAAGCTCGCCTTTACAGCCCGTGACAACCTGACCCGGCTGCGCATCCGCGGCACAGCAACACCCGGTGGGGCTTGGGACACATCCGGCAACGATCAGATCCTTGTGGATTTCGGGGGCAGCGCTCGTGTCTACGGGTTCAACCTGACGTACCGCAACGGCCGGTATTATGTGCCGTTCATCCAAACGGATATTACCAACGTCACCCAAAGCGCGCGGCACGTTTGCGTGGTCTGCTACAACGCCTCAACAGGCCGGGCGGAGACCATCGGAGGCGTGCAGCAGGCGGCCAACAACGGCAACCTGTCGGACTTCTACATCCAAGAGACGGTTGGCTATTCGTTCGGCAGCTACATCGTCGGCGGGTGGCCCACTGCGCTGTGGACAAGCGATGGCAAGTACCGTCTGTTCTGGACGGAAGGCGCCTTCAACGGCGGCGCGAATGGCCGTGATGTCTATCATGCGGAGATGGACCCAGACGGGTCGAACCTGACAGTCGAGGTTATCGGCACCAGCACCACCAACGACATTGAGAGCATTGCTGCGGTCCAGCTCGAGGGTGGGTCGCTCAATGTCGCCTATTACACTGAGTACAACGGCAGGACCGGCGTCCACCTCATCACCCGCCAGCCAGGGTCTTCGACGTGGTCAACGCCAGTGCTGCGGCTGGAGCAGGACCCGCTCCGTCCGTATCAGTGCCGCCAGATTTCCACGGTCCGAAACGGGCCGAATAATGCGTGCTTCCTCGTCACTGAGTACGCGTTCAATGCTGATATCCCCACCGGCACCAGCCAAGAGGTTCTGACGAACGCGGGCGGCGTCGGGGTCTGGCTGCTAGGCGCGAGCAATCCGTTGACCATCAACCTGCCCCGCTCCGCGGACCCGTACAAGCAACAGGTAATTGCGCAGGGCGATCTAACTCAACCTCTCACAAGTCAGGATGATGACCAAAGCAACTACAACCGCAGGCAGATCCTTTCATGGGGGTCTACGGCGGACAGCAATGGCGCTCAGGTGGATCAATCGGGCAAGCGTTTTGTGCTCGGAACGCATACGTTACTGCGTAAGTTGCCGGGAAATATCGACTGGACATTCCAGATGGATTTCTCATTTGATCAGTTTAGAACCAGCGAGCAATATACCTGTGGAGTTGTTACGACTGGTCTATCAACCAGCGGGCTTATACGCTCAATGTTCAGAATAATCAGATTCTTCTTAGGGTCTCTACAGACGGGACATTCAATGATGGCGTAACATTTTTCACGCTATTCAACTGGACTATAACGCCAAGCGTTAACACTAACCAAACCTATCAGGTCGGCGTCGAACGGGATGGAACAAATCTCCGCCTGTATTGGGACGGCGTAAACGTGGCTACGGAGATCGGGTTCAACGTAGATACTCACTACGTCGATAACATGAGCGTGGCGACGGGCCTTGGTGCGCAGATCCTAGCAAACGCAAACACAGGCGCGTTTGGCACCCATCTTATTGGGAAGATCAAGCGCTATCGCTGGACCCACAAGGTCGCCCGCTTTCAAGGGTCTGCCTACGTGCCCACGACGCCGTGGGATCAGCCTGACGTGTTCGTCTGAGCGCCAGCTCGGCCGAGCCTGACAACCGATCATCACCGGACCACTCAAACGGGGCGCATTCCGCGCGCCGTGTAATCGCATGGGAGCGAGCAATGGATGCATTTGAAACCGCCCACAACTTCACCGCCCGGTGGGAGGGCGGTTGGTCAAACCATAAGGACGATCCCGGCGGCGCGACCATGTTGGGCGTCACGCAACGGACCTATGACCGATGGCGCGTGAGCCGCGGGCTCCCGACCCGGTCAGTGCGCCATATCACCAAGCCCGAAGCGCTGGCGATCTATCGCGAAGACTATTGGCAACCTGTGCGCGGGGCCGAGCTGCCGGTGCCGCTCGCTATCGTGGTCTATGACATCGCGGTCAATGCCGGGCCAGGCCGAGCGATCCGAATGCTGCAGGCTGCGGTTGGCGCCGGCGTCGATGGCCAGTTCGGCCCGCGGACCCTGGCGGCCATGCGGGCGCGCTATGAGAGGAGCCCCCGCCGGGTGATCTATGAGCTGGGCTTGCGGCGGCTCCTGCATTGGTCCTCGCTCCGGCACTTCGCCACGTTCCGCGATGGCTGGTTTCGCCGGGGCTTGGATCTGATGATTGAGGCGGGCCAGCTGCTCAAAGCTGAGCAGAATCGCCGCTTGTCCCTGTCTGTCGGGTCAGGAGGTATCGCCCATGATCAGCGGACATGATGACTGGCTGACACAGTTGCTCAAAGCGATCTCGGCGCATGGGTTTGGATCCTTTGCGATCGCGGCGCTCGCCGCGGTCGTGCGCTTCGCGCTGCGCTTTGACACCACCGCGCAAGAGGTGGTCGCGAGCTTTGCGCTGGCGCTTATTGTGATCGCCCTCTTTGCCCCAGCGCTCGCCGAATACCTTGAGCTGGGGCCGCGCGCGGCCGCCGGCATGGGCGCCGGCATGGCGCTGATCGCCCGGCCCCTCGTGGTTGGCCTTCTGACGATCGGCCAGCGCTTCAAGCGAGACCCTGAGGCGGTCACCCGCTGGCTGCGCTGGAAGTAGCCGGGGCCTCTCTCCCGTTTCGACGCCTACCGCCTACCGCCTACCCCGTCGCCAACCGGCGCCGGGCGATATCCCCTGTCCAAATGGAGGACACGATGACCGACGAAATGAACAACACGCCGGCACCCGGAACCGCGCAGACCAACACAAAGGCATGGGTTGGCGCGCTCGCTGCCATGGCCTCGGCTGCTGTGCAGTGGGCCGCCACGGGCGAGATGCCCGATCCCGAGAGCATCACCGCTTGGGGTGCCACGCTCGGCTCGGCCGCGTTCGCGTTCCTCATGGTATGGCTGATCCCCAACCGGGCGAAGTGATGCGCGCTCCGCTCTTGCTGCTCCTGGCGGTCTCTCTGATCGCCGGGTGCAGCACCACGCTCGAACTGCCGCCAGGCGAAAGCGTGGAAACCCGCTGCGGGCATCTGATCGCCGGGGGCGATCTGCACACCGCCTGCGTTGATCAGCTCTATGCCGACTATGGCGTCACGCACACCAGCGAGGCCGCTGCGGTCCCGCTGATGCTCGGCTGTGTCGTCGTTCTGCCGGTCTGCATGTTCGCCGGCATCATCGCGATCGACAGCGCCCTTGAGGGCTTCGACGGCGTGAGCATCGGCGGCGGCTAACCCGGCTGTCGCCCCAACCTCAGGAGATCCCATGAAACCTATCCTCTCGGCCGCGCTGGCGGTCGGGCTTCTCGCCGGCTGTGCCAAGGATGGCGAGCTGCCAAACCCGTCGCCGATCGTCAGCGCGATCGCGGACACCGCCGCGCAGATCGGACTGCGCGAAACCCTCAAGCCCGCCTGTTCCGAGTTCTACGCACAGGTGCGCCTGAACGCTGAGACCGCCTGGCCCGAGGGCTTCGAGGGCTTCCTCAACGAGACCGAGGATCAAGGCTTTGCCATCTGCCGCAAGCTCATCCCCTCCGGCCAGGAGATCCTGGCCACCGATCCCCTCGATGTGGTCCAGATCTCCGAATCGCTCGAGGAAACCCGGAAGGCGATCCGGGCAGGGCTGATCTGATGGTGCCCGGTCTGGGCAAGTCCATCCTGCAGACGCTCGCCGTCGAAGCCGGTCGCGCGATCATCGCGGCCGGTCTGCAGAAGTGGGGCCAGAGCACAGCACTCCGGGCTGCCCCCCGGTCTATCCGCATCGATCCGATCGAGCGAGACAAGTGGCTCAAAGCAAGGGGCCTCTCCGACCAACGGAGGGGCAAACGATGACCGAAGCACCCTGGTGGTGGGTGCGGAACCGCAAGGCCATCAACGGCCCGCGCACCCGCAACGCTACCCCATCCGAGAAACGCGCGCTGATGGAGCTGATGGATCAGACGCGCCACAGCCCGGGAGACCGTTATGACGACGACAGAGAAAAGCCTTCGCGCAACCGTGGCGATACTGGCAATGGCTGCGCTACTGACGTGTATCGCTGTGGCCCGCCCAGCCGGCGCCGCTGAGCCGATCAAGATCGGCGATCGTGTGGCGGTCAACACCAACACAAGCTGCGGCGGCCAGCGCTATGTCAAGCCGATCGCCGGAACCGTCAAGGGCATCACAGCCAAGCGGAACATCATCGTGCAGCCCGATGGCTGCAGGCAAACGAAGGTGTTCTTTCCCTACATGGTCGCATCGGCCGAGCCGGTTGCCGGCGGCAGCGGCCTGGTCGAGCTGCCCCGTGCCGATCTCGAAGCGATCAAACGCATTGTCGATTATGCTCTTGCAAACTAGGTAAGCCCGGCGCCTCGATCGCTTCGAGGCGCTGGCCAACGCCGTCGCCGGTATCGTGTTAGTCATGACTGCCCTGGAGACCGTCCGGTTTTGCGGGCGATGGAGCCCCCTTTTTCGCCGCTCTTGGTCCCGGCCTTTACGGCAGTCCCAAGAATCCCGGCCGGCTTCTTTCCGCCAAACATGGCACCTCCAATTACGCCCCTAGCCTGAAAGCCCGAGAGCGCTCTCCCCAGGCCCTGCAAAACCTCAGTCTGAGGACGGTCTCCTCAGGCTTGTCTCGCTTCTCGGCCATTCTTGGTCGTCCTCATAACGGGGTATTCCTATCCCGTTGGGTGGGCCGCTTCAGTAGGGCACTCCAGGTTATCAGCAAACTCGCAACATCAGATCATTAGGTTAAGATTTTCCGAATATCGGCTCAATATGAACCTCTTTGGTTGACGGTACTCCTCGCTCCAAAGACCATTTTACGGGTCAAAGTAGTGGAATCACGGGCTGGTTGGTTGAGTGCTGATGCCTGCAAAAGCCGGCCGGGTCACTGATCCGGAAATCTAAAGAATCAGAGAACGGGAGATATCCACATGTTTGCAATGCCAAGATGCTTCACCATTCCAACAATCGCAATGTGCGGCGGCGGCGGCGGCGGCGGTGGCGGCGGTGGCGGTGGTGGCCCAACAACCTCGAATATATCGAATACCTTTAGCAGCGGTATGGAAGGTTGGTCTGGCGGTTCGCGAAGGTCGATCGATGGCAGCCAGATGTTGGTATCTAACGCTGGCACTAACGATAGTCTATCAAGAAATGTTGACTTCGATGGCGCCACTGCAAACGGCGGCGTTTATGTTGAGTTCGACCTTATCACTTTGGGAGGTTGGACTGGCGACGAATCGCTTCAGATAGGCGGCTCTTTTGCCGGTTTTAGTGAGATTGGGGAATTTGATAAAGTCCAAGAGAACTCTTATGACGCCTTCCCAGCTTCTGATAGTGCTGGAGTTGATGGTGAAGCTGAGAACGGGCAGATAGTGTGGTCACGATCAGCTGGAAAGTGGGATAATGACGATTTACCAAAAACTTTCACTCCGATGGGTACGGGCCCAGATCAGGAATATAAGTACCGGGTATTCTTTACCGATGAGTGGATGAATCTTATTACGCTAGATGGCAGTATCACAGCCACATTATCATTGCGAGTAGAGGGTGGATTAGCTGAAAATACAGGGTTTGCAATCGATAACTTCAAATTTTCGGAGGCAACTGCCGCTCAGTATGATACAATGTATATTGGCGATAGTGATGCCAATCAACTTCGCGGAAAAATAATGAATTTGGAGACCATAACCGAATTCGCCAATGATGATGTCGGGAGTTATTGGAATGATGTACAAGCTGCCCTCGGCCTCAATGGCATGAAGGGTACGGTCAATGATATTTACGGTCTGTCTGCACAGCGAAGCTTGAACGACGTAGGCGATGATCGACTGGAGGAAATGGCCGAGGCTTCAATTGACACTCTGAACTCCTGGGCCAACACCGACACCGGTTTCCACAATTGGGGAGAGTCGCTCTGGGATGCCATGAATGCGCGGGAAACGCCTTCCGATCCTGATGGCTTAATGACTTCCTTGGTCGCAGCAGCATCAGTTCTCGCGTTTGGCTCTGAGGTCTTTGCCATGAGTGGACCCTCCGTAGGGCCCCTCTCCGCCGCTACAGGTGGTGTTCTAGGTGTTACAAGAACAGTCCTAGGCAACCGTGCGGAGGATGTACGAGATGCAGGTGTGCCCGAACAGCTCGAAGGCTTTGGCGCCGTTGTTTTCTTCGATGATCTCTACAGTGAGCTCGTCGATCGCGGGGAAAATTCAATGGCGAATGAACTTTTGTCGTCGTCTGTCAGTGGGTATGAGCACTATAATGACTTCCTTGCAAACGCAGAGCTGGCCTCACAGCTCCTAAACTTGGAAGACCATGGGTACGGCCCCGAAGTTCCCTTCAACCCTTGGATCCAGGAAGTCGACTATATCAAAGATCTAGGTTTCAACGTTAAGACCGAACAGGCCACATATGGTAAGACCACTACTTCAAAATATACAGAGTATGTGTCAACGATTACATCCGGGGAGACTGAATTGTTTGCTGACAGCATTGTAATAACGAGAAGAGATCCCTTTGCGTCCGATTGGGAATGGGATGGTTTCAGCGTGAACCTGCTATAATCGCACTTCGAGGGAAGGTATTGCCTTGCTCTCTCACCTCTTGGGTGGGAGAGCTTTCTCTTGGACGAACGCTTGAGGTTGCCTTCTTTAGACGGCCCCACAAAAAGCAATGCGAAAAAAGCAGATTGATGTTTTAAAGGTCGCCTATAAAGTCTTCCCAGAATCCTGGGTGGCTTCCATATCTATCTACACTCGCTCCACGTCCGAAAAAAAGCATTTCAGACATCCGTGTCGGATGATCAAAGAATGAAAAACCGACAGATTTGATGAATCTGACAGACTCGATTCTTGTTTTTGGCACAAAATTAAAGACTGTTTTGTATCGAGTGAGAGAAGTATCGACGATCTTCCTAGCCATTGGAACTCCTTTATTCACCCAGTGACGACCAAAATAGTTTTTCGACGCTTTCGAAAATTTCTTGGATTGTAGAAGCCATATTCTTGCCAAGTGCGGATTAATCTCGGTTAGGCCGTACATGGCAACCCCATCGTGTGTGGGATGATAGATCGAGAAGAGACTCGTCGAGTCCGTGTACGTCGCCTCCATTTCGGCGACCCAGTCGTATCTCCATGTCTTTGATGCTTCGTATTTGTCACCTTCGTCCATGTCCTGCATGAACTCAGCCCAGACCTGCTTCGAAGGATGGCTCACTTCGTATCCGTATGGCGCTACGATTGATCTAACAGAAAAAATGTCCATCGCTCACCGCCTGTGATTGTCTATCGCCGAGTGTGTCGCCGGCTAGCTTACTACACATTTGTATCGACCCAGCGGAATCTGCTCAGGTTAAGCGACTAATTCGAAAGCTGCGGCAGGTGTCCTCATGCCGAGCGCCTGAAGCGGCTGGCAGTGGTTGAAGCGACCGGCTTCGAATGCCGTTGGCCGAGCGAGATGTCGGGCCTGTAGCAGTCGCCAATCGCGCGGGGTGTGTGCGTCAGGTTCTTGAAGCACTGACACCGATCGCGGTTGGATGATCATCGGGGGGTACAGTAAAAACATTCTGGAACTCGGACCGAACGGGGCGGTTTGCCGTTAGATGCCCCGAACGCACGCGCAGCTCGTAACCGCACTCGCCTCTCACGTGAACCATCCTCGTTCGGCTAAACGGAATCCGCATAACCGGCCGAACGCTGTTGGCTCGAGTCCGTGTACGTTGTCAGCGTAAATCTCTAGATCGGACAGGAACGCCGGAATGATGACCCCGCCGTCGGAGTGAGAGATCTCCTGCAGATCCCAGAAGATCTGCTTTCGCCGAGTGAGGTCCGTCTCGATACGGCTCAGACCTAAAAGCTCGGAGAACTGGTCATTGCACCAGAATGCATCGTTCCAGGCGGCGCCGCAGGAATACGCGACGGAGAAGTGCATCCCGGGCGTTGGTCTCACAAACCAGAATGCCTTGACCAAGGGTTTGGCCATCCAGACGTTGCTCCAGTACCCGTCGTCTGGTTCTTCCTGGACTGAAAGATTGATCCCGGAGAAACCTGCGGTATCTGACATCAGAACGGCTGCATCGACAGCGCCAACATAGGCTGCGTCGGCCGCGCTGATGGACAGATCAAGCCGATCTATGCCTGCCTCTCGCAGATGAAAACGCACGCGATCTGGGTCAAACGCTCGTGCAGGCAGCTCACTGTGGAAGAAGGGGTCGGACTGCGGTACCGGGTGATCGTTACCAGGGACCGCGTAGCCCAAAACCTTTTCAATGATCTGTTGGCGAGGCACGGAATGCTTCAGTGCGGCTCGAACGTTCAGATCGTTGAAGGGCGCGCGACGTACATCCATCACGGTGCTTACATACTGGCTGCCGATTGACTCTTGCGTGACAAATCCAGGCTGTTCCTTGTAGGCGTCAAAAGTCAGGAAGTTCACGCCGTCGATAAAGTGAACTGCGCCGGAGGCGAGTGCTGCCTCTCGATCTGCAAGCTCCGGTATCGTTGTGGCCTCCACCCGGTCGAACCAGGCTCGTCCATCCTTCCAATAGTTCGGGTTGCGATTGGCCGCAAAAAACCCGCCTGGCTCGTATCGCTCCAGCGTGTACGGCCCCGTACCTACAAGATTGGCCCAATCGTCGAACCCCTCGGGAACAATGATAAAATGGAAGTCCGCTAGAATTGCGGGCATGTCGGCGTCGCCCGTAGCATGTTCGATCACCACATCTTGCCCGTCGGCATAGATCCGGGTCACGTCAGCCAAAAAAGCCCGGGCCGACGAACCGCTGTCGGGCGCGATGTGACGGTTGAGCGAGTACACGACGTCCTCAGGCCGAAGCGTTCGCCCGTCGTGGAACTCGACACCTCGGCGAACTCGGAACACCCACGTCTTAGCGCCGTCGAAGCTCTGCCAGCTTTCGGCGAGCTCTGGAATCGGCTCCTTCTGTGGTGTCAGTTCCGTCAGACAATTTCCGAGAGTCAGCCCGATCATGTAGGTGCTTGCATCAACATAGGTGATGGGATCCAGTGAGTTGCCACTGCTGCCATCCATCAACCCGATCCTAAACGTGCCACCGCGCCGAGGCGTATCCGTGCGAGCGCCCGTTGGCGCCAAGATCGGCGCAGCTGCAGCTGCAGGTAATGCTTGAAGGAAGCGTCGCCGCGAGATCGACCTGCAGACAGCCATTCAAGCCTCCATGTCAGCGCTTACGAACACTAGAAGCCAACCCACGTAAGGTCAATCAGCGGAAAAAAAACTTGAGATTAACTTTTCTCGAATTGATCGAGCGAATCCCTAGCCGCGCTTCCTCGCGCGCCGCTCGGTTCGCTCAACTGTGGTATAGTTGCCGGTTTATCCGACTTTGACGGGTTCATACCGATGCAGATCAAGAGCGGCTTCTTGCGATCCCAGATCCGCCAGAGTTTCTGCCGATGGGTGCGGGCGGGGTTGAAGGTGGCGCCGCGTTCTTCAAACAATTTCATTCCGAAAGCACCCCTAAGCCATTGGCGGCGCTAGCCGTGAACAAAGGGCGAAACTTCGGAACGGGCCTTGATGCAACGGATGTTTCAGGGGACTGTTAATCCGCAGGTCGTAGGTTCGAATCCTACCGCCGGAGCCATCAAAAACAGAGGTTTGCGGGGCTTTGGCCCAGGGCTAAACTAGGCGAGCTATGCTTGAGGATCCGCTGTGTGTGGCCTGCCCCCGTTGAGTGGTCCGGTTGAATTGTTAGTGCATGACCGGACTGTGGTCGACCGGGATGATTGCCTCTGGGGCCGGCGGTTGGTAGCCGAGGGCGCTGTGTGGCCGGACGGTGTTGTAATGGCGGCGCCAGTGCTCGGTCAGTACCTGGGCCTCCCGGAGCGAGAAGAAGATCTCACTGTTCAGGAATTCGTCGCGGAGCCTGACCTTGAACGACTCGACGTAATCGTTCTCCCAGGGTGATCCTGGTTCGATGACATCGCGAAGCGATGCGCGCGTATCGTGGGTCTTGGCCCCCACGGCGGCGACCCAGCCCCAGACCTTGTCAGCGATAACGTCGCGTAGCGGCGCGCACGGAGTGTGGGGCCCGTTGTCGGAACGGATGTACTCCGGCGGGCCGCGGAGAATGAAGAGACCCGTCAGCGCGTCGACCACGTCGACGGAGTTGAGCTTGCGACCCATGCGGATCATCCGTCGCCCCGGCAGGCGCATCCGCAGGGTGCGGCCGAGAGGGAGCGCCTCCTTGGTGTACTCATCGATGATGTTCAGCGTCCGGAAGACGCGCCCGTCATGGGTGCGATCCTGAACGAAGTCCTTCTCGGCGAATTGCTGCGCAATCGCCGAGAAGGGGCCAGCGTGCATTGTTCGAGCCAGGCCGGTGATCATGCGCCTTACGGCGTTTGCGGGCAAACGCCTACCGGCCAGTGGATAGCCGTAGCGCCCGTGCTTGCGGGCGAACGCGATGATGTCCTCCGTGAGGAGAGCTTCATCGGAACGACCCTGCGGGACACGGCGCTGGGTCGAGCGGTGCTGTCCGAGCGTGCGCAGGCGCGGCGCTCCGATATGTAAAGAACGCCACGCCAAGCGTCTGCCGCACGCTCTCGATGCAGCGTCGGCGGCGCGCGGGGCTCAGCGGCTTCGCCGGTGTCGGCCTGAAACGCTCCACCGGAGCGTTTCCGAGACGGCCCTCACCCCCGTGCCGCTTCCACCAGGATCAGCTTGTCGAGCGTTAAGTCTGAAACTGCCCGCCGAAGCCGTTGGTTGACGCTGCGCGCCCATCGCTCCGCGATGTCTCAAGCTCCTTCAGCCGCCGCAACTGTTTCCGGCCCATGACCCCATAGAGCCGACGCCAGCGGTCATAGGTCTGAACCGTCACGCCGATCTGGCGCACCGCATCTGCCACCGACATCCCCTGGCCTTGCAGCAGCTCCACCTGGCGCAGCTTCACCCCTCACCTGCTCCCTCGAACCAATGGCTTTCGCGGGCTCAGCTCTCCCGGCTTGTCTCGCTTCCCAGCCATCTCTGCTCCTCCTCAGAACGGGATAACCCTATCCCAGTCGGTGGACCACTTCGGCGGGGGCACTCCAGCGAAGCTTTGGTGCTATAGGCCCCGAACAACTTGCGATAATCCCGCTGGGGTACTGTTCGCTGCGGTCGCTATTGGTAATCAGCCCCGATGCTGATCGTCACTTCTGTGGCGCTATGCGCGTGGCGTCGATCGCCAGGCACTTCTTCAGGCTGTTTGACATCTCTCAGCCGACGATCTCCATGGATGCCATGTCTTTCGGCGGCGAGGTAGAGCAAGCCTTGATCGGTCGCAATGCAGCTGATGTCGGCCAGCCCGATCCGGTAGGGAGCGTCGGCGTGGACGTTTCGCTTCGGCTGGTTGGGCGCGAGGCCCAGCGAGTACCGCCTGTCGGTGGTGCGGGGAACGCGACGACGACGCGGCGGCCGAACGTCGTGCTCCCGCATGATCTTGGCCATCGTCTTGCGGTCGATCCTCAATCCCTGCGCCAACAGCTCGGCTTGGATGCGCGGCGCACCGTAGCACCCCTTGCTCTTCTCGAAGATCTTGCGGATCCGGAAGGCAAATTCACCGCGCGCTGCCTGACGCGCCGCCAGTTGCGGGGCGGCGGCGCGCCAGGCGTGGAACCAGCTGGGGCTGAACGACAGACGCGCGACGAGGACGTCGTGAAGCGGCGCGCGCGCTGCATGGAGCCGCGCCTTCGTGGCTTCGCCGTCCACTGAGTGTAAAAAGCTAAGGCTTTGCGCATCGCCTCCACCTCCCCCTTCAGCCGGCGGTTCTCACGGCAACGATCGAAGAGCTCCGCCGCCTCGGCTTTCTAACACCGGACCACATCGGTCGAACCGGCGTCTCGGTTGCTTGCCCATCTCTAATCCTTCGTCCTGGCGGTACTGTGCCGCCTAGGCCGGCTTCAGGGGCAAGCTCATCTGTCCCAAAAGAGGGATCGATGGACGCGGGAAGGTGCAGCTTAGCTTTCTCTGCTCACATAGAGGGTCATGGAGCCACAACCGAAGCGATCCGGATGGCGCGAGTGCGTGTAGATGACATGCTCGCGTCCGGCTTCGATCTCTGCCATCGGTGCCGTGACCGCTCGTCCGGGGCCATCCGACGAAACCGGCGTCACGTGGAGCTCTCCGTCCGCACTTGCCGACAGCTCCAGGGCCACACCGCTCTCGCCGCCGATCGGTGTGATCAATCGCGCTTTGGCGGCAGCGACCGAGACACGAACCGGCGGGTAGCGATAGAGCGTGTTGCAACCGAGCGAGCCTCCGCCCCAGCGTCCCGGACTGAAGGATACCGCAAGGCGCAGTTCCGGCCCGTCGGCTGGCGCATCCCCCGCCGCGCCTGGACCACTGGGCAGGAAGTAGACTGCCCTGTCGAACGAAGAGCTTTCCCAAGGAACCTGCGCTCCATCCGTCGCGGTCTCAACCTCAAGCCGGACGTGCTCAAAGATAGCTTCTACGTCCAGGCCCGGAGTCTGGATCGCTTTGGCAAGCGCCAACGTGTAAGGGCTGTTGCTGCCAGTCCCGTCGAGAGCCACATCCCCGGGACCGGTCGCATAGGCCACGAGGTTCCCATTTTTTGCCGTCATCCGGGCTAACCCGTCGCCAAGATCTGGAATCGTGCGCGGACCTTCCCCGTCAAAGGGATTGTTTCGGCAGGCATCGAGCACCATAACATGCGTCACTCCGGGCGCCTCGATGCTTTCAAGCACCCACTCGGCAGCGATGGCCTCACGGGCAATGTCGGCTTCCGCGCGAATGTCGACATCGAGCGGCAGCAGATAGTTGAACCCATCGCTGCGGACTCCGTGACCGGCGTAGTAGAACATGGCGAGCGCGCCCGGTTCAGCGGCGCGAAGGTCTCGACCAAAGCGCTCGATGGCCCTGCGCATCGTATCCTGATCTGCCTCTAAGACAGTTGTGACCTGGAAACCTTTTTCGACCAGCGTACGGGTCATCAGCCGGGCATCATTGACCGGATTGGCCAACGACGAGATATGCTGGTAGCTGGAATTTCCGATGACGAGAGCAAGGCGCTCCTCCGCCACGACCGGCGTGGAAAGGAGTGCGGTGATCAGATAGGCAAGACCGGCAAGGCGTGACATGGGCAATCTCCTGGTTTGCCCGGTAAGTGCCGAGACGGTGCCGAAAGGTTCACCCCAGCCGTGGCCGTCTCGGCATGCAGCGGCCCATCGTCGAAATCGTTGCCGTCTCATGGCCCTGTTCGCCGATGCTGGTTGGTCCGCTGGTCCGACCTCCTTGACAGGGCTGGCGACACTTGCCACAAGCGCGCCGTCGGGCGGTTAGCTCAGTTGGTAGAGCACAGTGTTCACATCGCTGGGGTCACTGGTTCGAATCCAGTACCGCCCACCATCGTTCCCTTGCGGGCCTAGAAGCAGCCAGAACGACTGGACTGTCTTTAATTTTTCAATGCCTTGGGCTGTATCCGGTGAGTTGCTGGAAGCTACGCGACGAAGGCACTTTGCAGCTTCTGCACCCAACACCTGATCTCTGACGCGGGGCGTTTCGCAGGAAGCGCCCGCCTTTCGCCCATCCTTCATTTCACTCCGAACAACCTTCTAGCCCGTCGACGCGTGCTGCTCTTGCAGCCGCGTCGGCGGTATTTTCTCTTTTGGATTTCCCTTATGCCCGCCACCCCAACCCTAGCGCATCACCACGCGCTACACCCACACCGAACTTGACGAGATCAAGGAGAAGGCTGGCGATCAGCCGCTCGCCGCCTTCACCCGCGACGCCGTGCTGGCCCACGCCCGGATGAGCCGGGCGACGCCGAAGCGGCGGCCGATAAAGGACCATGTCGCGCTGGCACGCGTGCTCGCGATGATCGGCGGCTCTGGTCTGGTAGGCGCTTTCCGGGAGGCCGCCAAAGGGGTGGCGGACGGTACGCTGCCCACCTCGGACCGCATCGAAGAGCTCTTGCACTCGATCGACGAGACACTGCGCAGCATTAAGCGTCTTCTAATGCACGCGCTCGGGGTCGCCGAGCGCGTGCATTAGAAGACGCTTCATCTGAGAGATATCTGCTGCGATGTCCTCGAGCTTCTCCTCAATGGTGACCGAGGTCGGCAGGGTGCCGTCAGCAGTTCCAGTCACTGCATCGCGGAAAGCTTGAACAATGGCCGACGATCCCAGCATCTCGAGCAGACGAGTGTAGGCCGCTTGATCAACCGTCACAGCCCGAACAGGTGCTTTCCGCCGACGACCAGCCTCCTTGAGCAGCAGCTCTCTTGCGAACGTCGCGAGGGGCTTCGCCCCAGCCTTCGCCTGGATCTCCGCCCACTCCTCCGGCGTGAGCCGGATCGTCAGGCGGGGATTTGGGCGGTTGGACATGGGATCTTTGCGTCTCCAAAAAGCGGACAACCCGTCGAAGCGGGCCACAAGCGGACCGCGTCGACGGATCAGATTATCGGGTGAGGATTCGTGCGTGGGCAGAACCCGGGCGCATCCGGAAATGCGGTTAGATGCCAGGTTCAGGGATGGAGCTCATGATTGGAACTTCGCCGAGCTCACGGAGGCGCCAGCAGCTCACTGAGGTCAAGCTAATACATTGAAATACCGAGGATAAAACCTCATTGTGCGGATGTGCAATCGTCGTAAGGGAACGATGGTGGGCGGTACCGCCCACTATTCTTACATCGCCAGTTTTCACGTCCTCAAAGGGCCTGAATCGAAAAGATACATCGGCGGTTCGAGAAACCGCCTCGAAGATCATTCGCGGCTGCCCGTTTGAGGCTCCGCGTTCGGTCAGCGCCGTTTTCGGCTCTTCGAGCTTCGCGATCTGCGTCTCGTAGCTACGATAAGGGCTGGACTGTCGGTTTCGACCAGGCGCTCGACCAGTTGCCCTGTCTTGTTCCAAATGGCCGCGATTTCCTTTTGGACTGAGCCGCACCGCGTTGAGTTTGCGACATGCGTGCGCCCAGAGATCGCGCAGCATAGTCTTGGCGATGGCGAACAGCTCTGGCGCAGGCGTGAGCTGGCAAAGCAGCGACCCGAACTCGCCCTCAACCTTCTGCTTGCGGATAGACTTGGCCTTCACAGCGAAGCCCTTCACCTGGCAGTCGTAGTATTGGGTAGCGCTTCGTGCGCCCCTTGGACTAAGCCGCCGCAAGGAACCCGCCACAGCAGCCGCAGGCAGCCGCTCCGCGCAGTAGGAAGTCCTCATGCAGATCGACACGAGTGGGAGCGGGTGCCGCACCGTTCAGACGATCGATGATCTTCTTCCAGGCCTCGAACCCGATCAGCGGCTCATGCTTGGCCCTCACCAAGGAAACGCCCCAGCGGGGAATGTCGAGATACCCGGCATAGATCACGCGCGGCATGATGTAGTGGAGGCTCTGAAGCTGAACCTCGCCGCACGGCGGCTTCGGCTGACCTGCCTCCAAAATCTCGGACCATTCAAGATGAGAGTTTGTTCTCGTAACGTTCGAAGCAACGAGGTGAACGAAGAATGCGGAAGTCACGTTTTACAGAGGAACAGATTATCGGGATTTTGCAGAAGTATGCTGCTGGAGCGAAGGTTTCGGAGCTTTGTTGCAAGCATGGGATGTCCGATGCGACGCTTTACAAGTGGAAAGCCAAGTATGGTGGCATGACAGTATCCGAGCTGCGACGCCTGAAGGATCTTGAGGCTGAGAACTCTGAACTGAAGCGTCTGCTGGCTGACGCGATGCTCGATAATGCTGGTCTTAAGGGGCTGCTGGCAAAAAAACTTATAACGCCTGCCGCCCGCCGGGACGCGGTGAGAACCCTTGTGACAGAACACCAATTCACACAAAGGCGGGCATGCAGGCTGGTCGGGATTTCCAGATCGAGCCTGAGCTATCAGGCGCGCCCAGATGGTCATGTGCGGCTCAGAGAGCGCCTGATCACACTTTCAGGTAAGCACAGAAGGTATGGCTATCGCAGGCTGCATGCCAAGCTGGTGCGTGAAGGCTTCAGGGTGAACGACAAAGTCGTCGAGCGGATTTACCGGGAAGAACGGCTGTGGCTGCGCCGTACGAAGCGCAAGAAGATCCCCAAGGACGGTCGCGAGGGTGGTTGGTGCCCAATTGCCGCCAACCAAAGGTGGTCGCTGGATTTCACCAGTAACGCGCTGGCCAATGGGCGCAAGTTCCGGACGGCCAACCTCAAAGATGATTGCACACGAGAGTGCCCTGCCATCGAAGTCGACTTTTCACTGCCCGGCGAGCGGGTTGTGGAAATGCTGCAGCGGGCGGCGCGGGAACGCGGATATCCTGACATTCTGGTCGTGGACAACGGCCCCGAACTGCGAGGTCGCGCCCTTGATGCCTGGGCCGACGACCATGGTGTGCAACTCTATTTCATCGACCCGGGTAAGCCGACCCAGAATGCGTACATCGAGAGTTTCAATGGCCGGTTCCGGGACGAGTGTCTGAACCAGCACTGGTTCACAAGCATCGGTGAGGCGTGCGAAATCATCGAAGACTGGAGGATCGACTACAACACCGAGCGCCCACACAGCAGCCTGAAATACCAAACCCCGGAAGAGTTCGCGGCAGCGCGACCCTTCCACAAAACGCAATGGGCGCATACGCTTGCGCTACATGACGGCTCCGCGCCCGCGCCCATTGCTCAAGCCGCCGAATGATGGCACACAAATGAAGAACAAACTCGATCTACGAGTGGCCCTGAAAAATGGGGCAGGTCACGGCACTCAGGGTTGGCATCGAAAACCTTCTTCACCTCGGCCATGGAAGAGAAGCGGTTCGATGCAAAACCTTCGAGCACGTCTTTCAGGATCGAGGCCAGCAGGTTCTCGACCGGGACCGAGTCTGAATCATCGCCGAACTCGATGGACGGGGTTTCGAGAGCGCCGCCAGCATCGTTGACGGCCGCGCGCAGTTGGAGAAGCGCTTCGAAGCCGCGAGATATCATCGATCAGGACGCGCGGAGCATGGCCCTCATGGCATCGAAGCCCACGAAGCGAAAAAAGCAGATGCCTCGCGCAGAACCTTCAGTTCGTCGGGCAAGAGCGCCACTGGCGCCAATGTGTCTCCTCCTCAACCTCCAGCAATCGCGTGTTGCCGAGGCGAAGCGGCGCCCGGTTCCAAGAGACATACCACAGACGGCTTCTTCCACTCTGGCGTGAACCGCCTCGCCACGCCTGTCGTAATCTCGTCCGTCCCCCGTCCAGATCAGCTCCTATGGTACCAGCCGGTCCGGAACCAGGCAGCAAGGTCACCCACGGCCCTGGCCCACTTCTTTCACCGCCTTAGACGTCCAATCACCAGCGAGTATAGTGCCCGGTTCATCCGTGTGGATCAGGAGATCACCAGGAGGGAAGCGGTCGATTGCTCACGCATCGGTCCCGAAAACAGGAACGGCTGCTGTGATCCTCTGACTGCTCTTCCCGGCGCGCACGTGATTGCTCGTATCCTCGGGCTCTTTTCGACGCTAGCCCGGGAAAGCCAGACCAGGTCGCAGGTCGAAAGCCAAGTCGTGAGCGCTACTCCGTAGGATGAGAGACATCACCTCATAAGAGAACCAAAATTCGGCATCTGGTCATTCTGCGGTTTCCTGCGACCAAATCGATACAGGAGCACGCGATGGCACCGCAGCGGAGCAAACTCGAGAACCAAGACCGTACCACGCCGTCGGAGCGCGGGGGGATCGCGGCCGACATGCCGCGCCAACCGAGGCACGTTTTGCAGATCTCGGCGGTGGTTTTGGTCGCCGCGGTGGTCGTGACGCTCTCCTCAGGCTTTCTGCAGCGCATCATCACCACCCCGCAAAATGCCCAAATCGCCAAGGCGACCTTGCTGCCACCGCCGGCGATGCCCGACATGTCGCGCGACCTGGCGGCCATGCTTGAGGGCCCGAACGAGCATCTGCCACTGCGACAGGCAGCTAAGACCACGAGCGCTTCGAACACTGAGGAGCGCATGCACATCGAGCTTGGGAGGTCCAGCCTTACCCCGTCCTGGACCGAAGACAACGACGGTGACTGGTCCGCTGTTTTCCATCCGGAGGATGCAGTCTTTAGCCCCGCGTGGCGCGACGAGGGCTGGAAGACGGAGGGGTATGCCTCAGTCCGCTTGGCGATGGCGGTGGTCCCTCTGCCGATTGGGCTGGCCAACCCATCTAAGGTGCGTGCGCCCGCATCGGCGGGGCCCGTTGATGCAGGTCTCGCCAAAGATCCAGCCGACACGCCGGTGCGAATAGCCCCAGTCGACGGTAAGACCTTGGCGCGTAGAACGCTCCACGAGACGGAGATGTCTCCTTCGGCGCCCGAGTCTGGGCTGCCGCTCGACCGGCGCGCCGTGCTCGGTAATTTCGGGCTATTTGCGGTCCCGCTCCGCGCGAGCGAGCGGTTTGCCGCTGAGCGCCATATCCGAGTGGCCGGAGTGGGGCCTGATCCGGCGGCGAGCGGCAGGACGCTGACCGCTTCGGCTTTAGCGGCAATGGCGTTGCCCGATCCAGCTTTGGCTGCGGCTGACGAAGCGGCGCTGGGCCTCACGGACGCCCAGGTCGATGAAATCCGGCTGAGGCTCAAGCTCGCTGGAGTCGGGGCCGACGCCAACGCCACGGGACTGGGCGGCGAGAACCGCTCAGCCATTGCCCGCATGCAGCGCGCCGCCGGCCTGCCGGTGACCGGCTATCTCGATGCGCCGACGGTTACAGCGATCGACGCGACCGGCAACGCCCTCACAACTCAGCGGCGGGCCGAGGCGCGGGCGGTGCGCATTGCCCGTCGAACCGCGCCTACAGAGAGTCCGCAACCTCCTAAGAACCCTCAACCCAAGGTGCTCGCTGAGCCAGTCGGTCCCGTGCGCGGCGCCGACGGCTGCCTGCGCACCCCGTCTGGAAGGCTTTTGCCTGGTCAGGGACTTAGCTGCGATGTCCGCGGATTCGTGCAAGCGCTGGGCGACACGGCAGATGCCACGCCCGAGCGGTTGCAGCGCATCAGAGCGATTGCCGAGGAGGCCGGCACGGACCGCTGAACTCGCGCTGACGGTGCGCCCGGTGGCGCCTTCGGACCCGAGTGGAACAACCCGACTGCGATCTCCTGCGACCGCTTTGCAGTTCGACCTGCCCAGGATGGACGCGCGGCGAGCGCCGTTTGGAGTACGATGTTGAGACACACGTCAAAGTGACCTTGCTGCCCGATCAAGGACCGGGGAGTACCGTGTTAACCGATGTGGAGGGACAAGATGACGACCCGCGTGAGGCCCCGGCTCACGCCGGAGGCGCCAGCGACGCGTTTGCCCGACGAACCGGAGGTTCTGCGGAGGGTCTGAGTATTCTTCGCGCAGTGGGCCTTGAGATCATGGAGGCCACGCTCCACGCGCGCCGCTTCGCGAAGCCCTGCGCATGGATCGCCTTCAGCATTTGGCTGGCCGCACAAACCATTGTGTTCAGCAGGTGGCTAAAGACGTCTCCGTACGACTGCACGTCGCTGCGCTGTCAGCGCGGTTCAGGTAGATCGGCCGCACCCTAGACCCAGCCGCGGCAGGCGTCTGAGATAACCAGCGCTCCGCCTTTCGATCCGCGGTCGGTCAGCCGGATTTGTCCGCCTTGGCGCCCTCGACGAACCCTTTCTCACGAGCCCTCAGCGCTGACGCCCGTGGCCACCGGAGCAAGATGCCGCGCTCCTCACTGACCCAGGTCCGCCTTACGTCGGTGTAGTCAAGGACGTCGCGAAGCGGTGTGAACGGCGTGCGCGCCTTAGGTCGGCTTGTGCCGCCACGGCTCGATCTTGGCGTAGATCTTCTCGTTGAGTTTCGCGACCTTACTTCGGCTCTCTCGGATGCCGCCGAGCGCCGCTGTGCTGTCTGCGACGTGTGCCGCCAACAACACCCGGTGAACGCCGTCTCGAAGGTCCGACACCTGAGCTTCGGCATCTTCAGTTTCGCCGGTCGGCCTCGGCATCCGGCCTCGCATTCAATGCTTCTACGACGGTGCCGCGATCATCTCGGACAAACGCGCCGCGACCAAAGTTATGGTACAAAACACGAAAGGCGCCCCAGTTTCCTGAGGCGCCATTGTATTTTGGAGCGGTCCCCGGTTGGGGACCGCATGTCTTGCTGATCAGAAGATGAAGTCGGCCGCGTCGAGATCGTCGGCGTCGAAGTCCTCGAGGAGGAACACCACGTCTTCCTGATCGAAGGTGCCGGCAGTGTCGCCCGAGTCGACGATGACCTGGGTGTCGTCACCGGCCTGGACCGCGAACACACCGGAACCATCATAGCCCGCATCGGCCGTCGTGAACGCCGTGTCGACGGTCAGAGCCCCGCTCTCGGTGCTGACGAACAACGTCGCCGTCACGCCGAAGTCCGAGATGTCTATCAGGTCGTTCTCATCGTCCGGATCGGTCTCACCGCTGCCGTTGAAGTCGGTGATGACATCCGGACCCGGCTCGGTCGGACGCGACGCGTCGTTCCCGGAGCCGAGGAAGACGAAAGTATCGTCGCCCGCACCACCGGTCAGGACGTCAGCACCCTCACCAACCAGATCCTCGAGGATGTCGTCGCCATCGCCACCGTCCACGGTATCGTTGCCCGCGCCGCCGTCGAGGTTGTCACCCGCGTCGCCGCCTTCGAGGCTGTCGTTCCCGGAACCGCCGTCCAGCTCGTCATTGCCCGAGCCACCCAGCAGGGTGTCGTTGCCTTCGCCGCCATCAAGGAAGTCGTCGTCATCGCCACCGTCGAGGCTGTCATCGCCAGACCCGCCAGAGAGTTCGTCTTCCTCGTCTCCGCCGAACAGGCTGTCATTGCCCGAACCGCCCAGCAACACGTCGTTGCCCTGCTCGCCGAGAAGGCTGTCATCGCCCGAGCCGCCATCGAGGACATCATCGTCGCTGTCATCCTCAGTCGCCAGCTCGTCGGTCAGGTCGTCGCCATCGCCACCGATCAGGGTGTCGTTGCCAGACCCGCCGTCCAGCTCGTCATCGCCACCGTTGCCGGTGATGAGATCGTCGCCGTCCTCACCGAAGAAGTCCTCATCCCAGTCGTCGGAGTTGCCGGTCAGAGTGTCGTTGCCCGAGCCGCCAGTCACCGAAACGCTGTCCTCGATGGCCCCAGCCCCTTCGGCCAGGTTGTCGTCGGTCAGCGTGTTGGTCACCGCAACGCCGGTGTCGTCCTCAGCGATGAAGTTGATGGTGCCCGGACCCGCGATGAGGATGCTGTCATCGAAGGTCTCGCTGTCGATGAGCAGATCACCGCCATAGAGGTTGAGCTTGTCCACGCCGGTGAAGTCGGCACCGGTCAGATCCAGCTCAACGCCCTCGCCCTGATCCGAGATCGCGGCCAACGGACCGTCACCGTCCTCATCGACATCGGTGTCGCCGGTGGTGGTGATGTCGTTCACCACGACGGTTTCACCGTCAGGGCCGGCCAGGATGGTCACCATCTCCTCGTCGAGTTCGACATCGTAGCCACGCTCGTCAAGGGCGTCGAAGACCGCGATGGCAACCTCGTTGGCATCGGTCGCATCGGCAACCGGGCCGACCGTGATGCTCTCAGTCACCAGCGTGACGTCATCACCAAGCAGGGTGAAGCTGAACACGAAGCCTTCGTTCTCATCGTCGCCGTCGTCGTCTTCCTCGTCGCCGTTCTCGCCGTCGCCGAAGAAGGTGATGTCAACGCCGCTGCCCTCGAAGACCTCATCGAAGTTGGTGAGGGTGAGGATGGTGTCGCCCGTGCCGTCGCCGGCAATGGTGTCGACCACATCTTCGAAGCTTTCCTCATCGTCGTCGGTCTGGGTGTAGTGCACATACTCGATGCCCGAACCGCCAAGGATGGTGTCCTCATCCCCATCGGCCGCGAGGAGGAAGAGGTCATCGTCGTCCCCGCCATCGAAGCTGTCCGCACCGGTGCCGCTGGTACCGTCGAGGAAATCGCTGCCAGCACCGCCGAGCAAGACGTCGTCACCCGCACCGTCTTCCAGCGTATCGTCGCCGGCGCCGCCGTCGAGGGTGTCGTCGCCGGAGCCGCCCTGGAGCAGGTCGTCGCCGGAGCCGCCGAGCAGGCTGTCATCGCCGTCGCCGCCGTCGATCTCGTCATCGCCGGAGCCGCCCGAGAGGGTCTCGCCCTGCTTGCCGCCCTCGAGGGTGTCAGCGCCGCCGGTGCCGATGACGTTCTCGAAGCCCTGGGTCTGGCCGTCGCCGATCTCCTCGCCCTCGCTGTCGAAGATCGTGAGATCGCCGTCGCCGTCCTCGTTGTCGTAGGCGACCGAGGCCAGAGCCGACAGATCGAGGGTGTCCGCCTCGGTGTCGGAGAGGGTCCGGATCACCTCCATGTTGAGGATCGTCGCGGTGTGCTCGATCAGCCCGTCCTGGTCGTCGTCGACCGAGAGCGTGCCGTTGAGGCCGAAGTCCTCCGCCACTCCGGTGATCGCCACCGTGAAGAGCGAGCCCGCCGCATAGGCCGCCCGGTCGGTCTCCTCCGAGCCCTCCTCGATGATCAGGGTGTCGACGAAGTCGAGCAGCGTCTCGTCGTCATCGGCGGTCTGGTCGAGGTTGTAGCTGTTGGTCAGATCCTCGACGATCGCGCCGGTGGCGTTGTCCACGACGATGTTCACACCACCGTCATAGACCTCTTCGAACAGCAGGTTGAAGTTCTCGCCGGCCGTGATCCGG
>JBCBYB010000029.1:0-54766 GCA_039816045.1 Pseudomonadota bacterium
CGGCCGATCCCCCCCCGCCCCCCCCCCCCCCCCTCGCGGGGGGCCCCGCGCCCCCGGTGGGTGGTGGCGGGGGTGGGGGTGGGCTGGATCGGAAGGGGGCTGGTGCCGTCAGGCACCGGCCACCGCGCGAAATGGCCCGGTTGCCCGCAACCGGGCCCGCAAAACAGCGTCAGGTGGCGGCGGCACGGGTCAGGGAGAGCCGGGCCGTCTCGAGGTGCTCTTTCATCTGCGTTGCCGCCCGTTCGGGTTCCCGCGACCGGATGGCCTCAAAGATCTCCCGGTGCTGAGCGTTGTAGGCGCGGATCGTCTCCGGCTCCAGCGTCACCCGCAGCATCCGGGCCCACTGTTCCTGTTGGCGCACCGAGCTGATTTCCGTCACCATCCAGCAGATCAGCCCGTTGCCCGTCGTCTCGGCGAGCAGGATGTGAAAGGCGCGGTCCGCCTCGGCGAAGGCGGCGGGGTCGTGCACACTCGCCTCCATCCGCGCGAGCAGCCCTTCGGCCGCCTCGAAATCCGCGCGCCGGGCATGCAGCACCGCGAGCCGGCAGACATGGGGCTCGAGCGCAAAGCGCGCATCGATCAGCTCCAGAGGCCGGGCGTTCTCGATCGCCGGGTTGGTAGCGGCCAGGGGTGCTGCAATCACATAGGTGCCGCTGCCCGCCCGGGTCTCGACCAGTCCCTCTCTGGCGAGCCGCGCCAGCGCTTCCCGCACCGTCCCGCGTGCCACGGCAAAGCGGTCGGCGAGATCCCGTCCGGGGGGCAGCCGATCGCCCGGTTGGATGCCGCCGACGGCGATCTCACGGCGCAGCACCGCCGCCAGGTCCGCCGAGCCGAGCCGTCGCTGTTCAGCCTGATCCAAACTGATAACCCTCCGCACCCTTTTGGCCCAATCCTGGTCCGCATAGGAGGCCCTGTCAACAAACTCCCCGCAATTGGATCAAAAAAGGTTGCGCCACAGAGCGAATCGGATAGCGTTCCCTCCGGCGGCCATCGGGATGACAGCGCTTTCGCGTGCTCGCTGGCGCCCGGGACAAAGACCGCGGGACAGCGAACGGGAGAGCAAGAGTGGCACAGATGGATATCGAAGCCTTTGTCGAGGCCGAAGGGCGCGATGCGCTGGTCAAGGAAGTGCGGGCCAAGATCGATGCGCTCGGGATCGAGTATCTCTATCTCCAGTTCGTCTCGGTCACCGGCAAGATCATGGGCAAGGGCATTCCGGCCGACCATTGGGAGAGCGTCTCGAAGAAGGGCTTCCAGCTCGTCTACGGCGCCACCATGAACCTCTTCACCAACCGCGCGGGCGACTATCTCGGCTACGGCCCGGAGGCGGCGGAGCTCGTCGGTATCCCCGAGCCCGAGACCTTCATGCAGCTCCCTTGGGCGCCGAAGATCGGCCGGCTCTATTGCACCCTCTTCCGCAACCGCGAGGAAAAGCAGGACCCGGGCGCGTTCCTCACCGCCGACTGCCGCGGCAACCTGCGCCGGCTGCATGCCGACTTCCAAGCCAAGCACAGCCTGCAGCTGCGCATGGGCACCGAGCCCGAGATGATGTGGCTGAAGTTCAACGAGGACGGCGTCCCGCAGGACGGCTTCTCGAAGCCCTATTGTTACCACATCGACCAGTTCGAGAGCCTGCGGCCCGTCACCATGAAGGTGATGGAGTACACCCGCAAAATGGGCCTCGACATGATCCAGGGCGACCATGAGGACGCGCCGGGCCAGCTCGAGCTCAACTGGACCTTCGACGATGTGCTGAGGAACGCCGACCGGCTGACGACCTATCGCCAGATTTGCGCCCAGGTGGCGCGCGAGTTCGGCATCTTCGCCTGCTTCATGACCAAGCCGTTCATGGGGGTCTCGGCCTCGGGCTGTCACCACAACATGTCGCTGTGGAGCGCCGGCGAGGACCACTTCATCCGGACCGGCAACGACCCGGACAATCTGCCGGGCATGGCGCACAACTACATGTACGTCAAAGGCGGCGACAACACGTTTATGCCGGACACGGACGACCCGCAGATGCCGGGCAAGACCGGGCTGAAGGCGATCGGCGGCGTGGTGCACCACCTGCGCGCGCTGACCTCGATCGGCTGCTCGACCGTGAACTCCTATCGCCGGCTCTGGGACACGGGCTTCTGGGCGCCGGTCTTCGCCGACTGGGGCTTCCAGAACCGCACGACGGGCCTGCGTGTGTCGGCGCCGGGGCGGTTCGAGTACCGCTCGGTGGACAGCATGGTGAACCCGTATCTGATGGGCTCGACCCTGCTCGCCGCCATGGACGACGGGCTCGACAACAGCCTCGACCCGGGCGAGCCCGAGGAGCGCAACATCTACGAGGCGATGGAGGCCGGCAAGCAGGTCAAGAAGCTGCCGATGTCGCTCGGCGAGGCGCTGGAGGCGCTGCGGGCGGACGAGGTCGTGCAGCGCGGCCTGCCGGGCGAGATGATGCGCCTCTATGACGAGTACAAGTCCGACGAATGGGCGCGGTTCATGTCGACCGTCACCGATTGGGACAAAGACACGTACATGGAATGCCTGCCCTGAGGCCAAGCCCGGCAGGCACCCAACGACCACCACGGAGAACACGGATATGTGTGGAATAGCTGGCCTCATCCACCGGGGCAAACGCTCGAATGTGGGCGGCGAGATGACCTCGATGCTGCAATCGCTGAAGCATCGCGGGCCCGACAGCACGGGCTTCGCGGTCTATGGCGCGGGCAGCCCGGGCGATTATGTGATGCGCGTCAAGGTCGCCGAGCAGGAGGATATGAGCCGCGGGCGCGGCATCCACCAGGTGATCGACGAGCGCATCGCCGAACTCGACGGCACCCTGGCCGAGCACAAGGCGGAGGTGAAGGAGAGCGCGCGGGTCACGCCCTATGCGCTGCGTTACGTGCTCTCCCATGGCGGGGACACCGAGGAGATGGCCCGCCATATCGAGGAGATCGAGGGCGTCGAGATCCTCTCGCTCGGGAACGGGCTTGAGCTGATCAAGGACCTCGGCGATGCCGCCGTGGTTGCCGGTCAGTACAGCCTGTCGGAGTTCGACGGCACCCATGCGATCGGGCACACCCGGATGGCGACCGAGAGCGATGTGGACATCCGCTCAGCGCACCCCTACTGGGCCTTTCCCTACAACGACGTGAGCGTTGTCCATAACGGCCAGATCACCAACTACTGGATCATGCGCCGGGAGATGGAACGCCGCGGCCATCGCTTCATGTCGTCCTGCGACAGCGAGCTCTTGGCGGTCTATGTGGCGCACCATATGGCCAAGGGCGAGACGCTCGAGAACACCATGCGTCGCTCCATCGAGGAGATCGACGGCGTCTTCACCTATCTGGTGGCGACCAAGGACCAGCTCGGCATGGCCAAGGACACGATGGCGGCCAAACCGCTCGTGCTCTACGAGTCGGACGAGCTGATCGCCATGGCCTCCGAGGAGGTCGCGATCCGCGCGATCCTGCCCCAGGAGATCGACACCACCGACCCTTACGATGAGGAGGTCCGGGTATGGCAGGCGTGAGCGATGCTGAACTGGCCACGATGAGCCAGGAGGACCGGGCCAAGGCGCTCGGCATGATGACCGAGCAGCTGACCGGCCGCTCGATGTTCATCGAGTTCGACGAGGACGCCGAGGCGCGCTTCACCTATCCGTGGGCGCCCGAGGTCGACTTCAACAAGCGCACCGAGATCGACGCCGACGACATGGACACAACGGCGGTGAACAAGGCGATCCGCGACCTGATGGCCGAGGGCTATGGCACCATCGTCATAAAGAACCCGCGCGGCATGCACTCGGTGGGTGTGGGGATCCTCAGCCGGCTGAACCTGATCATCGAGGGCTCGACGGGCTATTTCTCCACCGGCCTCATCGACGGGCCGAATGTGCGGGTGAACGGCCGCGTCGGCTGGTCCTGCGGTGAGAACATGATGTCCGGCACCGTGGTGATCGAGAAGAACGCAGGCTCCACCTTCGGGGCCGCGATCCGGGGCGGTGACTTGGTCTGCAAGGGCTCGGTCGGCTCCCGCACTGGCATCGACATGAAGGGCGGCACGATCATCGTCGGCGGTGACACGGGCGCGCTCTCGGGCTTCATGATGCAGCGCGGGCGCATGGTGGTCTGCGGCAATGCCGGCAAGAACCTCGGCGACTCGATGTATGACGGCACGATCTATATCGGCGGTGAGATCCGCAGCCTCGGGGTCGATGCGGTCGAGGCGGAACTCACCGAGCTCGACCAGGCCTGGCTCACCCGCAAGCTCCGCCAATACGGGCTGCTGCCGGACAAGGGTGTCGGCCATTTCACCAAGATCGTGGCGGGCAAACAGCTCTGGAACTACGACAATCTCGAACCGAACGAGAAGAAGCTGATCCTCTGAGGGCTGAGCCCTCGGAGCGCGGCAGCCGCTATGGTGCGGCGCCGATCAAGACTGGAGACCGATATGGCAGACGGCGATATCCCCGGCAAAAAACCGCTCGACCGCGACCGGCACCGGCTCGGCAAGAGCTTCGTCTTCACCCCGCAGGTGATGGACGACATCCACATCAAATCCGAGCTCGGCCGCTACCGGATGCGCGGCTTCTCGCTGTTCAAGAAGATCCCGCACTGGGACGATCTGACATTCCTGCCGGGGACGCTGACGCGCTTCGTCATCGAGGGGTATCGCGAGAAATGCGACACCCGGACGATCATCGGCCCGAGGGCGAAGCGGCCGCTGGATCTGGACATCCCGGTCTACATCACGGGCATGAGCTTCGGCGCGCTGAGCTATGAGGCGAAGACGGCGCTGGCGCGCGGGGCAACCATGGCCGGCACCGCGACCTGCTCGGGCGAGGGCGGGATGATCCCCGACGAGCGGCGCTACAGCTCCAAGTGGTTCTACCAGTGCATCCAGAGCCGCTATGGCTTCAACCCGCACCACCTGGTGCTGGCGGATGGGGTGGAGTTCTTCATCGGCCAGGGCTGTAAGGTCGGCCTCGGCGGGCACCTGATGGGCCAGAAGGTGACGGACCAGGTCGCCGAGATGCGCTCGCTGCCGGCGGGGATCGACCAGCGGAGCCCGGCGCGGCACCCGGACTGGCTGGGGCCGGACGATCTGGCGCTGAAGATCCAGGAGATCCGCGAGGCCACAGACTGGCAGATCCCGATCCAGCTCAAGCTGGGTGCGGCGCGGGTCTATGACGATGTGCGGATGGCGGTGAAATGCGATCCGGACGCGATCTATATCGACGGGATGGAAGGCGGCACCGGGGCCGGTCCGCACCTCGCGACCGAGGACACGGGCGTGCCGGGGATTGCGGCGATCCGTCAGGCCCGCAAAGCCATCGACGATCTCGGCAAGCGCGGCGAGATCACGCTGATCTATGCGGGCGGGATCCGAAACGGCGCAGATGTGGCCAAGGCGATCGCTCTGGGTGCGGATGCGATCGCGCTCGGGCACTCGACGCTGATGGCGCTCAACTGCAACAAGGACATCGACGAGGCCAACTACCCCGAAGAAATCGGGGCGGAGCCCGGCTATTGCTATCACTGCCATACGGGCCGCTGCCCGGTGGGTGTGGCCACACAGGACCCGGAGTTGCGGAAGCGGCTCGACCCCGATGAGGCGGCAGAGCGGGTCTATAATTTCCTCCACACGCTGACCATCGAGGCGCAGCTCTTCGCCCGGGCCTGCGGGAAGACCAACCTGCACAGCCTCGAGCCGGAGGATCTGGCGGCGCTGACGATGGAGGCGAGCGCCATGGCCGGCGTTCCGCTGGCCGGCACGAACTACACGGTCGGCGTGGAAGACTACCACCACTTCTGAGAAGGACGGCCGGTCGGGGGCATCGAGCCCCCGCCCGCCCGCGTCCGGCGCGGGGCGCCGTCCGGGGCGCGCACCGCCACCCTCGGGAGCAGGAAGGCTAGGGAGAGAGACATGGCAGGCACACAGTATCGCGGCTCGGAGATCACCGATGTCGATCAGTTCCTGAAGGACGCGGACGGGCTCGCCAGCGAGCGCGAGAAGGAGATCGGCCAGCACATCGGCTATCGCTACGATGTGAACCTGGTGCCCGACTATGCCCGGCTGACCCCGTTTCTGAAGGACTATATGGAGCATATGGGCTGGGACGACCTGAACTGGCTCGAGGACGTCCATATGGGCTATGAGGAAGGCCGTCCGGCGGTGTTCGACCGCAACGTCAACGGCTGGGTGCGGGTGCCGGAGAGCATCGAGCTGCCCGACAACCAGCAGGACCGCGACATGATCGCCCGCGAGCTGCTCATCAAATTCCAGATGTCGGACAGGCATCCCTTGGTGGCACTGCGCAAGGCGTATATGAAGTTCTGATGGCGCGCGCTCTCACCATCGCTTGCTTGCAGACGGCCCCCGTGGCGGACATGGAGGCTGCCCGCGATGCGGCGCTGACACTGGCCGAGGAGGCGGTCGCCGCCGGGGCTGGGCTGCTCGCGCTGCCGGAGTACTGCGGCGGATTGCGGACCGAGAACGCCGCCATCGCGGCCCCTGCGGCAGAGGAGGCCGAGCACCCGGTGCTGCTGGGGTTGGCGGCGCTTGCCCGCTCGCGCGGGGTGTGGGTTCTGGTGGGCTCGGTCGCGGTGCCGGGACCCGATGGCAAGATCCTCAACCGAGGCGTCACCATCGCCCCGGATGGCCAAACGGTCGCGCGCTATGACAAGATCCACATGTTCGACATCCAGCTCTCGGAGACCGAGGTCTATCGCGAGAGCGCGCGGGTGGTGCCGGGGGGTGCTGCGGCCTTGGTCGAGGCGGCGGGCGCGCGGATCGGGCACACCATCTGCTATGACCTGCGGTTCCCGTCGCTGTATCGGGATCTTGCCCAGGCAGGCGCGGAGATCCTGGCAGTCCCCGCGGCCTTCACCAAGAAGACCGGTGAGGCCCATTGGCATGTGCTCAACCGGGCCCGCGCGATCGAGAACGGCGCTTTTGTGGTGAGCCCCTGTGCCGTCGGGCCGATCCCGGGCGGGGGTGAAAGCTATGGCCACTCGCTGATCGTCGATCCCTGGGGGGTGGTGCTCGCCGATGGCGGGACCGCACCCGGGGTGGTGCTGGCGGAGATCGACCTCGACGCGGTCGCCGAGGCGCGCGCGAAGATCCCGAGCCTCACCCACGATCGGGCCTATTCGCCTGCGACCCCGCATCGGGACGTTGCCTGATGGGGGCGGCGCTGCTCGGGCTCCGGGGCACGCGGCATCCGCTGGGGGATGCGTTTCTGCGCTGGCAATGCCGGGTGCGCCAGATCGCGATGCGCGACGGCCAGGGGCGCCCGGATGACGCGGTGATGCCGGCGCTCACGCTGCCGGGTGCCGAAGACCCGATGGGCCACATCATCACGGTCATGAACAAGACCGCGGCGCATTCAAAGACGCCCGAGATGATGCACATGGTCAAGCGCACGGCCGATCCGGCGCAGCGGCGCGAGAAGGCGCTCCAGTTCTTCTCCGAGACCTATTACCAGAAGGCGGGCGAGTTCTCCGACATGCTGACGGCGACCTTCCCGCCGGGCTCTCCGGGAGCCGCCCAGATCCGCGAGGCAGAGACCTGTCGGCTCGACTTCGCCGCCTATGGCCAAGCCTTCGGGATCGCGGCCAAGGTCTGGCGGCTGACCGAGCCGCATCCTCTGCACGCCGCCACGCTGTGGCACAACCGCCTGTTCAACCCCACGCTGCCGCCTGACACGGTCGTGCTCGGCTTCGAGCCCGACTGGGAGGCAAGCGAGGCCAACCCGCCTGTACACTGAGACAAGGGCGATAGCCCTCGCTCGGGGCGGGCGCTGCAACGAGAGGGAGAGCGAGAATGACGAAACGGGTCGCGGTGATCGGAGCTGGACCGTCGGGCACGGCGCAATTGCGCGCCTTCCAGTCGGCCAAGGAGAAGGGCGCGGAGATCCCGGAGATCGTCTGCTTTGAGAAGCAGGGCGATTGGGGCGGGCTCTGGAACTACACCTGGCGCACCGGGCTCGATGAGTTCGGCGAGCCGGTGCACGGCTCGATGTACCGCTATCTCTGGTCGAACGGCCCGAAAGAGGGCCTCGAGTTCGCCGACTATTCCTTCGAGGAGCATTTCGGCAAGCCGATTGCCTCCTATCCCCCGCGCGAAGTGCTGGCCGACTATATCAAGGGCCGGATGGAGAAGGCGGGCGTGCGTCCCTGGGTGCGCTTTCACCACGCCGTGCGCTGGGTGGAGTTCCACGAGGCGACCCAGAAATTCACCGTGACCGTCTGCGATCTGCCGGCAAGCCGCGTCTACTCGGAGGAGTTCGACAACGTCGTCGTCGCGACCGGGCATTTCTCCACGCCGAATGTGCCGCATTTCGAGGGGCTCGAGCAGTTCAACGGCCGCGTGCTGCACGCCCATGACTTCCGCGACGCGGTGGAGTTCAAGGACAAGGACATCCTGATCATCGGGACCAGCTACTCGGCCGAGGACATCGGCTCGCAGTGCTGGAAATACGGTGCGAAATCCATCACCGTCAGCCACCGCACGGCGCCCATGGGCTATGACTGGCCAGACAACTGGAAAGAGGTGCCGCTGCTGACCAAGGTGGACCCGAACACCAAGACCGTGCACTTCAAGGACGGCACCTCGCGTGAGGTCGACGCGATCATCCTCTGCACCGGGTATCTCCACCACTTCCCGTTCCTGCCGGACAGCCTGCGTCTCAAGACGGTGAACCGGCTGGCGGCGGCGGATCTCTATAAGGGGGTCGCCTGGGTGCACAATCCCGCACTCTTCTATCTCGGCATGCAGGACCAGTGGTTCACCTTCAACATGTTCGACGCGCAGGCCTGGTGGGTGCGCGATGCGATCATGGGGCGGATCGAGATCCCCGCCGACAAGGCCGCGCTGCTGAAGGATGTCGAGGACCGGGTGGCGGCCGAGGATGCCAATGCGGACGACTATGACTGCATCCGCTACCAGGGCGCCTATACCGGAGAGCTGATCGCCGAGACCGACTATCCGAGCTTCGACATCGAAGGGGCGAACCAGGCCTTCTTCGAGTGGAAGAAGCACAAGAAGAAGGGGATCATGACCTTTCGGGACAACGGGTACAAATCGGTCATGACCGGGACCCAGGCGCCCAAGCACCACACGCCCTGGACCGAGTGCCTCGACGACAGCATGGCGGATTACTTGCGCGAGTGAGCCCCGGCCGGCCGGACCATTGCGTTTACCAAGCCGATGGTAAACCATCGCTCCGAACGCTGGCCGAAAGGAGACGCCATGGGCAAGCGGGCAGACCATCGCCGTGTCGCCGATTTCGGGCCTCTGTCCGAGCGGCTGGAGCCTTCGAGCGGTGCAGGGCTCTGTTGGCATCCCGTCTTGTGGGATGAGACCACAGGCATCGGCAGCGCCATGCTGGTGATGGCGCCCGGCGCGCGCTGCAATCCGGGCGAGCATCTGCGCAGCGGCGAGGCCTATGTGGTCGAAGGCGATCTGGTCGATGGGGCCGGCGCGCGCTACCAGACCGGAGACCGGGTCCCGCTGGTGCGTGGCGCGCGCCATCACAGCCTCTCGCCCTCGGGCTGCAAGCTGGTGGTCTTCCAACGCGGTCCTGCCCGAGGGGAGGCACCGTGACCCCACGCTTCGAGGTGCCCTATGAGCGGGCGGGCGTCTCGGTGCCTGGCCTGCCGATCCTGCCCCACGGGGTCGAGCGCCATCCGGTGCCGGGCGGCGGCAGCCGGGCGCTCCGGATCGACCGGGGTGACGAGATCTCCGTACTCGACCCCGAAGGCCTGCAGGCGGCGGAGCTGGTGTTCTTCGCCCCCGACGGGCGGTCCGAAGCGGCGATGCTGGGGCTCCCTCCCGCGGGCGCGGCCACCGGTGTGCAGGCGGCGCTGACGGGCCATCCGTCCGGCCGCCGGGTGTTGCGCGCACTCGAGGCTGCGGGCTTCGACATCGGCCGGGCGGAGGCCGCGCGCCTCCTCGGCGAGAGCCGCCCCGGCGACCGTGCCACAGCCCATGCCGCCACCGACGGGCTGCTGATCGTCTGTGCGCCCGGCGGGCCGATGGACCCCGCCGCCCAGGACGCGCCGACCGAGATCATCCTCTATATCCGCCGCGCCAATCCCGGCCCCGGCAAAGGCGGCCTGGCCCCGCCCGACCCGCTCGCCGACCCGGTCCATGACATCAACATCCAACCGGGCGACGCGAAGGCCTATGAGGTCGCCAAGGGTGAGTTCATCCAGATCCTCGACGTCCAGGGCCGCGAGTGCTCGGACTTCCAGGCGTTCTCCCGGGCCGCCCTCGACCGCGGGCTGGAGCGTGAGATCGACCCCACCACAACACGCTCGCTGATGGGCAGCCTCTACCCAGCCCCCGGCATCTTCTCGAAATACTGGAGCGTCGACCACGAACCGCTGGTGGAGATCGTGCAGGACACCTGCGGACGGCACGACACCTTCGGCCTCGCCTGCACCGCGCGCTATTACGAGGATCTCGGCTATCCGGGCCATCTGAACTGTTCGGACAACATGAACGCCGACCTCGCGCGCTATGATGTGCGCCCCCGCGGCGGCTGGCCGGCGATCAACTTCTTCTTCAACACCATGCTCGACGACACCAACGCCATCGGCATGGACGACCCGTGGTCGCGGCCCGGCGATTATGTGCTGCTGCGCGCTTTGACTGACCTCGTCTGCGTCTCCAGCGCATGCCCCTGCGACATCGACCCGGCCAATGGCTGGAACCCCACCGACATCCAGGTCCGCAGCTATGGCGCGGGCGAAGACTTCCGCCGCTCCATCGGCTGGCGCAAGACCCCGGAGGCCCCCGTGGAAGAGACCAAGGAGACCGGCTTTCACGCCTGTTTCGCCCGCCACACCCGCGATTTCGCCGAGTACAACGGCTATTGGCTGGCGAACCAGATGCACGGGCACGGGGCGATCGCGGAGTATTGGGCCTGCCGCGAGAAGGCCGCTGTCATGGATCTCTCGCCGCTCAGGAAATACGAGGTGACGGGCCCGGATGCCGAGGCGCTGATGGATCTCTGCGTCACCCGCAACATGGCGCGCCTCAGCGTCGGACAGGTGGTCTATACGGCCATGTGCTATGAGCACGGGGGCATGATCGACGACGGCACGGTCTTCCGCCTCGGCGACACCAATTTCCGCTGGGTGGGCGGCAACGACACCTCGGGGCTCTGGCTGCGGGACCAGGCGGAGGCGCGCGGCATGAACGCCTGGGTGCGCGCCTCCACCGACCAGCTCTGCAACATCGCCGTCCAGGGTCCGAAGAGCCGCGAGATCCTCGCCAGCGTGGTCTGGACAGCACCGACACAGCCCACCATCGAGGAGCTTGGCTGGTTCCGGTTTACGGTCGCGCGGACGGGGGACTTACACGGCGCCTCCGTCGTGGTCTCGCGCACCGGCTATTCGGGTGAGCTCGGCTATGAGGTGTTCTGCCACCCGAAGGACGCCGAGGCTGTGTTCGATGCGATCTGGGCGGCGGGCGAACCGCACGGCATGGTCCCCCTCGGCCTCGCCGCACTCGATATGCTGCGGATCGAGGCGGGGTTGATCTTCGCGGGCTATGAGTTCTCGGACCAGACCGACCCGTTCGAGGCGGGCATCGGCTTCACCGTGCCGCTGAAATCGAAACAGGCCGACTTCATCGGCCGCGCGGCGCTGGAGGAGCGGAAAGCCCACCCGCAGAAGCGCCTGGTGGGGCTCGAAGTCGAGGGTGGCACGGTGCCGTCAAAGGGCGACTGCCTGCGCATCGGGCGCGCTCAGGTGGGCGAGATCACCTCCGCCATGCGCTCACCCATCCTCGGCCGGGTGATCGCGCTCGCCCGCGTCGACGTCACCCATGCCGAAGAGGGCACCGCGATCGAGATCGGCCAGCTCGACGGGCTGCAAAAGCGGCTGGCCGCCCGGGTCTGCCGCTTTCCGCATTTCGACCCCACGAAGGAGCGGGTGAAGGGCAATTACGCCTAAGGGTCCAGCGAGACCGACAGCGCCTCGGCCACCATGCGCTGGAAGTGGTGGACCGCATGCTCCGAGAGCTCGGTCAGCCCCTCGTCCACGATAAAGCGCCCCTGGTTGTAGCCGAGCGATTTCAGCCCGCGCTGCACGCTCTCGCAGAGCCCGATATCCTCGGGCTGCAGCACGTCCTTCTGGTAGGCGATGGCGTCTGAGAGCTGCGGGGTCACGGCCCCGCCCAAGGTGAACCAGTCCTGGTATTCGAGACAGGTCTCGGGCCGGTCCGGGTTCATCTGCAGCACCGAGAGATTGGGCTCTCCGGGATAGATCCAGATCGTGAAATTGGGCCAGACGAAAAAGCCCGCATAGCCGAAATCCACATCTCCCGTCTCGAACGAGAACGCCTTGGACGTCGTGGTCCGGGGGGCCGCCGAGCACTGCGAGGAATACCGCTTGTGCACGATGGTGCGGTAGGAGTTCATGTCGACCAGATCGACGAAATCCTTATGCGCCGGCGCGCAGTGGTAGCATTCGAGGAAATTGTCGACCAACACCTTCCAATTCGCCGCCACATGATAGGTGTCACGCTGGGCGAAGGCGAGCTCATCGACCCGCGGGAGATAGCGCCGGATCTCGTCCTCGAGCCCGGCCATCTGCTCGGCAAAGGGGCGCGCCTCCGGGTCGAGATTGATCAGCACCAGACCGCAGAAGACCTCGACCTGCACCGCCTTCAGCGTGAAGTCGCACTTGTCGAAGCCGGCCACGTTCTCGGAGTTCCGCGCATTCACCAGGCGGCCGTCGAAATCATAGGCCCAGGCGTGATAGGGGCAGGTGATGACGTTCTTCTTGCCGGCCCCTTCCAGCAACTCGTGGCCCCGATGGGCACAGACGTTAAAGAACGCCCGCAGCACCCCGTCCCGGCCGCGCGCGACAAAGACGTTCTGCTCGTGGATCTTGGTGGTCAGGTACATGCCGGGCTCGGCCACCTGGCTCACATGCCCCGCATAATGCCAGGTGCGGTAGAAGATCGCCGGCTTCTCCGCATCGAAGACATCCTGGTCGGTGTAGTACCGCGCCGGCAGCGTGAAGGACTGCTTCGGGTCCGCGCGAAACGGCTGGTCGTCGGGCTGACGGAGGAAGGACGGGTGCTTGTTCATCGTCTGGCTCCTGGCTCTTGGCTAGGCGATCCCCAGTTGTTTTTTGCGCGCCTCGGCCCAGGCGCCGATGATCCGGTCGCCGATGATGCCGAGCGCTGCGATGAAGAGCCCGGCGAGGATGCCGCGGCCGAAATTCTGGGTCGAGATCGAGCGCACCACTTCCTGGCCGAGATCGGTGGAGCCGATCAGCGCCGTGATCGCGGTCATGGCCAGGGCCATCATGATGGTCTGGTTGATGCCGAGCATCATCTCGGGGATCGCGATCGGCAGCTCGACCTTCCACAGCCGCTGCCAGCGGGTGGCACCGCTTGCCATGGCCGCCTCGACCGTCACCGCGGGGATGCGTTTGAGCCCCAGATAGGTAAAGCGGATCGCCGGCACCATGGCATAAGGGATGATGGCGAAGACATTGGCGAAATCGCCGATCCGGAACAGCATGATCGCCGGGATCAGATAGATGAAGGATGGGAAAGTCTGCAGCGTGTCGCAGATCGGCATGACGGTGTTGGCCACCCGCTCGGACCGCGCGGACCAGATCCCGAGCGGCACGCCGATCAGGATGCAGAGGATGGTGGCGACCAGGACCAGATAGGTGGTCTTCATGGTCTCTTCCCAGAACCCGGTCACGGTGAAGGACGCCATCAGAGCGACACAGAGCAGCATGATCTTCCAGCGCCCGAGCTTCCAGGCCGCCAGCGCCACCACGCCGAAAAAGGCGGGCCACGGCAACCACAGGAAGAAGTCGCGGAGTGGCAGCAGGATATAGAGCGTCGCCCAGTCCCGCACCGGGTTCACATAGTCGAAGGCCACCACGTTGAAATCGCGGATCGCCTGGTCCAGCACCCGCGCGATCTGCTTGGCATCGAACAGGACCGTCTTGACCTCGCCGCTGACCCAGATCCACTTCGAGGGCGGAATGCGCACATCCTTGAAGAACTCGGCCAGGATGTAGCTGCCGACCAGGATCGGCAGGAAGATCAGCAGATGGCGGTGGCGCTCGTGCCAGGGCCGCTCGGCGGCGAAATGGTCGGTCTCGCGGTTGGCATAGCCCTGGGTGATGCGGTCGAGCACGATTGCGATCAGCGAGATGGCGATGCCCTGCTCGATGGCCACTCCGAGGCGGAGCTGCTGCAGCGAATAGAGCAGCTTGTGCCCCAACCCCTGGGCGCCCGCGATCGAGGCGATGACCACCATGGCCAGGGTCTGCATCACGACCTGGTTCAGCCCCAGCATCAGCGTGCGCTTCGAGGAGGGCAGCGCCACCTTCCAGAGCAGCTGGCGCCGGGTGCAGCCCGACATCTGCCCGCTCTCGAGCACGTCCTTGGACACCGTCTGCAGGCCGAGGATCGTGCAGCGCGCCATGGGCGGCATGGCAAAGATCACCGTGGCGATCAGCGCGGTCACGGGCCCCAGCGCAAAGAGCGCGGCCACCGGCGCCAGATAGGCCATATGCGGCGTCGCCTGCATCAGATCGAACATCGGCGTGAAGATCCGCGCCGCGATCCGAGAGCGCGTGACCAGGATGCCGAGCAGCACGCCGATGATGGCCGCCATGGGCACCGCGACGATCACGATCGTCATGGTGCGCATCGAGTCCTTCCACAGGTTGAAGAACGCGATGTAGAGGAGCGAGAACAGGCACAAGAACGCCAGCCGCCAGCCGCCGACCCAATGGGCAAAGATCACCACGCCCGCGACCACCGCAACCCAGGGCAGCGGCCCGAGCCCGATGCCCTTGAACCCGCGATAGAGCGCATATTCCGCCCATTTCACCGGCACCTTCAGGGCATCGCCGATGCCGCGGGTGATCTCCTTGAACTCGATGCCAAAGACGGTCGCTTCGGATTTCAGCCACTGGATGTAGCTGGTGAGCCAAGGCTCGGCCGGCAGGATCCATTCCTCGGGCCAGCGCGCCGCCGCCGGCACCAACAAGCCCAGCACCGAGCCCACCAGGAAAACCAGCAGAAACTGCGCCCAGACCGGCAGCTCAGAGATCGCAAAGCCCGGGCGCGCAACGCCGTCCGGCAGCTTTGTCGAGGCCTCGGTCATGCGGCGTGCCGACCAAAGATCGCGGTTGCCACATCCTGGCGGGTCAGCGAGCCGACCACCTGTTGGGTTTGGTCATCGACCACGGCGACGGGCCGGTCGGCGGTCAGCACCTGCTCGGCCACCGCGCCGATCTTGGCCGAGGCCTGCACCGCCCCTTCGGTCCCTTCGGCGACCGGGTCCATGATCGCGCGCACCGAGATGATCCGCTCCCGCGGGGCGTTCTTGGCGAACTCGGCCACATAGTCGTCGGCCGGGTTGAGCACCAGCTCTTCCGGCGTCGCGAGCTGCACCATCCGCCCGTCCTTCATGATCCCGATGCGGTCGGCGAGCTTGGTCGCTTCCTCGAAATCATGGGTGATGAACACGATGGTCTTGTGCAGCATGGATTGGAGGCGCAGGAACTCCTGCTGCATCTCGGCCCGGATCAGCGGATCAAGCGCCGAGAACGGCTCGTCCAGAAACCAGATCTCTGGCTCGACCGCCAGACTGCGCGCGATACCCACACGCTGTTGCTGCCCGCCCGAGAGCTCCCGCGGGAAATAGGACTCGCGCCCGGCAAGGCCGACCAGGTCGATCATCTGCTTGGCCCGGGTCACGCGTTCGCCCTTGGCGAGGCCCTGGACCTCGAGCGGGAAGGCCACGTTCTCCAGCACATCGCGGTGCGGCAGCAGGCCAAAGCCCTGGAACACCATGCCGAAGCGGTGGCGCCGGATCTCGATCAGCTCGCGCTCCGAGAGCTTGAGCAGATCGCGCCCCTCATACTCCATCGCGCCCGCGGTCGGGTCGTTCAGCCGGGTGATGCAGCGGATCAGCGTCGACTTGCCCGAGCCCGAGAGACCCATGATGATCAGGATCTCGCCCTTGTGCACATCGAACGAGACGTCCTGCACGGCGCCGATATAGCCGTGTTCCTTCATGCGCGCAGGGCTCGGACTGCCCCCCTCGGCGCGGAGGAAGCGCGCCGGGTCAGCCCCAAACAGCTTCCAAATGTTCCGACAGCGGATCAGGACATCGCCTGGCATCGACCAACCCCGCGCTAGGGGGCCCACGCGGGGGCCCGAAAAGACCCCGGCGCCGCAGCGCCGAGGCCTCGACCGTCAGCTTAGGACCCGCTGGTCCAGCCGGCAATCACGTCCGCGTTGTTTTCCATCCACTTCTCGGCGGCCTCTTCGGGCTCCATGCCGTCCACATCGACCAACAGCGAGGCGTCGGCGATCTGGGCGTTCGAGAAGTTGATGCGCTGCACCACCGACCAGGCGCCCGGCCAGGTCTCCTCAAAGCGCGGCGAGGCGGCCTTTTTCAGCCAGCCGCTGCGCGGAGCGCCGCAATCGCCGGTGGCGTTGGGGTTCGGGCCCCAGGAGGCGTCCTCGAAACAGGCGGCCTCCGGCTCCGGGAAGTCGACGAAGACGCCCTCGAACTTCGATTCGATGAAGTTCGGCGTCCAGTTGAACAGCACGATCGGCTCTTTGCGGTCATAGGCGGACTGCAGCTCGGCCCACAAGGTCGCGGCCTGCCCCACATTGATCGCCTCGAAATCCATCTCGAGCGACTTCACCCGGTCCGCATAGTTCTTGCCCCAATCGGCCGGCGGGCCCACAAAGCGGCCCTTGGGCTTGGTCTCGGCGGTGGCGAACTGCTCGGCGCAGGCGTCCAGGCCCTCCCAGTCGGTCGCGCCCGGGCACGTCTCGAGCACATAGGCCGGGATCCACCACTCTTCGCGGGTCGCGGCGTCATGGGTGCCCGCATCGACCATGCCGTTCTCGACGGCCGTCTCGAAGGCGTCCTTCATGGAGCCTTCCCAAGCCTCGACCTGGAAGTCCATGTCGTTGTCGGCCATCGCCTGGAACTGGAGCTGGCTGTCCGAGGGCGCATACTCGACCGTATAGCCCATGTTCTCCAGCACCTTGCCCACCACATAGCTGAGCACGAGCTGGCTGGTCCAGTTGTTCTGAACGATGATGATCGGCTCGTCGGACTCCACGTCGGCTGCCGCGGTCAACGGCATAAAGGTCATTGCGGCCACGGCCGCGGTCGCCAGAAGCTTTTTCATGTCATTCTCCCTGTCGGGCCTTTCGTGCACCACCGATCGCCAAGGCACTGACCCCTTTGATCCGGGCCTTTGCTCCGCACGATCGGCAACACTCGACGGCTGGCCCAAGTGTGAGACCATTTTGAGCCAATTGGCAAGGTAAACTGGTGGAAAGGGCTTACATCCGCCGTTTTCGGCTATTTTGGATCAATTTTGGTTCAGCCCCTGAGGGGATTCATAAGGTCCGCTCGGGGATGTCGATACGCTTGCCACGCGGGATCTCGGCCAACTTGTCGTAGAAAGGCATCTCCACCAGCTCGGCGGCCCGCAGGTCTCCGTCACGGCAGCCGACCTCAACCGCCGTGCCTGGCCCGGGCCCCGCGTTGTCGAGCAAGGCGATGCCGATGCCGTGCCCGAGATAGGGCGAGTGGGCACCCGCCGTCACCTGCCCGATCCGGGCGCCGTCCACGCGCACCTCCCCGGCGATCCGAGGCTCGCCAGCAGGGCATTTGATCCCGAACAGCCGCACATCGCGCGCGGCGGTCGCCAGCGCCGTCTTGCCGATGAAGTCCGCCTTGTCCTCGTCGACAAAGCGGCCAAGGCCTACGGCATGGGGCGTCGTGGTCGCGTTGAAATCCGAGCCGGCGTTCAGGATCCCCGCCTCGATCCGGCGGATGTTCATCGAATCGAGCCCAAAGAGCGTGATGCCATAGGGCGCGCCCGCCGCCTTCAGATGCGCCCACAGCGCGTCGGCGTCGTGGTGCGGCTCGGTATAGAACTCCCAGCCCAGCTCATTGGTGTAGCCGGTGCGCGTGATCACCACCTCCTGCCCGCCGAGCGGCACCCGCGCCACGGCGAAGTAGCCGAACCACTCGGGCAGCCCGGTGTCGCTCGCCGCCTCCAGGATCTTCAGCGCGTTCGGCCCCTGCACCTGCGAGACGAAGACATCCGGGTCCGAGACCTGCACATCCAACCCCGCCCCGTGCGCCCGCGCCCAGCTGTAGAAATCGCCATCCGCCTGGGCGTACCAGAACCGGTCCTCGGCCAGGCGCAGCAGCACGCCGTCGACGATCAGCCCGCCATCCTCATAACAGGCGAGGCCATAGCCGCAGCGCCCGACCTTCAGCTTGGTGATGTCCTTGGTGAACAGCCGGTCGAGCAGCCGCTCGGCATCGGGGCCTTTGAACTCGAGCGGCAGCTCGCCCGTGTGCAGCACCGCCGCTTGCTGGCGCAGCCGCCAATAGCCATCGACCACGTCCTGGGCGTCGAAGCACACGGCCATGTGGCGGCGGTTGTAGAGGCAGTAATGCGGGCCCATCGGGCGCTCGTGGAGATGATAGGGGTGGCGGGTTTGGGCATAGTCCCAGCCGGCCCCCGCCATGGTCGTCACCAGATCCCGCGTTTTGCCGTCGCTCGAGCGCATGCCCCATTCCTCCGCCTGGATGTCGCGCCGAGCTTAGGGCGGCGCACGGCCGCGGCAAAACCATTTGATCTTTGCTCAGAAGGTAGAAAAACTTACCCCTATGGAGAACTGGCTGCCATCGCTGAACGCCCTGCGCGCTTTCGAGGCGGTGGCGCGGCACCAAAGCTATGTCCTGGCCGCCGAGGAGTTGCGCGTGACGCCCGCCGCGGTCAAGCAGCTGGTCCGCAAGCTCGAGGACACCCTCGGCGCCAAGCTGGTCGAGCGAGCAGGACGCGGGATCGCCATCACGCCCTTGGGCGCAGCGGCGGCGCGCGATCTGCTGCTGGCCATGCATCACCTGGGTGCGGCGGCCAAGACCCTGCGGGCGCGGGCCGACCGGCGGCGGCTGATCCTGACCGTCGAAGCCTCATTCGCCACCACCTGGCTGGTGCCCAAACTCGAAGCGTTTCGCTTGCGCCATCCGGGCATCGGCGTGCTGATCGACAGCTCGCAGCAGGTGGTGGATCTCGAGACCAGCGAGGCGGATGCGGCGATCCGGTACGGCGTCGGCCGGAGCCCGGGGCTGGTGGTGCGTCGGCTGTTCGACGATGTGGTTCTGCCAGCCTGCAGCCCCTCGCTGGCGGAGGGACCGCCGCGCTTGACCGAGGTCGGGCAGCTGACCGAAGTGCCCCTGATCCACTGGGACCTCGCCCAATTGCCCTGGGCCCGCGAGACGCGGCGCTGGTTCGACTGGGACGAATGGTCCGTGCGCTCCGGCGGGCCCCGCCTCGACACGAGCTCGGGCCTGCGGTTCAGCGATTACGGGCTCGCCGTGCAGGCGGCCACCTCGGGCCGCGGCATGATCATCGCGAGCTGGCCGATCCTGAAGGACCTCTTCGGTGCGGGCCTGCTGGTGCACCCTTTTCCGGAGATCGCCCGCTCGACCGAGCTCGGCTATGACTTCGTGACCACCCCGGCGGCGTTCGAGCGTCCGGAGCTGCAGGCCTTCTATGCCTGGCTTGCCGAGACGGCCGAGACCCATCCCGCGGAGACGCTGGCGCAAAACGCAAGTGGGGCCGCCGGTCTCCCGGCAGCCCCGACGCGCTATCCCCCGATGCGCGTATCCTAGTTTCCGTTTTTGTCCCGAAGTTTTCGGTAGGCGTCAAGCTCGTGTTTGCTGCCTGCAACCAGGGCGAGAACACAGAGCCCCCCCGCCACGCAGACCCAGATGAACTCCCAGCCCGAATTCGCGCCCATATAGATCGGGCCCGTCACATCGGTCCAGCTGTCGAATGGTGATCCCATGATATCCTCCCTTACTCTGCCGGCATCGCGGCGCTGCGGTGTTCGGGGTATGCCTCAGCGGGCACCTTGGTGATGTCGAGCCCGACCCTCTCAGCTTCCGGCGAAACCCGCAGCAGCCCCATCATCTTGAGGATCAGCGAGACCACATAGCCGGGCACGAAGCCGAGCAGCACGAACACCACCGAGCCGACGAGCTGGCCCATGAACGACGTGGTCATGACGCCCGCATCGCCCTGCGCCACCGGATAGCCCGAGGCGAAGATGCCGACCGCCATCATGCCGACAATGCCAACCGTGCCGTGGACCGTGACCGCCCCGACCGCGTCGTCGATCCCGAGGTTCTCGAGGAACGTCGCGGCCGGCTTCAGGATTGCGCCCCCGAAGAAGCCGAGCGCGAAGGCCAGCGGCGGCCACCAGAGATCGAGCCCCGAGGCACAGGCGATGATCCCTGCCAGCGCACCGGACATCATCCAGAACGGATCGCGGGTGATCATCCAGGCCCCGATGATCCCACCGGCAAAGCCCATCAGGATGTTGAAGGCCAGCGTCGAGAGCGTCATCGGCGTACCGTAGATAGTGGCCCACTTGTCGCCGTACCAGCTCCACGCCTCGCCCGGCACGATCACACAGGCCATCAGGAAGCCCCAGAAGCCGACGATGATCAGCATCAGACCCACCACCAGGAAGGGCAGGTTGTGCGGCGGGATGTGGTTCGCTGTGCCATCCGCGTTGAACTTGCCGATCCGCGGGCCGAGGTTGATCAGCACCCCGAGGGCGAAGAACCCGGCGATGGCATGCACCAGCCCCGCGGCGCCGAAATCATGCACGCCCCACTCGGTGACCAGCCAGCCATCCGCATGCCAGCCCCAGGCAGCCCCCACGACCCAGGCGAAGGCGCCGAGCACCACGGCAAGGATGATGAAGCCCACCACCTGAATGCGCTCGATCACAGCGCCCGAGAAGATCGAGGCCGTTGTCGCGGCAAAGAGCGTGAACGCCCCCCAGAACACGCCCGACGCGTTGTCCGACAGGTTCGGCCCCATATACTCGACCCAGGGCCAGGCGATCTCCGAAGCATAGGCCCAGCCCGAGATCCCGTTCGGCCCCTCGGAGAAGGTGATCCCCGTCGGAAACGCCCAATAGACCCACCAGCCGAAGAAGTAGAAGGTCGGCACACAGAACGCGAAGGCCAGGATGTTTTTGATCCCCGAGGCCAGCACGTTCTTCATCCGCGAGGCGCCCATCTCATAGGCCAGGAAGCCGGCATGGATGATCACCATGAGCGGGATGGTTAGGTAATAATAGGTCTCGGCGAACATGGTGTTCGTGGCGTTCGCCTTGCCTTCGAGCTCGGCCACCTTGGCGGCCAGCTCGGCAAGTTGCTCTTCCATGGATGTCTCCCCGACGTTTGTTCATTGTGTTGAGGGAACTGGTCCTGTTTTGGTCCGGTTTCCTCATTTCGCTATGGGGATGAGCTTATGCACAAATAAATGGCAGATAAACATGAAAAACCGGGCCAAATTTGACCCGGTCCCGGAAAGCGTTTCAAATGTGGAGCGCCCTGACTGGCCCGCGGCAAACGGGGGTTACTCGACGGCTTCCTTCTGCGCGGCGCCTTCCCCTTCGGCGCCACCGTCATCCCCGCCTTTGACCTGGCCTTTGCGCACGAGGTAGCCCTCGAGCTTGGCCTTCTTCAGCGCCTTGGGCATCTTCATCTCGACGCCCGAGAGCTTCTTGACCTCTTCGATGGTGAGGTTCTTGCCCTCGACCTTCATATATCCCCAGGAGACCTTCAGCCCCGACTTTTCCTTCTGGGCGGCCTTAAGCATCTTTTGACCCATCGGGCCCGGCGTGCCGGTCTTGGCCAGTTCCAGCGCGCATTGCTCGTATTTGGGGCTGAACCCGAAGGCATAGCGCAGGACCTTCGGTTTGCCGTCAAACATCTTGAACAGCTTGCGCGTTATCGGCTTCTCGATTGCCATCTCAGTATTCCTATTCCGTTCTTGCCCTACGGGCATGCAATGACTTTCGCGAGGTGTTCGGTTTGGTTCATAAACCGAACCTCATCAGCAAGGATCGTACACAGATACCTGGGAATTGTCTCTGAGATTACAATCCGACCAAGGCTGGCGGGCGCGGCCGGCTTGCGTTTTGGGATGCGGCTTCTGCCCCCTCGTTTTGTATACATGGTCACACGTATACACGAGGTCCGAAGCTCTAACGGCCCAAGCCCTAGGGAAAATTTGTTTATGCTACGCCTGGAGGCGCTCAAAATAGTGACTCAAGTCACAAACCAGCTTTGCCCAGAGGGTTCATTCAACCCGGGGAAACATCTGAGCCAGAGCTTGCAGCGTTCGTTGTGAGCGCGGTGCCAGCGCGGCCTCTTGTGCCGGTTCTCCGAAAATAAGATTTGGCAAATCCGAAGTCTGAGTCATGCTGGAGAGCAGAGAAGCGGGGAACACGCGATCCGGGAGGAACACGATGACATTACTGAGACAGTCTATGGGGCGTTTCTTGCGACGATGTGGGGCTTTGGCCGTGGGTTTTGTCTTGAAGGTGACCGGCCGCGTCTGGGCCTGATGCACCGCACCATGATTCGCGCCGCTCTCCGGCCTGGGGGGCGGCGCAGCTTTGCCCGCCCCTTGAGGGATCTCACTGAACGCCGGGCCAGTCCTCGTCATCCGCGCGGTTGGTGACAGGTTCTTCCTCTTCGAGCGTCGGCACGATGAAGCCGAGATCGTTGAAGAAGCCGAACACGATCTCGGCGTCCGGGGTCACAACGGCCTCGCTGATCACACTGTCGTCGATGAGCCCGGTCGGATAAGTCACGACCTCCGGCGGCAGGATGCCCGCGTTGATGAGATCGAGCACCACCTGGACATCGTCGATCCCTGAGAGCCCGCCTTCTCCGCTCACCTGGAACGTGGCGAAAGCCGTGTCGAAACCGCCCTGACTGTCGGTGATCTCGTATTCCACCGAAAACTCGATCAACTCCGCCTCGCCGAGATCGATGAAATCGCTGCCCGCGTTGAAGATCAGCTCGCCGTTCGCGCCGATGGTGACGGTGCCGCCCACCGTGCTCTCGCCGACATTGATGACGCTCAGCGGGTCGTTCTCCGGATCGAAGTCGTTGTCGAGGACCGCGACCGTGGTCGTGCCGAAGGCGCCGCTCTCCACAGGACCGTCATCGACCGCTGTCGGCGCGTCGTTGAGGCCGGTGACATCGATTTCCACCGTGACCTCGCCGAGCCCGCCGGCATTGTCGACCACCCCGAGCGTGACCTCGAGCATGTCCGCCTCGCCAACCTGGAGGCTGTCGAAATCGCCGGCCGGGTCGAAGACCAGCGTGCCGTCGGGCGCGACCGTGACGGTGCCCATCTCGAGCTCGACCGTGCCATCATCGCCGATCAGCGTGCCGTTGACCGCAACCACCTGGAGCATATCGCCCTGGTCGATATCGCTCACCACGTCGAGGGTTGCGAAGCCCGGGCTCTGGGTGTCCTCGTCGGTGACGAGCATGCCTTCCCCGTCAGCGATCGGGTTGTCGTTCTGGCCGAGCACGTCGATGGTGACCGTCGAGGTGACCTGCTCGCCGGAGGCATCCTGGAGCGTGACCTCGACCTGCTGCTGCGGGCCGTTCTGCCCGGCAGGCAGGGTCTGGAAGTCGTCGAGCGGGTCGAAGACCAGGTTGCCATCGCCGTCGATGAAGAGCCGCCCGCCCTCGGTGAGGTCGAGCTCGCCAGCCCCGCCGTCACCAAGGCCGATGATCGTCACATCGGTCATATCCGGGTCGTTCGCCAGCGCGTCGGGCGAGAGCGGTGCCGACGGCAGGTCCTCGGTGGTCGAGATCGCGCCGTCCATCCCGATCAGCCCGCCGTCGAGACCCAGAACCGTGACGTTGAGCGTGCCGGTCGCGGTGCCCCCGAACGGATCGATCACGGTGACGTCGACCGCGAGCATGGCGGTCTCGTCCATCCCGAGCCCATCGAAATTGCCCGCCGGGTCGAAGAACAGATCGCCGTTGCCGTCGACCACCAGGAAGCCGTCGCCGAGCGGCACACTGGAGCCCGGGCTCACCGGCTCGCCACCGATCTCGGCGATGGCGAGGATGTCCATATCCGGGTCCATGCCGAGCGCATCCGGGCCGATGACCGCGGAGGCCATGTCCTCGGTGGTCTCGAGCAGCGCCGAGCCGTCGGTCGGCTGGTCGTTCAGCCCGCTGACATCGATCGCGACCGGCGTCGTGCCGCTCTGCCCTTCGCCATCCGTCAGCGTGACCGTGACGTTGAGCATGTCGGTCGCGCCTTCCATCAGCCCCTGGAAGTCGTCGCCCGGATCGAAGATCAGCGAGCCGTCCGCACCGACGATCAGGCTGCCGCCGCCGTCGAGCTCGACCGTGCCGCCGCTGGCCCCGATGCTCTGACCGTTGACCGCATCGACGGAGAGATCGCCGACCACGCCGTCCCCGCCGAGAGTGCCCACCGCCAGCGGGTCGGAGGCCATGTCCTCGGTGGTCGAGATCTCACCGGGCAACAGCGCGATGACCCCGCCGATGCCGAGCACGGTGACCGTCACAGGCGCCGTCGCGTCCGCATCGAAGATGTCCGCCACCGTGACGTCGATGGTGAAGCTCGCGCTCTCTCCGGGTTCGAGATCGAAGGCCCCGGCCGGGTCGAAGAACAGCTGGCCGTTCTCGCCCACGATGATCAGACCGCCGTCCGGGCCCGCAATCTGGTCGCCCGGCGACACCGGCTGACCGTCCACCGCGATGAGGGTCAGATCCTGCATCTCCGGATCGTCGAACAGCGCCGTGGTGTCGAGCGCGCCCGAGGCCATGTCCTCATTGGTTGTGAGCATCCCCGCCATGCCGGTCGGAGGCCGGTTCGCGCCCGTCACCGAGACGATCACCTCGGCCGAGGCGAAGCCGCCATTGCCGTCGGTCACGGTCACCGGCACGCGGATCACGGTCGGATTGTCCGGATCGACGTTCTCAAGGCCGGCCGGGCTGAAGACCAGCGAGCCGTCCGAAGCAACGGTGATCGAGCCGCCGCCCTCGAGCTGGACCGTGTCGCCCGGGGAGACCGCCTGGCCGTTGACCTCGGAGAACGCGAGCGGGTCCATGTCGACATCCATCGCGACCTCGTCGATCGCGACCGGATCCGCCAGCAACTCGACCGTGGTGCTGACATCGGCGTCCATCGCCGTCGGCGCATCGTTCACACCGTCGACCGTGAAGTTCAGCGTCGAGGACGCCGTGCCGCCCGCGTCATCGACGACGACCACCTCCACGGCGAAGCTCACGCTCTCGCCGACCATCAGGCTGTTGAAGTCGTCCTGCGGGTCGAAGACGATCTCGCCATTCGCGCCGATGATGAAGACACCCCCCTCGGGACCGGGGATCTCGTCGCCGGGGCTCACATCCTGGCCGTTGACCGAGACGAGCTCAAGCGGATCGGCATCCGGATCGTCGAAGCTGTCGAGCACCGGGATCGTGTCGGACGGCGTGTCCTCGTCGGTCATGTCGAAGAGGTCTTCGCCGCTCGGATCGCGGTTGTTGAGACAGGATGCCGCTTGGATGACGCAGTCGTTGATCTGCAGCAGGTTGGTGAGGATCACGTCCTCGTCGACCTCGACCTCGAAGCGGGCCAGCTCCCCGCCCACGCCGTTGACGGTGCCGAAGATCTCCGTCCGGCGGGCGTTGTCGATCCGCAGCGCCGAAAAGTCGGAGCCCGCCGAAGGCACGCCGTTGTCCAACGGGCTTGCAGCTCCGGTGGTGTTCTCCTGCAAGAAGTCGCCGCCGATATCGATCACCGAGGTGCCCGCCGAGAAGAAGATCAGCGAGCTGTCGGTCAGCCCCGTCGAGGTGATCACATCGTCATTGGCGATGAAGGTGATCCCGTCCGGCGGCTCGAGATCGAAGCCCTCGCCATTGTCGATCACGCCGATGCGGCCGGAGACATCGATGGTGTCCGGCACGAAGTTGGTGGTGTCGCCGTTCACGCCCTCGCGGGTGCCGAGCTCGATCGGCCAACCGCCCACCCGCACCTCGTCGGAGAAGCCGCCGCCCGAGATCTCGCCCGTAACCTGGATCTCGCCCGACGCACCGAAGCTGAGCTGCGAGAGCGAGGTGTCGCCGCCCGAAGGCGCATCGAGATCGCCGATGATCAGCGTGGTCGGCCCCGTGAAATCGTCGCGCGCATTGGCCACCACCGTTAGATCGTCGGTGCCGTCGCCCAGCACCTCGTACTCGTCATTGGTGATGATCCCGGTGGTGCCGCCGATGCTCGCCGTGCTCTCGCCCGCATCGGTGAACCCGACCAGCGTTGCCTCAGTGTCGGTGCTCGCGCCGGTGTCGATCGTAAAATCCGCCGCCCGCATCATCAGCGGATGCGGAACCCCAAGGGTCGGGCTGTCCGTTGCGTCGAGATCGGCAGCGGCGCCGAGCGTGATCAGCCCGTCGAGCGCATCGAGCCGGATCAGCCCGGCGGTCACGCTGTCGTCGACGGTGATCGCCGTCGGAGCGGTGGCCGTCAGCTCACCGGCGATGTTCACAAGCCCGTCCACCGTGACAGTGTCGGCGTTCATGGTCACGTCGCCCGTCGCGATGACGATGCCCGAGGCCCCCATCGGCGCCGCACTCTGCACAAAGCTTGTGCCCGTCACGACGCCCGCGGGCTGTGGCCCGATAAGGATCGTCGCGAGCACCGGATCGGTCGCCGTCAATTCAATGTCGCCAATCACGTTCAGCGTGCCGAACACTTCGATGTTGTCCGCGGTGATCTCAAGCGCCGGCTCGGTCACCATGGCTCCGCCGTTGGTGACGATGGTCAAGCCCACCCCGGAGCCGTCGACGGTCGCCTGGGCGAAGTCTCCGCCGGCCGTGAGCGATACCTCGCTGCCCTCAATCGTCGCGTTCGCTTCGGTGAAAAGGTCGGTGCCGGCATTGACCGAGACCACGGTGAGCGAGCCGCTCTGGCCCCTCAGGTCCCCGCCGATCTGCACAGCGCCATCCGCATCGATGTCGATCGTGCCCGCGTCCAGCAGAGTGATCGAGCCGGTGCGCCCTGGCACGCCGGCCGCGATCTCATCAAGCGCCAGCACAAAGTCCCCGCCCGCGTTCATATCGATTGAGCGTGTCGCGGGGGAAAGGCCGTCCTCATCGACGAGTTCGATCAGTGCGAAGACGTCGATATCGTCACCGGTGACCGCGAGGTCGCCCGCGATGGCGAGCGAGCTCGGGTCGCCGAACTCGCCCATGCGGACCGAACCGGCCCCCGCATTGATCGTAAGATCGCCGCCGATGCCGAAAGTGGACTCCTGAAAATCTCCGTCGACGTCCGCATCGATCGTGATGTCGCCGCCGTTCGAACTGAGCGCGACGTCGCCGACCGTGTAGATGTTGATCTCGGCGCCCCCGCCAGCCTGGTCGATGGTTATCGGCACAGCGCCGGCACCCGCGGTCGGCTGCATGGTGAAGGTGCCGCCGACACTGATGAAGGAGGACTCGACGCCCCCGTCACCGTTAAAGGGACTGATGCTCACCGAGGTGCCGGACGAGAGGGTGAGGTTCCCATCCACCGTGAGGCTGCGCGGATCGAGATCGATGGCGAGCGGCGAGCTTATCTCGAGATCGCCATTGACGTCCGAAAAGGTGTAGCCGAGCCCCGCATACACCGCGCCGCCGGTCGAGACGAGGCTGACATTGCCGTCGAGCATCCCGTCGGTGCCGCTTTCGAGACGCGTGATGTCGACATTGATCTCGCCCGCCGCATCGACGTCGAGCCCGAGCGTGTCGAGCCTTGTCGGGGAGATGTCGACGCCCGACCCCCCGCCGACGGGCGCGCTGACGGTTGTCAGCCCCGACACATAGCTGGTGCCGGTGAGGCTGGCGCCCGTCTGTCCGGCCAGCGTGAGGGTCGTCCCCACCGTAAGGGTGGCGGGATTGGCCTGCACATTGAACCCGGACAGCAACACTGCGCCCCCAGCGTCGACATAGCCGGTCAGCATCGCGCCCTCGGTGGCGCTGGCGCCCCCCATGATGCTCAGATCGCCGGTGAGGTTCAGTGTGTTGCCCGATCCGGCGACCGCGGCATCGTCGTTCGCGTCCAGAGTGATGTTGCGGAAGACCCCGTCGATCGACGCCTCGTCGACAACACCCACACCGCCGGTGGCATTGACCAGCACATCGCGCGAACTGACCGAGAGATCGAGCGGGTTGTCCGGGCTCGTCGCGCTGATACCGCCATCAAGCGTGATCTGGTTTATGCCGCTCAGCGTGACCGTTGACGCCGCCGTCGACGTGTCGATGGCGACCGGTCCCTGTATGGACGCGTTGCCGACGCCGGCCTGGACCGACAGCGACCCGACCGTCACGGACGTGCTGTAGCTGTTGTCGAACGCTGCAGTGTCGCCTCCGCCCCCCGCTGTGTCGATCGTCAGCGCGCCGCCGATGGAGACCGAGCCTGAGCCCGCGGCATCGAAGAGCGCGCCGGTGGCCCCGTCGATATCGACGGCGCCGGTGACGCTAAAGTCATAAATGCTGTCCGACCGGACCGTTGCCGTCGTCGTGGTCGCGTCCACGTCGAGGCTGTCGGCATAAAAGCCGATGCTCGTGAGGAGCACCGAAGACCCGGTGATCTCAGCCGGCCCGTCGATGTCGATGCCACCTTCGACGTAGGCCGAGGTGACCGTCACGGCGGCGCCGTCTATATCGAGCGTGCCGCCGCCCATCGCCTGGGTGCCGACATAGAGACTTTCCGGATTGACCACCACATCGCCGGTCCCGGCGGCGATGGTGAAGTCGCCCCCCACATCGAGGGGCAGGTTGCCGCCGCCCAGAGGTTCGACCGTGATCGCCGAGCCCGCATCGCCCGCGTCGAGAACCACATTCCCGTCGACATCATAGTCCCCGCCGTCCAGGCCGCAGATGCAGGTGGAGGTGTTCGAGGTCAGATCGAGATTGCCGGTGATGTCCAGGGTGGCCGGGCGGAACTCGATGGTGCTGTCGCTCGTGATGTCGACATTCGCGCCGGTCATCGCGCCGCCGATGATGCTGACCGTGCCGACCGTCGGCATCAGGACATCGCCTGTGTAGCTCGTGAAACTCGCGGTGGTCGTCACGTTTGGCGTGTTACCGGATGCAAGTTCCTCGATGGTGATGTCGAAGGCCCCGCTCGACGTGACGTCGTAGTTCACCGTCACTTGGCTGGTGGCTGCGATGGTGACTTCCTGGCTTGAGGACACCGCCGCGTTGAGCGTGACCGTGTCGCCTTCGAGGCGCACGCCGCCCATGTCGCCGCCGGGGCTGAAGGACTGGATAGGCGCACCGACGACCAGCGGCCCGGCCGGTCCCGCCGCGAGCGTCGTATCGCCGTTGTTGTTGGTGATCGCGCGGTAGATGCCCACACCGTTCGTGCCAGACAGCGTCACATCCCCGCCGAAGGTCGCGGGCGGCAGGCCGATGATCGGCCCAAGGACGCCGCCCGGGTTCAGCGCCGACAGCGTGTTGGACGCCGTGAGATTGACTTCGGTGTCGAAGTTCGCGCCCGCAAAGGTTATGTAGCCGGTTGCGCCGAAGATCACCTCTACAGCGTTGCCGTTCAGCACCCCATAGGGCCCCATGGTGACGGTGCTGTTGAGTGTGAGGCTCGGCATGTCCCCCGGGCCGACTTGGAGGTTCAGCGTGTGATCGCCGACTGTGAAGGCCTCGTTGAGCGAAATGCTGTCATAGGCCGCCAATGTGGTTGTGCCGCCGGGGTTGCCGTTGATCCGCGTCTGCAGAGCGCCCGCGGAAATGTAGAAAACGCCCGCCCCGTCACCCGCATTGACCACACCGTCGGCGATCTCGCCGTCATTGGTCGTCAATGTGCCGACGATAATTGTATCCGGATCGAAGAGCAGTTCGCCCGGGGTGCCCGAGACCGCCGATGTGAGCACGGTGCCGTCGAACCCGAGCTGTCCCGCCGAGGAGATGTCGACGAACCCGCCATCGCCCGACCCAAAGGCTGACGCCGAGGCCGTCCCTTTGAAATCAGTGGAGGCGGTCGACCAGAAGAGGATGTCGCCGGCATCGCCCACACCGTCGGTGGCGGTGGCATCGGCGGTGAGGGATGCATCCGCGCTGACGGCGATGCGCACCGGCGGCATGGGGGCGGCGCGCGGGCCGATCTCGACAAGCCCGCCGCCTTCGGGGGCCGAGACCGAGACGACCGCCTGCTGCTCGAGCCGGATCTCGGCGGCGTTGACGGCGATCGCGCCGCCCTGGTCATCCTTGGTGGCGGTGACCTGGCCCGTGACCAGCGCGACGCCGCCCTCGGCGCTGCCGCCGGTGATGACGATCTCGCCGCCGACCTCCTGGATGCCCGTCGCCTCGACGATGCCGCCCACATGGACCAGGCTGTCACGCACGCCCTCGGCCTGGGCGGCAGTGAGGCGCACGACGCCGCCTTCGGAGGTGATGGTACCCTCGTTGATCAGCGACAGCGCCTCCGCATCGGCGGCATCCACCACCACCGAGAGCAGCCCGTCACCATGGGTGTCGACCGTGAAGCCCGTGGCCGCTGCCAGCTCTGCCGAACCGCCGGTGACCGCGATGGTCCCTGCGTTCTCCACATGCGGCGCGATCAGCGCGACGCCGCCTTCGCCGGCAGCGATGTCACCGCGGTTGATGATGCTGCCCTGGCCGCCCGCGCCCTCGATCCGCCCGCGCCCTTCGGCAAAGGCTGCCTCGTCCACATGCGCCGTGGTGGCGAGCAGCCCGCCCACATCGACGGTCGCGTTGCGCCCGAAAAGCACGCCTTGGGGGTTCTGCAGCCAGACCTGGCCGTTGGCGGTGAGGTTGCCCTGGATCTCGGTCGGTTTGCGCTCGAGGATGGTGTTGAGTGCGATCGAGGATGTGGAGGGCTGGCGGAACTGCACGGTCTCGCCGGCGCCGATATCGAAGCTCTGCCAGGACAGGGCCGCCCGGTCGGTGCTCTGCGTGATCGTGGTGATCGAGCCCTGGCGCTGGATGGCCGCCGCGCCGTGGGTGACGACCCCGCCATCCGGGCCCGCCCAGGCCGGAACCCCGGCGCCGAGGACCAGCCCGCCGATCCCGCTGAGCGTGGCGATCCCGCCGACCCCAAACCCCGGCTTGCGCGCCACTGGCTTCCAGAAGGCCTGCTTTGGCGCCAATGGGCCCTTGACCGCTGTGCTCACGCTGCCAGGGGTGCGATTGCGCTTGCCCATCCGTCTTCTCCGGCGATTTGCCGAGGGTGCGCCCCGGCATGAAGATCCCCGCGCCACAGCAGGGGCCGGGCGCACTCACATGCCTTGCCGGATCGCCGGTCGCGCCCCCGGACCGGCGCGCGACGCACCGATCACCACTCGGACCTCTCCATCAAAGCAGGCTGAGGCTAGCATGAAACGGACCCTCCGTAACCCTATGGAAACTATTTGTCGGAGGGGCGGCGGGCGTTGCTGCGCAGGTGTTGCCAGCATCCGTCGCTTGCGCGCTCAGAGGGACGGGAACCCCCACGCTAGATCCGTCCGCCTTGGCTCTTGCCCTCGATCCAGTGGTCCGGGAGCAGCTCGGCCAGGGTCGCCGTGCGTCCGCCGGGCAGGAGAATGCGGGCGGTCCCGTTCTCCGGATGCAGCAGGGCGAGGAACTCCCGGCAGCGCCCGCACGGCGCCAGCACGCCGCCCGCCTCATTGACCGCGACGGCCGCCGCGACCCGGGTCTCGCCAGCGGTGACCATGGCGCCGATGGCGGCATGCTCGGCGCAAAACCCGATGCCGCAGGGCGCGTCGATGCAAACCCCGAGATAGACCGTGCCCGAGGCGGAGCGGATGGCAGCGCCCACCTGGCCGGCCTCGATCTCGCCGCTCCGGATCCGGTTGACCACGGAGGAGGCCGCCTCGATCAGCGCGGCATCGGGGGAGGAGGTCTCATCCACGGCGGGTCTCCTGTTCTGCCGGCGGGGTCATCCGCGCATCCGCGCGGCGTCGGGATCGAAGAGCGGCCGGGTGTAGAGCCTGGCCGGACGCCGGTCGCCCAGGATCTCGATCTCCACCGCGCGGTCCTCCTCGTGCAAGCCGACTGGCAGAAACCCGATCGCGACCGAGGTCTCGGCCCAATGGGCGTAACCGCCCGAGGTGACATGGCCGACCGGGGCCGCCTCGCCGGGCAGGAAGATCGGCTCGTCGCCATGGCAGTCGGCCCCGTCCGCCGCGACCCGGAAGGTGGCGAGCCGCCGCGCGGGGCCAGCCTCGCGCTCCGCCAGCGCCGGTGCTTTGCCGATGAAGTCCGCCACTTTGCCATAGGCTGTGAACCGGTCGAGCCCGCACTCCGCCGGCAGGAAATCCGGCCGGAACTCCCGCAGCCAGGAGCCGAAACCCTTCTCCAGCCGCAGGCTCATCATCGCGCGCATCCCAAAGGGGCGCAGGCCGAGATCCGCCCCCGTTTCGGCGAGGGTGTGATAGAGCGCGATCTGCTCCTCCGGCCGCACATAGATCTCATAGCCGAGATCGCCGGTGTAGCTGACCCGCTGGATCAGCGCCTCGGCCAGCCCGACCTCCGCCTCGACCAGCCCGAGAAACGGCAGCGCGTTCGGCCCGACATCGGCCCGCGTCACCCGGGAGAGCAGCTCCCGAGCCCGGGGCCCTGCGATCTGGAAGCCGATGCGCCGGGTCGAGACGTTTTCGACCGAAACGCCCTCCTCGAGGTGCTGAAGGAACCAGCGCATGTGATAAGCCTGCGCGCCGAAGCTGGCGGTGAGCTGGAAGCGCTCCTCGTCGAGGCAGCTCACGGTGAAATCCCCAATCACCCGGCCGCGCGGGGACAGCATGGGGTTGAGCGCCAGCCGCCCCGGCTTTGGGATGCGCCCCGCCATGATCCGGTCGAGCCAGGCCCGCGCCCCCGGCCCCGTCACCGCGTATTTGCCGAAATTGTGGATCTCGTTGATGCCGACGGCCTCGCGCACCGCCCTGCATTCCTCGCCGACGGCGCCAAAGGCGTTGGAGCGACGGAAGCTTGGCGTCTCGAAGCGCGGCTCGCCGTCAGGGGCGAAGTAGTTCACCGCCTCCATCCCGTAGGCCGCGCCGAAAACCGCGCGCTGGCTGTCCCAGATGCCGTAGGCCGGCGTCGTCTGGTGCGGGCGCGCCGCGGGCAGCTCTTCGTTGGGGTAACCGACCGAGAACCGCCGCTGATAGTTCTCGCGCACCTTGGCGCGGGTGAAGGCGGGGCTCACCCAATCCGCCCGCCCCATGCCGAAGCGCGCGACATCCATGGCGAAGATGTCGCTCCCGGGCTCTCCCTCCACCATCCACTCGGCAAGCGCGAGGCCAACCCCGCCACCCTGAGAGAACCCGGCCATCACCGCACAGGCCGTCCAATAGCCCGGCAGCCCCGGCACCGGCCCGATCAGCGGATTGCCGTCGGGGGCGAAGGTGAAGGGCCCGTTGATCACCCGCTTGATCCCGGCCCGCTCCAACACCGGATAGCGGCGGAAGGCAGCGCCGAGGCTCTCCCCGATCCGGTCGAGATTGTCGCCGAGCAGCTCGTGCCCGAAGCCCATGGGCGTGCCGTCCACGGCCCAGAGATCCATCGCCTGCTCATAGAACCCGATGACCAGCCCGCGCCCCTCCTGGCGGAGATAGCTCTCGCCTTCGGGGTCCATCACATGGGGGAGTTCCTCGCCGCGCTCATAAACCTCGGGCGTCTCTTCCGTGACCAGATACTGGTGCTCGACCGGGTGGAGCGGCAGGGAGAGCCCGGCCATCGCCCCCACCTCCCGCGCCCAGAGCCCGGCGGCGTTCACCACATGCTCGCAAGCCACGGTGCCGGCGGGGGTCTCCACCTCCCAGCCGCCCGGAACGGGCCGGGTCGCGGTCACAGGGGTCCGCAGCACGATCTCGGCCCCCGCATCCCGCGCCGCCCGCGCATAGGCTTGTGTCGTGCCGGAGGGGTCGAGGTGCCCGTCCAGCGGATCATAGAGTGCGGCCAGCACCCCGTCCGTGTTGGTGATGGGCGAGAGCCGCGCGATCTCCTCCGGCCCGACGATCTCCGTCTCCAGCCCCATCACCCGGTGCTTGGCCCGCTCCGCCCGCAGGAAATCCAGCCGATCAGGGGTGGTGGCCAGCGTCAGCCCGCCCACATGATGCAGCCCGCAGGACAGCCCCGTCGCCGCCTCCAGCTCACGATAGAGCCGGATGGTGTAGCCTTGCAGCGCCGCCATATTGGTGTCCGCGTTCAGGGTGTGAAAGCCCCCCGCCGCGTGCCAGGTCGAGCCCGAGGTCAGCTCCGAGCGCTCGATCAGCAGGATGTCGGTCCAGCCGAGCTTGGTCAGGTGATAGAGCACCGAGCACCCGACCACCCCTCCGCCGATCACAACGACCCGTGCGTGCTGCCGCATGGCGCTCCCTCCTGGTTGTTCCTGCTGAGCTAACCGGTCCCCGCCCGCCGCGCCAAGCGAACACCGTGTCGCGGGCGCGGCTTAGCTGGGGTATCGTATGCGAACGGTTGCGAGGGAGCGTGATGCTGAAACGCGTGAGCACGAGCGGGTGGCTGAGCGGGGTGGTCTGGCACTCGACCGAGGAGAGCCGGGCGCGCGGCCTCGTCTCCGTGCTGGCCTGCGCCGAGGTGGCGGCGGCCGTGGCCACCTATTGGGCAATCTATATTGGGCGACAATAGGGTTGACAAACCCGGCCCGTCAGTCGTTTCGGCGTGATATCAATTCTTTACGAGCAATCTGGTGCAGATCGACGTTGTAGTCGGAAGCGCTCCAGCCTTCGCCATCTAGGTACCTGCGACATTCCTCTGCCAACAAAGAGACAGCCTGTTCCTCTGGCTGCCCGACATAGGATGCTGCATTTTGAGCAATATAACGAACCGCCAATTCGGAAATTTCACTGGCCATCAGTCCTTTCCCTTCACTTCGTCCTTTGGCTTCTTCGCCAGCCTCCTCAGCTTTTCGTTCAATCGCTCGTCATCAGAGTTCAACCCCAGTTCCCGAGCGACTTCCTTAAAGCAGTCTATTTGGATCTTACCATTTTCCATACTCGCAAGATAACTCTAACTCCTGAGCAGAAAAAGAGGCGAACCGGAGATCAACGACGTCAATCAATCCGAATTTCCCGTTCTTCTACATCGTCCGCATCCCACCGCGATTCCGGGACGAGGCGGGGCGACGGCTGTTTCGCGACAAATGGGGGCGGGCGGCGGGGAGCATCGCCGGGCTCGTGCTCTCGGCCGGGGTCGCGGCCTATTACCTCGTCGCCTTCTTCGACATCGAGCGGTGGGAGCGGCTGACCGCGGCGCAGGACGGGACCGGGCCGCTCACGCCCGTGCATCTGCTGCTAGCGGTCGATTGGGGGGCCTTCGTGCTCCACAACTGGCTGTCGCTCGGGATGGCGGTGCTCTCGCTCGGGCTCTTTGCCTGGCTGAGTGCCGCGCGGGTCTGGCAGGCCCCCGCGATGGGGTGGCGCATCACCGCGGCCATCGGGGCGGCCAATCTGCTCCAGGGGCTCACGATCCTCTGGGCGCTTCTGGTGGTGTGGACCGCGCTCGGCGACGTCCACCGCGCCTGCTTCTGGCCCGCCGCGAGTGGGGTCCTCTCGGCGGTCTATGGCCCGGTGGAATGCGCGGTGCCCTAGCCAAGGCGGGCGCGGTCGGCTATCTGGCGCGCCATGACGGGCACGGATCTCTCAGGACAGGTGGCGCTGGTGACCGGCGCATCGCGCGGCTTTGGCGCGGCGGCGGGGGCGGCGATGGCGGACGCGGGGGCGCATCTGCTGGCGCTCGGGCGAACGACGGGCGCGCTCGAGGCGCTGGACGACCGCATCAAGGGCGCGGGTGGTCAGGCGACGCTGATCCCGCTCGACATCACCGACAACGACGGCCTTGCTCGGATGGGGGCGGCAATCCACGGCCGTTGGGGTCGGCTCGATCTTTGGCTGCACACGGCGGCCTATGCCCCGCCGCTCGGGCCGGCCGCGCATCTCGGTGCTAAGGAGACCGACCAGGCAATCTCGGTGAACCTCCGCGCCTTTGAGCGGCTGATCCATGTGCTCGATCCGCTGCTGCGCGCGGCCCCTGAGGGCACGGCGCTGATCGCCGCCGATCCGGAGGCCGTGGGCGCCAAGTTCCACGGGCTTTACGGCGCGACGAAAGCGGCGCAGTCGGCGATCACCCGGTCGTGGAGCGCCGAGAGTGCTGGCCGCATCCGGGTGGTGGAGGTCGTACCACCGCCGATGCCGACGGCGCTGCGCGGGCGCTTTCATCCGGGCGAGGCGCGAGAGCCCCTCACCCCGCCCGAGGCCGCCGCGGCCGGGCTGATGGCAGAGCTCGGCGCGGCCGCTCCCGGCTCAGTCCTGCGGCTCTGAGATCACCGGCCAGTCGATCTTCCCATCGCTGGAGAGCAGCACCGCCACGGGCCGCAAGCTTTCGATCCGGGCAAAGACGATCACCGCAATGGAGAGGACCGGGACCGCGATCAGCGCCCCAGTGATCCCCCAAAGCGCGCCGCCGGCGAAGATCGCGATCAGCACCGCCAGCGCCGAGAGGTTGAGCGAGGAGCCCATCATCTTCGGCTCGAGCCAGTTCGACCCGCCGATCTGGATCACCGCGAGCAGCCCGGCGGTCGCCAAAAACGGCCCGAGCGTGTCGAACTGCACCAGCGCCACCAGCGCCGGGAAGACGATGCCGATCAGGCTGCCGATGGTGGGGATGAAGCTCGCGAAGAAGATCACGGCGGCCCACATCGCCGCGCCGTCCACCCCGATGACCGCGAGCACCGCCAATGTCGGCAGCGCCTGCGCCGCCCCGATGATGCATTTCACGCCGAGATAGGTCTCGATCTCGCGCTGGATCCGTTGGACGGTGCCCGAGAGCGTCTCGTAGCGCTCCGCACCACCAGCGAGCGCGCGCAGCTTGGCCTCCCCCTGCCCCGCCTCGACGAAGATGAAGAGCACATAGATCAGCACCACGATCAGGCTGGAGATGAACCCGAGCGCCGAGCCCGCGATCCCCACCGCCACATCGGTCAGCTGGATCTTCTGGAGCAGCCCCGCGATGTCCATGGGCCCCGAGAGCCCGACCGTCTCGGCCACCCCGCTCAGCATCGCACGCAGGTTCTCTTGATAGCTCGGCAGGTTCTCGCGAAACCCCTCGACGCTGTTGGCGATCATCACCGACATGCCGGCAATCAGCGCAAAGAACACCGCCGCCGACCCCGCACGCGCCCAAGTCCCCGGATGCGTCCGCCCGCCGGCACGGGCGATCTGGCGCGCCACCGCCTCCAGCACGAACCAGATCAGGACCGAGATCATCAGCGGCTCGAGCACGCCGCGCGCCTCGATCAGGAGCCATAGGGTCGCTGCGACGCCGACGGCGCCGAGTGCATAGCTTTGCGCGCGCGGCGGCGTGGTCACGTCAGAGACGCCCGTTGATCACATAGTCGAGGATGCGCACCACCTGCTCCGGCGTCTCGGCAACCGCCGAGGCGGCCTCGTCGACCTCCTTCAGCGCATGCGCATGCTCGGGCGGATGCAGGATCACCGTGGGTTTGCCGAGCGCCGCCGCATAGCCCGCATCGAACGCCGCGTTCCACTGCTTGTACTTCTCGCCGAAGCGCACGACGACGATGTCCGCCTTGCCGATCAGGGTCCGCGTGCGCAACGCGTTCACCCCGGCGCCCTTACGGTCGTGCCAGAACTTCACCGGCTCGGCGCCCAGGATCTCGACCCCGCAATCGTCCGAGGCCCCGTGGTCCGTGACCGGGGCAGTGAACACCACCGGCAGCTCGTGCGCCTTGCACCCCTCGGCGATCGCCTCGCGCCAGTCGGTGTGGATCTCGCCGGAGAGATAAATGGTCCAGGTCATCGCGCGTCTCCTCATCAGCCGGGTTGCCCTCTGCTAGCGCCCGGCAGCGCGCGCGTCTACCGCGCCCGTTTCGAAAAAACCGTGTGCGCCCTGAACCCGTTCGTCTTGCCCAGGCACTTATGACCAGACGCGCCCATCTGGAGCGCCTGAGCGGAGATTGGAGAGAGACATGGCCAAACACGTCATTGCAGAGCTGAAAAAGGACAAGAAGCTGGAGCGTGCATTCCGCCTCTACCTGATATCAGACGACGCCGAAGGGATCCTCGAATTCGTAATGACAGACGTGAAACCGCACCGCGCCTATAATGACTGGCTCTGGCGCGGGACGGACAAGAACCTGCAGCTGCCCTCTAAGATCCAGGATGCGGCCGACAAGCTGTTCGGGGCGCTCTCGACGAAATGGGACAATCCGCGCCACGAGATGATCGCGATCGACCCACGCTGGGCCCCCATCCTTGCCGCCGCCAAAAAGGATCGCGCGCAGTACATCGAGAAGGCCTATGAGACGTTCCTGCTGAGCGAGGAATACGACGACCACCTGTTCCGCGAGGCCTATTGGAAGGAGCTGGAGCAGGCCTATGACATGAAGGGCGCCGACCCGAAGGCGATGAACCAGGTGGTCCGGGCGGTCTCTCTGAACGACATGGGCGCCGCCAACCGCTCGATCACCAGCCTCTACAAAGAGATCGAGAAGCGTGAGGCGAAGAAGAAGGCCAAGCGCAAGGTCCCGCTGCCGAAGCCCAGCGACATGATCAAGTTCCTGAAAAAGAAGGTCGGCCGGGGTTAACCCCCAGAGCCTCGGTCGAGGGGGGTGGGCGGCTCAGTCGGGCCGCTCGCCCTCCAGTTTGCCAAGGCGGGTCTCGATGCGCTCCAGGGCTGCGAGCACGTCATGGCGATAGGTGTCGGTGTCCTCGTCACCCTCTTCGTCGTGCAGCTCTTGGAGCGCGTTCACCACCAGACCGACGACCAGGTTCACCACCGCGAAGGTGGTGATCAGGATGAACGGCACGAAGAAGGCCCAGGCCATCGGGTGATCCACCATCACGGGACGGACGATGCCCATGGACCAGCTCTCCAGCGTCATGATTTGGAAGAGGGAGTAGGCGCTCTCCCCGATCGTGCCGAACCATTCGGGATGGGTGCCGCCAAAGAGCTTTGTCGCCATCACCGAGCCGATGTAGAAGATCACCGCAGTCAGCAAAAAGACCGAGCCCATCCCCGGCAGCGCGCGCAAGAAACCCTCAACCACCCGGCGGAGTGTGGGTGCCGCGGTGATCACCCGGAACACCCGCAGCACCCGCAGCGCGCGGAGCACGGCGAGCCCCTCGCTGGTGGGCGCGAGCGAGATCGCGACGATCAACAGATCGAAGATGTTCCAGCCGCTCTTGAAAAACCCCAGCCGCAGCGCGAACAGCTTCAGCGCGATCTCGACGCAATAGATCGCAAGGCAGGCATTGTCGAGAAAGCCGATCAGCGGGCCGACCGCATCGGTCACGCCCTTTGACGTCTCGAGCCCGAGCAGCACCGCATTGAAGATGATCACGACCAGGATGCCGTTGCGAAACAGATCGGACTCGATCACCCGGCGGACCTGGGCGCGCAGGCCGTCTTCCTCGGGACCGTTCGCAGGCGGGCTGGAGGCGTCGGAGGAGGGGTCGGCCATCGGCAATCCTTCGCGTCGCAGGCGGGTCGGCCAAGGCTTAGCGGCGGGCTTGGCGCGGCGCAACCGGTGCATGCCACCCCACGAGCGCGGCGGGCTTTCCATGCTGTGAAAAAGTGACCGAGCCAGGGGCGAAAGCGTTGGTGCCAAGATCTGTCGCACCTGCGGCACGGGTGACAAGATCTGTTTACAGCGCGCTGTCGAGTTTTCAAAAAGTTGCGTTTCCGAATGGTGAACGCGCTTTCCTGATCCATTCCGGTCGGCACTGCGTACACGTCAGTTGACTTAAATCCACTCTAAAGTTTTCTTTTCTTTCCAATAAGTTGATCAGAAATGGGCAGGACTATGTTGCGCTGCAAGAAACCTCTTGTGGAGACTGCATCATGCTTGGACTTCTGACGTTGTTGAAATTCTCGGCGATCATCGCTTTCGCGATCAGCCAGATCCGCGCCGCGCGCAGCTGATCCGGGGGCGCGAGCGCCCCACCAGTGCACGAGGGCCGTCCGGCACGTCCGGGCGGCCCTTTCTCGTCTCTCCTTGCGGTCAACCGCGCCTGCACCCGGACAAAAAAAATGCCCCGCCGAAGCGGGGCAAGGACAGGGTTGGTCGAAGGGTGAGAGATCCACCGACCAGAGGGACTTCGGGTCCGTCCTCAGCCGAAGCAGAGCGACGGCGACGGAGAGGTGCGTTCGATCAGGCCCGCCAGAAGCTGCGGGCCACGGGTTTCCAGACCGCCGAGGCGTGCCGGGGTCGGCTCAGCGGCAGCCAGGGTATAGCGGCGGAGGACGCGCAAGGGGCGGCCGGCGCCCGGATCCCCCATCAGCGCCACGTCGCCGATGCGGAAGGGCGCGAAGTTCAGTCTCTCCAGAAGGGCCTCGGCGACCTCCAGTTTCGCCTCCGCCATACCGGCATCCAACTGGTCGGTGAGCGGAATGTGGAACCGATCGGCCGTCATCTCGGTGGTGCCGTTCCCGGTCTGGACGCGCAGCGCGGACGGCGCCGGTTCGGGCTCCCGCTCCGTAAGGCCATAGAGTGCTGCACGGGTCCGACCGATCAGGCCGTCGAGCATCTCCAGCGGCCGCAGCGGCACCAGGGCGACGCGCCCAGCGATCACCGTTGCGCGCAGGGACGGGACGCGGATCGTCGGACTTGCGCCTGCGACATGGTCGATGACTTGCTCCAACGTCCAGACATTCCGTCCCGGCGCGAGCGCGAAGGGCGCCGCCAGCACACCGTGCAGGCCGTGGCGCGCCGTCTCTCCCGCGCTGAGGCCCGCCGTCTTGGCAGCTCCGGCCACGGGACGGCGGCGATGATACTCCCCCGTCTCGGCGCACCAGCCGGTCCAATCCAGGCCGAACCGCGAGATCGCCTGGTCCGGTGTCGGAACCCAGTAAAGCGCGTAGCGTTCGTAAGCATCATACATGGCAGCACCCCTTCGTTATGGGAGAGACTGCCCGATTCGCGCCGCAAGGGATGTGACCGTTATCACATTGTTTACCTTTGTGAGCACGGTCCTTTCCGCTTGGCTGGCCCCGTCGCTTACGCCAAACTGGCCGCAGAAACCGGCTCTCATAGGCTGGATGCTGCGGCGCATAAAGCCCGAAGACGAGGGAGAGGCACCCATGCCTGATGGAAACGAGCCGGCGCTCGATCTCAGCCGGCCGGTCGGCGACGAAGTGCGCAAGACGACCTGCTACATGTGTGCCTGCCGCTGCGGCATCAATGTCCACGTCAAGGACAGCGGCGGAGTTCCCAAGATCCGCTATATCGAGGGCAACCGGGACCATCCGGTGAACCGCGGCGTGCTCTGCGCCAAGGGCTCGGCCGGGATCATGCAGCACTACTCGCCGGCGCGCCTGATGCAGCCGATGAAGCGCGTCGGCCCGCGCGGCTCGGGCGAGTTCGAGCCGATCTCCTGGGAAGAGGCGCTGGAGACCGCGCGCGGCTGGCTGACCGAGATCCGCTCGACCGACCCCAAGAAGCTCGCCTTCTTTACCGGGCGCGATCAGTCGCAGTCCTTCACCGGCTGGTGGGCGCAGCAGTTCGGCACCCCCAATTTCGCGGCCCATGGCGGCTTCTGCTCGGTGAACATGGCGGCTGGCGGGATCTATACCCTCGGCGGCGCGTTCTGGGAGTTCGGCAGCCCGGACTGGGACCGCACCAAGCTCTTCATGCTGTTCGGCGTGGCCGAGGACCATGACAGCAACCCGCTGAAGATCGGGCTCGGGCAGCTCAAGACGCAAGGGTCCAAGGTCATCGCGATCAACCCCGTGCGCACCGGCTACAACGCCATCGCGGACGAGTGGGTGGGGATCACCCCCGGCACCGACGGGCTCTTCGTGCTGTCGCTGGTGCATGAGCTGATCCGCACCGGCCATGTGGATCTCGACTATCTGATGCGCTGGACCAATGCGCCCTGGTTGGTCGATCGCAATCCGGGGCCGACGTTCGGGCTGTTCCTGCGCGATGCCGACGGCAAAGCGCTGGTCTGGGACCGCAAGTCCGGCGAGCCGCGTCCCTTCGACGAGCCGGGGCTGAAGCCCGCCTTGCAGGGCGAGATGCCCTCCCCCGACGGCGGCCGCGCGGTGCCGGTCTTCGAGCTGATGGCGCGGAAATACCTCGAGCCCGACTACGCCCCCGATGCGGTGGCCGAGCGCTGCGGGATCGACGCGGCCACCATCCGGCGCATCGCGGCGGAACTCGCGCACGCGGCCTTCGACGAGGCCGAGGACATCCCCTGCGAATGGACCGATTTCCGCGGCGAGAAACACACGCACTTCCGCAGCCGTCCGGTCTCGATGCACGGGATGCGCGGGATCTCGGCGCATTCCAACGGCTTCCAGACGGCGCGCGCGATCCACGTGCTGCAGACGCTGCTCGGCACCGTCGAGGCACCCGGCGGGTTCCGCTTTAAGCCGCCCTATCCGAAGCCCATCGAGGCGCACCCGACCCCGCACTGCCATTGCGAACCGGACTGCCCGCTCGCGGGTCCGCATCTCGGCTTCCCGCGCTCGCCCGACGATCTGGCGCTCGACGAGGCTGGCAACCCGGTGCGCATCGACAAGGCGTTCACCTGGGACAACCCGCTCTCGGCGCATGGGCTGATGCACATGGTGATCTCGAACGCGGTCGCCGGAGACCCCTACGAGATCGACTGCCTGTTCCTCTACATGGCGAACATGGCCTGGAACTCGTCGATGAACACGGCCGGCGTGATGGACATGCTGACCGCCAAGCGCGAGGACGGGGAGTACAAGATCCCCAAGATCATTTACGCCGATGCCTACAGCTCCGAGATGGTCGCCTATGCGGATCTGATCCTGCCCGACACGACCTATCTCGAGCGGCACGACTGCATCTCGCTGCTCGACCGGCCGATCTGCGAGCCCGACTGCGCGGCGGATGCGATCCGGTGGCCGGTGGTGGAGCCCGAGACCCAGGCCGAAGGGCGCGATGTGCGCGGGTTCCAGTCGGTGCTGCTCGATCTCGGCGCCCGCCTCGCGCTGCCCGGCTTCGAGAAGGACGGCAAGCCCGCCTATAAGGACTATGCCGACTACACGGTGCGGCATGAGCGGCGCCCGGGCGTCGGCCCGCTGGCCGGCTGGCGCGGCAACGGCACGCAGGAGGGCCGCGGCGCCCCGAACCCCGACCAGATCGACCGCTATATCGAGAACGGCGGGTTCTGGACGGCCCATGTGCCGGAGGATGCGCGCTTCATGAAGCCGTTCAACATGGCCTATCAGGAGTGGGCCGTGGAGAAGGGGTTCTTCGACAAGCCCCAGCCTTATGTCTTCCAACTCTATGCCGAGCCGCTGCGCAAATTCCAGCTCGCCGCCGAGGGATATGGCGATCGTCAGCCGCCCGAGCAGATGCGCACCCGGATCGGCGAGACCTTCGACCCCCTGCCCGTCTGGTGGCAGCCCTATGAAGAGGCAGGCGTCGACACGAGCGAATATCCGCTCCACGCGATCACCCAGCGTCCGGCGGCGATGTACCATGCCTGGGGGAGCCAAAACGCCTGGCTGCGGCAGATCCATGGGGAAAACCCGCTCTATGTCCCCGGCCCTGTTTGCGATGAGCACGGATTGCAGGACGGCGACTGGGCCTGGCTCACCTCCTATCATGGGCGCATCCGGGTGCCGGTGATGCGGATGGAGGCGGTCAACGCCAAGACGGTCTGGACCTGGAACGCCATCGGCAAGCGCCGCGGGGCGTGGGCGCTGGAGGACGGCGCGCCGGAGACCACCAAGGGCTTTCTGCTGAACCACCTGATCAACGAGCTGCTGCCGCCGAAAGGCGACGGCTTGCGCTGGTCGAACTCGGACCCGGTGACCGGCCAGGCGGCCTGGTACGATCTGCGGGTGAAGATCGAGAAGGCCGAGCCACCGGCCTCGGGCCGCACCGATCCGGATCTCGGCGAGCAAGCCTCTCCCGTCGGCACCGGGCCGGACAGCCTCGCCTACGGCAAGGAGTTCTGATGGGCCACGCCGAGCGGTTCCAGGTCAAATGCCCGCGCTGTGGGGCCTATCACGCCGCCAAACCGGACAGCTCGTTCGATGCGCTGGTCGAGGATGCCTGTGCTGCCGTCACGAGCACCACGCAACAGCTCTACGAGGCGTTCGAGATTGGCCGGACAGGCGGGCGCTGGCATCTCGACCGCGAGGCAGGCGAGATCGTGTGGTCCGGCCGCGACCGACCCGAGGCCCGCGCGCCCTTCCACGCGATCGGCGGGTGGATCGAGGCGACGGGGTCATGGCTTTGGGCCTGGGGTCACACCCACATGAAGGACGGCCCGACGCTCGCCGCGGACCGCGCGCGCCTCTGTGGCGAGCGCCGAGGCATGCCCATCCTGACCGAGCCCTATCTCATCGTCTCGGCGGACGACGCTTGGCACCTGACCTCGATCGGCGCATTTCTTGCGGAGCTGCCGGGGACCTACCGCGCCAAGGTCAACGACAAGGCCTGGGCCTACTGGGCTTTCGGGGAGCCCCGATGGGCGTGAGGCACCACCGCGTCACGGGCGCCGGCGCCGTCGGTCTCGCCGTGCGCGAGACGGGGCCGGAGGACGCCCCCGCCATCCTGCTGATCCATGGCTGGTCGCAGGCGGCGCTGTGCTGGAGCAAGCAATTCCGCGGGCCGCTGGCCGAGCGGTTCCGTCTGGTCGCGCCCGATCTCCGCGGCCACGGCGCCTCGGACAAGCCCGACCATCCCGCACTCTACCGCACCAGCCGGCTCTGGGCCGAGGACATGCGCGCCGTGGTCGACAGCCTCGGCCTCGGCCGCCCGGTGCTGGTCGGCTGGTCCATGGGGGGCCGCGTGCTCGGCGACTGGCTCGAACATTTTGGCGACGCGGATCTCTCCGGCATCGTGCTGACCGGAGCCGGCGCCCGCTCGGGTGCCCTGGCGGATCCGGACGTGATGGCACGGCGCAAGCCCGATGTGGAAGCGCTCGGGATGTATGAGGACGATCTCGAAGCCCAGATCGACGCCGCCATCGCCTTTGTCAAAGCCTGTGTGGCGGCGCCGCTCTCCAAGCGCGATCTCGCCTTCATGGTCGGCTACAACATGCTCGTGCCGCCGCATATCCGCAAAGCCGCGCGTTTGCGCGATGCCGACAACCGGGAGGATCTGGCCGCCGTCACCTGCCCGGCGCTGGTGATCCAGGGAGCGGCCGAGCGGCTCTGCCTGACCCCGATGTACGAGGAGGTGATGGCGAGCCTGCCGGAGCATGCCCAAGGGCTCGTGTACCCCGGCTGTGGCCATGCGCCGTTCTGGGAGGATGCGCCCCGGTTCGATGCGGATCTCGGCGCCTTCGCCGCGGGCTGTTTCGGGGTCGAGCCATGATCTGGTGGGTGCTCGGCATCGGCGGCGGCGTGGTGCTGCTCGGGACGATCTGGCTCAGGCGCGCACAGATGCGCTTCGAGGCGGGGTTGCGCGCCGAAGGCGACCCGCTCGCCGAGCATCGCGGCACCAAGGATTATCGCCAGCGCTTCACCGCCTGGCTGTTCGGCATGGGCAACCCGGAGAGCGGGTCGCTGCGGACGGTGATCACCGCCATCTGGCTGGTGGCGCTCGGCGTCGCCGCGGCCTGGTCGCTCCTGCCGGCGGAGATTTGGGAATGAGAAGAGACGTGGGCCTAGCCCCGGGAGGGACACCATGACGATGCTGCCCGAGAGCACCAACCGCAAGATGGGCCTCGTGATCGATCTCGACATCTGTGTGGGCTGCCATGCCTGCGCGGTGTCGTGCAAGGAGTGGAACACCGGAGGGGCGGGCGCGCCGCTCTCGGACCAGAACCCCTACGGCGCCGAGCCGACGGGGACCTGGCTGAACCGCATCCATTCCTATGAGGTGATGCCCGAGGCGGGACCAGCCAAGCTCGTGCATTTCCCCAAGAGCTGCCTGCATTGCGAGGATGCGCCCTGTGTGACGGTCTGCCCCACGGGGGCGAGCTATAAGCGCGTCGAGGACGGCATCGTGCTGGTCAACGAAGACCACTGCATGGGCTGCGGGCTGTGTGCGTGGGCCTGCCCCTACGGTGCGCGCGAGCTCGACCGGGAGGCGGGCGTGATGAAGAAGTGCACGCTCTGTGTGGACCGGATCTACAACGAGACGATCCCGGAGGAGGACCGCGTGCCCGCCTGTGTGCGCGCCTGCCCCGCCGGTGCTCGGCATTTCGGCGACCTCAGCGATCCGGACAGCGCGGTCAGCGAGCTGGTGGCCGAGCGCGGCGGCTATGACCTGATGCCCGAGCAGGAGACGCGTCCGGTCAACAAATACCTGCCGCCCCGCGCACGCGATGCGGCGCTGGCGCCGACGGCCGGAACGGTGAACCTCGCCGCCCTGGCCGAGCCGCAGGCGGGCGGCTTCCTCGGCTGGCTCGACCGGGCGCTGGCGAAGCTCGACCAAGGAGAAGACGCATGACCCCGGCTCCCTCGCTGATCGCGTTCACGGTGCTGTCGGGGCTCGGGCTCGGGCTGGTCGCCTGGCTCGGCCTCGGCTTCGGCCCCGAGGCGGCGGAGGCGCCGCTGTTCCCGTGGTTTGCCTGCGCCGGTGCGTTTGTGCTGACGGCGGCGGGCGGGGTCGCCTCGGCCGGGCACCTCGCGCGGCCGGACCGGGCCTGGCGAGCGTTCTCCCAATGGCGGTCCTCCTGGCTATCCCGCGAGGCCTGCCTGCTGGTGCTGACGGCGGCGCTCTTTGTGCTCTACGCCGCATTGTGGGTGATCTGGGATGTGCGGGTCTGGGGCCTCGGCTGGGCGGTGGCGGCCCTGGCCCTCGCGACGGTCTATTGCACGGCGATGATCTATGCGCAGCTCGCGACCGTGCCGCGCTGGAGCGTGCCGCCGACGCCGCAGCTCTTCATCGCCTTTGCCGCAGTCGGCGGGTTTCTGGGGCTCGAGGCGCTGGCCGCGCTGACGGGCGGCGAGGCCCATGGCGGACGGCTGTTGCTGGCGCTGGCGCTCGGGGCCGGGGTTGCGATCTGGTGGCAGACCCAGGCGGCCGGCGCACCGCGCTCCGTGAAGGGCAGCGATCTGGCCAGCGCCACGGGGCTCGGCCGCATGGGCCGGGTGCGCGCCTTCGAGCCGCCGCATACGGGAGCGAACTATCTGCTCGAGGAGATGGCCTTCAAGGTGGGCCGCAAGCGCGCCTGGCAGCTCCGCTGGATCGGCGCGGCGCTCGGGTTTCTGGCGCCTGCGGTGCTGGTGGTACTGTCCTGGGCGATCGGCGATCCGGTGATCGTGCTCGCGCTGCTGGTGCATCTGGCGGGCGCGATGGCGCTGCGCTGGCTGTTCTTCGCCGAAGCTGAGCACGTCCAGGCGCTCTATTACGGCGCTTCGGCGCGCTGAGCGACAGCCGGGCTGCGCCTCCCGGGGCCCCACCCACCCTGAGACCGCGCGGCGGCTGCTCCGGAGCACCCCCCTTCGCCCCGGCAGGCGCAGCCCTGGTGCGTAAGCCTGTTAAATCATCCCGCCCCAACCACGGCCCCGGCCCGCGGCGCAGCCGCGGGGTGGTGGCGGGGGTGGTGGCGGGCGGGAGCGCCAGGGGAGCGTGCGCCCGAAGGGCGCAGGCAACCCGGTGCAATCCATTGTTATCCGAGCGCTCTCAAACGGCCTCAAACACCAGGGACGACGCCGCCTCGGCCTTTCGGAACCGCACCGCCAACGGGGCGTAGTCCGCCGGTCCAAAGCCTTTCAACCCGTCCAGCATCAAGGCGTCGCGGACCGCATCCGGCACCGCTGCGATCCCAGCCGCCACGGCCCTGCGCGTTGCCGCCGCATCGGCGTCCGGCCCGGCAATCAACGGCAAACCGGGCGTCGGCTCGGTCCAGGCCAGCACCCGCAGCCGCGCCGTCACCGGGTCATGGCGCTCCGCCAGCGCCCAGGTCACCGCATCGATCGCCGCCAGATCGGCCCGCCCGTCGGCCACCGCCACGATCGACGCCGCATGGCTCCGCGTCAGAAGCGCCGCGCCCAGGAACCGGCCATCCTTCGCCAAAGGCGCGACAGCATGCCGGAGTGCGGAATGGCCGGACTGGCTGTGCACCGCATTCACGGCAACCGCCCGTCCGGCCATCTCCGAGAGGTCCTCCGCCGGATCATCCGCCCGCACCACCAGGGCGCTGCGATACTCCCCCGGTCCGCAGCCCTCGATCCGATAGGCCGGCGTTCCCACCAGCACCACCTGTCCCGAGAGCCGGAGCGCATAGGGCAACCCGCAGGTCTGCGCGAGAACGAGATCGGGCGCCTCCCAAAGCGCCTCCGGGTCCGTGCAGGTCAGGCGCTCCGGCGCGTCCACGCCATCTGCGCGCAAGGCATCGCGGATCGCCGCCCACAGCGTGTCGGTCTCAGACCTCAGCTCCGCGCGGTCATACATTCCGAGAGCTGCAGGGCCAGGAACGGGGCCAGACACGGGGTCAGACATGGGGCCGCTCAGCGCTCCGGCTCCTGCCCGCTCATCAGGGGATGCGCGACCGGGTCCTTGCGCCGCCAGAAATAGCGCAGGAACACCTCTCCGTAGGAGCGGTACCGATAGCCGCCGTTCATCTCCAACACCCGCTCGCGCCGTTCCCGATAGAGGGCCGGCAACCGGTACCAGGCCACCGCCGGCGCGCAATGGTGCACCGCATGCAGGTTGTTGTTCAGAAACAGAAAGGCGAGCGGACCGCGATCCTCGATCACCACCGAGCGGGCGCGCACCGCCTCATGGGCCCGGTGCTCCAGAAAGGTCCGGATCTTGAGCACCCCCATCGCGAAGTAGGCCGCCGCAAGATAGCCGAGGAGCGGCACGCCCCACCACCAGAGCCAGGCACAAACCGGCACCAGCCCCAGCAGGTGCAGCGCCCAGGCCCGTTGCACCATGCGCTCATCGCGCAGCATCGCCTTGATTTCACTCGCGAAAAATAGCGTGAGACCGATCGCCGGGCCAAGCAGGATCCGCCCCGCCAGCGTGTTGTTCGCCCGCAGCAGCGCCTTCATGGGCCAGGACAGGGTCTCCCACACCGCCGGGTCGAGATAGTTGCTCTCCGGGTCGTCATAGGGGTCGGTCAGCTGCGCGTCCTGGTGGTGCGCGAGGTGCATATCGCGGAACCGCTCATAGGGCACGAAGAGCCCCACCGCCGGGAACACCAGCGCCGCGTTCAGCCCCTGGTTCGGCGTCGGATGCCCGTGCACCACCTCATGGGTCAACGAAGAGTGCAGCACCAGCAGGAGCGCCACCACGGGCCAGGCCAGCCAATGCGTGTGCAGCGCCGTTGCCGCCATCCACAACGCTGAGCAGACAAGGATGAGCGCGATCGTTGGCGCCTCCACCGCGGAAATCCAGCTGAGGAGAGCGGGACGGGCCGGCAGAGCAGCCGGGCCGGGCAGGGGACGCAAGGCGGGATCGGGCACAGGACTCACGGACATGTGATCCAAGGTGCCTTGGCGTCACCAGTTTGGATACTGCGTGAGTCTGCCGCGAACTCGGTTTCTTTGAGGCGAACAGTGCGATAATGGGTGAAAATTCCTAATATGATTGTTGGCAATCCACTTTTGGTGTATTCACGCAGGCCTTGTTGTGATTGCCAAAAGCGCTCATGGATCGACGCCACCTCGCCGACACCTTTCGCAACCGTCTCGCCGCCTTGGTCGAGGCGCATCCCGGCGGCCTTGCGCGCTTTGCCCGGGACACCGGGCTCGACCGCTCGGGGCTCGGGCAGTTCCTGGACCCCGACAGCACGCGCCTTCCCCGCGCCGAGACGCTGCGTGCCATGGCGGAGGCCTGTGGCTCCTCGGTCGATTGGCTGCTCGGGCTGACGGAGGTGCAGCTTGGCGGGCAGGAGGTCGCCCCCTCTGTCGAGATCGAAACGGCGATTGGCCTCGGAGAGGGATCCCCGCTGGCCCGCTGGCGGCGGGAAGCCGAGGGCGCGAAGATCCGCTATGTCCCCTCCTTCCTGCCGGACATGTTCCGTCTGCGCGAACTGCGGGAGACCGCCGTCGCCCCGGACCGGGCCGAAGCACGGGCTGAGCACGGCGATGCGCTGGTGGACGATGCGCGCCTGCGCGACACCGATCTCGAGATCTGCATGGGGGTGCAGACGCTGGAGGCGCTTGCCGCCGGGACCAGCATCTGGGCCGATGTCTCCGCACCGGTCCGCCGTGCGCAGCTCACCCATATCGCGCGGGAGACGGAGCGGTTCTACCCCTCGATCCGGCTGCATCTCTACGATGCGCGCGAGACCTATTCCGCCCCGCTCACGGTCTTCGCGCTGAAGCGCGCCGCGCTCTATCTCGGCCAAAGCTATCTGGTGGTGACGGCGAGCGACCAGGTCCGCGGCCTCGCGCGGCATTTCGACGAGCTGGTGCGGGCCGCGACCGTGCCGCCCCACCGGGTGCACAAGACTCTGGAGGAGCTGGCCGCCGCGACCCGGTGAGGCCCGTTCCGTCCGCGAACGCCCCCCCTGCAGCCAGAGCGCCGATCTGACCGGCATTGGCGCGTGTCGGGTTTCCGCAGCAGCGCCGATGCCCTAACCCTGTCGGATGACCTCCAAGGATCAACAATCGCACCCGCTCTTGAGCGGAGCGGCCGTGTTTCGCACGGATCGGCTTGTCGTGCGCAGATGGCGCGCGGCCGATGAACCCCTGGTGCTTGCGCTCTACGGCGACAGACGCGTCGTGCGATGGGTCGATGACGGGCAGGCGCTGTCCGCATCAGAAGCTGCGCAGTGGATGGAGGTCACGTGCAACAACTACCGCGAGCGCGGCTATGGCATGTTCGCGGTTGAAGACCGCCACCGCGCGCAACCGATTGGGTTCGGTGGGCTTGTGCATCCGGGTGACCAGGTGGACGCCGAAGTGAAGTACGCGCTTTCGCCCGATGTCTGGGGCCGGGGCCTCGCGACCGAGTTCGTGCAGGGCCTGCTCGGGTACGGGCACCGCGTTTATCACCTGAGCCGCGTCATCGCCTCGGTGGCGGCAGAGAATGTCGCCTCCCAGCGGGTCCTCCTAAAATCCGGGTTTCGCCCAACCGGACCACGAACCGAAACCGATGGCAGCAGGACCGAGATGTTCGCCATCTGTCTATGACGCGGGGCGTGTGACGGGGGGCTGTCGTAGTCGTCAGAGCGCGCGCCCGAGCTCGCCTATCCGTCGGCGGCCGCTGAGCCCGCATGACGCCATCTGCCGGCTTCGAAACAAATGAAACGCCGGGCCCCCTCCACAGAAAAGATCTCGAAACACCCGGCGGCAATCCTCGCAATGTCAGACCGACAGCCGCCCCTTTGCGGCAATTTGCTTAACGCGATGGAGGAAAAACCGATGAGTGCCCTGAAGGCCATGCGCGCCCTGCTGAAGCTGAAAGAGATCCACGGCCATTACAGCAAAGTTCAAAGCGTCAACGCCTATGCCAAGAAACTCGGAAACTCGACGACGCTGACCTGGGACGATGCGAAGTTCTTTGAGGACTCGCAGATCACAGCCATCAAACAAAACCTGAAGTCCAACGACACCGCAGTGAAGGCGGCGGCGGCCAAGGAGGTGGTTTGGCCCGACAGCAACAGCGGGAGAAAATATCAGTCAATGATGGAGGCCATCAAACGCCATGGCGCAGCCAGCGATCAGGCCAAGAGAGCCATCATGGACTACTATTTCTGTCTCACGACCTATGAGAAGGCGCTGAAGGACATGAAGTCGGATGTCGATGAGTTGCTCGGCGTCTTCATGCCCGCAAGAACCCACCACGGGATCTGCAAAACCTATGCCGGCGAGCTGAAGGTTTACTTTGAGACCTGGGCGAAAATGCCGACCAACAGCGCACAATCCGCGCAGTGCTTTGTCTATAGCCGCGACTGCCATGACATAATGGTAAGTGCGGGAAAGCTGGCCGACAACCTCAACAAAGTGAACAACAAGCTGCGCTCCTTGTCCCAAGAGATCCAGCGGCTGATCACTGACAATCGCCAATGGATCGACCACACGAAGCGGCTGCTCGATCATCAGAAGAGCGAGGCGAAAGCATCGAAGTCCAGCAAAAACTCGGCAAAGTCGAGCGGCAAGACCAGCAACGATCCGCTGCTTGTGAACCTGAAGAAGAACCAGAACGCCTGCAAACCCAAGAGACTGGCGGCTTGAAGGGTCTCTGAGGACAGCGGGAGCGGCGGCATATGCGGCTGCTCCCGAGAGCCGAGCACGAGGCCCCCAAACCGGGTCGGTCGGGCGGTCTGCGGGCCTGTCGCTAGAGGACCGTGTCCGAGAGGAAAAGCCCGTCGGAGAGGTCCAGCCCGGCGCGGGTCTCCGGTGCCTCCGCGAAGGCGAGCAGCATTTCGGCGCGCGTTGTGCCACCGGCAAGGGCGCCCTCCCAGAACGCCTGCCCCTCCGGATCTCCCGGCCGCCCGAGGATGTTGCCATAGAGCGCGTCGACAAAGCCCGCATCGTCCGGGGCGCCGAAGCGCTCGGCAAACTCCACGCTGTCGGCAAAGCTCTGGGCGATGGCCGCGAGGGTTGCGCCATCCGCCAGGCGTTCCTGCCAGAACAGCACGCCGCCGTCCGGGTCGCGCCCCAACGCCGCTGTGTAGAGCCGCGCGACCGAGCCGAGCCCCGCCACCGGCAGCGCCAAGATTCCGTCATCGAAGGCGATCCGCTCAATCCCGGTGAGGCTGTCGCCCGCGGCGATGGTGCCCTCGGAGCCCATCTCCACCCGCGCGGGACTGTAGGCTCCGGCCACCACGGCGGTGTCGAGACCGGCGCCCCCCACCAGGCTGTCCGCCCCGGCGCCGCCCTCCAGCCGGTCATGGCCCGCCCCGCCGAGGAGATGGTCCGCCCCCGCTCCGCCAAGGAGATGGTCGGCCCCCGCGTGGCCCTCGATCCGGTCGGCGCCCGCGGCCCCCTCCAGCCGATTGTCTTGGGTATTGCCGACCAGGGTCAGCGGTGCGGGCGTGTACTCCAGCGTGAGATCCTGCTCGCTCTCCGGCAGCACATAGGTGAGCGGCGCGTCCGCGGGCGCGTCCTGCGCACCATAGAGGCGCTGGAGGATTGTCACGTCGGATGCGAACAGCTCGTCCTGCCCGCGCAGGCGTCCGGGGAACATGATGGACTGTTCGTTGTTGATGTGGCCGAGGCCGAGCGCATGGCCGATCTCGTGCAGCGCAAGGTCGAGATAGAGCTCGGGGCTCGTGCGCAGCGCTGCAAAATCGCTCATCACGACGTTGCCGCCGGTGGGGCTGGGGTTCGGGAAATAGGCGACCCCGATGCGGTTATAGTTCTCCGGCGTGCCATGCAGGATGCGGATGTTGCCGACGGGCCCCTCCAAGCTGCCGGCATCGCTGCCCTCGACCTGGATGAACTCGATGTCCGCGGCGGCCGACCAGATCGCAAAGGCCTCGCGGAGCAGCGGCTCCACGTCATCGGCGTAAAAGTCCTCCGGGTCGGAGGTCGTGCTGAAGGCGGTAAAATCCGTGATGTCCGCGCCCGCCTCCGCGATGCTCCAGGTCACCACGCCGCCAGGGGTTGCAAGCTCGGGCCCACCCCATTTGCGCCCGATCAGGAAATAGCCGAACCCATCGATCAGGTCGCCAACCTCGAAATCGGAGGCCACCGGCGGTGTGTCTCCCGCCATAACCGCAAGCGGCTCCGGCGTGAAATCGCAGCAGCCCCGCGCCATGCTACAGATCCCGCACATTCCAGCGTCCTCCCGCGTGGTATCGTTAAGAGCTTGGCAACAATGACGGCCCAATCAACCGGCCCGCCTGATTTGTGATGTGTAGGCATCTCACAGAGTTGCAGAGAGGCGACAGTCTGGCTAGGCTCCGGCGCCGCTGAGAGAGGACACCCATGCGATACCGGACCGCCGCCCAACTCCTGAGGCTGGCCTCGGCGACGGCCCCGACCCGGCGGCTCTACCGTCTGCTTGGCAATCTGAAGAACGCCCGCAGCGGGGCGACCGCCCGGATCGCGCCGAAATATGTGTTCCGCAGCGAGAAGTTCCTGGAGCTGCTGCGCGCGCACGGGGTGTTGCGCGAGGGGCTTGAGGCGCTCGAGATCGGCACGGGCTGGGTGCATTGGGAGGCGCTGATGCTGCGCCTCGAGGTGCCGTCCGAAACGCTGCTCTACGACATCTGGGACAACCGGAGCTGGGAGCGGTTCCGTGCCTATGCCCGGCAGATCGCGGCCCCCGAGATGCGCGCGGCACTGGGGATCACAGGCGCGCACGCCGAGGACCTGATCGCGGCGGTGGCAGCGGCGCCGGACCGGGAGACGGCCTATGGGCTGCTCGGCTTCTCCTACCAGGCGGACCCGACGGGGTTGCTCGCGGGCATCGCGGATGGTTCGCGGGATCTGATCATCAGCAGCGATGTGGGCGAGCATCTCAGACGCGAGGATCTGCCCGAGATCTTGGCCCGGACCCAGGCGGTGCTGCGCCCGGGCGGCTGGGCCTATCACCAGGTGGTGCTGACAGACCATCTCGGGATCTACGCCAAGGGCACGCATCCGAAAGAGTATCTCCGGTACTCCGGCGCGGAGTTCGACGGGCGGATCAACAACCGGCTGCAGTACATCAACCGGGTGCAGATCCCCGATTGGGTGGCAGGGTTCGAAACGGCGGGGTTCGAGATGGTCGCGGTGGAGCGGATCGGCACTTGCGACCTCAGCGGCTTCCCGGTGCATTCGGACTATTCCACCCTGCCGCCAGAAGACCTCGCCTGCACGGTGGTGCAGTTCCTCGTGCGGAAAGCTTAAGCGCCCGTCCGAGAGTGCACAGCGGTTGCGACGACCGGGCGCGCCCTTGCGGGCGCATCCCGAACATGTAGCTACAGCCCACCCCCAACCCCGCCCCCACCCCACCATGTCCGGTTAGGAACGAGGGGGGGGGGGGGGGGGGGGGGGGGG
>JBCBYB010000002.1:0-229372 GCA_039816045.1 Pseudomonadota bacterium
TCCGCCGCGTCAGACGTCACCAAAAGCGTGATCGCCTGGTCAAGCGTCTCCGGCTCCTCAGCCAGAATATCCGCAACAACACCGTCAATCAGCGCCTCGTCCGAAGACCCAGCCTCAACCGGACCCGAAATCCGAAGAACATTCTGTACGCCAGCCTCAAGGGCCAAAATCTCAGCGTCGCTCAGCATCGCTCTCACCTGTTATTCCTCTACCGAACGCGTGGTCCGAGTAGCTGTTGTGGTCCCCCACGTGGGGTTAACGCAGTGAGATGAGCGGATGCCAGCGAAACCTCAGACAAACCATAGAGCAAAATTCATACGTCACTCAAATGTCGCAATACGTAGATCTCTCGTCTCGGCTCGTTCTGGTCTCTTGGCTGCCGGCGACGGTCCGAAAATCTGGCACCCACGACGATTGGCGTTGCAGCCGCCGATGTGAGGTCGTTGGCCCGGACCGGTTGACGTATTGGAACAGCAAGGAGGATCGGGCTGATGCTGGGACCGAGGCGGGTCGCGCAGCGGTCGGCGTTCGACGAGGTCTCGCTCAAACACCACGGTCGGAGGACCATCTGCTGCGCCGGATCGACCGGTTTCCGGATCTCGCGGGGCAGCGACGGGGGTGGCGGGGGCCCTTCATAACGGCGCCTTCGCCCTCGCTGCCACCGCCCAGAACCTCAGCAAGATGGCCAAGCTCCTGCCCCCAACCGCGCAAGAGGGCCGTCGCACTCCCTCTTCGAACAGCCCCCCGCTGGCTGCCTGTCGCTTCGTAGGCGCGTCTTCCACTGCAAGAGCTGCCTCCGAAATCCACACCTGGATCCAGAGGTTTTGAACCAGTCCATGATCGAAATCGAGCCAGGGGGTCACTCTCAAGCTACCGAGCCCACTGCATTCTTTTTGATTTTTGAGACGCCGTGTCTTAAAATACTATAGTGATCGATTCTGACTGGCGCGCGTTCCTTGTGCCGAGATCTAAAGGGGGACGCGCAATGGCGCATTCAGTCGGAACGGCGACGGATCTCGACCTGCTTGGTCCATGCCCGATCACAGGCGACGCAATCTGCCAATGTGGGCGCAAGGACGGCGACCCCGAACGCGGTCCGGTGGAGCAGATCTTTGTCTCCGAGGACGCAGACGGCGCGATCGCAGGCATGAGCTATGGTTTTGATGCGGCGTCGGGCACCAGCACAACCAGCAGCGACGGCTTTCTGCTGAGCAACGGTAACGTCGACGTCCTCAGCTTTTTGGGCGGGAATGACGTCGTCCAAGGCTTCGCGCCCGGCGAGGATATGCTCAGCTTCGATGTGGCGGGGCTCTCCTTGCGCCCAGAGAACCAGACGGTCTCGACTGCGGCCGACATCTTGGCGCTGGTCGAGGCGTCCGCCACGAACCCTCAGATCGATGCATATATCTGCGGCGATGGCGGTGAGGCGGATCTCGTGTTCGTGGTCCGCGGCCATGACGGTGTTGAGCAGCACTCCCTGAAGCTTATCGGCGTCGCCGGCATCGTAGGGGTCGCGGCCCTGGTCGAGGCCGGCGCCATTGTCGAGGACCACTCGGAAGCGGAAAGCCACGGTCAAGCCCGCGGCTCAGGCTCGCACGATCACAGCTCGTCGAATTTGGTTATTGAGAACGACAACGCGTTCCTGATGGCCATGGGCGAAGGCAGCCGGATCGAAATTCACGCGGCTGATGCCTCGAAAGAGTCCTGGACCCAACTTTCGCAGAATGCCTTCGCTGGCGATGTAACTCTTAGCCTTACCAGAGATACAGGCTGGGAAGTTGGCGACAAGATCGCCATTGCCCCGTCTGGGCAAGATCACACAGAGGATGAAGAGAGAACAATTGTCAGTATTTCCAATGACGGAAAAACTGTGACATTGGATAGGCCGCTTGATTTTAATCATTATGGGAAGTTGGAAACCTACGGCGCTGGAAATGATAGCTGGCAAGTCGACATGCGCGCCGAAGTTGCGTTACTCAGCCGCAATATAACCATTCAGGGCGATGCCGACAGCGTCTTGGACGGTTACGGCGCACACACCATGGTGATGCATGGCGCAGAACAGCACATCTCCGGCGCCGAGTTCTATCGGGTCGGCCAGGAAGATATCTTGGGAAAATACCCAATCCACTGGCATATGTTAGGCGATGCCTCTGGCCAGTATGTCTCCAATATATCTGTCCATCAGAGCTATCAAAAAGGCTCGACGATCCACGGTACATCTAACGTTACTTTTGCAGACAACGTAATATATAACCATGTCGGACATGGGTTTTTATGGAGGATGGCTCCGAAACCGGTAACGTCGTCAAGGGCAATCTCGTTTTTGGAACCCACGCCTCGAAGACTGGCGAGCCCATTCCAACAGACCGGACAGACGTCGCAAGCTACTGGATCGAAAACGTATCCAATACCTTCATCGATAATCACGCTGCGGGATCGGAAAACTTTGGGTTCTTTATTGCCCCCGCGACTGAAACTGGCCCACATGGGCTGTCGGAAGGTATGGATGTTGCCAATAATGCTGATGACTTTCACTTTGTAGGCAACACGGCGAGCTCAAGTGAGTTTGGAGTCTTTCTAGACGGCCATATCGATGCCGAGACGTTGGAGCATGTCGATGGCCAAAACTTCTCGATGGATGGCAGCCTCTGGTTTGTGGACACCACTGCCTACGCCAACAGAGAGGTAGGCTTGTGGTCTTTCAAAGGAAATGCGTCTGACAACTTTGTCGTTGTTCAGGATGCCAAACTATCCGACAACGCCTCCAATCTCGAAATTCGTGGAGATGATTTACTATTCATTGACTCGGTTTCAATCGGAGAGTCCGACAACATCGCCACAGACAGAAATCAACCGAATATCGGCGTAAAGACCTACCGGAACAGCGATGCCGCAATGGTCGATGTTCACTTTGCAAACTTCGATGATCATTTTGGTGACATCGCGATCAGCCTTCAGCAAGGGGAGCTTAAAGACTATGGCGACAGGTTCGAGCGCATCACATTCGAAAATGTCGACAATGAGCTGATATTCCGAGACATCACCGCGCTTTTGCGTCCAGATGATGCTTTTAATACTGTGGCGCGCGACGATGGAAGTCTAACGGACGTCGCAGGCGGGGCCTGGATCACACGGAACATACCCGGCGAAACAGAACGCGCCGGCTATAACGCGTACGCTGACCCGAATTTGGACAACGCGTGGATTACGACCGAAGGCGCGATGGGCGTGACCGAATTCTACTTGTACGGCAAGGGAGCCGATCGACAAAAAGAAATAACAGTCACGCGTTCCGTCGACGGTTTGAAGTTTGATCAGGATAGCTGGTTGACGCGAGATGGTCGCGGTGGTGAGGACCTCTACCAGTTCATAACGCCCACTGCCGACGATCAAGAAGCCGCCTTCTTGGTTGAAGTCGGTGGACCGGGCAATGTTTTCCCCACGGGTTTCCACCTGTCGCTTGATGGTATTCGCGTCGGTGAAGCGGTCGTTTACGAGATTCCCAACATCGCGAGCTTCTCGTCTAGTTTCGACGTCAACGACGTGAATTCTATGGCCGACTTGTTTGCCGCTGAAAGCACGTCGGCTTTTCTACAAGGCGGAAGTCTGTTTGTCCGTGTTGTCGGCATGCATGCCACCGATGAGACATATATTGGGGCAGGTCCAAACGACCAGCTTTTCGGCGAGTATATGGGAACAGAAAGTCCGTTCGGATATGCTGTCTATTTCGATGTAACGCCACTGAATCGAGGTCACAGAGATTTTCAGGCCTATGGAGAGGCGGTTTTTGATCGAGATCTTCTCAACGCCCTGGACCAGACAGACGGTTTTGTTTCGACGGCGCAGAGCAGCACAGAGCTTTTCTTGCCGGATGCACCTGCTCCACACGAGACGCACCCGTCCACATCCGACACGATTGTGGTCGCGGATCGTGTGTCTCCGTTAGACAATGGAACCGATCTGCCAGTGGCGCCTGATCCGGACAACATGATCCGCGGGACCGATGGGGATGAGACCCTATCGGGCGGTCAAGCCAATGATGCTCTCTACGGCAGCAATGGCGATGATCTTCTTCGTGGCAACAACGGTGACGACGCGGCCTATGGCGGCAAAGGCGACGACAATCTTCAGGGGGGGAGCGGCAATGATACCCTCGAAGGGGGAGAGGGCACTGACTACCTAGCGGGAAGTTATGGCGACGACCTTGTCAGCGGTGGCGCCGGGCCTGATGAGGTCTACGGCGACTATGGCATTGACGTATTGTATGGAGATGCTGGGAACGACAAGGTCGGCGGCGGCGATGGTGCGGACATCCTCTTTGGCGGAACTGGCAATGACAGCCTGATTGGTGGTCTCGGGGACTATAGTGGCAATGACATTCTTGTTGGCGGCCTTGGCGCCGATCTTTTAAACGGTGGGGCCGGAGATGATGTTTACGTGTTCGAAACGGCGCGCGACTCAACGGCCAACAGCCGGGACACCATACAGCAGTTCTCGGTGGGCGAAGACACAATCGATGTCTCGCTTCTTGGGATCACGGGCATCGATGACCTGACCATTACGCTCTCTGGCAACCAGACCATCGTGAGGCATAACGGCTCGCAATTCGAAGTGCTGATCCAAGGGCGCCACGCGCTGCAGGAATCGAATTTCGTTTTCGCTGAAACCGACACCCCGCAAGAGGTTGCCAGTGGCATGGCGCGTTGGTCGGATCCGTCGGCCTGGAATGGAGCCGTGCCAGGTTCGGACGACATCGTTGTGGTCGGACACGGCCAGACCGTGGTGCTGGATGCAAGCACGACCGTCAAAGGCATCATCATCGCAGGCGGCAATCTGCTGGTCGAGGATGCCGCGGCCGACGCGCCAGAGATCAAGCTGATATCGGACTATGTGCTCGTGATAGAGGGCGGTCTCTTCCAAGCGGGAACCGAACGCAACCCGCTTGACCGTGAGTTCACATTGGAGCTCACCGGCGATGATCCGGACATGGACCTGGACGTCGGCCGGATTCTTGATGGCGGAGTTGCGAACACGGTGTTCGCGCAGACAGACGCTCATGACGCCCCTGGGACTGGCACTGGTGAGCCGATCGAAGTGCCGGTGCTGCCCGTCGATCCGTCTCCCATCGATGGACCCGTGGAACCCGTGCGCGAAACCGGAGTGGTGAGTGGACGCATCTTCGTCGATGCAGAGAAGGATGGCGTTTTCGACGCCGAGCACGATGACGGCCTCAGCGAGGTCCAAGTCAGCCTGCTGCGCGATGGTGTACGGGTGGCCACCGCCGAGACGGACAGCAGAGGCATTGTTCGTTTCGAGGACGTCGATGCAGGAGGGGGGTACTCTCTGCGCTTTGACGATGAAGACCTGGAGGGTGGCACTTTCGCCCCAATGGACGCTCAGTTCATCGGCGGTGACGGTCGGCTCAACACCGATGCGTTCGACGTCTCGGCAAATGACGGGGTCTGGCGGATCGCGCGCGTGCATGAGGTCGAAGCTGCCCCGGTGAACCGAGCGCCCGTCGCCGAGGACGATGCTGTGACGCTTTTGTCTGGCGATCAAGCGGTTGTCGATGTGCTCGCCAATGACGTGGATCCGGACAGGGACGCCCTTACAATTACTGCGGTGGATGCATCTGACGGGCTGCGCGCCCAGATCCGTGGCGACACCGTCCGCGTCATCGCCGAGGACGGCTTCATCGGCGACGCGGTGGTCGCGTACACCGTCAGGGACGTGCACGGCGCCTCTGGTACAGGGCGGATCGAGGTCGATGTTGCAGGTCCGCCGGAGCCCGAAACGGGCACCGTGAGCGGGCGCATCTTTGTCGATGCAGATCGGGACGACGCTTTCAGCGAGGGGGACATGGGCCTCGGTGGAGTCCGGGTCAGTATGCTGCGCGATGGTGTTTGGGTAGCCTCTGCCGAGACGAATGAGTTCGGGGTTGTCCACTTCGGGGAGGTCGAGGCGGGACCCGGCTACTCTCTGCGCTTTCACGACGACGATCTCGGGGACGGCACGCTGGCCCCGCGAGAGTGGCAGACCATTGACGGGGCCGGCCGGCTCAACACGGATGTGTTTGAGGTCACGGCAGGGGACCAGGTCTGGCGCACGGCGCGCACCCATCAGCAGGACGCTCCGACTGAGCCCGAGACCGGCGATGTCAACGCTTCGTCTTCGTCGATGCGGATAGGGATGGCGATTTCGGCGCGAGAGATGCTGGCCTCAGCGGCGTAGAAGTCGTTCTGCTGCAAGATGGCGCGAGGCTTGCCGCTGCTGAAACGGACGCACATGGGGTCGTACGCTTCGAGGATGTCGAAGCGGGATCTGGGTATTCCCTGCGCTTTGACGATGAGGACCTTGGAGACGGTGCATTTGCCCCGCGTGTTTGGCAGATCATCGGCAATCAGGGCCGTCTAAACTCGGACGTGTTCGCCGTAACAGCGGGTGATGAGACATGGCGCACTGCCCGCGTTGAACTGGATGCAGCGCAGTCTGAGAACCGCTCACCGGACGCAAGGAATGACAGCGTCACCCTGGTGGAAGGCGGCGCAACCATCGTCGACTTGCTTGCGAACGACGCCGATCCGGACGGAGACGCCCTCACGATCACCCAGGTTGAGGCACCTGATGGGCTGCGCGCCCAGATCCGCGGAGATGCCGTCCGCGTGATCGCCGAGGACGGCTTCAGCGGCGAGGCCCTGGTCACCTACACCGTCCGGGACGAGCGTGGCGGAACAGACACCGCGGAGATCTCGGCCTTGGTCGAGGCAGCCCCGTCGGACTTCGAAGGCGAACTCTCGATAGCCAGCCAACGGAACGACCCGTCGCCACAGCGCTTCGAGAGTGGCGCGCAGATCGACGCGGAGGCTTTCAGTGCCGACGGCGCGTTGACCTTTGCTCTGCTGGTTGCCGAGAAAGCGCCCGAGGTCGGATCCGTATCGATTGATTACCGGGGCCGCACCCACATCGACAACACGGAAGCTTTCTCCTTTTCGACCGGGGTGGTGAATTACTTCGGCCCTGACGGGATCGCCGAAGGCGAGCACAAGATCGGCGTGACAATCCACTCGGAACAAGACGGAGCAGGTGAGATCGTCGATGCCTTCACCTTCGAGTTCGAAGTTGTGTGATGCCCTGCCCTAACTGAAGTGGTCCACCCACCGGGACAAGACCATCCCGCTTTCCTCGCCGTCGAGGTGACTATGACCAAACTCGGGACACTGCGCGTCGCGCCCGACTTCGACCCCGCGTTGCGGCGGCGGTTGTTGCATGCTCCGGAGGTGGTACCTGGACACCTCTAAAAACCTCGCGTTTTTCACCGCTTTCTGAGTCACTGGTTGTGTCTGGAGGCCTCGAAGAACCGCTGCTTGGAGTGACCCCTCTCGAGCTGGACCCCCGCAAGACCCCTGCTTTGACGCTCGGGTGGAGGGCGTCGGGGTGTCAATCCCGGAGCAAAATGGGCCAGTTTCCCGGAGCGATAGTCCGCGGTTGAGCATGGAGCCTGCGCCTTGGCGCGGGTGCTCTCCGAGGAGCTGACGCGCGGCAAGGCGCACTGGCCGAAGGTCGTCAGCGAAGAGTGCGGAACCTGGGTCCTGTCGAAACTCATGGAACCGCCGGTGATCAGACCGTGTGGGACCTCGATCGAGAGCCGGGCGGGCCTGCCCGCATAGACCGAGCCTGGCAGCAGCGTAAAACCGTTGCTCTGCAACCGCACCAGACTGTCGAGGAAACCGTCGAACTCCATTGCGACCGCGCGGGCGGACCACGAGCGCAACGACCAGCAAGCTTGCGGCAGACAGGAGCGCGGAAGGGGCTGTGAGCGTCGTGTGGTTCAGGTGGCGCCTTTGGACAGGTGGTCTCACCCTTCGTGAGATCGCCGCCAGACAGGGAGGCGGCCGACCGACGGTCGATGCGTCGCTGAAGCGCTGCGAGCTAGTAGGCCCCGGCCGCCGAGGCGACACGTCGCGGACTGGCGCAGCAGGACTAGCTGGCGGTGCATCGCTCGTTCAAGCGCGAGGGGGCACGCTCGCGCTGGTCTGGGAGGACAACCGTGCTGCACATCCGGGAGACGGCGATGACGATGGCCCACGCTGCGCGCGTCGCTGTGCGGGGTCCCCTGGCTTTTCCGCCCGCTCTTACAAGCCGCTCTCTTGATCCTGGGCGGCTGGGGACCGGACAGGCTCACCGCCGGGGGCTCATGGAGATCGCCGAGGATCGCGATCAGGCCGGCGGACCGCACATCACCGGCCAACTCCCCGTCGGTGCCTGGCACGCCATCAACGCTTTCGAAGATCCTCCCTCCGGCGGGACGCGCCCCCCTTCGCCGATGCCATCCTGGATCGCCTGATCCACAACGCCCACCCGCTCCCAAGCGACAGCCCGTCGCTCCGAAAAACCCATCCGGATGTCAGCAAAACGACCATCAAAACACCCTGGAACACCCACGGGCCCAAAACATGAAGGCAGCAGCGAAGATACGTGTCTAAGCGCTACGACTTTGCAAGCCGGTCTTTGCGGTATTCCGATGGTGTAAGGCCTGTCCAGCGTTTGAACGCGCGCCGGAAGGCTCGATCGTCTGAGAAGCCGAGCATCGCGGCCGCCCGCGCGATGGTCATTGACTCATCGCCCAAGAACGCAACGGCATTTGCTCGACGCGCTTCGTCTATCATCGTTTGGAGCGATGAGCCCTGGGCCGCCGCTTGCCTCTGCGCGGTCCGCAAGCTCAGACCCGCACGACGCGCGATGCTGCTTGCTCGGTAGTCGGCGGAGGCCGCAGCTGCGGCGATTGCGCTGCGCAGCAAGGCTAGCCCTGTTGGTTCCCGAAGCGCGGCGATCTGCGCCCTGATCAATTCGAAGTGGCGCTCGACAAAAGCAAAAAGAGTTGGGTCGGCGTATCCAACCCGCTGGGACAGCAGATCTCGGTGGTAAACCAACGCCGCTCGGCCGGCCTCGAAATGCACGTCACAGCGGAAGAAGTCGCGATACGCCTCCATGGGGCCGAGTTGCTTCGTAAGGAGCTCGACCCGCAATGGCTTTGCGCGCAAGACGAGCACTTCGCGTACAAGGCGGACCATAAGCCCTGCACCCACCTCGCTCACATAGCCCCCGTCGATGGTGTCTGCCGGGTGTTGGGCGATGAGAAGTGCCTCATCCTCTGTCTCTACCAGTTCGATCTCGAGCCGGTCTCCCAGAACGACCCGGTGGCGAATGAAGAACTCGATCGCTTCGCGGAAGGTCGCCGCGTACTGCATGCCGTGCATCATGCCACCCAGTGCGCTCAGCGAGGCACCGCGGGATGCCTCGATCCCGAGCGGTTGGTCGGGTTCCGCCGCCGCGAGCGCACGCCACAGCTTATGGGCGATTTCAGCGGGGGGGCGCGCATCGGGGTTGCCGAGTTCAGCACCTTCCAGCCCAGTGACCGTCTCGATTTCCGCCATCGTCATCCCGCGCGAGAGCGCAAAGGCCACGGTCGTGGCCGTGATGCTCACGTGGTGAGACCCGCCTCCCAGTTTGGCGTCAATGGTCCGGTTTTGCTGCATTTCGGTCCTCTGCCCGTCCTGTTGGAGCCGATATCGTCGGAGCCGCAGTGCCGTCTCTATCGAGCTTGATGCGGGGGACAATGTCCAGACCACTACCCTTCTTAGCTATCGCTCTTTTGACCGCTCTGATAGCCGGATGCATGCCCGAGGAGAAGAACGAAACGGTCGAACCACCGGTTCGCGGGCTCGTCACGCAGGTCATTGAGGCGATCGAGGAGACCACTGTAAGGCGCTATCCCGGGGTGCTCGAACCCGGTGAGGTCAATGTCCTCTCCTTCGAGGTCGGTGGACGGCTCGGGCGGCTCACCCTCGCAGTGGGACAACGGGTACAGAGCGGCGAGCTCCTTGCGCAGCTGCAACTAGATCAGTTCGTAACGCAGATCGAGAACCGCCGCGCTGCCGTCGACGAAGCAGAGGCGACCCTAACGCAGGCGAAGGACGATCTGGCTCGGTCGCAGCAACTTCTGGATCGCGGCGTGGGCACTGTTGTGACCCGCGACAAGGACCGCACCGTGATGATGCAGAGCCAGGCCCAGCTCACCCAGGCGGAGAAGGATTTGGCCGCCGCGGAAGAGGACCTTGCCGACGCGAAGCTCTATGCACCGTTCGATGGCGTCATAGACGCACTGGGGGTCGACAGCTTCGCGACCGTGTCAGCGGGGCAGACAGTGCTCACGCTTTATGAGCAGACGGATTATCAAGTGTCGTTCTCGGTCAGCTTCGATGTTGTCGAAAGGCTCGTGGTTGGAACGCCTGCGCGGGTTCGGTTGTCCGACAACCCCGACGTGGTTCTCGACGCGGTTGTGAGCGAGCTTGGCGAACGGGCTGGCACAGTCTCGTCCTTTCCCGTCGTTGTCCGCCTCAACCAGTTCAATCCATTGATCAAGGCGGGTATGGCGGTCGAAGTGGCCTTCGAGTTCTCCCTCCCCACGGAAACCGGCCATCTCTTGCCAATGACCGCAGCGATAACGGACGTCGATGTGCCGGATGACGCCGGACCCGGTGCAATCGTGCCACTGGAGGTGTTCGTCTTTGATCCCGAAACCAGCCGCGTTAACCGGCGCAAAGTGGTTATGGCAGGGATCCGCGGCAACCAGTTCCTGATAATCGACGGGCTGGTGCCGGGTGAGCGCGTCGCCACAAAGGGCGTGACCTTCCTCCGCGATGGCATGCAGGTGCGTCTGCTCTCCGATGCTGCGGACCGTTGAGCGATGGATTTTCTCACCCGCTTCGGCTTGGAGAAGACACGGTTCACTCTCCTGATGATGCTGCTTACCCTAGCGATGGGGGTGAGTTCATACCTGACCCTGCCAAAGCGCGAGGACCCTGAGATCACCATTCGCACTGCCGTGGTTATGGCGGACTTTGAAGGGATGGCGCCAAGGCGGGTCGAGGATCTCATCGCTGTCCCAATCGAACGCAAGCTGCGCGAGATCGGTGAGATCGAGGACATAGAAACGATCGTCACCACCGGCCGGACGTTGATCTACGTCACCCTCTACGATCAAGTCGCCTCCGAGGACATCGAAAGCGCTTGGGAGGATCTGCGCAACAAGATGACTGAGGTGCGTGCGGACCTGCCCGAGGGCACGTCCGAGCCTCAGGTGAACACCGACTACGGCGACGTTTCGATCGCGACCGTCGCGATTACCGGGGATGGGTTCACGCTCGCCGAGATCAAAGACGTGGCTGAAGACCTGCGCACTGCCTTGTTTCGCGTCGATGGCATCAGCAAAGTGACGTTCTACGGCGAGCAGGAGGAGCGGGTCTGGCTCGAGGTCGATATCCGAAAACTCGCGGCCGTGGGCGTGCAGCTCGAACAGCTCCTCGACGACTTGCAGGCGCAGAACGTCATCCTACCGGCAGGGGAGATCGATGCCGGCGGCACGCAGATTGCGCTCGAAGCGAACGGCGATCTGTCGAGCATTGCGGAGATCAGGGGCGTCCTCACAAAGGTCGATGGGCTGTCGGGCTATGTGCGCCTAGCGGATCTGGTAGATGTGCGCCGGGGATATGCGGATCCAAAGGAAACACCGGTCTTTTTCAACGGCCATCCGGCGATCGTTGCGGCGATCGAGATGGCGTCAGGGACGGATATCCAGGACCTCGGCGGACGCCTAGAGGCTGCGCTCAGTGCTTTTGAGAACAGCCAGCCCATCGGGATCACACTTAACATTTCGACGTTTCAGGAGACGAATGTCACGCAATCGGTCAACAGCGCTCTCGACAATGTCGGGCAGACCTTCGTCATCGTTTTCTTAGTCATGCTGTTGTTCCTGGGGTTCCGCTCGGCCCTCGTTATCGCGTGCATCGTGCCGTTCACCATCTGCTTCGCCCTCGCCTCGATGGGGTTCATTGGCGTGGATGTGGAGCAGGTTTCTATCGCCGCCGTTATCATTTCGCTCGGCTTACTGGTCGATAACGGCCTGGTCGTGGTCGAGGATATCGGCAAGCGCATCGATGCCGGCATGGAACCACGGAAGGCCGCGCTCTCGGCTGGCTCGCAATTCATGGTGCCCCTCGGCGTCGCCTCGATCACCACGATCTCCGCCTTTATCCCTATGCTGCTGATCGCTGGCACCGAGGGCGAGTTCTCCTTCTCGCTCGGCGCGGTCGTGGCGTCGATGTTGCTCGGCTCCTGGATAACGGCCCTCTACATCCTGCCGTATCTTTGTGCTTTGCTCTTGCGCCCAAGCAAGTCGGCAAGCCGTAGGAGCATCTTTGTACGCGGATACGGTTGGCTGGTCCGGCGTCTTCTACCCCTCGGCCTCCCGCTCACCGCGCTTGCTCTTCTCGGGGTCGGCTTCAGCGCGACCCAGTTTGAGCGCTTGAAGCCGGAGATGTTTCCCTTCAGCGAGCGTGCGGATTTTCTCATCTACATGGATCTGCCGAGTGACGCAGCGATCTCCGAGACGGAGCGGATGGCGCTGCGCGTGCAGGCTTGGCTGAGCGATGAAACCGAGAACCCCGAGGTGCTGAACAGCACCGCCTATGTTGGCGATGGCGGGCCGCGTTTCAATCTCGGCCTCAACCCCGCGGACCCGGATGATGCCAGCGCGTTCTTCCAGGTGAACGTCACTTCAACCGCTGCAGCGGCGGAGATGCTCGACCGCGCGCGGCGCGTGTTCATCGAACGGTTCCCCGAGGCTCGGTTCCGCGTCACCCGCCTCCCGCAAGGAGGCTCTGAGTCCGGCATTGTCGATGTTGAGATATCCGGACCTGGCGCAGACGTGTTGCTCGCGGCGGCGTCAAAGGTCGAGGCGGCCTTCGCCGGGTTGCCAAGCGTCGTCAAGAACGAAAGCGACTGGGGAAACAAGGTCATCAAGGTGGTGGTCGACATCGCCCAGGATAAGGCGCGCGAGTTTGGCGTCACCTCGCGCGACATCTCCGAGGTGATGGACGCCTACTTCTCCGGAACGCAATACTCGACCTTTCGCGAAGGTGACGAACAGATCCCTATCGTCATGCGTGCCAGCGCGGGAGGCCGCGACAGTATCGAGGACCTCGCGAACCTCTCTGTCGCTGCGGAGGGCCAGATCATTGCCGTCGACCAGGTTGCAACCTTCCGCCCAACTCTCGAGTTCTCAGAGATCCGACGCGAAAACCAAGTCCGCCAGATCACTGTCTCAGGCAAAAGTGCAGCACTGAGCGCAGAGGACGCGCTGGCTCGGCTTCAACCGACGCTCGATGCGCTTGAACTCCCCCCTGGCTACCAGGTCCATATCGGCGGCGAGATTGAGGACAGCGCTGACGTTATGGGCCAATTGGGTGCCAACATGCCGTTCGCATTCGGCGTGATGCTCGCCGCGCTCGTTTTCCAGTTCAATTCGATGCGCCGTTCGCTGGCGACCGTTCTAACGATCCCGCTCATCGTGATCGGCGCCCCCTACACCATGATTGCGACCGGTCAGCCGATGTCATTCTTTGCCATGCTGGGGTTGATGTCGCTGATGGGGATCATCATCAACAATGCCATTGTGCTCATCAATCAGATCGATATCGAGTGGCAAACGAAGCCCCTCGACCAGGCGATCGTTGCGGCCGCCGAGGCTCGGGCGACACCGATCATGTTAACCTCGCTCACAACGATCTTCGGCCTTTTGCCGATGGCGTTGGCAGGCGGTGCACTGTTCGAGCCGATGGCGACAATCATGGTGGGTGGGCTCGCAGTTGCATCGCCCATAACCCTCCTGGTGGTGCCTCCTCTCTGCTATGCCCTGCTCAAGGAGCGCAGAAGAGGACACGCCAACGCCTGATCCTCCCGCCGCCGCCACTGGTAAATCAACCTCTGGTCTCAGCGCTGTCGTACCGGCGTCTTTCAAGCGCTACCCGGTCTGAAGATGGGTTCGCGTGCCTTTGGTTTATCTTCGGATCCGAGTTGCGCAGCCATCGACTGCGCAACAGGAACTCAAAGGTCGCGCTGGCTCAGAGCGCTGGTAGCGGCGGCAGGCTTTGGCCAAGCCACTTCTCCGAGAACGTATTGAGTTCACCGCCGAGCGTTTTGTGAAGGATGAAGACGTTGACCCATTGCAGCAGGTCGAAGTTGCCCTTCTTCACCCCGATGAAGGCGGGAGAGTCCTTGATGATGAACTTCGTCTCCATGTCGAGGTCGGGGTTTATGGCGGAGAGCGTGGAGGCGACCACGTTGCCGGTCACCAGCACATCGACCTGGCCTGACTTGAAGGCCTCGAGGGTTGCGGCGTTGTCACCGAAGCGGATGATCTCCGTCCCCTCGGGTGCGCTCTCGGTCAGCTCCAGATCCTCGAGCGTGCCGCCAGTGAGGCCGACCTTCATGCCGGCAAGATCCGCAACCGAGGTAATCGCCTTGTTCGAGCCCGCAAAGGCGCCGGAGAAGAAGGGGGCATAGGCGCTCGAGAACCAGATCGACTTCGCCCGCTGAGGATTTGCGCCCATCGACGAGATTACGAGGTCAACGCGGTCGGTCTCCAGGAAGGGGATGCGTTGATCCGAGGTGACCGGAACCAGCTCCAAGCTAACACCCAGGTCCTCGGCGATCAGTTTGGCCACGTCGACGTCATAGCCTTCATGCTCGCCATCCGCACCGAGCGAGCCGAAGGGGGGGAAATTCTCGGGTACCGCGATCTTCACGGTGCCTGCCGAGAGAATGTCGGACAGATCTGCCTTAGCCGGCAGAACGGGTGCGGTGGCAAGTGCAATGGCTGCAAACCATTTTAGGGCTGTCTTCATTGTGGTGTCTCCTCTGTTGGGGTTAGGCGGTCGCCAAGGGGGTCTTCTCGATTGTCCCAAGCCGCCTCTCGAGTCCGCGTGAGGCGAGCGAGAGCGGGTAGCAGATAGCGAAGTAGATGAGCGCCATCAGCGGGAAGATGATGAACGGTTCGGTGCCCTCGACAGGGGCATTGGCCCATCGTTTCCCGATGCTCATGAGGTCGTGAAAGCCGATGATGTAGGCCAGCGAGGTGCCCTTCACGATCTGGACCATGAACCCGACGGTGGGTGCGATTGCGATGCGCAGCGCTTGTGGCAACACCACCCGGCGAAACGTGGGGAAGAAGCGGAGACCGAGGGCAAAGGAGCCCTCCCACTGTCCCTTTGGGATGCTCTCGACGGCGCCGCGCCACACATCGGCGAGATAGGCGCTCGCATAGAGCGTCAGCGATACGGATGCAGCAATCCAGGGGTCGATGTTGATGCCCAAGAACCGAGGTGCTCCGAGCCCGGTCAGGAACAGCAGCATCAGCAGCGGCGTCGACTGGAACAGCCAGATGTAGCCGATCGCGCACCGCTTGGACCATCGGCTCGGCGCGATCCGCGCCATGGTCACGAGAGCACCGACGAGCCCGCCGGCCACGAACGCGATGGCCGTGAGGTAGAGCGTAAACTGCGTTGCTTCCAACAGCTGAAACAGCACGATGCCGAATGGCCGTCCCAGTACCTCGGCGAACAGGTCCTTCATCGCGCCACCTGCCATGGAAACAACAGCCGCTGGCCAAGTGCGAGCGCAGTTTTGAAGCCCAGCGAGAGCGCGATGTAGATCAGCGTGAGCGTTGCGAAGACCTCGAAGGACCGGAACGTGCGGCTGTCGATGAAGACGCCGGCATGCGTGAGGTCGGTCACGCCAATCTCTGAGATTACGCCCGTCGTCAGGAACAGGAAAATGAACTGGCTACCGAGCGCGGGATACATCTTTGCAGTCGCCTGCGGAAAGACGACCAGGAAGAAAGTGCGGGACGCTGTCAGGCCGAGGGCGCGGGCGGCCTCGACTTGTCCAGCGCCGATAGACACGAACCCAGCGCGTAGGATCTCGGCAAAATAGGCCGAGAAATTAAGCGATAGCGCCAGCAACGCATGTGCCCAGAATGGCCACTGGTAGCCAAAGAGCTGCGGCAGACCAAAGGTGACAAGGAAGAGCTGAACGATCAGCGGCGTGTTGCGCGTGAATTCAACATAGGCCGTGGCAAAAGGCGCGAGCACCGGAACTTTGGCGTAGCGGGCTCCGGCAAGCATCAGCGCCAATGCGAAGCCGAGTGTGGCGGCGGCAAGAGTGAGGCCAGCGCTGAATGCCGCTCCCTCTGCAAGAAGCCAGAAATACTCGGCATTGCGGTAGATCTCGAAGAAGCGGAACTCCATCAGCCGGACCCGACTGGATAGGAGCGATTGCGAAGGGCGTGGATCATCGCATCGTCACCAATGTCCGAGCCAAGCCACAAGCGGCGGCCACTCCGTCGATGACCGGAATGCGGTAGCGTTGTCCCATCCGGGTCGCCAGATCAGCCATGCCTGCGCAACCCAGAACGACGGCCCCTATGCCGTCCTCATCCTTGGCGCGGCGGATCTCATCGGAGACGGCGCGTTCGGATTCTTCGGGATCGGTTTCCAGCGCCAAGACTGGCACGCCCGAGGCTCGGACCCTTGCACAGGCGCGATCAAGGCCGGACGCGGCAAGGTTGTCTTCGATGACGGGGATCGAGACGGCGAGTGTTGTGACCACTGAGAAGCGACCGCCACGCATCATTGCGGCATGGAAGGCGCTTTGGCCGATCCCCAGCACGGGGCGGTTCGTTTGGGCTCGAGCCTCAGCAAGTCCGGTGTCGTCGAAGCAGGCGATGACGAAGGCGTCGAAGTCTTGGCTCTCGCTCCGAGCCAACTCTTCCAAGAGCGGCACAACAGCGGCCTCTCCGTCTTCGCGACCCTGGATCGCCGGCGGCCCTCCATGGGACGTCCAGGCCGCCACCTCCACGTCGGGGGCAGCTACAGCGCGGGCGGAAACCGCGATCGTCTCGGTCATAGAGGCCGTGCTGTTGGGGTTGATGAAAAGGACACGCATCACTGCGCCTTCGCCCGCGCGAGCCGTCGGCGGCGTGTGATCACGAGTGTCACGAGACAAGCCCCGATGACGAGGAACGAGAACACCGTCGTCAGCGTTCCGAGCGCATAGAGCACTGGTGTGGTGACGTTCGTGGTCATCCCGTAGATCTCGAGGGGCAGGGTGTTGCGACTGCCGGCGGTCAGAAGCGTGCGTGCGAACTCGTCATAGCTCAGCGTGAAGCCGAACAGTGCGACGCCGATCAGACTGGGTGCGATGATTGGCAGAACGACGAATCGAACGGTCTGCCAGGAAGACGCGCCCTGATCGCGTGCAGCCTCCTCATAGGCGCGGTTGAACCGGCTGAAGACCGCAAACATGATCAGGACCCCGAAAGGCAGTGTCCAGGTGAGCTGTGCGCCGAAGCCCGATGTTGCCCAGTGTACCTCCCATTCCAGCTGGCTGAAGATGAGGCCAACGCCAAGAGAGATCAGGATCGATGGGATAATCAGGCTAATCAGCACGAGGTGGAAGACGAGGCCGGAGCCGAAGAACTGTCGCCGGAAGGCAAGCCCGGCCAGCACCGAGGCGACGACCGTAGTCACCATCACCATCAGGCCGAGCACGAACGACCGTTGGAACGACCCCCAGATGTCCCCGACTGCCTGCTCCTCGAAGAGATCGAAGTACCAGTAGGTTGAGACACCATTCATTGGGAAGGTGAGCCCGCCTCGTTCTCCCTGGAAGGACAGGATTGCGATGGTAAGGGTCGGCCCGTAGAGGAACAGGATGAAGAGCGCGAAGAAGGCGGAGAGAAAGTAGAACGAGACCGGCCGTCGGCCGAGGCGGCGGGTCATCTCAGAGCTCCTTCCGGATGTCGACGAAGCGCAGCATGATGGAGATCATGATCAGCACGGTGATGAGCAGGATCACCGCCGTTGCAGCCGCCGACGGATAGGCGAGAAGCGCCACGTCGTTCGAGATGAGCCTGCCGACGTTTGCCGACTGTGACCCGGACATGAAACGCACGGTGATGAAATCGCCCATCACCAGCGTGACCACAAAGATCGAGCCGATCATGATGCCCGGCTTTGTGAGCGGGATGATCACGGTGCGCAGGATCTGCCAATCGCTGGCGCCCTGATCCCGCGCGGCCTCGATCAAGGAGCGATCGATCCGCATCATGGTGTTGAAGATCGGGACCACCATGAAGAGCGTGTAGAGGTGAACGAAAGCCAGCACGACGGCGAAGTCGGAGAACAGCAGCCACTCCACGGGCTCATCCACGAGGCCGAGATCGATCAGCGCGGTGTTGGCGATGCCATTGCGCCCGAGGAAGGGAATCCAGGAGATCATTCGGATTATGTTCGATGTCCAGAACGGCACGGTGCAGAGGAGGAACAGCACGATCTGCCAGGTCAGGCTGTGGACGTGAAACGCTAGGAAATGCGCCACCGTAAAGCCGATGAGCAAGGTCAGAGCCCATGTCACGGCCGCATAGAAAAAGGTATTCAGGAACACCGAATAGGTGACTGGAGAGCCCAGCAGAAACTCGTAGTTGTCGAACTGGAAAGCTGGGTAGATCGACCATTCCGTCGCGCCCCAGAAGCTCACGACAACGATCATTGCGACGGGCAACACCAGGAAGAAGGCGAGCACCGTCACCAAGGGCGAAAGCTGCAGCCAGCTCACCAGATGCTTCACAGGGGTATCTCCGTCGGTGCAGATCGTTCAGGCGTGCCGTGATCGGCAGGCCTTCGCGGGCGCCGCATTTGCGCCGCCCGCGTCAGTGGCCGGAGTTCAGGCCGCGATGAATTCATTCCATTTGCGGACCATGTACTGGTTCTCGTCCATCACCGCGTTCCAGCAGGCAACCGCACCCATCCGGTCGTAGAACGAGCCGCCATCGCGCACGGCACCGGCTTTCTCCATGACGTCGCCAAAGGGGTTGGTGATGTCGCCCTCGGCCGGCTTGCCCTCGAACCAGAAGCCCCATTCGTCCGCGGACATGTAGTTCTTCGAGGTCTCCGGCACGGCGGAGTAGTAGCCCTGGCGCATGAGGAAGCCACCGACCCAGCCGTCGAGGTACCAGTTGATGTACTCGTAGGCCGCATCGAGCTCGAGACCCGAGAGCGATTTCGAGAGGCCGATGCCGCCGCCCCAGCTGCGGTAGCCCTCTGCGAGCGGCTGATAGACGCAAGGAATGCCCTTCGAGCGCACGGCGGTAATGGCGGGCGACCACATCGACTGGATGACGACCTCGCCCGAGGCCATAAGGTTCACGCTCTCGTCAAACGATTTCCAGAAGGCGCGGAACTGACCGGCTTTCTTCGCCTCGGTGAAGATCGCCATGGTTTTGTCGATCTCCTCGCGGGTCATGTTCCCCTTGTCGCCATAGGAGATTTCGCCCATCGACTCACACACCATCGCAGCGTCCATGATGCCGATCGAAGAGATGTCGAGGATCGAGGCCTTGCCCTTGAACTCGGGGTTCAAGAGCTCGCTCCAGTTGCCGATGGGGCGGCCGATCAGGTCGGGGCGGATGCCAAGCGTGTCAGCATTGTAGATCGTGGGGATCAGGGTCATCCAACCGGATTCGTTGTCAACGAACTCGGTGCCGCCCGGGCCCTCCACGAAGCCGACCGTGTGGGGTGCCGTGCCCTGGGCAATCACGCTTTCGGGGGTCAGTTTGCCGTTCCGGAAGATACCAACGATCTTGTCGTAGTTCTTGATCTTGGTGGTATCCATTGCCTGCAGGTTGCCCGTCGGCCAGACTTTCTTGCAGATCCAGTATTCGATATCGGCGATATCAAAGCTGTTCGGCTGGGTGGCGGCGCGCTGGGTCACACTGTCACTGTCGAGCGCGGTCATCTCGAGCGTGAAGCCGAGATCTTCCTTCACCTTGGCGGCAACCTCGTTGAGGTTGGACACACCCGTACCGAACTGCCGGAGCGTCACGTCTTTGATGTTCTGCGCCCATATGGTGGGGGCGCCGAGGGTTGTCGCAGCAGTCGTTACCGCGGCGCCTGCCAGCAGCTGACGGCGGCTTGGTCCCTTCTTAGCCGGTTTGGTCATGTCTCTTCTCTCCGTTGCTTTGTTTATCAGGCGGCCGAGGCAGCCAATGGATGGATATCCGCGTCGGTCCAGGCGAGGCCGACGGCATCGCCCAATCCGAGCGGTCGTTCGAAGAAGGCTTGGTCGCTCATGGTCGCGGTCAGTCCGGTCTCCGCCGGGCCCATCAAGCCGACATCGACACTGGCGCCCTTGAACTCGACGTCGACGACGGTTGCGTCCATCCGCCCTGCGCCCTGCGCTGTCACTGCGAGGCGATCGGCGCGGACCGCCGAAGCGCGCCCGTCGATATCGAAGACGTTGTGCCCGCCGATGAACCGGGCGACGAACTCTGTGAGCGGGGCGTTGAAAATCTCGCGTGGCGGCGCTGCCTGCTCGATCCGCCCAGCGTTCATCACCACGATCTCGTCGGCAAGCGCCATTGCCTCGTCTTGGCTGTGGGTGACGTGGATGAACGTGATACCGAGTTCAGACTGGAGGCGGCGCAGCTCGGCCCGCATACGTACCCTGAGGAAGGGATCGAGTGCGGAGAGCGGCTCATCCAGCAGCAAGACCCTGGGACGCGTGATCAAGGCACGCGCCAAAGCAACCCGCTGTTGCTGACCGCCTGAGAGCTGTTCCGGCAGCCGCTCGGCAAAGGCCGTCATGTCGACCAATTCGAGCAGTTTTCGCGCTTCCTCGTGTCGCGTCTCGCGATCGGTTCCCTTCATCCTCAAGCTGAAGGAGACGTTCTCGATTACGCTCAGATGGGGGAAGAGCGCGTAATTCTGAAACATCATCGCCGTCCCGCGCTTGGCCGGTGCGAGATGGGTGATGGTGCTGCCGTCCAGCACGATATCGCCGCTCGTGACGGTTTCGTGCCCGGCAATCATCCGAAGAGTCGTGGTCTTACCACAGCCGGACGGTCCCAAGAGGCAGACATAGGAGCCGTCTGTAATCACATGCTGTATGCCGGCGACTGCTACGGTCGCGCCATAGTGCTTTTCCACCGAGACAAGCTCTAAGTCGCGCCCGGTACGATGTGCAGACATAGCCAGCCTCCTCGTTGGCGCGAGGAGCTTGATGGCAAAAATTTAGGCGAAACAAGCAACTTCGAATGATGGCCACGCAGATTTTCGAAGAATGCCCATATTTATAGCAAATGCTTTCAGGGTGTGTGCTTGATTGCTAACAATTTCACCCAGTATCGCGAACAAAAGTCTTCAGGCTTGACGTCAATCCGAATCGCCTAGACAGGAATGGATATGGTCGAGACAGCCCTAAAGAAGACCATGGATCCGCCTGGCGGCATAGGTTCGGCCGAGGCCGTCGCCGATACGCTTCGGCGCGCCATCTTGGCTCATCGGGTTTCGCCCGGTGCCAAGCTCTCGGAGGATGAAGTCGGAGGCGCTCTGGGCGTTCGTCGAGGCGTGGTGCGAGAAGCATTGCGAGCCCTCGCCCACGAGCACCTTGTTGAGCTCCGTCGAAACCGCGGTGCGTTTGTCGCCAAACCGGGAAAGCAAGAAGCAGTTGAGGTTTTCGAGGCGCGCTCACTGTTGGAGCCCCGAACCGCAAGGTCCGCGGCCCAACGGGCAAGCGATGCCGACGTGACCGACCTCAGGCGACACTTGACCGAAGAGCGTGAGGCCATGGGCTCAGGCGACAGTGGTCGTGCTGTGTATCTGTCTGGCCAGTTTCATGTACAGATCGCACGCATTGCAAAACAGGCTACTATTGCGCGCTTCGTCGAGGGTCTCGTGCTGCGCTCGTCCCTCATTGTTGCGCTGTATTGGAAGCGACCGTCGGCCATGTGTGAGTGTCACGCGCATGACGCGTTGGTCGATGCCATTGCTTCGCGAGACGCCCCGCTCGCCGAAGAGGTTATGCAGGGACACTTGGTTGACCTCCTCTCGGGCCTGGAATTGGCTGAGCAATCCCGAAGCGAGATGAGCCTTGCAAACGCTTTAAAGGGTCTTTGACCCGATACCGCAGATCAGCCCCTCGACCACGGCTGGCGCATCAGCCTGCGAAACCACACGCGTCTGTTGGACGCAGAAGGCTTTCACGCACCGTAGGAAGTCGACATGAGCATCCTAACCGCCGCCACACCAGCGGCAGGGTCAGGTCCTCTCGGAGCACTGCAGAATAGCATCTGGTCGACAACGGACGGGCTTGCCTCGAAAGTCTGGTTTAGAACGCAAGAATGTCCCTGGTTCCGGCCAACCTAAGTCCACCCGCCGCTGGCATTGCATTCACCCTTGTCGGGATACTGATGCACCCATCAGAGATTTTCTGCTAAATAAAATATCAAGAAGTTTTCTAATTAAATAAGTTGCCCTCTTGCACAAAGCAATTATTACTATGTTCTGCTTGATGCTCGATAAAGCCGAATTTTGAATTTATATTATTGAAATATCGACGTGAATTCAAAAGGCCATGCGTGGTGCTCTGAATTTCGTATCAAATATTTCGTGTTTCACGACCCTCTCGGTGAACAAACCAGCAGAGGCGATGGTGGTCTTCTTCATGGCTTCACTGTTCATCACCTTGCTAGCGCTTCCTGTCTTAGGCGAAAGGGTCGGTCCGTGGCAGATTGGCGCGGTTGCCTTGGGACTGATCGGTGTAATCGTGATGTAGCGTCTATGGGAGGCGGCCAAGGTTACTCCATTAAACCGCTGATCCTGCTCTTGCCGGTGGCGGCGGCCTGTCGCATACGGCGTCAGCACACCAGCGAAAAAGCGGATGGCTTTTCGGTGGGTAAAGACACCAGACAGCTTGGAATATCTTTTCAGAACAACGGGATACAAGAGTTGGGTGGTGGCGGGGGAGGGACTCGAACCCTCGACCTCAGGATTATGAGTCCTGCGCTCTAACCAGCTGAGCTACCCAGCCCTCGTTTGCCCGATAAGACTTTGCCGACAATGCGTCAAGGTTGAAGCTGGCTCTGACATGAATGACGTAGCCCTAGCGTCCCCAATCACGGACGGGCCCGCTGTCGAGATGAACGAACTTGGCGCGTGTGTATCGCCCCACACCACCCGCATTTAAAGACTGCGCTGCACGGGCGATATGCCGTGCGGAACGAGACTTCATCGTGAGATCAACAGCCATCGCTTTGACGTGGTACGATTTCCGTGCGACGCCTCGGCTCTTACGCCTCAGCATGGCGTTGGTCTTGGGTGTGCGATACCCCGATATCACCTCGAAGGGCTCTGCAGTTTCGAGCAGGGCTTGTGTGCGCCCCATGATGTCGATCGTCGCCGGCGCGATCGGCACGGTCTCATCCTCGCGCCAGTCGCGCATCAGATGGCTCACCGCCTCCAGCGCCTCGGGGATGAACGATCCTTCTATCCAGTACACCGTATTGATCCAATCGCCGGTACGGTTGTTGATCAGGTTGACTTTCCGTATGTCGCCAGCGCCCCGAATGACCGACGGCAAAGCCGGCGTCGACACGAGGCAAGCCACGCCGGTCAGGAAAGCCCGACGGCTAAACCCGCATTTTTCAAGTCGCGAAGGGGCCACCACTCGCCTCATTGTCCCATGCCCGTGTCGACGCTCTCCGGCGCTCGATCCCCTTTACCATCGCACAAGCAAGATTCGATGCCAAGTTGCAACAGCGCAACGTCATTCCAAGCTCTTGCAACGGTTGTCGTGGTTTTGGTGTTAACGCCGCAACGCCTTATTGCGCGCGCATCTGCGGCGAAAATCCCACTTCTGTCCAGTTTTGGACTACGGTCCTTTGCACATGCGGCAAAACATGGGATGTTTCCAGACAACTGCCGAAATTTCTTCGGTTGCAGAATGGCAACATTGGGACGCGTCATGACGTTTATCACAAAGCTTCTTAGGCCGAGTTCGGTCTTGGCCGCCGCTGTGGCCGCATCAATTGCGGCCACACCGCTTGCATATGCGACGGACGACCCTGCCCCTTCTGTTGATGCCGCAGTGCCTCAGGATCCGGTTTCTGCCGAGATTGTCTCAGTTCTTGCCGACTCCAAATACGCGAGCGAAGAGGCGCTTCGGGCGTTCTACTCCACTTGGGTGGGCCAACCGATCTGGGTGCGCGCAACTGGTGGTAAGACTACTCATGCGCGGGCGTTGATTGCAGCGTTCGGTGCGGCGGCCGACCATGCCCTTCCGCTTGATCGGTATGGCGTTGAAGCGCTTTCCCTGGCCATTGAGGACGCCAAGACACTCCAGGACCGGGCAGAGGCCGAATTGGCCTTCTCGAAGGCGTTTCTGCTCTATGCCCGGGATGTTTCGTCTGGGCTTCTCGAGCCGCGCCGGGCGGACCGTGAGATCTTGGTACGGCCGGAGCGCCCCGAGCCGCTGGCGCTCATGGCGAAGATTGCTGAGACCGAAGATCCCTCTGCACTTCTGTCTGATTTGCCGCCGGCGGATCCAGGCTATGCGGCATTGATGCAGCGATTGGCAGAATATCGCCGTCTCGCACGGTCAGATGCCTGGGCCAAAGGGTTGCGGAAGGGACCGACCCTTCGTGCCGGAGACCGATCCGAGAGGGTAGTCGACCTCCGCCGGCGGTTGATCGCAATGGGCGATCTCGATCCCTCGCAGCCGACGCAACCCGCACAAGAGGCGGGCAGCCCTGACATGGTTGTCGCGGCGAATGATATCGTGACCGACCTGCCGCCCCAAGGCACCACCGATCCCGCCATCTTCGATCCGGCGGTTCAGGCTGCCGTCGAGCGGTTTCAGGCCCGGCACGGCCTCAACATGGACGGGGTCGTGGGGCCCGCCACGCGAGCGGCCCTGAACGCTGACCCGGCCGAGCGGGCCCGGCAGATTGCCGTCAATCTCGAGCGGATACGTTGGTTGAACAAGGATCTCGGCCGCCGGCATGTTTGGGTGAACCTCGCGGGCTTCGACATGCGCCTGGTTGAAGACGGTGAAGCGATTTTCACTTCGCGCGTCGTGATCGGCAAAGCGCGGCGCCATCGCACGCCAGAGTTCTCGGACGAAATGGAGTACATGGTGGTCAACCCGACCTGGCATGTGCCGCGTTCGATCGCGACCGAGGAGATCCTGCCGAAACTCCAAGCCGACCCCACTTACCTAGCCCAAAAGAACATGCGGCTGGTCGGAGCCGACGCGGAACTGATCGACTGGGAGTTCGTCACACCCGCAACCTTCCCCGGACGTGTCAAGCAAGGGCCTGGTCCTGGAAATGCGCTCGGCAAGGTGAAGTTCATGTTTCCGAACGACCACGCGATCTATCTGCACGACACCCCCTCAAAGTCGCTCTTTCGCCGCGACCGGCGCGCCTACAGCCATGGCTGCGTGCGGGTACAGGAGCCGTTCGAGTTCGCGTATCACTTGCTTGCCCCGCAAGAGGAGGACCCTCAAGGGTACTTTGATCGGTTGGCGCGGCGTGGGGCAGAGCGCTATGTGAATCTCGACGAGCACGTGCCCGTGCATCTGGCCTATCGGACGGCTTGGGTGGATGCGGACGGTAGTGATCAGTTCCGCCAGGACATCTACGGTCGGGACAAGCGGGTGTTTGCGGCGCTCGAGAAAGCGGGAGTTTCGGTGCTCGCCGACTAAGGCATTGCGCATCGCGCGCAGGGTCCAACGCTTCTCGTCTTGCGTCGCCCCAGCGCGGGCGGCTAAAAGGCGGCGCCTTGATCGCGAGCGGAATGTGCCTTTATGCCCCACAGTATCGCAGAGATTGCCCGGCTGACCGGATTTGACGCTGCCGGCAATGGAGCGCTCGAAGTGTCGGGCTGTGCCGAACCGGCACATGCCAGTCCCGGCGACTTGGCCCTCGCGATGGACCCCAGCTACGGAGATGCATTGGGCCAGGGCGAGGCACGGGCCGCGGTTGTTTGGCCTGGGGCGGACTGGCAGGCACTTGGGCTCGAAGCCGCGCTCTACGCTCCACGGGCAAGGGTGGCGCTTGCGGCGATTGGCGAAGTATTCGAAGTGCCGCTGGAGCTGCCTGCCGGCATCCACCCGATGGCCGCAATCGATCCGACGGCGGAGATCGGTGAGGGCGCTGCCATTGGTGCCTTTGTGGTCGTCGGACCGCGGGCTGTCATCGGTGCGGGCGCCCGGATTGCATCCCATGTCAGCATCGGAGAGGATGCCGCAATCGGCGCCCATGCTCTGCTGCACAGCGGTGTGCGCATCGGTGCGCGGGTGCGCATCGGAGCCCGGTTCGTGGCGCAGCCCAATGCCGTCATCGGCGGAGATGGCTTCTCCTTCGTTACCCCGGAGCGCGGTTCGGTGGAGAGCGCGAAGGCCACGGGCGCTGTCGCGGCTGACGCGCGCAATACGGGTCTCCGGAGGATTGCGTCTCTTGGATCTGTGGAGATCGGCGACGACGTCGAGATCGGTTCGGTGTCGTGCGTGGACCGCGGCACCATCGCCGACACCACGATCGGCTCCGGCACCAAGATCGACAATCTGGTACAGATCGGTCACAACGTGCGCATCGGGAAACTCTGTTTGATCTGCGGTGAAGTGGGCCTCGCCGGCTCCGTAAGGATTGGCGACCGGGTGGTGCTCGGTGGCAAATGCGGCATTGCAGATCAGATCCAGATCGGCGACGACACCGTGATCGGCGCGGGGGGCATGGTCGGATCGAACGTGCCCGCTCGCAGCGTGATGCTGGGCGTGCCGGCTGTGCCGAGAGAGGTCGCGCACCGGCAGTTCATGGCGATCCGGCGCCTGCCGCGGTTGGTTGAACAGGTGCGCGAGATGCGTGCGCGGCTGGGGATGTAAGGCGCCGGGCGGTCTGCTAGAGAGTACGCAGGCGGACGACAGGAGACGGGGCATGACAGACGACGTGGCGCAGCGCATCGCCGAGATCATTGCCGAGCAGGCCTTGGTCGAGCCGGCAGAGATCAAGCCCGAAACGACGCCGGACGATCTGGGTCTCGACAGTCTTGCCTTGGTTGAGGTCGTGTTTGGGATCGAGGAAGCCTTCGATATCTCCATCCCCTACAACGCGAACGATCCCACAGAGTCCGATTTCGATATCGGAAACTTCGATAAGATCGTGGAGGGCGTTAAGGCGCTGATCGACGAAAAGGAGAGTTCCGCTTGACGCGGCGCGTTGTTGTAACGGGCCTTGGAGTTGTCTCGGCGCTCGGGATTGGACGTGAGGCACATTTCCAAGGGCTGCGCGAAGGGCGCCAAGGTATCGGGCCGATCCAGCGGATTGACCCGGAACGCTTGATGATCAAGATCGCCGCTGAGGCGGACTTTGACGGAACGGACTATTTCGATCGAGGCCAACTTGCGCTGTTCGACCGCGTCACGCAGATGGCGCTTGTCGCGGGCGAAGAAGCGATGGCGCAGTCAGGGCTGGCTGATGGCGACCGCGCAGCCGAAGACCTGGGGTTGAAAACGGCAACAATTATTGCGACGGCAATGGGTGGCCTGCACACGCAGGACGAAAATTATTATGCCGTCTATCATGAGATGAAAAACCGCGTGCACCCCTTCATTGTGCCGCGACTGATGGCGAATGCGCCGGTCTCCCAAGTCTCGATGAAGTATGGGCTGATGGGTCCGGCATGGTCCGTCGCTACGGCATGTGCGTCTTCGAACCACGCAATCGCGCAGGCGGCAGGGTTGGTGCGATCCGGCGCGTGTGATGCAGCCGTGACTGGCGGGACGGAGAGCGTGCTGTGCTTCGGCGGGATCAAGGCCTGGGAGGGCCTGCGTGTGATGTCGAAGGACGGCTGCCGGCCGTTCTCCAAGACCCGGAACGGCATGGTGCTGGGTGAGGGTTGCGCCATCCTGGTGCTTGAGGAGCGGGAGCGCGCGATGGCCCGCGGTGCACCGATCCTGGCCGAGATTGCGGGTGCGGGCATGACCGCCGACGCCAGCGATATTGTGGCGCCCGATATGCACGGTGCGGCCCGTGCGATGCGTATGGCACTGGCCGAAGCGCAGATGACCGCGGACGAGGTCGACTATATCAATGCCCACGGCACGGCGACGGCCATCAACGACCGGACAGAGGCGGCGGCGATCCGGGAGGTTCTTGGCGCGGCGGCGGAGGATGTGATGGTCTCCTCAACCAAATCGATGCATGGGCACGCGATCGGGGCGGCAGGTGCGCTGGAGGCGGCGGCTGTGCTGATGGCGCTCGGAGAGCAGGTGGTGCCGCCGACCATCAACCACGAGGAGCCCGACCCCGAAATCGGTCTGGATATCGTTCCGAACACGGCACGCCAGGCGCCGGTTAGAGCCGCACTCTCGAACGCGTTTGCCTTCGGCGGATTGAATGCCGTGTTGGCGTTCCGGCGGGCCGCTTAGAGGCGCAGTTACTGAAGGCTGTTGAAAGCCTTCGTGAACCCCCGCAGCGAGATGTTGATCGAAACCTCGCCCTGGTTCGGCGCCACGACCGTCATGCTCGCCGAATTCCCCGCCTTGAGCGCGGCCAAGAACTCCTGCCCCACAGGAGAGCGCACCAGACATCCGCTCTCTATACAGATGTCGAAGGGTGCCGCGCGGTCCTCTCCACCGTCGATCTTTACACGCAAGCCCGCCCGGAGCGCGACGCCAAGTGGTGCGACCACGTCGATCGCTGCCGGGACGTCTTGGCCGTTGTCGGCTTTCACTCCATCCAGGGAGCGCACCGTGACCACCATCACGTCGTTGCCCTGGGCATTCTTGCCGATCTGGCGGATCACACAGTTCTCGTCATTGCTCTGGGCGCAGACGACGTCCCAATCTCCATGGGTCGCCTTGGTGGTCCCCTCGCCAGACTGGGCGGCGGCCGATAAAGGCAAGACGAGGCCAGCGGCCAAGATAAGGGCACCAAGGCGGACGAACGGGTTCAGCATCGATACGGCCTCCGGCTGTCGAGCGGTCTGGGACGGGGCTCTTCGGCCCGGGCGGACCCTGCCAAGGCTTTATTGGGAAATCAACCGCGAACGGGAGGCCAAAAACGCAAGAGAGGGGGGTCCTGTCGGACACCCCTCCCCCTGCGGATTCCCGCTCGTGATATAACGTCCCTGTCGACCTGGCCGGCCCAGCTTTTGTTTATGGAGCGGCACGCTAGCAGACCCAGAAAGGCGGTCAACAGGATTCGGGCAAAAAAAAGGACCGCGCGGGAACCGCGCGGCCAGGTCAACAGGGAGGAGTGCAAACGGGAGCGGAGAGCCCCTGCCTGCAAAAACCTTGGTGCACGAAAATCGTTAACAAATTGGTAGCTGCGAGCTAAGGCGGGGGAGAATTCGAGGGGATCGGCATGGATGCAGGCGAGCACAAGCAAGGCGACACGGTGGAGAGCCTCTTTCTCGGCGGTGGATCGGACGGAGAGGGACGGCATCTGCTGCTGCGCTATGCCAACCGGCATGGCCTGATCGCGGGCGCCACCGGCACGGGCAAGACCGTGACGCTCCAGATCCTCACCGAAGCCTTCAGCCGGGCCGGATGCCCTGTGTTCCTCGCGGATGTGAAGGGCGATCTCTCGGGCCTCGCTGAGCCGGGAACCGCGGCGCACAAGCTGCACGACAAACTCCTGTCCCGGGCGGGAAAGATTGGCCTCACCCCCTATGACTACGAGGCCGCGCCCACGGTATTTTGGGACATATTCGGCGAGCAAGGGCATCCCATCCGCACCACGGTTTCGGAGATGGGACCGATGCTGCTCGCCCGGCTGCTTGAATTGAACGACACCCAAGAAGGTGTGCTGGCCATCGCCTTCCGGGTCGCGGAAGACGAGGGGCTCGCACTGCTCGATCTCAAGGACTTGCAAGCCCTGCTCACGCATATCGGTGAGCACGCCAAGGCGCTCACCCTCCGCTATGGCCGGGTCAGCACGGCCTCCGTCGGTGCCATCCAGCGCAGGCTGCTGATGCTAGAGACCGAGGGGGGTGCGGAGTTCTTTGGCGAGCCCGCGCTGGTGCTCTCCGACATGATTGCGCGTGAAGCCGACGGGCGTGGCCGGGTGAATATCCTCGCCGCCGACAAGCTGATCCGCAGCCCCCGCCTTTACGCCACCTTCCTGCTGTGGCTGCTCTCGGAGCTTTTCGAGGAGTTGCCGGAGGTTGGCGACCCCGACAAACCGAAATTTGTTTTCTTTTTCGACGAGGCCCATCTGCTCTTTGACCGGGCACCACGGGCTTTGGTCGACAAGGTCGAGCAGGTGGCGCGACTGATTCGGTCCAAAGGCGTGGGCGTCTACTTCGTCACGCAGCAGCCGGACGATATTCCTGAGGACATCCTCGGCCAGCTCGGCAACCGCATCCAGCATGCCCTGCGCGCCTACACGCCTCGGGAACGGCGGGCCCTGAAACAGGCCGCCGAGAGCTTCCGCCCGAACCCGGCCTTCGACACTGCGGACGCGATCCGGGATGTCGGCATCGGCGAGGCGGTGGTGAGTTGTCTCGAAGAGAAGGGCCGCCCCGCCATGGTAGACCGGGTCCTGATCCGCCCGCCCTCTTCCCATCTTGGGCCATGCCAACCGGCGACGCGGCGGGCCGCCATTGCCGGCTCCCCCCTTGCCGGACGCTATGATGACGCGCTCGACCGGGTGTCGGCGTTTGAATTGCTCTCCGAACGCGCAGCCCAGAGAGAGCGCGACGAGGCGCGCCAGGCCGAAATGGAGGCACGCCGTGAGGCCGAAGAACGCCGCTGGAAAGAGGAGGAGCGGTCCCGCCGCAGCACCAGCCGCCGCGGCCGCTCGCGCCAGTCGGTGCTGGAGCGGGAACTCAGCCGGGCCGTTAGCACCGCAGGGCGCCAGATCGGGCGCTCGCTGGTGCGCTCACTTGTCCGAGGGTTGTTCCGCTGAGCGAGATGCGCCTGCCCTTGCCGCTCGACGCGTTGTCCGAGTGGCTCGCGGCGGAGCTGCCGGGGTTTGAGGGCCCGCTCACGGCGCGGCAGTTCTCAGGCGGGCAGTCGAACCCGACCTACTTGCTCGAGACCCCACGGGCAGCCTATGTCCTGCGACGCAAACCGCCGGGAGAACTGCTGCCCAAAGCCCACATGATCGAGCGGGAGTACCGGGTGATGGCAGCCTTGGAGACCGCGGATTACCCGGTCCCACGAATGCTCGCCTTCTGCGAAGAACCGCACGTCATCGGCAGCGCGTTTTACGTGATGGCCCATGTGCAAGGCCGTGTGCTGTTCGACACCCACATGCCTCAGGCCACACCGGCCGAGCGCACAGCCACGTGGTACGCCCTGACCGACCGTTTGGCTGAGCTGCACCAGTTGAACGCCGTTGAGATCGGGCTTGGCGATTTCGGGCGACCGGGAGGCTACGTTGCGCGGCAGGTCAAGATATGGGCCGCGCAATACGCGGCCTCAGAGACGACCTCGATCCCCGAAATGGACCACCTTGCTGCCTGGTTGCCCGATGCGGTTGCCGACTTTCCCGACGAGACTTGTCTCGTGCACGGCGACTATCGCTTGGACAATGCAATCCTTGCGGAGGATGCGCCCGAAGTCTTGGCCGTGCTCGATTGGGAGCTCTCCACGCTCGGCCACCCGCTCGCAGATCTGGGATATCTCCTGATGACCTGGCGCTTCCCGAGCAATCTGCGATGGGGCCTCGCCGATGTTGACCGAACGGCACTTGGCATACCGGGGATGGAGACACTCGCGGCCCGCTACGCGGAGGCGACGGATCGGGCTGCCATCACCCACCTCGATCTCTTGCTGGCCTATAACATCTGGCGTATGGCCGCGATCCTCCAGGGCGTCTATGCACGCGGCCTTGCGGGGAACGCCGCTGACGATCGCGCAATCGCGATGGGAGCCGATGTCCCGCGCCTTGCCGCGATCGCGTGGCAACATGCGCACCGTGCCGGCGCGTGAGATCTCTGGTCTCCTGACCTGATGCCCTCACGGCCTCAGTCGCCACCTCTTCCTTGCTCGCTTCTGCGACGCTTTTCAGCGCGTGGCAGCGCTCACGGTCTTGACCCAGGGCAGCAAACCGGAGACGAGACGTAATGCGAGATCAGGGAGGACGGCATGACCGAAGAGCTCACCCATTTCATTGGCGGCACGCATGTGAAGGGCACGTCCGGCCGGTTCGCAGACGTTTTCAACCCGGCAACCGGTGAGGTTCAGGCCAAGTGCCCACTGGCGAGCGCGGAAGAAGTGCGGGCCGCCGTAGAGAACGCACGCGATGCGCAGCCGGCTTGGGCCGCGGCCAACCCGCAGAAGCGCGCGCGGGTCATGATGAAGTTCGTCGGCCTTCTGCAGCGGGATATGGACAAACTCGCCGAAGCGCTGTCGCGCGAGCACGGCAAAACCATCCCCGACGCCAAAGGCGATGTGCAACGCGGCCTTGAGGTCGCGGAGTTCTGTATCGGCGCGCCGCATCTCCTAAAGGGTGAGTACACCGAGGGTGCGGGCCCGGGCATCGACATGTTCTCGCTGCGCCAGCCGGTTGGCGTTGCGGCGGGCATCACCCCGTTCAACTTCCCCGCCATGATCCCGATGTGGAAGTTCTGCCCAGCGATTGCGTGCGGGAACTCCTTTGTGCTGAAACCCTCGGAGCGTGATCCCTCAGTGCCCTTGATGCTGGCCGAGTTGATGATCGAGGCCGGGCTGCCGGCCGGGGTGCTGAACGTTGTGAACGGCGACAAGGTCGCGGTGGACGCGCTGCTGGACGACGAGGACATTGGGGCCATCGGGTTCGTCGGCTCGACGCCAATCGCACACTATGTCTACTCGCGCGGAACGGCCTGCGGCAAACGGGTGCAGTGCTTTGGCGGTGCCAAGAACCACATGATCGTGATGCCCGACGCGGATATGGACCAGGCGGTCGATGCGCTCATCGGTGCGGGCTACGGCGCAGCAGGTGAGCGCTGCATGGCGGTGTCAGTTGCGGTCCCGGTAGGCGAGGAGACGGCCGATCGGCTGGTCAGCAAACTCACGCCCCGGGTCGAGAGCCTGAAGATTGGGCCCTACACGGCGGGCAATGACGTGGACTTCGGCCCGCTCGTGACCCGCGAGGCCTATACCCGCGTTCGTGGTCTCGTTGACCGCGGCGTTGAAGAGGGCGCGGAGCTTGTGGTCGATGGTCGAGAGTTCTCGCTCCAAGGCTATGAGAACGGCAACTTCATCGGCGGCTGCCTGTTCGACCGAGTGACCAAGGATATGGACATCTACAAGACCGAGATCTTCGGCCCCGTCCTCTCGGTCGTCCGTGCCGGTTCCTATGAGGAGGGACTCGGCCTCGCCATGGACCACGAATACGGGAACGGAACGGCGATCTTCACCCGCGATGGAGACACCGCGCGCGATTTCCTGAACCGTGTGAACATCGGCATGGTCGGTGTGAACGTGCCGATCCCGGTGCCGCTCGCCTACCACACCTTCGGCGGCTGGAAGAAATCGGTGTTCGGCGATCTGAACCAACACGGCCCGGACGCCTTCCGGTTCTACACGCGGACTAAGACAGTCACGGCGCGCTGGCCCTCCGGCGTGAAGGAAGGGGCCGATTTCTCCATCCCGACGATGGACTAAAGGGCGCGTGGCGCCCGCCATCTCCCCCACCCCTGAGACCGCCCGCTGACGGCAAGGGTGCGCCTGCCCACCCGGAGGTGGCGGGCGCGCTACTCAGGTTCGGGTTCGGGGATCGGGGGCAGTGGCGCAAGTCCGCCCGGGCTCGACGGCCCTGACGGTGGCGCCAGTCCCCCACCGAGAGAAGGATCGGGGAGCGAGGGCGTGTCCGCTGCAACCGCGCCTTCGACGACAATGCTCGGCTGATCCGCGTCTTCTGGCTGGGCGGCGAGGGCGGCAGCCAGTTCCTCTTCGGTCGGACGGCGGAGTGGTACCGGTGCCGTCTCGGGGGCAAAGCTTTCCTCGATGGGCTGATCGGGGAGTGCGAGCCCCCCGCCGAGGCCCCCGCCACCAAGCCCTGCGAGACTGCCGCCCGGAGAACCATCGCCGGGGCTGCCCCCAAAGCCGCTGCCAAAACCACCGGGGCTGGACGCCGAAGGGCTCGCGAGGGTCGGAGCCGTAAAGCCGCCTGGATCGGGCGCCTTCAAGGCCAGCTTCGGCGGCGCTGTCGTATTGGCCTTGGGCGGGGCCGCAAAGATCGGGCGCTTAGGGGCCTTGCCGGGGCCGCTCGTCTCACCCAGGGCCGCAACTTCAGAGGCCGCATCGACACCCTGCTCCGCCTCTGCAGCTGCGGCATCGGGCGGATCGCCCCCTTCCCCAGGCCCCGCGAGTGCGGAGGCGTCACCCGTCTCCGGCGGGGTGTTCCAAAGCTCCACCAACTCGGCCAGAGCCGGATCCGCCGCGCGCAGGCTCGGGCCCTCGCCGGCCCCGGCCTCTGGCGCGCGCGCGAGGCTTGGACCGAAGACCGCGAGGGCCGCGACATGGACCAACCCCGCGACCAGGATGAAAACAGCGAAATCCCCACGCCCGACCATCTCAGCCGCGCTCCACCACGAGCCGGATGCTGGCGATGCCGACCTCGCCGCAGCGGGCAAGAATGGCGGCGATCCTGCGCGCAGGTAGCTCTCGGTCGGCCCTCAGCAGCAGCCGGTCAAGCCCGCTCTGCGCGATCGCGTCGAACACCGCATCGCCCCGCACTTCGCCGAAGGCCAGCGTCCCATCCGCCCCGATAAAGAGCGTGTCCGGCGTCTCCGGTGGCGCCTCGGCCTGGCTCTCGGGAGGGCTGATCTCGAAGGGTGGCAGTGTCTCGACGGTGGCGGACAACAGGAAAAAGATGAGCAACAGGAAGACGATGTTGATCATCGGCACGACACTGGAGCGATCACGGCGGGTGCGGCCGTCGGAGAAATCCATCGCGCTCACTCCGCCAACACGACACTGCCGATGCCGCCCTCGGCCAGACGGTCGAGCACCAGCACCACCTCCTGCAGGCTCGCGGTGTCGTCCGCCTGGAGCACGACGATGCTATTGCGCGCAGGCATTAACGGAACAAGCGCCGCTGGCAAGCCGTCGAGGGTCACCGCCGCGCCATTCAGCATGAGGCCCGTATCGGAAACTGTGACGATCCGCGGGGCCCCAGCATAGACGCCTTCCGCATCGCTCGGCGGGATCAGCGGCAAAGTCCGGTCGGCACTGGTCCGCGCCGCCAGCATGAAGAACACCAGCAGCAGGAACACTACATCCACCATGGGGGTGAGGCTGGGACATCTGGCGCGGCGCTCTGGCCCGAAGGCGAACTCCGCCATGGGATCAGCCCGCCCGGCTCGCAAGTTCCGCGGGTTCCTCGACAGGGGCGGGGGCCACGCGGCGGTTGCGGTTGAAGATGCGGGTAGCCATGTCCTCAAGATCTCGGCGCAGGCTATCGATGGCGCTCTCGTACCAGGTCAGTGCTGCCGAGGTGGGGATCGCGACGGCCATACCGGCAGCCGTCGTCAGCAACGCCTCCCAAATACCGCCCGCAAGGGCCGCAGGATCCGCCCGTGCGCCCGAGGTTTCGAGCGCCTGAAATGCCGCAATCATCCCGAGAACTGTTCCGAAGAGACCGAGCAACGGGGCAATGGTTGCGATCGCCTCGAGCCCGCGAAGACCGGTTTGCGCGTCTCCCAAGAGGCGCTTGGCAACCCGTGTGGTCTCGGCTTCGGCTTCTTCTCGGCTCGTCGCATGATCGCTTGCCCGCGACAGGGCAACCTCGACAAGGCGTGCGGCCGAGCTGCGATCCCGGCCAAGTCGCGCCATCGCAGCGTCTGTGTTGCCGCGCTGCCAGTCCTCAATGGCGGCCTCGGCCGCCTGCCGGCTCCAAATCCCCGTTGCGACAAAGCGCCAGAGCTTCCACAGAATAACGGCAAGGGCGAAGACCGAGAGCGCAATGATCGGCCATATCGCAAGACCGCCCTTATCGACCAGATCGCCCGCGAGCACGACCAACTCTTCCGTCCCGCCAAGTCCAGTCAGCGCACCGTCTCCGCTGCTTTCGTCCATGCCACCCTTCCTGATCCGTCAGCACCCACCGTCGCGCTTTTCGCCGCTTTCGCCGCCCAAGTCTAGCACAGCCGGCACAAATCGCGTGTTGGAAGGGTCAAATGCCGACCCGTGTTACACGGTTCCAGCGACCCGCCGCGCGATCAGAAGCAGGGCCCAACCGATCATAGCCGATATCACGAACACAGGCAGCGCAACAGGAACCCCTTGGATCACGGCGTAAACGGAACCTGCCACCGCACCCGCAAGCGCCCCGGCCAATGACCACCAGAGCGGGCCGGCGAAGCCAAGCGCCAGCAGGCACTTCGCAATTGCCAACCCTAAGGTTAGCGAGAACCCGATCAGATAGGCGAAAATCGGCCCTGCGGCAGTCAAAGTCGCCGTAGCCGCATGTCCCTCATCAGAGCGCGTGAGACCAGACAAGAGGTAAACAAAGACGCAAATTGCCAAGCCTATTATCGCCGCTGCCACCAACAGCCCACCGATCAGTTGAGCCGTGGAGGGCGCAGGGGTTTTTTGCTTGGTGCTCTCTGAATCCCGCATCATGTCCATGCCGCGAAGGTACTTTCCCGGTCCTCTGCCCGCAACGGGAAACGCCCTGGTGATCGACGTTCTGCGCGCGACCACGCGGGCGCGAGTTGACCAGATCGTGCATCGGTGATGCCCGTTCCTTGCCGTTGGTGGCTTGCGGCGATAGATTGCACCATCATCCCAAGGGAGGCCCCCATGAATATCAGCGCGCCCGTCTCGAAACCCGATACGGCTCAGTTCGACTGGTCAGATCCATTCCTGCTGGAGGATCAGCTGACCGAAGAGGAGCGGATGATCCGCGACAGCGCGGCGGCCTATGTGGAGGAGCGCCTCGCCCCGCGGGTCCGCGACGCGTTTGCCGCGGAGCACACGGATCCCGCAATCTTCTCAGAGATGGGCGCCCAGGGGATGCTTGGGGTCACGATCCCCGAAGCATATGGCGGGATCGGAGCAGGCTATGTCTCCTACGGCCTCGTCGCCCGCGAGGTGGAACGGGTCGATAGCGGCTATCGCTCGATGCTGTCGGTGCAGTCGAGCCTAGTGATGTATCCGATCTACGCGTATGGCACTGAGGCGCAGCGTGAGAAGTACCTGCCAGGGCTCGCCGCCGGCACGCTGATTGGCTGCTTCGGGTTGACGGAGGCGGATGCTGGGTCCGACCCCGGTGGCATGAAGACGCGGGCCGAGAAGATCGACGGCGGCTACAGGATCAGTGGCTCGAAGATGTGGATCTCGAATGCGCCGATTGCGGACGTCTTTGTGATCTGGGCGAAATCTGACGCCCATGGCGGCAAGATCAAAGGCTTCGTGCTGGATAAAGGTTCGGCGGGGCTTTCTGCGCCGAAGATTGCCAACAAACTGAGCCTTCGCGCCAGCGTGACCGGTGAGATCGTGATGGACGGGGTCGAGGTCAGCGAAGACGCGCTGCTGCCGAATGTCGAAGGGCTCAAGGGGCCGTTCGGCTGTCTCAATCGCGCGCGCTACGGGATCGCCTGGGGCACCATGGGAGCTGCGGAGGCATGCTGGCATGCGGCACGGCAATACGGTCTTGATCGCAAGCAGTTCGGCAAGCCGCTGGCGCAAACCCAACTCTTCCAGCGCAAACTGGCGGATATGCAGACCGAGATTGCGCTCGGGCTCCAGGGGGCCCTGCGGACCGGGCGTCTTCTGGAGGAAGGGCGGCTCGCGCCAGAGGCCATCTCTATTGTGAAGCGCAACAACGCCGGCAAGGCGCTCGAGGTGGCGCGTGCTGCTCGGGATATGCACGGCGGCAACGGGATTTCTGGAGACTTCCCGGTGATGCGCCACATGATCAACCTCGAGACGGTCAACACCTATGAAGGCACACACGACATTCACGCGCTGATCCTCGGGCGCGCACAAACGGGGTTACAAGCGTTCTTTTGACCCCCGCGGCGTGGGGGCTCGATGTCCCAGAGTGGCGGTCGTTTGCAGTGGGCGCGCCCTTGAGCCCTTTAGTATCGATCGGTTTGCCTGCGGGACCGCCTGCCGAAGGAGCCTCACTTGACCCATCGCGCCCCTCTGACTGGCCTCCGGGTCGTGGATCTCGCGCGCATTCTTGCCGGTCCCTGGATCGGCCAGACCCTCGCGGATCTCGGCGCCGATGTGATCAAGGTCGAAGCGCCTGACGGAGATGACACCCGCGGGTGGGGCCCGCCGTTCATAGAGCGCGAGATCGATGGCCGCACCGACCGCACGGCCGCCTATTTTCACAGTGCGAACCGAGGCAAACGATCGATCACCGCGGATTTCACGACGTCAGAGAGCCAGGACCTCGTGCGCCGGCTCGTGGCCAGCGCGGATGTGGTGATCGAGAACTACAAGGTCGGTGGGCTGACCAAGTACGGCCTCGACCCGGCGAGTCTGCGCGCGCTGAACCCAAGGCTGATCGTCTGCTCGATTACCGGTTTTGGCCAGGACGGGCCTTATGCCGGCCGCGCGGGCTATGACTTCCTGATCCAAGGCATGTCCGGCATCATGTCGCTAACGGGTGAACCGGCGGGAGAGCCCCAGAAGATCGGTGTGGCCTTCGCCGACATCTTTACCGGGCTCTATGGCGTGATTGCAATTCAGGCGGCCCTGTCAGAGCGGGAGCGCACCGGGCGCGGCCAGCACATCGACATGGCGCTGCTCGACAGCATGACAGCCGTGCTCGCCAATCAGGCGATGAACTATCTGGCGACAGGTCAGGTGCCAGAGCGCCTTGGCAATGCGCATCCCAACATCGTTCCCTACCAGGTGTTTGCCGTCTCTGATGGCCATCTGATCATCGCGGTCGGCAACAATGGCCAGTTCGCTCGGCTCTGCGGTGTGCTTGGGCTCGACGGTCTGCCGGAGGAGCCCGACTGTGCCACCAATGCCGACCGGGTGGCTGCGCGCGAGACCCTCGTGCCGCAGCTGGCCGCCGCGGTCTTGCCGTGGAAGCGAGACGATCTGCTTGCGGCACTTGAAGCTGTGGGCGTCCCCGCTGGCCCGATCAATCGGCTGGATGATATCCTTGTTGACCCGCAGATTGCCGCCCGTGGTCTGCGCATCGACCCGGAAGGCGTGCCCGGACTGCGCACCCCGATCCGCTTTTCCAACGCCGCACTGATGACCGAGCGTGCCTCCCCCGCGCTCGATCAACACCGCGAGGAGATCCTGGCCGAGCTTGCCGCCAAGGAGGCCGAGACCGGTCGTAAACCGTGAACCCAGGCATCCTCTATGCTCTGCTGGCGGTGACCCTGTTCGCCCTGCAGGACGGCATCTCGACCCATCTCGCGAACAACTACCCTGTGCCATTCTTCGTCATGATCCGGTACTGGTTCTTCGCGCTGTTTGTGATGACGTTGGCCAGCCGCATGCCCGGAGGGGTCCGCGGCACGGCAACCACCAAACGCCCCGTTTTGCAGGTCTTTCGCGGTGTCCTCCTGGTGCTGCAGATCATCGTGATCGTCAGCAGTATGGATCTGATCGGCCTGGCAGCCACGCAGTCCATCTTTGCGCTGCACCCGCTGATCGCAACGCTGCTTGCAATCCCCGTTCTGGGTGAGCGGGTCGGCTGGCGTCGCCTCGCCGCGGTGGTCGTGGGGTTTGTCGGTGTGCTCGTGATCTTGCGCCCGGGCGGCGCGGTCTTCCAGCCAGAGGCGGCGGTTGCAGTCCTCGGGGCGGCGATGTTCTCGGTCTATGGAATTCTCACGCGGATGGCGAACCGAGACGACGGGCATGCCCGGGCCTCGTTCTTCTACACCGGCATCGGCGGGGCGGTTGCAATCACGGCGATCGGGCCGTTCTTCTGGACCGAGATGGCACTCCTAGACTGGGGATGGCTTGGGGTGCTGTCCGTGACGGGGATGACCGGACACTATTTCCTCATCAAGGCCCTTGATGTGACCGAAGCCTATCGGATCCAACCGCTGATCTATCTCCAAATGGTGTTCGGCATCGGCGTAGGCCTCGTCGTGTTCGGGGAGCCGGTCGATGCCGTGGCACTGCTCGGTGTCGCGCTCATCATCGCTGCAGGGCTCTATGTGATCTGGCGGGAGTACCGTCTGACCCAGTCAGAGCGAGGGACGTAGCGCCCCGCAAACCGTCCCGCGTGAATTGATGAGAGGCTGGTTTGTGACAGCGCCGTGCACTGGCGCGTCCGGGTCCAAAGCTCCAACGCGGACGAGAACAGCTGCGATCACCGCTTCAGCGGCCGCCTGATCCCCATCGTCGATTTTGAGCGCCACACCGAGGCCAAGGGCGGGCAGGATTGCCGTATAGACCCCAGCCGCGCCGGACTTCGCGACCCCGTGTCCTGCCATCGCTCTGGTGAGCCGCGTGCCAACTTGGACCGCGCCGCCAATCAGCAAAGGATGCGCCATCATCGCGCGCGTGAGAGCCTGCGCCGCTCCGGCCCGCGCGCCGGAGAACGACGTCGGGTTGGCGAAACGGGCCATGGCCTGGGCTAGAGCAGCCAGCGAGACCGCATGGTTCGGCGCCGAACAGCCGTCTGTGACGGTGGCGGCGACGCGCTCCTCCGTGACCTCTTCAATCGCCGCGAGCACCGCTGTTTGCGCCGGATGACCCGGCTCAATATACGCGTCTGCTGCACCCATATCGGAGGCGAGCGTCAGAAAACCTGCATGCTTTCCCGAGCATTGATGGTGGAGAGCCGTCGGCGGACGCGGACGCAGTGCAGCCCGCGCATCCCGGTCGAGGGGCGGATGCGATCCACAGAGCAGCGCGCTCTCGTCGAGCCCCAGTCCCGACAGCCAGTCGCGCACCAGTTCGGTATGCTCCGGCGTGCCCGAATGCGACCCACAAGCCAGCGCCAAATGCTCTGACCGCAATCCGGCCCGCTCCGCCGCCCCGCTCTCGACCATCGCCAAGGCTTGCAGCATCTTACAGGCCGAGCGGGGCAGGATCGGCCTGTCAACGGCGCCCCAAGCCTCGGCGATACCCGCAGCGGAGGCGACGGCAATGGCGCCGCGGTGTAGGCATTCCGGAACCTCCCCGCGCCACGAGATCGCAAGCACCGGGTTCGCCAAGTCAGTCATCGATCAACTCGATCCAGAACTCGTTGCCGAGGTCGTTTCGCAACCGCTGAAAGGCTAAGCGCAGACGCGACTTCACGGTGCCCAGCGGCAAGTCGAGTTGACTGGCGATCTCTGCATGACTGAGCTCGGAGAAGAACGAAAGCCGTATGACCCGCCGCTGATCTTCGCTGAGCGCGTCGATTGCCCCGCGCACCCGAGAATCCCGTTCCGCCGCACTAAAGCCCTTCTCGGCCGCCGGCTCTGCACCTGGGTTCATCAGCGGATCGTCAGGCTCGGGCAGTCCTCGGCTCTCACGTCGCAGCAGATCGATCCGCTTGTTCCGCGCAATGGTGAAAATCCAGGTTGCGGCGCTGGCCTTGGCGGGATCGAAGATCTCAGCTCTGCGCCAAAGCGCGATCATAACCTCTTGAGCTGCATCCTCCGCCACGTTGGCCACCGCCCCGCCCCGCATCAGATAAGCCTTCACCCGCGCCGCATAGCGTTCGAACAATTGGACGAAGGCGTTCCGATCCCGGTTCCTGGCGACAGCGAGCAAGAGCGCTTCATCCGTAGTTTCTCCGCCGGCGGGCGGCCGTCCTGATGGGCTCAGGCTGCTCTCTTGCGACACCGGTGACATCGGGTCCCTTGCCAGTCAGAACCATCCGCCGGCGCAAACGAGAATGCCGGCATTCAAGCGCGTCGCCGGGCTGGCCATCCCGGGCGCTCCTGCGCTATGCTTCGCGCAGGAGTGTGAGGCAAAGACACGCCCTCATCAAGGCCGGGCAAGAGCCTATGGGGCAGGCGAAAGAGGCGAGCATGACGCATTTTTTCCGGGTGGCCATTCTTTTGTTGGCAACGTTGGGGGCTGCTGCCGCGTCGGCACAGACCGAAAACCGGGTTGACGTGAAGCGCGACTGGTCGATTTTCCAGGTCGAACGAGAGGGGTCGCCGATCTGCTGGATCGTTTCGCGACCGACCAAATCGGTGGCGTTGCGGGGCGGCAAGCGGGTGCAAGTGAACCGTGGCGACATCTTTCTGATGGTGGCGGTCCGCCCGGGCGACGGTGTCGCGCAGGAGGTCTCCTTCATCTCCGGCTATCCCTTCAAGAAGGGCTCGGAGGTCGAGGCAAAGATCGGCAGCACGGCCATGGCGATGTTCACGAGCGGTGAGAATGCCTGGCTGCGGGGCCCCGACGAAGACGCAAAGGCGGTGGCCGCGTTCCAAAAAGGGGTGGATGCCGTTGTGGAGGGGCTCTCGGCCCGAGGCACGACCACAATTGACACTTTCTCGCTGCTTGGTTTCACCGCTGCTCTCGAGAGCGCGCAATCACGGTGTAAGTGAGGGCACGCACGGTTAGACGGAGGGCGCGATGGAGGCTGAATGGAGTACGATGCGGACTGGCAAGGTCGATCTGACCACGCTCGTCTCCGCCATCCACGCTTCAGCAGCGCCCATCGGGGTCAAGCGCGTCAGCTGTGAGTTTCGCAGAGCGAGTCTTCTGCGCAACGAGATCACCTATAAGTACGATCAAACCGATGACCACGAAGCGATCGAGACTGCCTATGCGGGGGCCGTCGAGACGGCTTATGTGGTGATCGGCGTTTATCCTGGCGAGAGCCGCGATCAGATTGCCCTTGTCCATCTAAGTTTTGACGGCAAGCAATCGCGCCTACGCGTGGAGAGTGGATCGCTTCGGTTCCTGGAGCGGTTGCGCGAACAGATGGCTTAGGCCGGTCGGGGGCCTACGCCCCTTTGGCCGCAGCCCTGATGGCGCGTAACTTCTCGCCGAAATCCGCTCCGTAATCGAATTGTCCGGTGTGCAGAATCCCCGGCGCCGCAAGCCCCCAGACAGATCCCGGGACCGCCGCGTTGGCGCGCGCGCAGAAGGAAAAGTCATCGGACAGCGCCTCGCCAGCCTCCGAGATCATCTGCCCGCAAAAGTCCCAGATCATCGTGCCCGCAGGCAAGCCCGCGGCCGGCATTCCCGGTGTTTGCTCAGCCGTTCCCGCATTGATCATCGCCCGCAGCAAGTCTGTCGTGAGCAGCGCCGCGCCGAAGCCGACGCCATCGACCTGGGCTAGACCCCGCTCCACCTGCAGTCGCGTCCGTCCCACCAGGCGCAAGATAAACGGGCTGGCAAGCGCTCGGGCCATGGCAGGCTCATGACCGTCCATCCGTGCCTTGGCATAGTTCTCGAGATCGATCTGGCGCCGAGTGTAAACCCCGCCGACCAAGGGCTTGTCCGCCGCCAGTAGGGCGTCAAACACCGGCTGCTCGATCTTCATGTCGTTGTCGATGAAGAGCACATGACTGATAGACGGCACCGCAAGGGCCGCATGCAGGATATGGTTCCGCGCGACCGGAGCATGGAAGTAGTCGAGCGTCAGATAGCGATGGCGCATTCCCCGGGCGCTGATCGCGCGGACCGCAGCCAGCAGGCTCTCGGCATAGCCGGTGGTGACGATACCGTCAGCTGTGGGCGTCCCGATCAGAACCTCGCGCGGGCCAGGGTCGCTCATAGCATCGAGGGGACGACCTGGTCCGGCGGGCGATGGCCGTCGGCAAAGGTCTTGATGTTGATGATCACCTTCTCACCCATCTCGAGCCGGCCCTCCTCCGTCGCCGAGCCCATATGCGGCAACAACACGACATTCGGCTGGCCTACGAGGTCGGGGTTCACCACCGAGCCGCCCTCGAAAACGTCGAGCCCTGCACCCGAGAGGGCACCGCGTTTCAGCATCCGAACCATGGCGTTCTCATCGATCACCTCGCCGCGGGCCGTGTTCACGACATAGGCCGTGGGTTTCAGCAGTGCGAGCCGCCGGGCCGAGAGCAGGTGATAGGTCGCCGGCGTGTGCGGGCAGTTGACGCTGACGATGTCCATCCGCGCCAGCATTTGGTCAAGGCTCTCCCAATAGGTCGCATCGAGCGCGCCTTCGATATCCGCATGCAAGCGGCGGCGGTTATGATAGTGGATCTGCAGGCCGAATGCGCGCGCGCGGCGGGCGACCGCCTGACCGATCCGACCCATGCCGAGGATACCGAGCCGCTTGCCCCAGATCCGGTGACCGCAGATTGCGGTTGGGCTCCAGCCTGGCCACCGGCCCTCCTGCATCATCCGCTCGCCCTCGGCCATACGCCGTGGCACAGCGAGGATCAGCGCCATCGTCATATCGGCCGTGTCCTCGGTCAGCACGCCCGGCGTGTTGGACACGAGGATCCCGCGGGTGCGCGCCGTCTCGATGTCGATATGGTCGACGCCTGCGCCATAGTTCGCGATCAGCTTCAAACGCGGCCCGGCGGACGCCAGAACCCCGGCGTCGATGCGGTCGGTCAAGGTGGGCACCAGCACGTCGCAACTGCGCGCCGCTTCCGCCAAAGCGCTTGCGCTCATCGGTTTGTCATCGGTGTTCAGGCGCACATCGAACAGCTCGCGCAGGCGAGCCTCGACGGGCTCTGGTAGCCGGCGGGTGACGACGACCTGCGGACGCTCTCTCATCATCGGGGCAAAGTCCTTTTTCCTGCGCTCGTCTCCGTGATAATTTTCGTGCGCCGCTGCGAAAAGGGGTAATCGCTCGGCTTGGAGAAATAACCGACACTGGGGGCATGAGCATGGGGTGGAGCGTTTGGGTCGCGATTGGGGCGATTTTGGCCAGCTTGGTCGGTGTGCCTGCGATAGCAGAGACCACGCAACCCAGCGTCGGCCCGGTGACCAATCTGCCCATGCCGCGGTTTGTCTCGCTCAATGCGTCCGAGATCAATGTCCGGCGGGGACCAGGGCTGGCCTATCGGATCGACTGGGTTTTCAGACGCGACAGACTGCCGGTGCGCGTGATCGACGAGTATGAAGGCTGGCGACGCATCCGCGATCATGAAGGCGAGGACGGCTGGGTCTACCATGCACTGATCAGCGGTCGGCGAACCGTGCTCGTCACAGCACCCGGAGCCGTGCTGCGCCCCGATCCGGAGGGCGCACCATTTGGCAGGGCCTGTGACACTGGTCAATTGCCGAAGGAGGCGCTCGCCTGCGCGGAACAAGGGGTGGTTGCGGCACTGGTCGCGTGCGAGGCGGAGTGGTGTCGGATCGAGACTGTTGGGCGCGTTGGATGGGTACCAAAGGCCGCGATCTGGGGTGTCGGGGCTTCTGAAGTCTTCACCGACTAGGTCCGAGGCGCTTAGCGCGCCGGCGGCATGATCGAGATGACGAACAGCGTATCCGCGCGATAGCGCGCTGCGCCAACATGGACCTCACAAACCGTTCCACAGCATCCAGGAAGATCAAGCGTAACCGACTGGCGAAACGGCTGCGACGTCTCGTCCACCAGCGCTTCTGGCTGTTCAGGAAGATCTATCCCGTTCCTGAAAACATCTTCGAGCGTTGCCCTGTGGGTCCAGGGCTTCTCCATGCCGGTAAAGCGACGAGCCGCCGTATTGGCAAAGCGCACCTGACGCGTGCGGTCCGCGACGATGCATGGATAGGGAACGACTTCGAGCCCCGCCCGCATTTGGTTCTCGGGAATGTTCAGGACCGCAAAGCGCGTAACAAACCCAGCGTCATCCACCAGCGGCACGATCAGCCGGCGCCAAATCCGAACAAACACCTCTGCCGGCGGCTCGTGTTCGCTCAGCACGCATTGGCGCCGGTGCATAGCGGCACGGTACAGGGCGATGAAGAACCGGCTGATATGCCCGCCGAGCGCAGAGGTAAGCTTTCCATTGAGCGAGCTGCCGAAGTACTCGGCAATCCCCTGGCCATACTGCAGGTAGCGGAAATCTGTGCCGAAGCTGGTCGGCTCAAGCAGCATAAGCCATTGGTTTCCAGGAGCATCGGTCGGGTCAAAGGCGCTCGCAAGAGGCAAACCGCGAGCACTCGGAAGTCCTGCGACATGGTCGAAAAACGCGACCAAATCTCCACCTTGCAAGTCAATCCGATTGGGATCCCAAATTACGAGCGGAGGGCGGGCCCTCTTAGCATAAAACAACGCATCCAACTGATCCGTGCGCCCCATAAAGAGGCTGCCCGCCAGCATGTCATTGCTGTGTGATTTGAGCTCCACCGTTGATCTTGAAAGGGTACCTCCGAGCATACAGTCCTCCGACAGATTTATCCTATCATATACGGGCGACATAAACGGATTGTCGACCAGGGATAAAATAACAGTCGTTGAATTGCTGGATGCTTTGACGCGTTAGGTCGGGTCGTTTCGCGAGCGCAAACGAATGACGACATCGATCTTGGAGATCTCAGCACCCTCCGGCGCCGAAGGCAGGCTTTCGAACCGGATAGAGCCATGCGGCGCATCGGTCAGATAGCCGCCATCCTCCCAGTAGAAGTGCGCGTGGTCGGAGGTGTTGGTGTCGAAATGGCTGCGGGCGCCATCCACCACCACTTCAGCCAAGAGCCCCGCTTCTGTGAAAGACTTTAGCGTGTTGTAGACTGTGGCCAAGGCGACGGGCGTTCCGGCGGACTGCGCCGCTTCATACAGCTCTTCGGCGGTCACATGACGGTTTTTCCCGTCGCCGATAAGCAACGCTGCCAACTGCAGGCGCTGGCGCGTCGGGCGCAGATCAGCCCGTGCAAGCCACTGGGCGGCGCGCGTCATCGGTTCGGAGGTGGGTGTCATCGTCGCTGCATACCTTCGCGTGGATCGCCCTTGCTGTCTCTTTTGCAAGATAAGCGCCCAACAATAGCGTGCAAGCGGGCCTTCTGACCAGCAGAAACCTGTCGGCCCGAGGAGGGCGCGACATCTCTGCTCATTGGCCCTTCTCTCTGGGCAACGTGCCCGCCTCGGTTTTGGGGGGGTTCTTGTGCGCCTCACGGGCCGGTGCTAGGGAGGCTGCAGGTGTCGCGGAGGCAACCGGGGAATGCGATGACGGATCGGGACGGCAGCTTCGACTACGAGGCGCTTTTGCGCTGCGCTCGGGGGGAGCTTTTTGGCCCCGGTAATGCGCAACTTCCAGCGCCACCGATGCTGATGTTCGATAGAATTACAGCGATTACTGCGGATGGCGGACCCTCTGGCAAGGGACAGGCCGTTGCAGAACTCGAGGTGAAACCCGATCTCTGGTTCTTCAAGTGTCACTTCCTGGGCGATCCGGTCATGCCGGGCTGTCTCGGATTGGATGCGCTTTGGCAGCTGACAGGGTTTTTCCTCGGCTGGCTCGGGATGCCTGGCCGCGGACGCGCGCTCGGGGTCGGAGAGGTGAAGTTTACAGGGATGGTCACTCCGTCTGCGAAGCTGATCCGATACACCGTGGATTTGAAACGCGTGATCGACCGCAGGCTCAAGATGGGCATCGCCGACGGCACCATGGCGCTTGACGGCGAGGTGATCTACACCACCAAAGATATGCGGGTCGGCCTGTTCTCGGACGCCGCCCAGGCCTGAGGCCTTCCGAGGCCCCAGAAAGGAGACAGCCCATGCGACGTGTTGTGGTGACGGGGATCGGCATCGTCTCGTCGATTGGATCGAATGCCCAGGAAGTAACGGCGGCGTTGCGAGAAGGCCGATCCGGGATCGTGTTTGCGCCGGACTATGCCGAGCGCGGCTTCCGTTGCCACGTGCATGGTACACCCAAGGTCGATGTCGAAGGTCAGGTCGACAAGCGTGTGCGCCGCTTCATGGGCGACGGGGCGGCTTGGAACTATATCGCGATGTCGCAGGCCATAGCCGATGCCGGTCTGTCGGAGGGCGAGGTGAGCCACGATCGCACCGGGCTGGTGATGGGCTCTGGCGGGCCATCGACCAAGGCCCTGTTTGCGGCCCATGAGGTCGTGCAGAACTCAGGCGCCACCAAGCGGATCGGGCCCTTTGCAGTTCCGAAAGCGATGTCGAGCACGAACTCCGCAACGCTTGCGACCCCGTTCAAGATCAAGGGTGTGAACTATTCGATCACATCGGCTTGCTCCACGTCGGCGCATTGCATCGGTCACGCCGCCGAGCAGATCCAATGGGGCAAACAGGACATCGTCTTTGCAGGCGGCGGCGAGGAACTCGACTGGACCCTCTCCTGCCTCTTCGATGCCATGGGCGCGATGTCGACCAAGTACAATGACGCGCCGGAGACCGCGAGCCGTGCCTATGATGCGGAACGGGACGGGTTCGTAATCGCAGGCGGCGCTGGCGTTGTGGTTCTTGAGGATCTCGACCGCGCAAAGGCCCGGGGCGCCAAGATCTACGCAGAAATTACCGGCTACGGTGCGAACTCCGACGGCTTCGACATGGTCGCACCCTCCGGCGAAGGCGCCGAGCGGTGCATGAAACTGGCAACCGCCACGCTCGGCGACCGCAAGGTTGACTACATCAACACGCACGGGACCTCGACCCCGGTCGGCGACTCCCGCGAAGTGGCCGCAATGCGGAATGTCTTCGGCGAAGCGATGCCGCAGTTCAGCTCGACCAAATCGCTCACGGGGCACAGTCTGGGTGCAACCGGCGTGCAGGAGGCGATCTACTGCCTCCTGATGCTCGAGGGCGACTTCATTGCCGCGAGCGCCAATGTCGAGACGCTGGATCCGGAGTTTGCGGAGACCCCGCCCGTCATGGTTCGCCAGGACGCGGCCGGCCTCGACACCTTGCTCTCAAACAGCTTTGGCTTTGGCGGCACCAACGCGACGCTCGCCCTCAGCCGATATCACGGGTAAGATCATGGCAGGATTGATGGACGGCAAGCGCGGCCTGATCCTGGGCGTCGCTAATGACCATTCGATCGCTTGGGGATGTGCAAAGGCGCTGCACGCCCAGGGTGCGGAACTGGCGTTCACCTTCCAGGGGGAGGCGTTCGAACGGCGGGTGCGCCCGCTGGCGGCCTCGGTGGGCGCCGATCTGGTGCTGCCGGCCGATGTGACGGATGAAGCTTCGCTGGATGCCGTATGCGATCAGATCGCGGAGTCGTGGGGCAGCCTCGATTTCGTTGTGCACGCGGTCGCCTATTCCGACAAGGCCGAGCTCACTGGGCGCTATGGCGACACGACGCGGGAGAACTTCCTGCGCACCATGGATATCTCCTGTTATTCCTTCACCGATATCGCACGGCGCGCGGCGGCCCTGATGCCGAATGGCGGCTCGCTTGTGACCATGAGCTATCTCGGGGCACAGCGTGTGATGCCGAACTACAACGTCATGGGTGTGGCGAAGGCCGCGCTCGAGGCGTCGGTGCGCTATCTTGCGAACGACTATGGGCCACAGAGGATCCGAGTGAACGCGATCAGCCCCGGACCGATGCGCACGCTCGCGGGTTCGGCCATCGGCGGCGCGCGCAAGGTCTACAAGGTCTGTGCCGAGAATGCGCCAATGCGCCAGAACGCGAGCCTCGAGGATGTCGGCGGAGCGGCGGTCTACCTGCTCTCGGATCTCGGGCGCGGGACGACGGGCGAGGTGCTCTTTGTCGACAGCGGGTATCACACGCTCGGAATGGTCCAGCTCGACAATCTGTGACGGCCCGCCCCCCGGGTTCCGGGGACAGGCCTGTTGGGTCAGCGGCGGCGGGTGCCGGGGCAGCGCTTGCCGGTTGACGGCGGCATGTAGATCAAACGCCAGATCAAGATGTCTTTCAGCATGGCTGGTCCCTCACTCCGTCACGGCCTGAGCGACCTCACGATTGGTCGCGCGCGCCTCGACGCGGACGGTCTGGCCTTCCCGTGCGAAACTGTACTGGACATGCCGTTCGCCGGGCAGGGCGAAGCTGACCTCATCACCATCCATCAGACCCATGCGCAGGCGAGCGGGGGCTTCTGGCACTTCGGCGGTCGCATAGGTCGCCACGACTTCCAAATGATCCTCGCGGTCGAGGTAGTAGACCACCATATCGATGCCGCCGTCATGGAGCGAAGCGCCCTGCAACTCGCGCTCGAGCGCGATCTCTCCGGCATGGGCGGACCCGGCGACCAGGCTGATGGCAAAGGCTGCGAAAAGGGCTTGGGTGGCTGTGCGTGTCATAATCTCGTCTCCTAAACTCAGGCCAAACGACCAATTGCGATGAATCCATTAGGCCCCCCTCGCATTGCTGGACGGTGTCAGGATCCGCGCATTGCGTTTCGATTGTTTCAGCCGAGGATGGGGCCGATTTTGGGGGCAAACCCAGCGGTGATGGCTGCGACCGTCGGCTCCGGAGTGAGCAACGTCACGTGATCGGCAGCCAGGGAGGGCCGCGACCGATAGCCATCAGCGCTCCAGTCAAAGAGCCCGCCATCCCAGAGGAGCGTGGCAGTGTCGGGCGTCTGAGGCAGGGTGACCATCGCGCCAGCAGGCAGGTCTCCAAGGCGCGCCGGTGTTCGGCGTTGGGTGCGGTCCGGCGCCACACGTGCGGCGTGCAGCACACGGTCGATCTCTGCGGCCTTGCGACCGGGCAATCCGGCCGCTGCCCAGGCGGCCTTGAACGCCATGTGATCCGCATATCGGCACTCGCCACAGGGACGATGACCGGCGGCGAGGGCACAGGCCTCGTCCCAGAAGAACAGCGCCGTATAGCGGGTGGGCGCCCCCTTTGGCGGCATGATCAACCGGTGTCGGCCGCGGAACTCGGTGACACAACACACCCAGCATCGATGGCGCCAACGGGCCTGCCCGATCCGGCCCGCGTCGTCATGCAGGCAGCCACGATTGCCCATCAGCGCGCCCCGCCAAGGGTCCGCAACGATCTCGCCAAAGGGGGTCACGCGGGTTTGCAGGGTCATGCGAGGCCTGCAGGTCCGTTGGAGATCCAGCGGTGCACGAAGGCGAATTTGCGCCGAACCGGTGGCGTCAGGGTGAAGGGGTAGAGATCCTGCAGCCCCATCGAGCGGGTGACGTGGTTCACCGCAATGCCCATCCGCACGGCGCGGCTCACAAGGCGGGCGGCGCGACGCTCGGCATAGGGGTCATAGCCCGCATCCGGCATCCCGCGTGCCCCGAGCCCGGCCGCGAGCGCACTGTCGAGGATGTCGGTGAGGTGCAGAATATGGGCGCAGCACTCGGCCCAATCCTCGTGCGGATGTGCGCTTGCGTATTGCGTGACGTGGTGTGCCGTCCAGTCGGGATCGGGGCCCTCTGCGTAATAGCGCTGAAGCGCCGCGCCGTAATCCGCGCGCTCATCGCCAAAGCGCGCCCGAAACCCATAGGCGAAATCCGCCGCCAGCAGCAGCCGCGCAAAGAGGAAATGCGCGAGCTCGTGGCGCAGGTGCCCCGTGATCGTGCGAAGCCGCTCGCCGAGCATCTCTCGGCGCACGATGCGCTCGGCCGGATCCGCCTCGGTGACGTTGATGGTGATGACGCCGCCCGCATGGCCCATCATGACCCGCTCGGGCCCGTGGCGGGTCTCCTCCGCCAGCAGGCGGAACGTCGGGCGCGGGCCGGGATCCGCGTCGCGGAACCAGCCCCAACGGGCGAGGCCGACAAGGACCCAGCGCTTCTCCGCCTCGACCGCCGACCAATGGGCGCGGTTCTCGCCGTGGAGCGTGTCGGGGATCACACCGGTCATGGCGCAGGAGCGGCAGAAGCCCTCCTCACCGCCGGGTTCTGCCGGCCAGTTGCAGCCGATCTCCTCACGGTTGGCGCAGGGTGTCGTCAGGACATCGAAGCGGTCGCCCTCAGGGTCGTATTGCAGGGCGGCGCCGCAGGACGGGCAATCGAGCGTAAGGAACGACACGGTCGTCGCGCAGACGGGGCATCGATGGTGGCGCATGGCCCATCATACCCCGACCATGTCCGCAGGCAGCGGTGCCGGGCGCTCCAGCGACTGAGGGGTGGGCTCAGGCGGCGGCAGCGCCAGCGGATCTTGGTCCGGAATGCCCGACGCCATCAGACCCAAAAAGAAAACCAGTGTGCTCAACAGCATCAGGGCGGAGATCATTGGCCCGGAGCCCCCCACCACCGCGATGCCGATCATCAGAAGCCCCAGCAACAAGGGCAGAAATGCGAGGGTGATCATCCGCGGCCTCCTTCGAATGGGTGCGGGCAAGCTGACGCTATTCGCCCTGCGACGCAACCGCCGTAGCGAGGAAGCGACGCACCGCCCCGCGCGAGCGCAGCCGGTGAACAGCCACCTGCGGCGGCGCAGTCTCCAGCAACGCCAACGCCTTGGGCCTGCGTTTGCGACTATACCCCACAACATAGGGGAGAAAGCCCGGATCCAACTGCTCGGGACAATCGGGGGCCATGTCCACACGCACCCGGCCATAGCCGCTCACGATCCGCCAAAGCACCCGAAGGAGCCGCAAGGGCACAGGCAGATCGAGATGCACGACCGTATCGGCTCGGGCGATGCGTTCTGGCCAAGTGGCGGAGTAGTTGCCCTCGATCACCCAAGCCTCGGTCGCGTAAATGGTGCGGAGGCGGTCGGCCAGAACACTGCGGTCGCCTTCAACCCAGCCCGGTTGCCAGAACAGCGCATCGATGTGGTGGACGGGGAGGCCCAACGCGTCGCCAAGCGCCCTTGCGAGGGTCGACTTGCCCGCTCCGGGCCCTCCGATGATCATGATGCGGCGCATGGATCAACTCGGGTCGACCAAGCCAAAGCACGCACCCGCCGGGTCCGCCAAAACCGCCATGCGGCCGAGCCCCTCGACCGCAGTGTCGGGCACCTGCTGGATGGCCCCAAGGCGACGCGCCCGCTCAAGGTCGCCTCCGAGCCCGGCCGAACGGAAATAGGGCACCCAGCGGGGCGGGAGGATCTCATAGTCCGGAGCGTGGAAGAACAGCCGAGCGCCGTTCGGCCCCACCAGGCGAAAGCCCAGGGCGGTGCGCTCGAACACCAGTCCGAGGACCGCTGCAAAAAACGCGGCAACCGCCTGCGCCTCCGGCCCCCAATAGCCAGCCGCAAAGGGCTCTCCGGGGGCATCGCTCGGTGGCACTGGCTGGCTCTCTAGACGCATGAGGTTGAATGGCGTGCCCGAGGGATCGCGCCCGTGAACTTCCTGGCTGTGACCAGGGATTGTGATGATCTCGGGCTGGCACGTCCCTCCGGCGTCCGGGATGCGCGACAGAGCAGCTTCGAGATCGGCGCTCAACCAGAGGTTCCACTTAGGCTGTGCAAAGGCACCCATCGCCATGAACTGGTTGCCAAACACGCGCGCGCCGTTCGCGATCAACGGAATGGATCCCCATGGCGGCACATGCAGCGGCCGCGCCGTCCAGGCGAACAGCGCTTCATAGAAGCGGATGCCCTCGGTCACCCGTTGCGCGTTCAGCTCGAGCCAGATCGGCCGTCCTGGGTCAAAGGGGCTCGATGCCATGCGTTCCGCCTCGGGTGCTCAGAGCTGGACACGCTCACGGCGGGCGCGTTCGGTGGCACTCTTGAGCTGGCCGCAGGCGGCGAGGATATCCTCACCCCGAGGCGTGCGCACCGGCGAGGCGTAGCCCGCGCGGTTGACGATCTCGGCAAAGGCCTCGATCCGCCCCCAGTCCGAACGCTCATAGACCGCCCCGGGCCAAGGGTTGAAGGGGATGAGGTTCACCTTCGCCGGGATCCCTGCGATCAGCTGCACAAGGCGGCGCGCATCCGCATCGCTGTCGTTCACCCCCTTGAGCATCACGTACTCGAAGGTGATCCGCTCGGCGTTGGAGAGGCGGGGATAGGCGCGGCAGGCGTCCAACAGCTCGGCGATCGGCCATTTCTTGTTGATCGGGACGAGCTGGTCACGCACCTCGTCGGTCACGGCGTGGAAGGAAATCGCCAGAAGCGTCCCCGCCTCCTCGCCCCAGCGCGGGATCTCGGGCACCACGCCGCTGGTCGAGAGGGTGATGCGCCGGCGCGAGAGGCTGATCCCCTCATGGTCCATCGCGATCTGCATGGCGTCGCGGACATTGGTGGGGTTGTAGAGCGGCTCGCCCATCCCCATCAGCACGACATTGGTGATGCGGCGCTCGTCGGAGGGACGCTGCCCCGGCACCGGCCATTCCTCGAGATCGTCACGCGCGACCAGGATCTGACCGACGATCTCCGCCGGCGTCAGGTTGCGCACCAGCTTCTGTGTTCCCGTGTGGCAGAACGAACAGGTGAGCGTGCAACCGACCTGGGAGGAGATGCAAAGCGTGCCGCGGTCTTCCTCGGGAATATAGACGGCCTCCACCTCATGCCCGCCGGCGATCCGCAGCAGGTATTTCCGCGTTCCGTCCCGAGAGATCTGCCGCGTCACCACCTCGGGCCGGGTCAGCGCGAACGCCTGAGCGAGATCGGCCCGGAACCCCTTGGAGAGGTTGGTCATCTCGTCGAACGCCGAGACGCCGCGGGAATACATCCAGGCCCAAAGCTGGCCCGTTCGCATGCGCACCTGGCGCTCGGGCACTCCCATTTCGGTGAGCGCGGCCGCCACCCCCTCGCGTGTCAGTCCGATCAGGTTCGGACGCGCCTCCGGCTCCCGCCGCGGCAGGGTCGCGAAATCGGGCTGGATCGCCGTCGCTGGCGGCCGGGGGATTGCGGCACGCTCGGTCATCTCTGGCTCCTTCGTGGTAGAGCGGACGAGATAGCACAGTGCCGGGCCTGCGGCCATACCGGTGGGCAACAGAGGGGTGCTGCGGTCTCCCGTCCCCTGGCGTCGGGCCGCGCGGGAGTGTAGGAAAAGGGCCTTCGAAACGAGAGGAACAGCCCCCATGCCCGCGGAGCAAAGCGCCGGAACGGACTTCCTGCGCCAGTGGCTCGAGGCGCACCGCGCGCTGTTTTCGGGTGGCGCGGCGCCGCCGCTCTGGGGGCGGGCCGAGGCGCTGTACAAGGCGTGGTCAGACGGCGTCGAAGCGATGCTCGGGGCCCATGCCGAGCGCCATCATGGACCAGGGGCGTCTCCCTTCGATCCGGCCGGCTGGATGCGCAGTGAGGGTGCGGGCGGCATGGCCGATCTGCTCCGTTGGCTCGAAGGACCCGCCTATGCGGATCTGTTTGCCGAGCAACGCCGGGCGATCCGCAGCACCCGGGAGTGGCTGGCCTGGCTGGCGGCGGCTGAACAGATGAAGGCGGTGCTGGCCCAGGGTTGGCTTGCAGCCTTCGGGCGGTTTGCCGAGCGGATCGGCGCCGTGCCGCCATCCGAGCCGCTGGGCTGGAGCGCTATCGTCGGCCTCTGGCAAGAGATCGCGGGCGAGGAGATGACCGCGCTCTACCGCACGCCCGCCTACCTCGCCGCCCAGCGGGATCTTGTGGCCGCCGAGACGGCGTTGCGGCGGGCCTTGCGCGAGCAGGTGGAGGCGGTCACGGCGCTCTTCGGGCTGCCGACGCGCGCGGAACTCGACGACGTGCACCGGTCGCTGCACGCATTTCGGAGGGAGATGCGGGGGCTGCGGGCGGCCTCCGGACCGGCGCCGCTGCGCACCGGAGGCCCGCGCCGGACGGGGCGGCCTCGATGAGTGAGGGCGCCGGGCCACGCTCTCCGGTCGGCGACTGGACCGACATCCTGCGCCGCGGCGCGCGGGTGAGCGCTGCGATGATGGCCCATTCGGGACCGCAAGCCGCCATCGCCACCACGCCGAAACACGAGGTTTGGCGCGACGGCAAGGTTTCGCTACACCGCTACGGCGCGCCTGGAGCGGAGCCGGGACCACTCGGGCCGATGCTCATCCTGCAGGGGCTCTTCGGACGCCAGACCATCACCGATCTTGAGCCTGAGCGCTCGCTGGTCCGGCGGTTGCTCGAAGCGGGCACGGATCTCTGGGTGATCGACTGGGGCAATCCGACCCGGGCGGACCGGTTCCTCGATATGGCGGATTATGCGCTCTATTGGCTGGGGGATGCGCTCGACCGGGTCATCGCCGAAACCGGACGGCCCGTTGCGCTGATGGGGATCTGCCAGGGGGGCGTCTTTGCGCTCTCCCATGCGGCCCTTGCTCCGGAGCGGGTCGCGGGCCTGGCCCTCGCAGTCACGCCGGTCGACTTCCATGCGGACACGGGCGAGGAACATCCCGAGCGCGGTTTTCTGAACCTTTGGGCGCGCAATCTTCCGGCCGAAACGGTGGATGCCTTTCTCGACGAACACGGCCTCGTGCCCGGCGCGATGACGGGGGCGGTGTTCCAAAGCCTCTCTCCGCTGAAGAACGCGGCCAAATACGGCACCGATCTGCTGGGGATGGCGGACGACCCGGCAGCGCTTGCGACATTCATGCGGATGGAAACCTGGCTTGCCGACCGCCCCGACCACCCCGCGGCCGCCGCGCGGCAATGGCTCGTCGAGCTCTATGGGGAGAACCGCTTGGTTCAGGGGGAATTCGCACTGGACGGCCGCAGGGTCGATCTTGGCGCGATCACGTGCCCGATCCTCAACATCGTCGCCGAGCAGGATCACATCGTGCCACCGCCTTGCGCGCGCACGCTCGCCGGGCGCACCAACAGCACAGCCTATCGCCTGCTGGACGTGCCGACGGGGCATATCGGCGTTTTCGTCAGTGAGAAGGCGCGGGATATCGTGGCGCCGGCCATCGCGGACTGGCTGGCAACCGAGATCGGATCCCGCGAGACGGACGCCTCCGCCCTGCGGCGTTGATCTCCTTTGCCCATGGCCAAGTGCTCGCCAGAGCGTTATCAAAGTGTCGTTGAGCGCTTGCGCCCCTATATGCTCCTATGGGCGGATTCGGGGTGGTCCGCCGCTATAGGGAGAATGGTCTTGATCAGGTTCCAGCTTCGCCGCCAGGGTTCAGCCGCACCCGTGCTTGCCGCAGCGGCGCTGAGCGCGTCGCTCGCCATCGGAGCGGCGGTCCCGGTGTCGGCGCAAGGCATCGCGGGGCCTTATCTCGCCGCGGAACACGCCGCGCGCCTGAGCGATGTGGAGACCGCGGCCAGTCGGTATGCCGAAGCGCTGGCCCGCCAGCCCGACAACGCCTCGCTGATCGACCGGGCGCTGATCCATCATCTCGGCGCCGACCGGATCCCGCAGGCGATCGCGCTCGCCCGCCGTCTGGAAGCAATCCAGCCGGGACGGCACTTGGCGGCCCTCACCATCGCTGTGGACGCGCTGGTCCGCGACGATGCCGATGCGGCTTTGAACGCGATTGACAGCGAAGAGGATGAGCAGGGCAGCTTCGTCACGGGGTTGCTGCGCGCCTGGATGGCCTTTGCCAAGGGCGATCTCGCCGAAGCCCGCACGATTCTCGGCGATATCGAGGAGGGCGGCAGCGGTGGCGCCGCCGGCCGCTACCTCGCCGCCTATCATCTGGGGCTGATGGCCATCGCCGAGGGGGACGACGCGGCCGCGATTGCGCCGCTCGAACGGGCCGGAGAGGCCCTGAACTCTCCGACCCGGCGCCTCAGCTTGGCGCTGGCCGGTGCGCAATCTCGCCTCGGCGATATGGAGGCCGCCAAAGCCGCCCTGGACGCCCGGCTCGACCGCAGCCTCGGCGATGCCCGGCTCGAAGCGGCCGCAGCCCGGATCGCTACTGGTCAGGCGCTTTCTCCCATGGTGCGAAACGCGGCTGACGGCGCATCGGAGGCGCTCTACGGCCTTTCGCGCTATCTCGTGCGCGGCAACACCGAGCTGGTCGGCCTCTCCTACTCCCGCCTGGCTGCGCATCTGCGCCCGGACCATGTGGACGCGATCCTGCTGGCGGCGGAGTTTCTTGCTCAGAAGGAGCGTCATGCGCTCGCCATACGGGCCTATGACGCGGTGCCGGTGGGGGCGCCCGAAGCACTCGATGCCCGCGTCGGTCGGGCCAGCGCACTCGAAGGCATGGACGACCTCGACACCGCCGAAGAGACGCTGCGCGCGGCCGTGGCACGCTGGCCGAATGAGATCGAAGCACACCGCGCGCTCGGAGACCTGCTGCGCCGCTCCAGCAGCTTCGAGGCGGCAGCCGAGGCCTATGACGGCGCGGTCGCCCTGGTCAGCACGCCTGAAAACCGACACTGGCCGCTGTTTTACCAGCGGGGCATCGCGCTGGAGCGCTCCAAGCAGTGGCCGCGCGCCGAGGCAGACTTCCAGATGGCCCTCGACCTCGAGCCCGATCAGCCGCTGGTGCTGAACTATCTCGGGTATTCCTGGGTCGAGATGGGGATCAACCTCGCCAAAGCGCAGGCGATGATCGAGAAAGCCGTCGAGCAACGCCCGGAGGACGGCTACATCGTCGACAGCCTGGGCTGGGTTCTCTACCGGCTCGGCGATTTCGCGGGGGCTGTCGAGCATCTCGGCCGCGCGGTGGAGTTGCGCCCCGTGGACCCGGTGATCAACGACCACTATGGCGATGCGCTCTGGATGGTTGGCCGCAAGGTCGAGGCGGAGTTTCAGTGGCGCCGCGCCCTGTCCTTCGAGCCCGATGAAGAGGACGTGATCGAGCGTATCCGCCGCAAACTGGATGTCGGCCTGGATGTGGTCATGGCCGAAGAGGAGGCCGCCGGCACCCCTGCGATCATCGGTCAGACCGAACCTGCTCCGGACAACACCAAGAATGACGGTGGCTGAGGCAGCGCCGACGCAGGAGTTCGCGCCGGCCAAGCTGAACCTCTTCCTGCATCTCCGCGGGCGCAGGGCCGATGGCTATCATCTGCTCGAGAGCTTGGCGGTGTTCCCACGGCTTGGCGATGTCGTGTCGGTCGAGGACGGACCGGGGCTGTCGCTGACTGTCGGTGGACCTTTCGGAGACATGCTGCCGAGCGACGGCGACAATCTGGTGCTGCGGGCGGCGGAGGCTTTGGCCCGCGCGGCGGGGCGCCCGGCCCGCGCGGCCCTGCACCTGGAGAAGACTTTGCCCGTAGCCTCGGGCATCGGTGGCGGCTCGGCCGATGCGGCGGCCTGTCTGCGTCTGCTCGCGCGCCGTTGGGGCTGCCCTGTCCCGCCCGATGCGGCCCTCGCCTTGGGTGCGGATGTGCCGGTTTGTCTCTCGGACCAGGCGCAGATGATGGCCGGGATCGGCGAGATGCTGACCCCTGGCCCGGCGCTCCCACCCTTTTGGGTGGTGCTCGTGAACCCGCTTGTCACGGTGTCGACCGGGGCTGTCTTCCAGGCGGTCGAGCAGCGGGACTGCCCGCCTGGCCCGCCTGCCCCGGACAGCGGTTTCCGAGAGTTCACGGCGCTTACGGAGTGGCTCGCACAGCAGCGCAACGATCTGGAGCAAGCGGCCATCCGGTGTTGCCCACCGGTGGGCGACGTCCTGGACGCGCTAAGCCAAGCCCCCCTGGCCCGCATGTCCGGCTCCGGGGGCACCTGTTTTTCCCTTTGGCCCACCGAAGCGGAAGCCTTGGCCGCAGCAGATGGACTCCGCCTCGCCCGACCCGGCTGGTGGGTCGCGGCAGCGCCCGTACCAGAGCGTCGCCTGGCTGCCGTCTAGGGCCTAGCTCAGCCGGTCCGTCACGAAATGGGCGATGTCGCTCAGCGCCGCGCGCATCTCACCCTCAGGGAACAGCTCGAGCGCTGTCACCGCCGCCGCCCCGTGCGCACGGGCTGCCGCGAGTGTGTCGGCCAGCGCGTCGGTCTCGGCCAAACGCGTCATCGCCTCCTCGAGATCGCCGTCCCGTTGATCTCCCTTGGCGACCGTCCGCTCCCAGAACGCCCGCGCTGCCGCATCGCCGCGCGCGACGGCGAGGATCACCGGCAGCGTCACCTTGCCTTCGCGGAAGTCGTCGCCCGTGTTCTTGCCGAGCGCGGCGGAGGTCCCGCCATAATCCAGCAGATCGTCGGCGAGCTGAAACGCCATCCCCAGCCCATCACCATAAGCCTTCAGCGCCTGCACCCGAGCCTCGTCAACGGCGGAGATCACGCCTCCCACCTCGGTTGCGGCCGCGAACAGCGCCGCCGTCTTGCCCCGGATCACCCGGTCATAGCGCTCCCGCGTCGTGGAGAGGTCCCGCGCCGTCGTCAGTTGCAGCACCTCGCCCTCGGCGATCACCGCCGCCGCATTGGACAGGATCCCGAGCACCCGAACCGAGCCGGTCTCGACCATCAGCTGGAACGCGCGGGCGAAGAGATAATCGCCTACCAGCACGCTCGACTTGTTGTCCCACAGGATGTTGGCCGAGGCCCGTCCGCGGCGCTTCTCGCTCTCATCGACCACGTCATCGTGCAGCAGCGTCGCTGTGTGGATGAACTCCACCACCGCGGCCAGCCGCACGTGATCGTCGCCCTCGTACCCACAGAGCTGCGCCGCGGCCAAGGTCAGGATCGGACGCAGCCGTTTGCCGCCTGCCTCGATCAGATGCGCCGAGATCGCCGGGATGCGCGGCGCGTGCTCCGAGGCCATCCGCTCACGGATCAGCGCATTGACCGCGGCCATATCTCCAGAGACCAGCCCTTGGAGGCGCTCGAAGGGCGCGGTCGCATCGGCGGGCGGGGCGGGCTGGGCAACGGTCATGCGGTCTCCGGTTCTGGCGCTGGGCGGCGGCGTCCCGTCTCGACGGCGGGCGCTGTGCACGCTAAGGCTCAGGATATGATGCGGGAGTTGCTGAGAACCACCGACCCAACCCTTGTGCCCTTCGCGCAGGCCCTGCTGTCGAGCGAGGATATAGAGTGCGTCCTGTTCGACGTAAACATGAGCGTCCTCGAGGGCTCCCTGGGCATCTTGCCGCGCCGGGTGATGGTGGCGGAGCCCGATCTCTTCCGGGCACGGGCGATTCTGCGCGACAACGGGATCGAGCCCTATGCCGGCGAGGATTGGGGATGACCGATCTGGCTGCCATTCGGGAGGATGCCCTGCTTGGCGGCAAGGTGCGGCTTCTGCAGCCGCTGGCTGGGTATCGAGCGGCGACGGACCCGGTGCTCTTGGCGGCGGCTGTGCCCGCGGAACCCGGAGAACGCGTCCTCGATCTCGGCTGTGGGGCGGGCGCTGCGATGTACTGTCTCGCGGCGCGGATCGGCAGGGTGCATCTCTCAGGGCTCGAACGCGAGGCGACTTATCTCGATCTCGCGCAGCGCAATGCCGACCTGAACGGCAGGCGCGCGGAGCTCCATCTCGGCTGCGTCTCTCGGGCGCCGCTGGCGCTCCGCCAGCAGAGCTTCGACCATGTGATCGCCAACCCGCCGTATCACGCGCCGACGGATCTCGGCTCGGTGGTGCAGCTGCGCGACCGGGCCCATCGCGAAGAGGTGCCGCTCGGCGCTTGGATCGCCACGGCACTGGCGCGTTTGCTCCCACGCGGCCGGCTCACGCTGATCCATCGTGCCGAGCGCCTCGGTGAGATCCTCGGCCACCTCACAGATCGCGCCGGGGACATTGCCGTCAAACCGCTCGCCGCCCGTGAAGGACGGGATGCCAAGCGCGTCATCGTCACGGCCCGCAAGGGCACCCGCGGCCCGCTGCGCCTCACCGCGCCATTCATCCTGCACGACGGCCCCGCCCATCTCGCGGATGCCGAGGACTTCACCGCCGAGGCGCGCGCAATCCTGCGGGACGGCGCGCCCTTACAGATCTGAGGAGCCGCCATGACCCTGCCCCTGCCGAACTCGATCGCCGCCATGGCCGAAGAGCTCACCGCCTGGCGCCGCGACATCCATGCGCACCCGGAACTTGGGTATGAAGAGCATCGCACCGCGGGACTGGTGGCAGAGCGCCTCCGCGCCTTCGGTTGCGACAGCGTCGAGGAGGGGATCGGCGGCACCGGTGTGCTCGGCGTGATCAAAGGGCAGGCCGAGGGCCCCGCCATCATGTTGCGCGCGGATATGGACGCCTTGCCGATCCGAGAGGCGACGGGAGCCGAGCACGCCTCATCGAACGAAGGTGTCATGCATGCCTGCGGCCATGACGGGCACACGACCATGCTGCTCGGCGCGGCAAAGCACCTCGCCGCAACGCGGGGGTTTGCCGGCACGGTCTATGTCTGCTTCCAGCCGGCCGAAGAGAGCGGCGCCGGCGCCAAGGCCATGCTGGATGACGGCCTGTTCGACCGCTACCCCCCGAAGGCCGTCTTCGGGCTGCACAACTGGCCGGGTCTTCCGGTCGGTCAGATGGCAATCAAAGAAGGCCCCGTGCTCGCGGCGGCCGACGAATTCCGGATCACCGTGACTGGGCGTGGCGGGCACGGCGCCGAGCCACACCTGGCGCGCGACCCGTTGCTGGCCACAGCGCATTTGGTCACCCAACTGCAATCCGTCGTCTCGCGACTGGTCAACCCCCGTGAGCCCGCCGTGATCTCCGTCACCGCCTTCAATGCGGGCGACACCCACAACGTGATCCCGGGCACGGCGGTCCTGCGCGGCACCACCCGCTGCTATGACGCATCGACCGGAGAGACGATCCGCACCGAGATGGCACGCCTCGTGTCCTCCGTCGCCGAGGCCCATGGATGCGAAGGAACGCTCTGGCACGGGCCGGTCCCCTACCCTGCCACGATCAACGATGGCGCGCAGGCCCGATTCGTCCACAACGTGATGTCCGAGCTCCTCGGGGCCGAGAATGTCCTGTTCGGACACCCCCCGACCATGGCGGCCGAAGATTTTTCGTTCTTCGCAAACCAGGTTCCCGGGGCTTTTGCCATCATCGGCAATGGCGATACGGCCGCACTGCACCATCCCGCCTACGACTTCGACGATGCCGCAGCCCCCATCGGAGTCGCCTATTGGGTGCGGTTGGCGGAGATGGCCCTGCCTCTCACGCCTGGCTAAGCGGTGCTGTCAATAATGCGGTGCAGCATCAACCGTTAAGCTTAGCTGACAGTTCAATAGGTGAACTTGATGATATTTCTTGAGTGACAAGTCGGCCCGAGACTGTTGGGGTGGTGAGATGATCCTAAGCAGAAGGAGGCATCGTATGAGTCTGACCTCGCATATCACCCAGCTGCGTCAGAAGCATGAGACGCTCGACCGAGAGATCGAGCAAGCCATGCGCCAGCCGGCAACCGACGACCTCGAGATCACGGCGATGAAGCGACAGAAACTCCACCTGAAGGAAGAGATTACGCGTTTGAGCGCGTCTAGCTGACCACCGCCGGGGGATGTCCCTGGGACTGCGTAGGGGGCTCTGCCGTGGTGGCGGGGCCCTTTTCGATTCGGATCACGCAGCCTGCCGCGCTGCTACGCGCTTCAAATAGGCCGCCGTCCAGCGGGCGAACAGAGCGCCGTCGACCGGTTGGCCAAAGGTCTCCCGTGCGGGGGCCGCGATGGCTTCAGGCAGCGATGCCCCGCTGCGCAGATCCACCAGATCCCGGGCATAGGCGGCGGTAAACTCGGGATGCGGTTGGATTGTGATCGCGTCGGGCGCCTCCGGGTCGCCGTAGGCGAGCATCGCATAGGGGCAGAAGGCACTCGCGGCCAGCACCGTCGCGTCCTCGGGAATCGCGGTCACTTGATCCTGATGGTGCGCATGAAACGCGGTCTCGGCCGCGCCTTCCGCCATCCAATCGGGACGCTGCGTCACCGCATAGCGATGCACGCCAACGCCCCAGCCTCGATCGGACTTCTCCGCCCGCCCGCCAAAGGCTTCCGCAACGATTTGGTGGCCGAAGCAGATGCCGATGATCGGACGACCAACCGCCCGTGCCTCTCGCAAGAACGCCGCCAGCGGAGCAATCCAGGGCAGGTCGTCATAGACGCCGTGCTTCGACCCAGTCACCAGCCAGGCATCGCAGGCCTCCGCACTCGGGGGCAGCCCACCCTCCAGCACATCATAGGCAACCGTCTCGATGCTCGGATCGCCCCCCCGCAACAAATCCGTGAAAATGGTCGGATAGTCGCCATGGCGCGGCACCAGCGTGCCCTCCACCTTGCCCGTCTCCAGAATACCGATGCGCATGATGCCCTCCGTTTGGTGGCCAAGATGGCGCCCTGTGCGCGTATGAACAAGCCTGTTGCCGAACGCGGTCGCGAATGCAATGCTCGCAGTGCAGCGAAACCGCGAGGGCAGGGCATTCCGTGGCAATTGCAAAGAAGAGCAGCGACGGCGCGATAGTCATCAAGAAATACGCCAACCGCCGACTCTACAACACCGCGAAAAGTAGCTATGTGACGCTCGACGACCTCAGCCATATGGTGCGGGCCGGCGACGATTTTCGGGTGTTCGATGCCAAATCGGGCGAGGACATCACGCGCTCGGTGCTTACGCAGATCATCTTCGAGCAGGAGGCGAAGGAGGGGCAGAACATGCTGCCCACGAACTTCCTGCGCCAGCTGATCCGGCTCTATGGCGACACGCTGCAATCGGTGGTTCCTGGGTATCTCGAAGCGTCGATGGAGACGTTTTCGCGCAATCAGGAGCGGCTGCGCGACGCGTTTGTCGCCAATCCGGCGATGGCATCGTTCGAGACGCTGGCGCGGTCCAACATGGAGTGGATGGAGCGCGCCATGCGCATGTTCGGCGGACTGCCGGCCTCTGGCGGCGACCCGGTCAAGCCCAGCGCCGGCACCGAAACCGCCACTGGAGATACGGCGGGAATTGGCGAGGATCTCGATCAGCTCCAGAAACAGCTGCGCGAGATGCAGTCCCAGCTAGAACGGCTCTCCAAGGATAAGACCCCAGAGGAGTGATCTCCTACAGGGCGAGAACCGGGGGGCCTGGCGCCGCAATGGCCGGGCCACAAAGATAGTCTGCGCCGAGCTCGCACAACCGCTCGCGTTGTGCTTGGGTCCGGACACCATCCACCATAATCCCCACATCGAAGCGGTCGGCGATCTGACGCAGCAGGCCGAACAGGAATGCGCCATCGACCGTCATGACGTCTGACGGAGTGGATGCTGGCAAGATCGCGAAATCGGGTCGGATACGGCGCCAGGTCGCCGGATTGGCAGGCAACATGCCTTGAAGCAGCACGGCCGTGCCGGGGCGGTCAGGTCCCGCAGCGCTTGGGAACCCCTCTGCGACGGCCGTCTCCGGCAGGGCGAGGATAAGGCGATCTGCCGCCCGGGGACGCATCGTGAGAGCCCTGCGTAGGCTCCGCTGTTCATTCGGCGCGCGGACCGCCGCCTCAGGCAAGGCGAGACAGAGGCGAAGCTCCGGCCGCTTCGCCAGCAACAACAGCGTGTGGGCCACATCGGCGGCCGCACTGCCGGACACTCGATGAAAGGCGGTGGCGCGTGCCCCGTCTGCGCGCAGCACGGGATGCATCGGGGAAGGGGAAGAATGGGTGTGACCGTCGTGGAAGTTCATGGACTTCTGATCCTGGTTCATTCTTGAATGACTGACACTATCGGCGTAAACATTTCAAGAACATTAAGTGGGGGCTGACCATGTCGGAGCGCTGTGGCTGGTGCGGGGACGACCCGCTCTATGTTGCGTATCACGATGAAGAATGGGGCCGGCCGGAGACCGACGGGCGGGCGCTCTGGGAGAAGCTGGTGCTCGATGGCTTCCAGGCGGGGCTTGCCTGGATCACCATTTTGCGCAAGCGCGAGGCTTTCCGGGCGGCTTTCGAGGGCTTCGTGCCTGAACGCATCGCCGAATGGGGCGAGACGGAGGTGGCACGCTGCCTCGGCGATCCGGGCATCGTCCGTTCCCGCGCCAAGATCCAGGCGGCGATCGGTAATGCCCAGGCCTATCTCCGGATCGAGAAACGCGAGGGGTTTGCGCCGTTCCTCTGGGGCTTTACCGGCGGCAAGGTGATCGACCGCCGCCCGCTCAGCATGGCCGACGTCCCGACCGAGACCGACGAGAGCCGCGCGATGTCCAAAGCCTTAAAGAAGGAAGGGTTCAAGTTCTGTGGGCCCGTGATCGTCTATGCTTTCATGCAGGCCTCGGGGTTGGTGAACGACCACATCGTCGGCTGTCCGGCGCGGGAGCCCTGTCTCGCGGAGGCCCGAGCGAAAGGCCTGCTCTAGCGGTCCTCGCCGAAACGGGTGGCGACGAGGGAGACGAGCGCCTCCATAAGCGCGGCCGCCTCACGTCCTTGCGTGCGCACCTCAATCTCCGAGCCCCTCGCGGCGGCGAGCAAGAGGAGCCCCATGATCGAGTCCCCCAGCACAGTCTGCCCCTCGCGGGACACCTCGGCAGACGCGTCGAAACGCTCCACAGTCTCGACGAACTTGGCCGAAGCCCTGGCGTGCAAGCCGCGCTCGTTCACGATGGGCAGACGTCGGATTTCTTCGGCCACAGCGCTCACCGCGCTTGTTCCCGTCCGCCGGGTTCCAAAAGTCCGGTGGCCGACGAGATGTATTTGTGCCCGGCATCGACCGCCGCCGTCACCGCCTCGGCGAGCGGCCGGTCGCGCGATTTCGCGAGCTTCACCAGAAGCGGCAGGTTCGCACCACAAATCACCTCAACCCCCGGCCCCTGCATGCAGGACAGCGCCAGATTCGAGGGGGTGCCGCCGAACATGTCGGTGATCAGGACCACACCGCTGCCGGTGTCGGTCTCCGCCACGATCTCGGCAATCTCGGCCTGACGCTCGCGCAGATCATCCGCGGGCTGGATCGCCACCGTTCGGGCATTCGGCAAGGCGCCCACGACATGGACAGTGGCTTCGAGCAATGCGGTCGCCAAGGTGCCATGGGCGACGATCACGATCCCGATCATGCCCGCACCTTGGTCAATTGGCCGTCCCCGTCTGGGGAGCCTGGGCCCGGCGCTCAAGCTCGCGATGTCGGATCGCCACGGGCCAGCCGGCCGCCTCGATCCGCTCGGCCAGCCGGATTGCAAGGGTCACAGACCGGTGCCGCCCCCCGGTGCACCCGAGTGCGACGGAGAAGTAAGCCTTGCCCTCGGCCTTGTAAGCAGGAAGCAGCATCAGGGTGAGCTCGGACAGCTTCTCGAAAAACTGGGCGTAGAGTGGATCGTCGGCGACAAAGCTTTGGATACGCGGGTCGCTGCCGTCAAGGGCACGCAGTGTCTCCTCCCAATAGGGGTTCCGCAGAAAGCGGCAGTCGAGCACCATATCCGCCTCGTGCGGGGCGCCACGCTTGTAGGAGAAAGACTGCACAGAGACGCTGAGCCCGGTGGCCCGCCCTGGGGCGAACCGTGCGGCAAGCTCGGTCTTCAGTTGGTGCGGGGTCATGCCGGTCGTGTCGATGACCGCATCGGCCCGGGCGCGCACCTCCTCGAGAATCGCCCGTTCCCGTGCGACGCCGGTCGCGGGGTCCTCCTCGGGGGCCAGCGGATGGCGCCGGCGGGTCTCGGAGAAGCGCGCGATCAGCATCTCATCGGCGCAATCGAGATAGAGCAGCATCGCGCCGATGCCGAACCGGTCCCGCAGCGTGTCCAGTCCCGCCGTTAATGCCCGGGTCGAGAAACCGCGGGTCCGGGTCTCGATCCCGATCGCGATCGGGCGTGTCCGTTCCCCGGTCGCCGGCGATGCCACGACCGTTTCGAGCAGCGAGAGCGGGAAGTTGTTGAGCGGCTCGTAGCCGAGATCCTCGAGCACATTGATCGCGGTCGAGCGGCCCGCCCCGGAGAGCCCGGTGACCAGAAGGACGAAGGGCCGCGCGGTCGCAACCGAATCGTCCGCACCGCTTTGCTCCACAGCAGGGGTCACTTGGTGAAGAACTCCGGATCCAGCAACCCGCCCGCCCGCAACATCGCCATCAGCGCCGGTGCGAGGCCCGGGCGGTCTTTTCCGAAGATGACCGGGAACTGGATGCCGAGCAAGCCGCGCTGGTCGGGGTGCGGCAACCGCTCCGCCGCATAGCGGTTGAGATCCACCACACAGGTCAGCGGCGCCTGGTCGATAAAGCTCGGCATCCGCACGAGCCCGATGCCGCGGAGCTCAACCAGCCCCTGGATCGGACCCGGGGCGCTCATCACGAGGCCGACGGCGCGGCCGCGCTCGATCACCACCCAGTCATCGGCCACAAGACCGGCCCCCAGGGCCATCATCTCGACCATCAGCTGGGTCTTGCCGGAGCCTGCATCTCCGGTGATCAACAACCCACGATCGTTCAGCGCCACCGCGCTGCCGTGCAGTGTGATGCTGTCGGGGCCTGCCTGCTCCACAATGCGTGGCCGCTGGGATCCCTGTTCTGATGCCGTCATGCGGGAACCCTCGCTGAACCCGGCGCAGAGTTTATCGCTCTCATTCGTTAAAAACCATCTCCGGGCGGTCTTTTAACCGTGAGCGCCGTCGGGCAAATCGATGCAGAAGCGGGCTCCACCCGCCGCCTCGGTATCGGCGCTGCGCGGTGCTCGATTCTCGACCCAGATCTTGCCGCCATGAGCCTCCACGATCTGGCGCGAGATGTTGAGGCCGAGGCCGGAATGGTTGCCGAAGGCTTCGGTTTCCGGTCGCTCGGTATAGAAGCGCTCGAAGATCGTCTTCATGTTGTCGGGCGGCACACCAGGTCCGTCATCCTCGACCACAATACGCAGGCCGCCTTCGCGGCGACGGACACGGATCGCGATCTCTCCGCCCTCCGGCGAAAACGAGAGCGCATTGTCCAGAAGGTTGGTGATCACCTGAGCGATGCGCCCTTCGAGGCCGCGGGCTTTGATCGCCTCGCCCGGGCCATCCACCGTGATCCGCACGCCGCGCTCCTCGCCCTGGGTGCGCGTGACATCGGCGAGCATCTCCACGAGGCGCATTAGGTCGAACGGCTCCATCTTCTCACGCACCAGCTCGGCATCGAGGCGCGACGCGTTCGAGATATCCGTCACCAGCCGGTCGAGCCGGTCGACATCCTGCTTGATCACATCGAGCAGACGCTGCTGCTGTTCCGGCGTTTTGGCATACTGCATGGTCTCCACGGCCGAGCGCAGGCTGGTCAGCGGGTTCTTGATCTCGTGCGCCACATCCGAGGCAAAGCTCTCGATGGCCTCAATGCGCTTGTAGAGCGCCTCGGTCATCCGGATCAGCGCGCCGGAGAGCTCTCCGATCTCGTCCGTGCGCCGCGTCATGTCGGGGATCTCGACGCGTTCGGGGTTGAGGGGGCGCCCGGCACTGGTGCCGCTGCCCTCCGCTGCGGCCGCCAGACGCCGGATCGGGTGCGCGATTGTGTTGGCGAGCAGGATCGACAGGCCCATCGAGACCAGCGCTGCGATCACGAACACCTGGACGATCACCACCCGCTCGCTGCTGACCACGTGGTCTATGTCGCCGCCTTCGGTCGAGAGCACGAGCACCCCGATGATCGCATCGACGCGCACAATCGGCACCGCCACAGAGACAATCAGCTGATCTTGGGCGTTTGCCCGCACGACACTGCGCACTTGGCCCTGGGCCGCCTCCTGCACCTCCGGATCCCGGCTGATGCCCCCTTTCGGCACCTCTTCGTAGAGGGGCGGCCGCTTGTGGAGCGATTTCATGATCGATTCGTAGTACTGCTCGATCCACGCGATCGTCGCCGACTGTGCCGCCTCTTCAGGCGCCCCAGGGGCCGCCAGGGGTTGTTCTTCGATTTGCCCCCCGGCCAAGCTGCGGGTGTCGCCGGCCAGACGCAGCTTCGTGTCGAACACCTGGGCACGCAGACCGGTGGGGCGGACCACCCGGCCGAGCACCGCGTTCGCGCGAACGGGATCGAAGGCCACGAGCCCGTCCCCGTGGCCTGCCGTCTCCGCGATCGTGAGGGCAATCACCTCCGCCTGCAGACGGAGCGACTCGATGCGCTGCTCGATCAAGCCCGAACGAAACTGATTGAGGTAGAGAACGCCCATCACCAGAAAGGCGAGCCCTGCGAGGTTGAAGAAAATGATCCGCCGTTGCAGCGACGAAAACGGCGCCGAGCGCTTCAGACCCAGAATGATCCGTTCACGCGTGCTGTCCGGTCTCGGCAGATTGTCGAGACCGATGAGCCCGGTGTCCGCCCCGTAGCTGTCTTTGCCGTCCAATCGGACCTCAGACTTCGTTGTACCGGTACCCAACGCCATAGAGAGTTTCGATGGAGTTGAACTCCTGGTCAACCTTCCTGAACTTCTTGCGAATGCGCTTGATGTGGCTGTCGATGGTTCGGTCGTCAACATAGACCTGATCGTCATAGGCCGCGTCCATCAGCTGATCGCGGTTCTTGACGAAGCCCGGACGCACCGCCAGCGCGTGCAGGATCAGGAATTCGGTCACCGTGAGGGTGACCCCGCTGCCATCCCAGAGCGTCGCGTGGCGCAGCGGGTCCATCTCCAGCTTGCCGCGGCGGAGCACCTTCTCGCTCTCCGCCCGCTCCATGCTCGGTTCTTCCGCTGCCTCCCGCCGACGCAGAACGGCCCGGATGCGCTCGACCAGCAGGCGCTGGGAGAACGGCTTGCGAATGTAATCGTCGGCCCCCATGCGCAGACCGATCACCTCGTCGATCTCCTCGTCCTTCGAGGTCAGGAAGATCACGGGCAGGTCCGATTTCAGCCGAAGCCGGCGCAGCAGTTCCATCCCGTCCATCCGCGGCATCTTGATGTCGAAGACGGCCAGATCCGGCGGGGTCGAGGTCAGCGCGTTCAGAGCGGTGGCGCCATCGGTATAGCTCGAGACCTGATACCCCTCAGACTCGAGCAGCATCGACACCGATGTCAGGATGTTGCGGTCGTCGTCGACCAGCACGATGTTGGCCATGTGCGGCTCCTTTTATGGTCCACCCGTTTCGCCTCAAATCGACTGTACCGCAACACATGGCGATGTCGCGGCTAGAATCTGCTGTCATTTCGGTCCTTTCGCGGCCTCTTGCCCAACCAGAGGTTGAAATTACGGCAATGCGACGGTCAATCGGCGGACCCGGACCGGATTGGGGCGAGTCGCGGCGTCTTGAGGAGCGGGCGATCCGAGGGCGCCTATGATGACCAAAGTGCCGGATCCCGCCACGGCGAGGGCACCACAAGCCGCCCCGCCAGTCCTGCACAGTTTCCGGGAAGCGCGCGCGACTGCCAGGCCTCCCGCCAGGCATCGGGCAGCGCATAGGGTGCTGCGATCTCCCGCTCGGGCTGGAAGCCAAGACGGGCGTAGTATGCCGGATCTCCCAGCACGCAGACCCGCGCAGCCCCGAGCTCCGCCATCCGGGCGCACCCCGCTTCGACCAGGGCCCGACCGATGCCGCGGCGCTGGTGCGGGGGCGAGACCGCCAAGGGCCCCAGAAGGGCGACTGTGCGGCCACCTCCCTCCATGCATAGGGTGAAAGCGACATGGCCCACAGGCGCTCGGGCATCCCCGGCCACCAGGGACACCACACCCGTTTCCTCCGCCAGCAGGGCGTTGAGCAGCGGCCTCAGATCCTCATCGGGGAACGCCGCCGCGTAGAGCGGCCCTAAGCCGTGTGCGCGGCCCAACATGGGATGTTCCGTGATCTCCGAAGCGGGCATTGCGGACCTCTGAATCCGACGCAGGACCGAATTTTGTCCCGGAACGGCGCAACTTTATTACAATGATGCGACGCTTTGGCCGGCGAAACTGACCGCCGCGGGGTGGACGCCCCTTCCGCGCTTGGGGTAAGGGGGCGCCATCGCCCGCGGGGGGTGGGGATCGCCGCGGCACCGAGAGACAAAACTCAAAGGGGAAGCGCCATGGAAACCGGGCCGCACAACGCCGATTTCGGCCTCGATCGGGCAGGCATCACGGGGCTTGGCGCCGTGCATTACAACCTGACCGAGCCTGGGCTGATGCAGGCGGCCGTGACCCGCGGCGAAGGCGAGATCGGCCAAGGCGGCACCTTCCTCTGCACCACCGGAAAGCACACCGGCCGCAGCCCCAAGGACAAGTTCATCGTCCGCGAAGCCGACACCGAGGCCGATGTCTGGTGGGACAACAACGGCGAGATGAGCGCCGAGGCCTTCGACCAGCTCCACGCGGACATGCTCGCGCACATGAAGGGCGGCGAGTACTTCGTCCAGGATCTCTATGCCGGGGCAGACCCCACCCACCGGCTGAACATCCGCATGGTGAACGAGCTCGCCTGGCACGGCCTCTTCATCCGCCACATGCTGCGCCGGCCCGAGCGCGCGGAGCTTGCGACGTTCACGCCGGAGTTCACCGTCATCAACTGCCCGAGCTTCAAGGCCGACCCCGCGCGCCACGGCTGCCGCTCGGAGACGATCATCGCCGTCAGCTTCTCAAAGAAGCTCGTGCTGATCGCCGACAGCTCCTATGCCGGGGAGAACAAGAAGTGCATCTTCTCGATCCTCAACTTCATCCTGCCGGGCAAGGGCGTGATGCCGATGCATTGCTCCGCCAACCACGCCTTCGGCGACCCGAGCGATGCCGCGGTGTTCTTTGGCCTCTCGGGCACCGGCAAGACCACACTCTCGGCAGATCCGGAGCGCACGCTGCTCGGCGATGACGAGCATGGCTGGACCGACGAGGGCATCTTCAACTTCGAGGGTGGCTGCTACGCCAAGACCATCAACCTCTCGCCCGAGGCCGAGCCCGAGATCTTCGCCACAACGTCGAAATTCGCGACGGTTGTGGAAAACATGGTCTATGATCCCGTAACGCGGGAGCTGGACTTCGCCGATGACAGCTTGACCGCGAACATGCGCTGCGCCTACCCGCTGCACTACATCTCGAATGCCTCCGAGACCGGGCTCGCCGGCATCCCCAAGACCATCGTGATGCTGACCTGCGACGCCTTTGGTGTGATGCCGCCGATCGCGCGCCTGACGCCGGCGCAGGCGATGTACCACTTCCTCTCGGGGTTCACGGCCAAGGTGGCTGGAACCGAGAAGGGCCTGACCGAACCGACGCCGACCTTCTCCACCTGCTTTGGCGCGCCTTTCATGACACGGCGGCCGGAGGTTTACGGCGCCCTGCTGCGGGACAAGATCGCGTCGACCGGCGCCTCCTGCTGGCTGGTGAACACCGGCTGGACCGGCGGCGCGCATGGCGCGGGCAGCCGGATGCCAATCCAGGCGACCCGGACCCTGCTACGCGCGGCGCTCTCGGGCGCGCTGAACGGGGTCGAGTTCCGCCCCGATCCGAATTTCGGCTTCGACGTGCCGGTGGATGTGCCGGGGGTGGAGGGCGCGCTCCTCAACCCGCGGGGCACCTGGGCCGACAGCGCCGCCTACGACGCGCAAGCCCAGAAGCTGGTCGCCATGTTCGTCGAGAACTTCGCGCAGTATCAGGCGCATGTGGGCGAGGATGTGCTCGCCGCCGCTCCTCACGCGGCCTGAGGCTCAGGAGGACGCCTCGCGCGCCTCGAAGATCATCGGCGTGAAATCGTGGATCAACCGCGGCTCGGACAGTGTATCGCGGTCGAGGATCCTCTGGCGCCAGAGGCAGCCGCGCTCGGCATAGACGAGATCTGGGCCGTCGCGCTCGGCCCACTCCCAGGTCGCGCGGGCGAGAACCGCGCCCTCCGGGCTCTCCAGCATGTGCTCGTCCCAGTAACAGCCACGCCCCGGCGCCGGCGGCCCGGAGAGCGCGGTCTTGTGCAGCACCCACCCGCGAACCAACGGCTTTGAAAACTCGGCCCGATCACGGGTCCAGCTCAATTCGGTCCACCCGTCCCGGATCAACCGCGGAAAATAGATGCCGAGGCATTCATTGTTCCGCTGCGCGCCGAGCGGGCTCTCCGACAGGCGGAGACCGCTCGACCGGGCTGCCTCCCCATGCCAGCCGTTCAGCCAATAGGTCCGATTGTCGGCAAACCCGCCACCTCCATTCCACGCATCCCCCTTGGCCCAGAGATCCAGCGCCTTCAGCCACGGCGTCCGGGCGACGGCCGTCCACGACCCGCCCAAAGGGTGATCCGGCTTGTGGGTGGCCGCGAAGTAGATCCAGTGCCGCCCATCCGGCGCGATGGCGCAGCGGCGCTCATAGATCCGGCCCTTCAGCCATTGGCCGAGCGTCACCGTATCGGTCTCAAGATCCCACAGACAACTCGCGACCGTCCTTGCCGGGCCGCGCCGGATCACCACAGCGACCCGCGCCTTCCGGGCGATCAGGGCATGCAAGCGGGCGGGATAGGGTGTCGGGTCCATGGCGCTGTCTTGACAGGCCGCGCGCCCTGGCTCAACAGCGCGGCCATGACCAAGCGGTATGCAATCGCGGCGGGACACCGCCTGACATCCGAAACTGGCGCCGAGGTGCTCGCCGCCGGCGGTACCGCGATGGACGCCGCCGTCGCCGCGGCCTTCATGGCGATGGTGGCGGAGCCGGTTCTGGCCGGCCTCCTCGGCGGCGGCTTTGTCATGGTGCGTGACCCGCGCGGTGGCACGCATCTGCTCGATGCCTTTGTTGACACCCCACGGGTCAAGCGGCCCGAAGGCGAGATTGCGATGGAGGAGATCCACGCGGATTTTGGCGGCGTGACGCAAGGCTTCCGCATCGGGCCGGGCACGATGGCCACGCCCTGCCTCGCGCCTGGGCTCGCGGAGGCGCATGCCCGCTTCGGCCGGATCCCGTTGCGGGACCTGACGCGCCCAGCGGCGGATGCGGCACGAACAGGCGTCACGCTCACGCCCTATCAGGCACGCCTTTCGCAGATTGTCGCGCCGATCCTCACGGCGACGCCCTCGGCCCGCGCGCTGCATTGCGACGGCGAGGAGTTGCGGGGCGCAGGGGCATTGGCCCGCAACCCCGATTTCGCGGATGTGCTGGAGGAATTCGGCGCAGAGGGTCCGCGGTTCATCCAGGAAGGCGAGGTCGCGGCCCGGCTGATGGACACCGCCGAGGCTGGCGGACATCTGACGCGCGCGGATCTCGCCGAGTGCCGGCCGGTTTGGCGCCAGCCGCTCTCGGAGAACCGCGGAGCAGCCGCGCTGGCGCTCAACCCGCCGCCATCGCTCGGCGGGACGCTGATCGCCTTCTCACTCGCGCTGATGGAGGCGGGGGCGGCACCTGCCGCAGTGGCCCGGGCCTTCTCCGCAACGACAAAGGCGCGGGCGGAGGTGGGGCTGGACGGCGCACCCGAACAAGGCGCCGCGCGCCTCGCGGACACCGCCTTTCGGGAGCGGATGGCCACCATGGCCGCGCATAGGCCGGCCACGCGCGGCACGACTCAGATCTCGGTCATGGATGCCGAGGGGCTCGGCGTGGCGCTGACGCTGTCAAATGGCGAGGGCATGGGGGCCGTGTTGCCCGGGACCGGGATCATGCCCAACAACATGCTGGGCGAGGACGATCTCGTGCCCGGCGACCCGCTCGGCTGGCGCGAGGGGGTGCGGCTGTCCTCCATGATGGCGCCGATGGCGGTGAGCTGGCCCGACGGGCGGGCGGCAATGCTCGGCTCAGGCGGATCAAACCGGATCCGAACGGCCCTGGCGCAGGTGGTGGCGCGCGTGGTGGACCGGGGCGAGCCGCTCGAAGTCGCGATCCAGGCGCCGCGGCTGCATGTGGAGGGCGCAGGCCAGGCGGCGGTGGATTTTGAGGAGGCGGGCCTCGCAGAGGGCGACCGGGCGGCATTGTTGGACGCCTTCCCAGAGGCGCGCGGCTGGGACGAGCCGTCGATGTTCTTCGGCGGCGTGCACGGGGTGATGCGAGACGCCGGTGGGGGCCTGTCGGCGGCCGGGGACGCACGCCGCGACGGCGTCGGGCTGGCCGGCTGACCCGGCAGAGGCCCTTGCCAGCTCCCGCCCACCCTCCCCGCTGGCGCGGGCCTCTGCCCCCGCTTCAGGGCGACCAATGCGCGCAACCATATTCCGCCATGCGCCAGCTATCCGAAAGGATATTGCGCAACCCTGTTGACCTCCGCGCATCAGCACTCTAGGTAGAACGGCGCTGCAACACGGCTCCACCGCGTCGCAGCATTTTTGTCCGCAGACCCGATGCCGAGGAGACCGCCATGAACGCCGAACCTGCGCTCGCCCGCACCGACGACACCGCTGCCCTGATCGCGGAGCCTACGGCTTTGCTCGCGCTGACGGGGCCGGCCGTCGCCGCGGCGGAGGCGCTTTTGGCGAAAGGCCGCGAGGCGGTCTCGGCGCAGGTCGCAACCTCTGGCCGGGTCTCGGGCCGCGCGCTGGACGCCGCGCAATATGCCGGACACGGGCTTGCCTGGATGGCGACCTATGTGGAGAGCCTCCGGCAGCTCCACGCCTGGGGAGAGCGGCTCGCAGCGGACGGCCGGCTCGGGGAGACCGAAGGGCTGATCCTCCAAATCGGCTTCGGCGAGTATCTCTGGCAGCTCTATGGCGGCATCCCGATGAGCCAGGGCGAGATTGTGCGCCCCCAGGATCTGGGTCTCACCCAAGACGACCAGCGGGTGCTGATGACCCCGGAGGTCCAGACCCTCACCCAGCAGGGCAATACGGACGCCGCGCGCATGGCACTGGCCGAGCTGATGACCGCCCAAGAGGGGCGCGCCTCCTTTGGCGAGCTCGGTCTCGACGAAGAGTTCGACATGGTGCGCGACCAGTTCCGCCGCTTTGCCGAGGACCGCGTGCTGCCCAACGCCCATGAATGGCATCTGAAGGACGAGTTGGTCCCGATGGAAATCGTCGAGGAGATGGCCGAGCTCGGCGTCTTCGGCCTGACGATCCCCGAAGAGCACGGCGGCTTCGGCATGGGCAAGACCGCGATGTGCGTGGTCTCGGAGGAGCTGTCGCGCGGCTATATCGGCGTCGGCTCGCTCGGCACCCGCACCGAGATCGCGGCGGAGCTGATCCTCGGCGGCGGCACCGAGGCGCAGAAGGCCGAGTGGCTGCCCAAGCTCGCCTCGGGCGAGATCCTGCCGACGGCCGTCTTCACCGAGCCCAACACCGGCTCGGACCTCGGTGCGCTGAAAACCCGTGCCGTGCGCGATGGCGGGGACTGGGTGATCACCGGCAACAAGACCTGGATCACCCACGCCGCCCGCACCGATCTCATGACCGTGCTCGCGCGGACCGTGCCGGACACCGACAACTATGCCGGGCTTTCGATGTTCCTGGCGGAGAAGACCCGCGGCGACTGCGCAAACCCGTTCCCGGATCCGACGCTTGCGGGCGGGGAGATCGAGGTGCTCGGTTATCGCGGCATGAAGGAGTACACCCTCGCGCTCGACGGCCACCGGGTGCCGGAGGCGGCGCTGCTCGGCGGCGAGGAGGGTCAAGGCTTCCGCCAGCTGATGAAGACCTTCGAGAGCGCGCGCATCCAGACCGCGGCGCGGGCCATCGGGGTCGCGCAGGCAGCCCTCGACGTCTCGCTGCGCTACGCGCAGGAGCGGATCGCCTTCGGCAAGCCGATCGTCGCCTTCCCGCGGGTGGCCTCGAAGCTGGCAATGGCCGCGGTTGAGATCATGATCGCCCGCCAGCTCACCTATTTCTCGGCGCGCGAGAAGGATGCCGACCGGCGCTGTGACTTGGAGGCCGGGATGGCCAAACTGCTGGGTGCCCGGGTCGCGTGGAGCACCGCCGATTGCGGTCTGCAGATCCATGGCGGCAACGGCTTCGCGCTCGAGTACCCGATCTCGCGCCTGCTCTGCGACGCACGCATCCTCAACATCTTCGAGGGGGCGGCCGAGATCCAGGCCCAGGTCATCGCGCGGCGGGTCCTCGAGACCAATTGACGGAGCTCTCCCATAGCGGCCGAGACAGGTCGGATCGAGGAGGGCGCCGGCTGGGCCGCGCTCTGTGGCCTCGCCGCGATTGGCGTTCGGCGTCAAAGGCGCGCAGTGTGTTGGCCACCTTCGAGGCGTTGACTGTGCGGTTCCGTCGTTCGCCCATGGGTTCGGAATAACCGTCGGAAGAAAACAGCTTTCCGAAAGTGGTCCGTTTATCTATTGCGCTGCGGCAAGGTATTGGAATGTGGGCTTTCGAGATAGATAGAGTTGTCCAAAATGCATGGCTGCCATGCACGTCAAGCCCTATCTCCTCAGCCGCTGGCAGCCTAAATACGCGCTCTCACCGGAAACGGTTTAACCCAACTGTAACAATTCAAGGAGGCATGTCGTGCCCTTCGACATGGACCGGGACAGTTTGCTCGCCGAGCAAGGCAAACGGTCGCAAAAGCTTTTCGCCGCAGTGGTGCTCGCGGCCATCGACGACGCGATCGCCGAAGAGAAGAAAACCGGCACCGGCGTCGGGACGATTCAGTCCTGGGCGCGGTCCAAGGACGGCTCGCTGATCCTCTCGGCCGCGGGCATCGAGACCTGCGAGCGCACCATCGACAACCTCGCGGCTTTCGTGCGCCGCGGCATCAAAACGACCGTCGCGTAACCGCGCGCCGGTCTCCTTTCTTCACGCAAACAGCCCCTCGACCGCATAAAGCGAATCGCGCGCCTTGGTCTGTTGGTCAGCAGCCGCGTTGTATGCCTTACGGCTGGTCTTTGCCTGAGCGTGCATCGCCTTGATATCCCGCTCCAGCGCCTTGAGCCGGTCCTTGTCGACCGGCTTTGCCTTCTTGGCGCTTGCGAGCTCTGACTGCTTCTGAGCGATCGCCGTCGCGTTTTTCTTCCAGGCCGCGTACTGCGCCCGCATCTTCTTACGCGCGCCTGGCAGCTTGTTGCGCTCAGCGTCCATGTCGCTGGCGATCTTGTCGACGTATTTGCGCCACTCCTTGTAGAAGTCGAGCGCTTCCTTCTCTGCCTCGTCGGCGCGCTTCTCGGAGTCCGCCGCTTCGGTCAGCAGCGCGGAGTAGTCGGGAACAGCCATGAGTATCTCCGGTGTCAGAAAGCCCGGAGCCTACACCATTGCGCTTGGGCGCTGAACCAACTCCCGATCAGAACGTCTGGTCATAGGCGCCGACGGAGGGCTCCTCCCGGATCACCCCATCCAGCGCCTCGAACACGGCCCGCAACTCCGCCTCGGAGCGCGTGCTCTCGCAGACCACCACCAGGTTCGGCGTGTTGGACGAGGCGCGCACCAGCGCCCAGGCGCCGCCCTCCAGCAGCACGCGTGCGCCGTTCACCGTGACCACCTTCTCGATGGCCAGCCCGCCGAGGGACGCGCCCTCTGCCGCCATCGCCTCCAGCCGGGCGACCAGGCGCTCGATGACCGTGTATTTCTGCTCATCCGGGCAGGCGGGGGACATGGTGGGCGTCGAGTACACCACCGGCAGCGCGCGGCGCAGATCCGAGAGGCTGGATCCTGGGTTGTTGTCGAGCAGCCGGCAGATCTCCACCGCCACGCGCATCCCGCAGTCGTAACCCCGCCCCACCGGCGGCGCGAGGAAGTAGTGGCCGGATTTCTCAAACCCCGCCAGCGCGCCCGTCTCCTTCACCCGCCGCTTCATATGGGAGTGCCCGGTCTTCCAGTAATCGGCCTGGGCGCCCGCCGCCTGCAGCTCCGGATCGCTCGCGAAGAGCCCGGTGGATTTCACATCCGCCACGAACCGCGCGCCGGGGAAGCGCTTGACCAGATCGCGCGCCAGGATCACCCCCATCTTGTCGGCAAAGATCTCCTCGCCCTCGTCATCCACCACCCCGCAGCGGTCGCCGTCGCCATCGAAGCCGAGCGCCAGGTCCGCCCCGCTCTCGCGCACGGCGGCGGCCATGTCGTGCAGCATCTCCATCGCTTCCGGGTTGGGGTTGTAGGTCGGGAAGCTGTAGTCGGGCGCCACATGCAGCGGCACGACCTCGGCACCGATGCGCTCCAGCACCTCGGGTGCCACCCAGCCCGCCGTGCCGTTGCCGCAGGCGCAGACCACCTTGAGCGGGCGAGAGAGGCGGAAGTCCCCCACCAAATCGTCGATATAGCGCGTCCGCAGCCCCGCGACCGGGACATAACGGCCCCCGTCAGCGATCTGGCCGACCCCCTCCATGACGACCTGCTTCAGCCGCGCCATGTCGTCCGGGCCGTGGGTGAGCGGACGATCAAAGCCCATCTTCACCCCGGTCCAGCCATTGGGGTTGTGGCTCGCGGTGACCATCGCCACCGCCTGCGCGTCGAGATCGAACTGCGCAAAATAGGCCATCGGCGAGAGCGCGACGCCGATGTCGCGCACCTCCGCCCCGCCGGCCATCAGCCCCGTCATCAGCGCCTGTTTCACCGAGAGGGAGTAGGAGCGGTAATCGTTGCCCACCACGACCACCGGTGGCAGCCCGCGCTCGCGCAGCTGCGTGGCAAGGCCGAGCCCCAGCGCCTGGATGCCGAGCAGGTTGATCTCGTCCGGGAACCGCCAGCGCGCGTCGTACTCCCGAAAGCCGGTCGGCCGGATCATCGGGCGCGTGAGGAACTCGATCGTGTTCTCGGCAACCTCGGTGAGCGGCGTGTCAGTGAGCATGGGCGTCCTCCTTGGCGAGGCGATCGAAGGCGGCGAGGCGGGCCAGCAGCGCGGGCATCTCGGCAAGCGGGATCATGTTCGGCCCGTCCGAGGGGGCGCTGTCCGGATCGGGATGCGTCTCGATGAAGAGCCCCGCGACCCCCACCGCCACCGCGGCCCGCGCCAGCACCGGGGCAAAGCGCCGGTCGCCGCCCGAGGACCCGCCGAGCCCCCCCGGCTGCTGCACCGAATGGGTGGCATCGAAGATCACCGGGTACCCCGTGGCAGCCATCTGCGGCAGCGCCCGCATATCCGTCACCAGCGTGTTGTAGCCAAAGGAGCTGCCCCGCTCGCAGAGCGTGATCGCCTCGTTCCCGGTGCTCGCCACCTTGGCGGCCACGTTGCCCATGTCCCAGGGGGCGAGGAACTGTCCCTTCTTGATGTTGATCGCCCGGCCCGTGTGGCCAGCCGCCAGCAGCAGATCCGTCTGCCGGCAGAGAAAGGCCGGGATCTGCAGCGCATCGCAAACCTCGGCGACGGGGGCGCACTGCTCGGGCAGGTGGACGTCCGTGATCACCGGGCAGCCGATCGCGCGCTTGACCGCCGCAAGGCAGGCCAGCCCCTCGTCGAGCCCCATGCCCCGCTTGCCGGAGACCGAGGTGCGGTTGGCTTTGTCGAAGCTCGCCTTGAACACATAGCCGATGCCGAGCGACGCACAGGCCTCCGCGAGCGGCCCCGCAATGTCGATGGAGTGCTGCTCGCCTTCCGCCTGGCAAGGGCCTGAGAGCAGCGCCAGCGGATGCCCCGACCCAACGCTGACGGGTCCGATGGCGACGGATCGGGTGGGCGTCTCGTGCATGCTCATGGGCCGGCTCCTCCGTCGGTTGGCCAGAGCCTTAGCGCGCCGGGAGCCGCACTGCAAACTCCGCCGTGAACAGCCGCGCATTGCGCTGGACAACCACTGCCACCCTTGGGATAAGACGCCATGCTCTCTAAGCTCAAAGCTCTGTTCAAGAACCCCGAAGAGGACGTTCCTCTGACCGCCGAAGACGAGCGCGAGGCGCTTGCCGCGCTGTTGGTCGAGGCCGCCCATGCGGATGGCGAGTATCTCAACTCTGAGAAGGTCAAGATCGCCCGCATTCTCAGCCAGCGCTTCGGTCTCTCGCCGGGGGAGGCGATGGCGCTCCGCCAGCAGGGTGAGGAGCTGCACGAGCACGCCACCGACCTCGTGCGCTTCACCCAGGTGCTGAAGAAGATCGTGCCCCATGAGGATCGCATCGCGCTGATCGAGGCGATCTGGGAGATCGCTTATGCCGATGGGGACCGGGACGATGCGGAGAGCGCGCTGGTGCGCAAGCTCTGTGGTCTTCTCTACATTCCCGACCGGGATGCGGGGCTGGCGCGCCAGCGGGTCGCGAAACGTCTCGGCCACGAGTGAGGGTCGCTCAGACCCCGTGGTACTCCCGGTACCAGGCGACAAAGCGCGCAAGGCCGTCCCGCAGTGGTGTCGCCGGACGGAACCCCACGGCCGCCTCGAGCGCTGAGACATCCGCCCAGGTCTCGGTCACATCGCCCGGCTGCATCTCGGCGAGCTCGAGGATCGCCTCGCGCCCGGTCAGCTCTTCGAGCAGTGCGACGAAATCGGTCAGCGTCTCGCCCCGGTCATTGCCGATGTTGAAGACCCGGTGCGGCGCCCAGGACGTCGCAGGATCGGGCGCCATGCGGTCATAATCAGGGTTGGCCGCCGTCGCCTCGGGGATCGTGCGGACCACCCCTTCGACGATGTCGTCGATATAGGTGAAGTCTCGCCGCATCTCGCCCCGGTTGAAGAGCTTGATCGGCGTGCCCTCGAACAGCGCCCGGGTGAAGATATAGGCCGCCATGTCCGGCCGCCCCCAAGGTCCGTAGACCGTAAAGAACCGCAGGCCCGTCGAAGGCATGGCGTAGAGATGGGCGTAGGAATGCGCCATTAGCTCGTTCGCCTTCTTTGTCGCGGCATAGAGGCTGACGGGGTGATCGACGCTGTCCGAGACCGAGAACGGCAGGCGCCGGTTGCCGCCGTAGACCGAGCTTGAGGAGGCATAGACCAGGTGCTCCACGCCGGTATGCCGGCAGCCCTCCAGCACCGTCAGAAATCCGGTGATGTTGGCGTCCGTATAGGCGTGGGGGTCCTTCAACGAGTGCCGCACCCCCGCCTGTGCCGCCATATGCACCACATGGGAGGGGGTGTGGGTGGCAAAGAGCGCCTCGACACCGGCGCGGTCCGCAAGCTCGATCTCGACAAAGACCATGCCTTGGGCCACCAGCCGGTCCCGGCGCGCCCGCTTCAAGGCCGGATCGTAATAGGGGTTGAGGTTGTCCACGCCGACCACCGCAACCCCGGCATTCAGCAACCGCTCCGCCACATGGGAGCCGATGAAGCCAGCGGCCCCGGTTACCAGAACTGGGCCGCTCCCGATGCGCTCCGCCCAGTCGGGCCGTTCGGCCTCAGACAAAGCTGAAGAACATGAAGGCACCGAGCAGCACCGTCATCCACAGGGCCATGTAGCCGGTGGGGCGTGTGCGGGCGAGTTGGCTGTCGGGTCCGTGGAGGCGGTAGAGCTTGGCCAGCAGGCCGCGCAGGCCGAACAGGCCACGATCCGCCATCCCGGCATAGGTGGCCATCCAGGCGCGATGGAGCGCGTTGACAACCACCCGCCCGGGGCGGCGCCAGAGCCAGTCGACATCCACCATGCCCCGCTCGGACGGCTCGAGGTACCGCCTGGCGAGGAAGAAGATGACCCCCGCCGCCAGAAGCATCTGGAGCTGCACCACAAGGCTCGCGAGCTTGTAGGGACTGTACTCGGTGCCGTTGGGCGCCAGACCGTAGAAGAGCCCATAGGTCGGGCCGAGCCCGACGCAGAGCACCGCCAGCATCACCATCGCGGCCCGCATCGGGGCGGGCGGATCGCTGGCGGCGATGGGCTCCGGCACCGCGCGGAAGAAGGTGAACCAGGGATAGCGCAGCCCCGCATTCAGCACTGTGCCCACGGCGCCGATGTTGATGGCGAGCCAGGGGATCAGCAGCTCTTTGTATCCGGCGGCCGAGGTGATCAGCGATTTCGAGGCATAGCCCACCGTCAGCACCGGCAGCGCCAGCGCGGTCGCCGCCCCGACGACGCAGCACGCCGCCGTCACCGGCATGGCGCGCGCGAGCCCGCCGAGGTCCTGGAGCCGCGCCGTGCCCGTCTGGGTCAGCACCGCCCCCGCCGTCATGATCAGCAGCGCCTTGTAGAGGATGTGCACGAAGCTCTGCATCGCCGCGCCGTCCAGCGCCATGGGCGTGCCGATCCCCACAGCCACGACCATGAAACCCACCTGGTTCACGATGGCATAGGCGAGGATGCGGCGGATATCGCTCTCCCTCAGCGCATAGATGATGCCGTAGAGGATCATCGCCGTGCCCGCCCAGAGCAGGCACTCCTCACCCGGGAAGCCGCGGATCAGCGCGTAGACCGAGGTCTTGGTGGTGAAGGCCGAGAGGAAGACCATGCCCGACCAGGACGCGCTCGGATAGGCGTCCGGCAGCCAGGCGGAGATCGGCCAGGCGGCCGCATTGATCAGGAAGGCCGTCATGATCAGCCAGGTGGCGGGCGAGGTCGCCTCCATCGCGACAAAGGCCGCGGAGCCGGTCTCGGCCACATGGGCCGCGGCACCGCCCATCAGGAACACGCCGCCGATGAAGTGCACCACCGCATAGCGCAAGCCCGCCGTCCGCGCCTTTGGCCCGCCGAGCCAGATCACCAGCCCTGAGGCGATCGCCATCACCTCCCAGAACACGAACAGCGTGAGCAGATCGCCCGCCGTGATCGCGCCGATGGCCGCGCCCGCATAGGCATAGGCCGCGATCAGCTCCTTGGTGTTGTCCTGGTGGAGCGCGAAGAGCCCCCCACCAAAGGCTGCGATGCAGAACACCGTGGAGAAGATCAGCGCCAGACGGTCGAGCCGGAAGGGTGTGAGCTCCATCCCGAGATAGGTGGCGGAGGTCGTGATGACCTCGCCCTCGGCGCCGGACCACAGGATCCAGAGATAGGCGAAGGCGGCCAGCGGCCCGCCGAGGAGCGCCATCCACCGGTCGTCCCGCGGCAAAACCATCATAGCGACGGCAGCACCGATCAGGATGAAGCCTGGGGAGATCGCCCACTCACTCATCGTCATATCTCCGCCGGCTGAACACGGCGCCAAGCACAAGCCCCACGACCACCAGGGCAGCTGTGGCAGCGAGGCCAAAGAGCCCGCCGAAGGAGGGTGTCTCCTCGATCTCGAAATAGCCGTGCTTGGGGATCAGCGGGTCGATCAGCACCAGGAACGCGAAGAGCGCGACCGCACCGGTCCCGATCCGCTTCAGCATCTGCGGCGTGAGGATCTTGTCCCAGAACCGGCTCATGGGGCGCCTCCCGCAGCCTCGGCCACCGCCGCCGCCAGCCGGTAGACGATGTCCGGATAGAGGAACAGCCCGATGGCGCCCGCGCCGGTGAGCGAGAGCGCGAGGACCGAGGCCACCGGCCCTTCGCCATGGGACGGGTGCTCCTCGGTCGGCTCAGGCGGCGCGCGCCAGAACGCCCGGTAGACGATCGGCAGGAAGTAGCACGCGTTCAGCATGGTCGAGAGCGCGACCACCCCCACGGCGAACCAGTTGCCCGCCAGCACGTCGCCCTGGATCATGAACCACTTGGACAGCGCCGTGACCGTCGGCGGCACTCCGATCATGGCGAGAGCCCCGATGGAGAACGCGATCATGGTGAACGGCATGCGCCGCCCGATCCCGTCGAGCTGGCTGATCAGCGTGAGGTGGCCCGCGGTGTAGATCGAGCCGGCCGCGAAGAAGAGCGTGATCTTGGAGACCGCATGGGCCGCGATGTGCAGCGTCGCGCCGATGATCGCGGCGGGCGTCGCGACTGCTGCCGCCATCACCACATAGGAGAGCTGGGAGACGGTCGAGAAGGCGAGCCGCTTCTTCAGGTTGTTGTGCGTGAGCGCGATGAGCGAGGCTGCGATGACCGTGAAGCCGGAGAGATAGACGACCCACTGGCTGGCGCCGGTCTCCTGCAGGAAGTCGAGCCCGAAGACATAGACCACCACCTTCACCACCGTGAAGACGCCGGCCTTCACCACCGCGACCGCGTGCAACAGCGCCGAGACAGGCGTCGGCGCCACCATCGCCGCCGGCAGCCAGAAGTGCACGGGCATCACCGCGGCCTTGCCGATGCCGAAGATATAGAGCGCCATGAGCAGCGCCGCCGAGCCGGCCGAGAGCCCGGAGGCCGCCAAGATCCCGCCATCGGTGAAGCTCGTGGTGCCGGCTGCCACCGCCGTCCAGATGATCGCGGGCAACAGGAAGCCCATCGACGTGACCAGCAGCAGCACCAGATAGATCGCCGCGTTCCGGCGGGCGTCGTCGTTCGCCTTGTGTGCCACCAGCGGATAGGTCGAGAGCGTCAGGATCTCGTAGAACAAGAAGAGCGTGAACAGGTTCTCCGAGAATGCGACGCCCATGGCCGAGGCCAGTGCCACCGCGAAACAGATATAGAAGGGCGTCTGCCGCGGCTCGTTGTTCCCGCGCATATAGCCGATGGAATAGACCGAGTTCACGATCCAGAGCGTGGAGGCCACGGTCGCGAACAGCATGCCGAGCGGCTCGATCGAGAGGCCGAAGCTGACGCCGCCGAAGATCTCGTAGGACTCGACCGAAGGCCGCTCGCCCCGCAGCACCCGCGCCAGCAGATGACAGACCGTGATCCACAGCAGGATCGCCGTGGTCAGCGTCATCGCCTCACGCAGATCGGGCCGGCGCCCGGTCGCCCAGATCAGCAGCGCGCCCACGGACGGGATCGCCAGCGTCAGCCAGATGAGGGTCGCGCTATCCATCGCCGCCTCCGAGCAGGATGCGCGCGGCCTCGGCCGGCACCCCGGCGGAGATCTCGGTCGCAAAGCCGAAATAGATGCAGAGCCCGGCGAGCACCCAGGTGATCACCAGCATCTCCACCGGCACGCGCTTGGGCTCGGCCGCGAGTGCCGACGGCTCCCGGAACCAGGCGACCTCGACGATGCGGCCCACATAGAAGACTGCCAGCACCGAGGCGAAGACGATGGCCGCGACCAGCCACCAGAGCCCGGCCTCGGTCGCGCCCTGAATGAGATACCACTTGGAGACAAAGCCCGCCGTCCCCGGCACCCCGATCAGCCCGAGCCCTGCCAGCACGAAGGCCCCCATGGTCAGCGGCATGGTGCGCCCGATCCCCGCCATATCGGCGATCTTGGTGATCCCAGTCGAATAGACGATGCAGCCGACCGCCAAGAACAGGCAGCCTTTGATGATAGCGTGGTTGAAGAGATGGCTGAGCCCGCCGGTCAGGCCCGACTCGTTCAGTAGGAACACGCCGAGGACGATATAGCCGATCTGCGCCACCGAGGAGTAGGCCAGCATCCGCTTCACATTCGCCTGGAAGATCGCGACGATCGAGGGCGCAATCATCGCCAGCACCGCGAGCAGCAGCACGATCGCCGTGTCGATCTCGTGGGTCTCCGCCACCTCGACCCCGTAGACCGAGTACATGAACCGCACCAGCACATAGACGGCGATCTTGGTGGCCGTGGAGGCGAGGAAGGCGGTCGCCACGCTCGGCGCAAAGGCATAGGCGTTCGGCAGCCAGAGATGGAGCGGGAAGAGCGCGAGCTTGAGCCCGATGCCGACCGCGATGAAGGCCAGCGCCGCCAAGGCTGCCCGGCTGTCGAGGACCGGCTGCAAACGCTCGGCCATATCCACGAGGTTGAGCGTGCCGGTGATCGTGAACAGCAACCCGACGCCGAGCACATAGAACGTCGCGCCGATCGTGCCGATCACCAGGTACTGATAGGCTGCCACCAGCGAGCGGCGGTCCTTGCCCATGGCGATCAGCGCATACATGGCGAGTGAGCTGATCTCCATGAAGACGAAGATGTTGAACGCATCGCCGGTGATCGCCATGCCCTGCAGCCCGCAAAGGCACATCAGGAACATCGCGTAGTACCAGCCGCGGGCGTACGGTGCGATCTCGGAGGCGATGGAGCGGGGCGCAAAGGTCGTCACCAGCGCCGCCATCAGCGAGACCAGCATCAGCAGGAAGCCGTTCGCCTGGTCGACGCGGTACTCGATCCCGAGCGGCGGGGCCCAGCCGCCCATGGCGTAGGAGATCGGCCCGTGTGCCTCGATCTCGGCCAGCATCGCCAGCGAGATCAGCGGGCTGACCCAGGCGACCAGCAGCGTCACGATGTAGGCAAGCGCCCCATTCCGCAGCAGCGCCGCGACCATGGCGCCCAGCATCGGCACCACGACCTGCAAGGCCGGCATGTGGTCCATGAGGCTGAGGGCTTCATGCGGCACGACGGCGGTCGCGCTGGCTGCGGCGGCGGCGATCATTCGGCGGCGTCTTCCCGGTCGACAAGATCGACGACCTCATCCTCCTCGATGGAGCCGTAGGCCTCGTTGATGCGCACGATCAGCGCAAGCCCCATGGCGAGCGTCGCGACCCCCACCACAATGGCCGTGAGGATCAGCACATGCGGCAGCGGGTTGGAATAGACCTCAAAGCTCTTGTCGGTGATCGGCGGCGTCGCACCGATGATCTTTCCCGGGCTGAGATAAAGCAGATAGACCGAGGTCTGGAACAGCGCCATGCCGATCAGCGTCTTGATCATGTTCGACTTGGCGACGACGATGTAGAGCCCGGCCACCATCAGCAGGATGACGGCCCAGGTGTTGTAGCGCTCGGCAATGGTCTGGAAGACGCCGCTCTCGAAGATCTCCATCGCGCTCAGCTCCGTCCGCGCAGGGCAAAGGCGTAGAAGATCGAGATCATCGCGCCCGCAACCGTCACCAGAACGCCGATCTCGACGATGAAGACGCCCCAATACTGCCCCTCGACCGGGTCGGTGAGCAGCGGGTCATAATCGAGGTAGTGATAGCCCTGCATCATGTTGAGCACGCCGGTGCCGGCATAGATCACGACGCCGAGCGGGACGAGCGCCTCGACCACCGACGCGGGCACCACCTTGAGCGCTGCGCGGATGCCGAAGACGATGGCGTAGAACACCACCGCGGCGGCCGCGATCACGCCGGCCTGGAAGCCGCCTCCGGGGCTGTAGTGCCCGTGGAACTGCACATAGATCGCGAACAGCAGGATGAACGGGATCAGCAGCTTCGCGGAGACGCGGAGGATAACGTCGAGACGCATGTCAGCCCTCCCCGCCTTCGCTCTGGTCCGCAGCCGCATCGTCGTCCCGCTTCGGCCCACGCTTGAGCAACAGCAGCACGCCGATCGCGGCGGTGAAGACCACGGTCACCTCGCCGAGCGTGTCGAAGCCGCGATAGGAGGCCAAGACCGCCGTCACCACATTGGGGATGTGCATCTCCGGATAGGCGCGGCCAACGAATTCCTGGCCCACATGGGTGTTCACCGGCGTGTCGGCGAGGCCGAAGCCCGGCAGGTCCCAGGTGCCCCAGACCAGCACCGCCGCCGTCCCCACGGCAACCAGCGCTGGCAGGGCGGTCGAGAACCGGGGCGGCGCCTCTTCGGTCTTCGTGAGATAGAGCGCGCCGAGCAACAGCACCGTCGAGATGCCCGCCCCCACCGCCGCCTCGGTCAGCGCCACGTCCACCGCGTCCAGCACCAGCATGACGGTCGCCATCAGGAAACTGTAGGCGCCGAACAGGACCACCACGGCGAACAGGTTGCGCACCTGCACGATGGCGATGGTGATGACGCCGATCAGCGTCAGCAGAACCATGTTGATCAGGAGTTCGATGGCTTGGCCTCCTCCTGTTCGGGCTCCGCCGCAGCCTCGGTCGCGGTGGTACCGATGGCGATCTGCTCGGAGACCAGCGGCGTGGCGAGGCGGTGCTCGAGCCCCGGGAACACATCGCAGGGATCGACCGGTTCGAGCCCGCGCTCGGTGGTCAGCAGCGGCTTCTCCCCGTCATGCAGCGCCGCGCGGGAGAGCGCATGGGTCGCTAGCGGCGCCGTCAGCCACAACAGCGCCAAGATCACCACCAGCTTGAAAAAGACCAGCGTGAACCCCGCCTGCAGCATCATGCCGAGGAACAGGAGTCCGAGCCCCAGCGTCTCCGACACCGAGGCCGCGTGCATCCGGGTGAACACATCCGGCATCCGGTTGAGCCCGATCGCGCCGATCAGATAGAAGACGCCGCCCGCCGCCAGCAGCGCAACACTGGCGATATCGACCACCCATTCAAGAAGTCCGGCCCCCAGCATCAGTTCGGATCCCGCTCTTCGTCCTGCTCATGGCCGAGCGCGCCGTAGCGGAAGAACTTTAGCACCGCCAGGATCCCGATGATGTTGAGCAGCGCATAGGTGATGCCGATGTCGAGGAACTCTGGCCGGCCGGTCAGGAACCCGAAGAGTGCGAGCAGCACGATCGCCCCCGTGCCGATCGCGTTGGCCGCCAGCAGCCGGTCAAAGGCCGTGGGTCCCAGCGCCGCGCGCACCACTGCAAGCGCAAGGGCCGCGAGCACCGCAAGGATCGGCAGCACCCACATCAGCTCAGTGCCTTCTCGTTGGCGAGCGGTTCGTCCGACGAGCCGTCCATCGCCGCCACCCGGTGGTTCATCTCGTCATCGGAGAAGCCGGCCGCGTTCTCTTTGGTGATCGCGTGCACCCAGATGCGCCGCGCGTTCTCACCGACCTCGACCGAGATCGTGCCGGGTGTGAGCGTGATCGAGTTGGCATAGGTCACAAGGCCCACGGCGGTCTTCTGCTCGGCATCCACCGCCACCATGGTGGGCGAGATCGGCAGCTTCGGGTGCAGGATGATCCGGCTGACCGAGAGGGCGGAGCGCACGATCTCTCCGATCAGCCAGGGCCAATACTTCAGCGCTCGGGAGAGCGCCTCGAACGGGAACCCCTCCCCGTCGATCAGCCCTTTGGCAAAGCTGAAGCGCACGATCAGCAGCGATGCGACGCCGCCCGAGATCACCAGCCAGGCCTTGTAATTCCCAGAGAGCAGCAGCCAAAACGCGAAGAGGGCGAGCGCGATCAGAACCACCCTCATGCTGTGCCCTCCCTTGGTGCAGGCGCGTGTCTCGGTCTCGGACCGTCGTGCCCTTGCGTTGATCGAGCTTTAGCATACCGTCACGGCGGTTCAAGCCCACGGCGGGCGGGATGTCACGAGAGACGGGCGATGGCGGACGAGCAGGTCGAGCAGACAGCGGCGCTGAGAGCGGAGATCGCCGCCTGCCGCCATTGCGCCGAGCGGTTCGCAGCGACCGAGACCGCGCACGCCCCCCGCCCGGTGTTCCGGGGCGAGGCCTCGGCCCGGGTCCTGATCGCCGGCCAGGCGCCGGGCGCGCGGGTGCATGCGTCCGGCATTCCCTTCGACGACCCCTCCGGCGACCGATTGCGGGCCTGGATGGGGGTCGACCGGGAGGTGTTCTACGACGCCAGTCGGATCGCGATGCTGCCGATGGCGTTCTGTTTCCCAGGCTATGACGCGAAGGGCTCGGACCTGCCGCCCCCGCCCGATTGCGCGCGGCTTTGGCGGGAACGGGCGCTCGGGCTGTTCCCTCGTATCCGGCTGACCCTCTGCATCGGACAATACGCCCAGCGCTGGCATCTGAAGACGCGGGCCTCTCTGACCGACACCGTGCGAGGCTGGCGCGCCCATGGGCCCGCGCTGGTGCCGCTGCCGCATCCGAGCTGGCGCAACACCGCCTGGCTGAAGCGCAATCCGTGGTTCGAGGCGGAGGTGCTGCCCTGGCTGCGGACCGCCGTGGCGGTGGAGCTCGCCACCGAATGATCCGGGCGCTCCTGCTCCTCGGCCTCCTGGCCGGCTGCACGGCGGGCGGGCCGCTCCCGGCCCCGTCGACAGCGTCGACACTTGCGCCGCCGGCTGAGACCATCGAGGGTGCGGCCGGTCCGCTCGCCCTCTCCCGCTGGGGCCCCGAAGCCCCCGAGGCGGTCATCCTCGCGCTCCACGGCTTCGGGGACTATGGCCCCAGCACCTTCGGCCGTGCCGCCGAGGCCTGGGCCGATGTGGGCATCGCCACCTACGCCTATGACCAGCGCGGCTTTGGGCGGAACCCCTCGCGCGGCTTCTGGCCGGGCGCCGACGCGCTCGCCGACGACGCCGTCGCCACCGCCAAAGAGATCCGGGCTCGCCACCCCTGCACGGCGGTGACCCTAATCGGCCACTCGATGGGTGGCGGCGTCGCCCTTGCGGCCACATCCCGCCTGACCGGCACCGTCGATGCCCTCGTGCTCGCGGCCCCCGCGATCTGGGGCGGCGAGGCGCTCAACCCGCTTCACCGGATGGCCGCCTGGATGACCGCCGCCCTTGTCCCCGAGCGCCGCTTCACGGGCCGCGGGATCGTGCGCATCCAACCCTCCGACAACATCGCGATGCTGCGCGAGTTGGGGCGCGACCCGCTCCATCTCGGCCCACCGTCGGCGCGGGAGATCCTGGGCCTCGTGCGCGTTGTTGACGGCGCCGCCGAGGCCGCCCCGGAGGCGACCCTGCCAGCGCTGTTGCTGCTGGGCGAACGGGACGAGATCGTGCCCAACCGCACGGTCGCCCGCGTCTTCGAGAGCGTGCCCGGACCGCGCCAGATCATCCGCTACGACGAGGGCTGGCACATGCTTTTTCGCGACCTCCAGGCCGCCCGCGTCTGGGAGGATGTGGCAGACTACGCCCTCGACCAGCCATCCCCTGCCTGCGGCTGAGCGCCAAGCGGGGGCGGGCGCGGCTCCCGGTGCATGGGGAGTGCCACGGCGCAGCACGCGCCCCGGGTCAAGGGCGGGCGGGGCACCGGGAGACGCTCCCGACCCCGTTCTGACCCCGTTCTGATTCTGTCAGACCCGCTCGGACAGCATCGCCACCATCTCGAACATCACTGCCGCCGCCACCATCGCGGTGATGCTGTTGGGGCTGTCCTTGGTCGGCATCAGACAGACCACATCGCCGCCGATCACATCCATCCCGCGGACGCTGTGCAGCAGCGCCATCGCCTCGTCCACGCGGAAGCCCTCGCGCCCCGGCTCCAGGTTCGCGACGCCTGGTGCCACGGTCGGATCCAGGCAGTCGAGATCGAAGGTCACATAGACCGCATGGCCCTCCAGCCGCTCCCGGATATGGGCGACCGCGGCCTCCACGCCCATCGCGCGGTACTCCGCCATCGTCACCACCGAGTAGCCGTACTCCCGGCTCGGCTCCAACCAGTCGAGCGTGCGGGGATTGCCGCGGATGCCGATCTGCACGCTGGCCTTGGGCTCCACCTGCCGCTGATCCGCCAGATAGGCCCCCCAATGAGCCGCGGATTTCTTCGCCCCCAGGAAATGATCGACCTTGGTGAACACATCCGTATGCGCATCCATGTGCAGCAGCGCCACGGGCCGCCCGCCTGCCAGCTTGCCGCCACCCAGCGCCTGCAGGATGCCGCCGGTGATCGAATGGTCTCCCCCGATCGAGACCGGCCGCGCGCCTGCCTGGTCGAGCCTCCGGTAGAACTCCGTGATCCGGGCGATCGAGGCCTCGTTGTCGTTCGCCTCCGGCAGCGGCACATCGCCGAGATCCGCCACCCGCGCCCGCGCCCAGGGATCGAGCGCCCAGTCGAGATGCACCCGCCGCTGCAGCGCCGAGACATGGCGCACCGCCCGCGGGCCGAGGTGCTGGTCCCGCTCCGTCGTTCCGTTCCCCGTCGAATGCGGCACGCCCACCAAGGCGATGTCGCAGGCGGCGGGGTCGGTCTCGATGGGGCAGCGGAAGAGGCTCGGGATCCCCCACCAGTAGAGGTTCTCCATCATCCGGGCATCGGCGAGGCTGTCGGTCATTGCGGTCTTCTCCTCTGGCGCTTGCGCACGCTTGCGGTCCGGGGCGATTCGCACCCAGGCTCCTCCAAATGACCAGAGGAGCCCGATGTTTGCCACCGAGATCCTGATCGCAGCGCCGCCCGAGGCGGTCTGGCAGGCGATCACCACCAAGGCGCTGGTCGATCTCTACTACCTCGCGCCGCTGGTCGCCGACGTGACCGGGGTCGGCCAGGCGATGACCTATGGCTCGGCCGAGGCGCCGATGATCGACGGGCTGGTGACCGCCTTTGCACCCGCCGAGCGGCTGGAGCACGGGTTCGTCTTTGTCGAAAACGGTGTCGCGGGGCCAGCCTCGGAGGTCGCCTATCTCCTGACCCCGCACGGCGAGGGCACCCGCCTCACGCTTGAGCACCGGGGCTATGCGCCGGACAGTCAGCCCTATGCCGACATCTCCATGGGCTGGCCGATCATCCTCGACGGCCTGAAATCCGTCGCCGAGAGCCAGTGACGGCGCCATGGACGTGGTGCTGAGCGATCCGCTGGCCGCCCGGGCCGTCGCCCTGATCGATGCGGGCGAGGCTGCCGCGCTCGCTGTGCTTTTGGCGGACCACCCCGCACTCCTCTCCGAGACCATTGATGTGGGCCCCGAGGCGGCGGAGGGTGGTTACTTCGCCCGCCCCCGGCTCCTCTGGTTCGTGGCGGAGAACCCGATCCGCACGGGCCGCCTGCCCGCCGCCATCGTCGAGGTCTCTACGGTCATCGTGGACGCGGCCCGCAAGGCCACAGTGCCGAGCCTCCAGGAAGACCTCGACACCACGCTCGGCCTCGTCGCCTCCGGTCTGGTCGCTCGGGAGACGGGCGCCCAGGCCCCTCTGATCGCGCACCTCGCCGCCGAAGGGGCGGACCCCAACCCCGCCATGCGCCCCGCCCTCGCCCACCGTGAAATCGCGGCCGCCGAGGCGCTGGTGACCGCGGGGGCCCGCCTCGACCTCTTCGCGGCCGCAGGGCTCGGCCAGTCGGGCACGCTGATGTCCCTGCTCTCCGGCGCGGAGGAGCAGGCCTTGCAAGACGCACTCTCCGTCGCCGCCATCGCAGGACAGGCCGAATGCGTCAGGCTGCTGCTGGCTGCGGGGGCCGATCCGAACCGGTTCAACGCGCCGGGGCTGCACGGCCACACCGCCCCGATCCACCAGGCGGTCTATTCGGATGCGCTCGAGACCGTTCAAGCGCTGATCGAAGGCGGAGCGGATCCGGACCTGCCCGACCGGAGCTATGGCGGCACCGCGCTCGGCTGGGCGATCCACAACGACCGGCCCCGCATCGCGGCCTGGCTTCGGACCCGCGCGGAATATCGCTGATATCGCAGCAATATCGCACGCGCTTATCGGCCCGGCCTATCGCACCCCAATATCGCTTTGGCTATCGCACCGATGTCGCCTGATATCGCATGCTTGCGCGATCCGCGCTTTCTCCCTAGACCGCTGCCAACCCAGCGGAGGACCCCATGCCAGAGCCCAAAAAAGTCGTCCTCGCCTATTCCGGCGGCCTAGACACCTCGATCATCCTGAAATGGCTGATGGTCGAGAAAGGCTGCGAGGTGGTCACCTTCACCGCCGATCTCGGCCAAGGCGAGGAGCTGGAGCCAGCGCGTGCCAAGGCCGAGCTTATGGGCGCCGCGGCGATCTATGTGGAGGACCTGCGCGAGGAGTTCGTCCGCGATTTCTGTATGCCGATGTTCCGCGCGAACGCGGTCTATGAGGGGCAGTATCTGCTCGGCACCTCCATCGCTAGGCCGTTGATTTCAAAGCGTTTGGTGGAGATTGCCCGGGCCGAAGGCGCGGATGCCATCGCCCATGGTGCGACCGGCAAGGGCAACGACCAGGTGCGCTTTGAGCTGTCGTCGGCGGCGCTCGATCCCGATCTCACGGTGATCGCGCCCTGGCGGGAATGGGACCTGACCTCGCGCACCCGGCTGATCGAATGGGCGATGGAGCATCAGGTCGAGGTGCCGAAGGACAAGCACGGGGAGGCACCCTTCTCGGTGGATGCGAACCTGCTGCACACCTCGTCGGAGGGCAAGGTGCTGGAGGATCCCGCGGTGGCGGCGCCGGACCATGTCTACCAGCGCACCGTGCATCCCGAAGATGCGCCCAATACGCCGGAAGTCATTGAAATCACGTTCGAAAAGGGCGACCCGGTGGCGATCAACGGGGAGGCGCTGTCTCCGGCGGCGCTGCTGACGCGGCTGAATGAGCTTGGCGGGCGCCATGGGATCGGGCGGCTGGATCTGGTCGAAGGGCGGTATGTTGGCATGAAATCGCGCGGGATCTACGAGACGCCCGGCGGCACCATCTGGCTCACCGCGCACCGGGGGATCGAGTCGATCTGTCTCGACCGAGGCGCGGCGCATCTGAAGGACGAGCTGATGCCCCGATATGCCGAACTGATCTACAACGGCTACTGGTTCAGCCCGGAGCGGGAGATGCTCCAGGCCCTGATCGACCACAGCCAGGAACATGTGAACGGCACCGTGAGAGTGAAGCTTTTCAAGGGCTTGGCGAGTGTGATTGGCCGCTGGTCCGAGGATAGTCTCTACTCTGAGGCGCATGTCACCTTCGAGGAGGATGCCGGCGCCTACGATCAGAAGGACGCCGAAGGGTTCATCAAGCTCAATGCACTCCGGCTCCGCCTGCTCGCCGCACGGGCCAAGCGCAACTGAGACTCAGCATGAAGCGCCTTGGTTTTTTGTATATTTGTATATAGACCACCTAGGCATTTGTCCGATCTCTTGTGTGGAAGATTCCCATTTTGAGCCAGAAGGTTAACGCTACTGTGGCTTCCCGTTCACATGTCGCGCTTCACTGCCAAAATCTGGCAAATGTGTTACGATATACGGTTGACCAATCCCGAATTGGTGTTCTCACTAGGGGCGTGTAACTCTGTCGATATCTTAAGGGTCAGTGTGTCATGCGTGCTTTGAATCTCATCGTCAATCTGGCGATCTCGTTGTTCCTCGCCCCGACCCCGGGGCTGCTTATCCTCATGTATGCCAATGGCGGTTCGGAGATCCCTCCGGCCCAAGGTCTTGCGGTTCTTTTGGTGTCTGCCGTCGCCTATTGGCTTTGGCTCCTGAACCGCCGCGACGCGCGCGACACGCGCCAAGCAATGGACGCTGCGAGCTTTAAGGCGGCCTCTTCGCGTCCCGCCGTCACGGCGGTGCCCGGTATGGCTTATCAGCCGCCTGCGGAGGAGGACCGTGCTGCGCGCCGTGCGGCAGCCCTCGCGCTCCAGAGCCACGAAGACATTGTCGATCCTGTTGCAGCCGAAAGCCGGCGCGACCCGGCGGAGGTGTTGATCGACCGGGTGGCGGATTTGCGCCAGCTGAAGCGGCTCGTGGCAGACCAGGAAAATCGGTTGATCGCGTCCTACAGTCGGTTTGTCGACCGTGACGAGTATGGTGCCGCCATCTACGGGGACTGGGCCTATGAGGTCGACCGGTTCCTGATGTCGTCGAGCTTCATGTCGAGGACGATGAACCGTCACGAGGCTATTGCGACCGTCACGGCGGAAGTTGAGACGTCGATGGAGTCCGCCCGGTCGCGCAGCCTCGAGCCTCGCCGGCGCCGCCGCTTTGGCGACGAGGACCCGATGCAGTCCGGCATCTCTCGCCCCTCGATGTCCATGGGTGGGGTTGGCGCTCCGACGCCGGACCAACTCGGCGCGATCAACCTGCCCCAGCATCTCGCCAAAACGGCTGTGCGCGGGCTGACCGAGGCCTATGCACGGATCCTGGCGGAGCACGGCTGGACGACCCAGGCCACCGATTCGCCCGGCGCCGATGCCATTGACATCTTCGCTGAGCGTGGGGACGTGATCCTTGGCCTTCGTTGCCGGGAGTTCGCCAGCGAAGTCGATGGCGATGCGGTTCGTGAGGTGATGCTGGCGCGCAACCGGTTCGGTCTCGACACAGCTGGCATCGTGTCCTCCGCCGGGTCGACGCAAGCGGCTCGTTCGCTGGCGACATCTGAGAGTATCTTGTTGATCGAGCCCGAAGATTTGCCCGATCTGCACATGTTCGTCTCGCAGCGGCGGAAGACTGTTGTGCCGCTCTTCCGGACGATGCGCCGGGCCTGATCCGGACGCTGATCTCGGCCGAGTTTCTCGAGCCGCCGCAGGAACCACTGCGGCGGTTTGCCTTTGGCAACCCTTCTTCTGCTACCGCTAAGGTTGAGCGACGGATGCGAATCCGCGTAAGACGGAGTCGGTGCCGAGAAAAAGGGGGAGCGCCATGGCCGACCGATACACCGCTATCGTTCTGCTGGAACGCCGCTGGGAGTTCGATCCGGTCGAGCTGGCCGACGTGCTTTCCGAACGGTTCCCGGAGCTGGGCAGCCTGTCCGGGCGTGGCGATCCGAAGGATCCGACCCGCGTGTCCCTAGCCATTGACGGTGCCGAGATCCGGATCGCACATCGGCGCGGCTCACCGGCCGGCCTCCCTGCGTCAGACGGCGCCGATGCTTTCGGCTATCGGCCCCAGCGCAGCTCAGAGCCGGGTCCGCTGCTCAGTGGACATGTGACCCATCTCGAGGTCACTTGCGGCGATTACGGCGCAGGGCTCGAGTGGATGAAGGCCTATGCGACCGTCATCACGCTCGTTGCCGGTGCGCTCGCGCGGCTTGGTCCGGCCCGCGGTGTCCTGTTCCCTTCGGCGGGGACGGTGCTCACCCCGCAGGAGGCCTACCAGGCCGGGCGGACCGCGCTGCGCGGTGTCAGTCCGATCGAAGCTTGGGTCGCGCTCTATCCGTATACGCCTGAAAATCGAACCGAGGAGCCCGTGGCCGGTGCGTTTACCCGGGGTCTCACCGCTTTCATAGGGCGCGAAATCGAGCTGGCTCCGTCTCCGATCGACGGGCGCACTGCGCTGTCCCGTTTGCATGGTGCGGCTTGGCAGGCCCTGGACGGGGAAACCGCTTTTGAGGACGGCAGTTGGATGGGCGATCCGTTCTCGGCCGGGCGGGCCAAGGTCCGCCGGTCTGATGGGTGGTTGCGTCCGGATGTTCCGGCGATCGTCCTCGTTGGGACCGACTCGGTCGTGGAGCCCATGTCGCTGGAGCTGCTTCCCCCGGCCAAGGGCAGTTACTCCGTCCCGATCGATGTTCCAGTCTTGCCGCGGATCGATGCGCTGTTCGAAGGCATGGACTTTAGCTTCAAAGGCACCATCGGCTGGGTCCGTGCGCGGGTGATGCCCGTGCTCGGCCCGTTCCTCCGATCGTTGCCCGGGCTGCTGGCAAGCCTGCCGCGACACGTCTCGACCGCCGCGAAGGCACTCCGCCCCGCAACGGACCAAGCGCGGAGGATTATGGGCGATCTCTACCAGATGCTCTCTGCCCAACTTGCGCGGACAGGGCGACCGAAGCGGGTCGGGGACTGAGCGTGGCGACCAGGTACGATCATCTCGTCGTCCTCACCGCGGATCTAAAAGAAAGCAGCGCTTGGCTCGAAGACCGTCTCGGCGTCCCGCCTAAGGGGGCTGGCAAGCACGCCATGATGGGAACCCACAACGCACTCTGGGGGCTGGGCGACAGCTATCTCGAACTGATCGCCGTTGACCCCGACGCACCCCGGCCGGCCCGCAATCGCTGGTTTGGGTTCGACGACCCTGAGGTGCAGGCGCGGCTGGCGGAGGGCCCCTATCTCGGGACCTGGGCGGTCTCGACAGACGATCTGCCGGGCTTGCTCGCACATGCCCCTGAGGGGATGGGCCCGCCCGAGGATTTCGCTCGGGACGATCTCACATGGCAGGTGTCCATCGCCGAAGGACCTGGCCTGCCCCTCGGTGGAGCCTGGCCGCTGATGATCCACTGGAAGACGGGCATGCATCCGGCGGAGCGGCTGGGGCATCAGGGCTTGGCGCTCGACTCCCTGGTGATCTCGGGCACGGGCGCAGGCCAGGCGGCGGCCCAGTTTACCGGGCTGGAACGCGTTCAGTTCGCCCCTGGCCCGGGTCCGACGCGCCTCTCCGCCACCCTGAACACGCCCACCGGACCGGTCGCGCTCTAGAGCAGACCGACCGTGTGGAGCCCGAGCCCGGCCAGCGCACCCCCTGCCACCATCCAGAGCACCCCGACCTTGCCGGTCAGCATCAGCCCCATAGCCACCGCGAAAAGCACAAGCTTCGGCCATTCCGGCGTCTCCAGCCCCATGGGGAAGAACGCCGCCTCACCGAGATAGACCGCCAGGTTCGCAATCACCCCGACAACCGCCGCCGAGACGCCCGCAAGCGCCCGCCTCGCCCAGCCGATCGACGAGACATGCTCGACGATCGGCGCAAAGGCGAGGATCATCATGAAGCTCGGCGCAAAGGTGTAGACCGTGGCGAGTGTGCCCGTGAGCACTGCGGTTGCGACGGCACCATCGCCCCACCCCGCGAAGAAGCCCGCATAGGTGTTCACGAGAATCAGCGGCCCGGGCGTCGCCTCGGCGATTGCCAGCCCGTTCAGCATCTCCGCCGCCGTCAACCAGCCATAGCTCTCGGCCGCCAGATCGGCCACGAAGGGCAGCACCGCATAGGCGCCTCCGAACGTGACGAACGCCGCCGTGAGGAAGAGCTCGGCCACATCGTCGAAAGGCTCCGGCCCGAAGACCGCACGGATCAGCACGAAGAGCGTGGCGATCCCGAGGCCCCAGACCGCGAACGTCAGCCCGGCATGGCGCGCGAGGCCTGCCACCGCGCCGCCCTCAGTTGTGGTCCCGGTGTCCGTCCCGATGGCCAGGCCCGCCAAGGCCGACAGCGCCACGATCAGAGGGAACGGCGCCCCGAGGAAATAGATCGCGACGAAAGCTGCTACGGCGAGCGCCACATGCGTTGGTCCTGCCAAGGCGCGGCCGGCAAGCTTGCGCATGGCCCCGATCACCACCGCGATCACGACCGGTTGGATCCCAGCAAACACAGCCGCGACCCAGGGCACCTCGCCATGGGCCGCCGCGATCCAGGCGAGCAGGATCATCAGCGCCGCCCCCGGCAGGATAAAGGCGAGCCCCGCTGCAAGCCCGCCAACCAGCCCGTGCAGGCGCCAGCCGATCCAGGTTGCGAGCTGCTGTGCCTCAGGCCCCGGCAGCATCATGGAGAATGCGAGCCCTCGGTCGAAGCTCGTCCCCCGCAGCCACCCCCGCCGCTCGACGATCTCGCCTTGCATCAGGGCGATCTGTCCAGCGGGGCCCCCAAACGACAAGAGCCCGATCTTGGCATAGACGCCGAGCGCCTCACGCATGCTCGGCGGGGCGGTGGATGTCTGATCGTCCATGAGGAGCCTCCTCTCAGGCGATGGGAACAAGCGGGGCACCGGCAGCGGCGAGCGCCTCGAACCCGCCGCGGACATAGCGCGCGTCTCGCTTGTGGACGAGCAGCAGCGCGCAGCCGAACTGGCTGAGCTCGTGGCCATGGGCGCAGAAGACGATGATCGGCCGCCCCTCGCCGGTCAGCGGATCGTCATGGCCGAAGGCGGTTGGGTCACGCAGGGTGGCGCCGGCAACGGTCCGGCCACTGGCCTCGCGAGCGGAGGGGCGGCGGAGGTCCACCCAGACGGCACCGGGCATGGCGATTGCGGTATCGGCATCCAGCGCAGGAAGGTCAAAGTCAGGCATGTGTCTCGGTCCCATAGGATCTGAGAGCGATGCTTGGGCGACTGCCTGACAGCGGGGGATCGCCTCTGCCCCGCGCGCCTCGCATAGCACAGGCGGGGGCAGATCAGAACCCCCAGATCGGCGGCGAGTAGGGGTTTTCGGGTTGTCCCAGCCTAACCGTAGGCGAGCGGCGCGAGGTTGTTGTTCACGATGATCTGGATCGCATAAAGGCCGAGGATCACTATGATCGGCGAGAGATCGATCCCGCCCATATCCGGCAGCATATTGCGGATGGGCCGATAGAGCGGCTCGGTGATCCGGTTCAGCGTCGACCAGATCTGTGCCACCAGCGGCTGACGGGTGTTCAACACGTCGAAGGCCACCAACCAGCTCAGAACCGCCTGTATGATGATGATCCAGAAGACGAGGTTGACCACCATGTTGAAGATCATGAGGAGGGATTGCATGACAGCTCCACTATTCGCCGGTCTCGCAGCAGACCTAGCGGGCGTGGCAGCCATGGGCAAGGGCGTTGAGCCGCGCCGGCTTGACAGCAGCCGGGTCCGCGCGTAGCCGGGCGCGCACGGGGCCGTAGCTCAGTTGGGAGAGCGCTGCAATCGCACTGCAGAGGTCAGGGGTTCGAATCCCCTCGGCTCCACCATCGCCCAATCGGGGGTGTCCGAACCCCGAAAAAGCCTGAAGGGAAGCGGGATTGCGCCGGTTCGAAAACCTTCATTCGTGCAGTAAGCGACAGGCGTCGGAAAAACCAGCCTAAGCACCAGTTTCCGGGCGCTTGCTTCACCAGAATCCCAGATCCTCCAAGGGTTTGCGAGGAATGCCATGGTGGTTCGAAACGTCTCATCACCCCCCCTTGCAGGCGTGCGCATATCTTCGAGGTTTTCTGCTAGGACAACCCAACGTGATTGCAGCCTCTTGATCTCATTCTCGTAGGCAGAGATCAGCTCAGGGCGTTCCGCCTCTGTGATCCGACCAACGACCGTTGCGATCTTCTTTTCGATCTGACGGATCTGGCTCGCATCATCTTGTACGCGGGCTTTCAAATCGCCTGTGCGCTTCTCCCAGAGATCTGAGAGCATATTGACCTTGCTGGCTGATCCCGGACCAGGGCGCTATTGATCTATGCGGCCCGCGCCATGGCCATGTCCATCCTTGCCTGGGCTGGCGTTCGGTAGCCGATGCTCGAGTGTCGGCGCCGGCGGTTGTAGAAGATCTCGATATCGTCGCGAAGCGGCGCGCGCGATGCGTGGAAGAGCGCTCGCCTCGCTTCGGCCCGGGTCTGGAACCGGGTGCGATGCCCGAGCTCCGTCTTGAGCGACCCGAAGACGTCGCGCAGCGTGAACCATGGGCGCATTGTCGAGGCAGTTTCCCTTCCGGCTCATCGAGGCTGTGATGCCGTGGAGAGCCAGGAGTTTGCGGTAGTCGCCGCAGGCATATTGCACGCCCCTATCGCTGTGATGGATCAGGCCCCTGGAAGGGCGCCGGTTTCGGATCGCCATCTTCAAGGCATCCTCGCAGAGTGTGCTCTTGAGGCGCTCGGACATCGACCCGTTGCCCGGCAGGCGATCGCTGGCGATCGCCGAGAGGGGGCCGACGATCTCCTGGGTGGCCAGATCCTTCACCGCCGCCAAGTACAGCCAGCCCTCATCGGTCGGGATGTACGAGATGTCGGCGAGCCAGACAGCATCGGGCGCGGCGATCTTGAAGTTGCGGTCGAGCAGGTTCGGCGCGACCGCGTGGGAACGCCGGCTGTTGGTGGTGACCGGCACACGGCGCTTTCTGCGCGGCGGGCGAAGGCTGTTCGACGCTTCGCGCCCATCCCTGCGGGATGTCATCAGATTGGCCACTGTTCGCTTCGAGAGGTGATGGCCCCGATCGCGCAGCTCTGCGTGGATCCGCGGCGCGCCGTAGAGGCTCTTGGCTTACCTCGAAGATCGCCCGGATCTATTCGGCAAACACGGCACGCCTGGCAGCGCGCTCGGCTCGCTGTGGAGCAGTACGCCGCCAGCCGTGATACCAGCTCAGCGCAACGCCAAGAACCCGACATAGGAATCGGATCGCATGCATACCCGCCTGGGCGGCGATGACGTCGCGCAGCGGCGCGCGCGCAGCGTGGAGCTTGGCCTTCACGGTTTCGCCGCCCACTGAGCGAAAAAAGCCGAGGCCTTGCGCAAGACCTCCACCTCCTCTTTGAGCCGCTTGTTGTCGCGGCGCAGCTGCACCAGCTCGTCCGCTTCGGCTCTTTGAGCCGCAATCGCCGCCGCCGAACCCGCTGCGTCCAGCTCAAGCTTCCAGGTCTTCAGCTGCGTCGACATGACACCCAGCTCAGCGGCTACGCTGGCCTAGCTCAACCCAGGCTCAGACAGACGCACAACCGCCTGCTCCTTGAACTCTGGCGTGAACCGCCGCCTCGCTCGTTTCGTCATCCTCGTCCCTCCAGGTCGGCTCATACTTTACCGCCTGGTCCGGGATCAGGGAGCAAGGTCACAGAAAGGCGAGCGCGCTTTCGGCCGACCGCTCGCCCTGCCGGTCCCAGTCCTCCCGAATTGCCGCGATGCCCATGCGCCGGTGCTCGGCCTCCCATGCCGTCTTGTGCTCGGCGAGCTGCCGATGAAGCGCTGCCCTGTCGTTTCGCCCGAGGCTCTCGATGCAGTGCGCGCCGAACACCCCGCGACCCTCGACCTCAATGAAGGGCGGCACACCCATGCGGAACGGCCCGCCGCGGGCAATGTAATCGGTGATGGCGGCTTCCCACGCATCGCGGCCAGCCAGCATCTTCGGATGAGCGTCAAACCATACCGCCTAAGCTGCATCCGTGCTGTTTGGAATGCCAGCCCCATCGGGCAGAGCAAGCGCCGCTGCGGATTCCGCCAGCATCAGGCAGCGTGTCACATCCGGAGTCAGCACACCAGCAAAGAAGCGGATGGCTTTTTGGTGGGTGAAGATACGGGGAAGCTCTCAACACGGTTCCCGAAAAACGGGATGCGAGAGTTGGATGGTGCCGGTCGAGGGACTCGAACCCCCGACATCCTGATTACAAATCAGGCGCTCTACCAGCTGAGCTAGACCGGCCCACTGTGAGCAAAATTCGCTCAGGCGCCTGACTAGCGTGTTCCGCCGTCACCCGCAATCTCCATCGTGTGAAAGCTCCGGTTAACCAACTCCGCCGACCATTGAGCAGGGCGCAAGAACGGCGCCGAGATAGAACCGGAGCGAAGTGATGCGTGGATCCCTGCTCGGATGCCTGATCCTGCTAACCGCCTGTGCGGGCTCCCCAACGCCGATCCCGGAGCCGAAGCTGGCAAACGCGGGGCCTCCCGTTGTGTCGGGCTCACTTTCCCTGCCCGCCCGAATCGGGTTGTTGCGGCTGTCGGAGGGGCGGCCGACCGCGGTCCCCGCCCCGGAATACGCGCGTTGGCGTGGGGCGATCGCCGAAGTGAACCGCGCTCTTCTTTATCCTTTGCGGCTGACCCCTTTGGCGCCTGGTGTGGCCGACCCGCAGCCGGTCTCGGACTATGACTTTCTCGCCCTTGAGAACGGCTTGGATGCGGTTCTGGTCTATGAGCTATCCGTCGCCGTCTCGGAGGATCCGCTGACAGCGGGGCTCACGCAGCTTCCCTTCTTCGGTGGGGTCGTGCCCGTGTCTGCGGCAACGCGCGCGAGCGGACGCGCTGTGGCAAGGCTCTATTCGGTCGGACAGCCGGTCGCCTTGGCCTCGACCGAGGCGCGCATGACCGACGCCGCGATCGCGTCTGTTCGCCAAAGCGAGGGGAGCGGACGACGCATGCGCGCACTTGCCGAATACGCGTTGCTTCACCGCATGATGCCCGCGGCGGAGGACATGATCGTGGGCACGGTTGCGGCGGGCCGTTAATCGTCGGAAAGCCCCAGCCGCTCGGACAGCCGGCTGTAGGCCGCGCTCTCCCCAAGCCCCCATGGCGCCTCGCCGGACACACAGAGATTGGCCTCCGAACTCAGGATCAAGCCGTCCTCCAGAACGCGAAGATGGTTTGCCCGCAGGGTCGCACCCGAGGAGGTGATGTCGACAATCACCTCCGCCGTCTGGTTCTTTGGCGCAGCCTCGGTCGCCCCTTGGCTGTCCACGATGCGGTAATCAGCGACCCCGGTCTTTCGGAAGAAGCCGCGCGTGAGGTTGTGGTATTTTGTGGCGACCCGCAGCGACCGCCCATGCCGGTCCCGAAAGGCGGCGCACACCTCGTCGAGATCGGCCATGGTCTCCACATCCACCCAGAAATCCGGCACGGCGACCACCAGATCTGCATGACCAAAGCCCATCCGCGCCGCCAGCCGCACATCGCGCGTGCGAAAGGCAATGCGCTCACGGATCAGGTCTTCGCCGGTCACGCCGATATGGATGCGCCCCGCCGCCAGTTCGCCCGGGATTTCGCCGGCCGAGAGCATCACGACGCCGACACCGTCCGCCCCATGCAGTTCGGCGCGGTACTCACGCGAGCGGGACGACGGGGTGATCTCGATCCCCCGCTCGGCGAACCAGGCGATCGTATCCGCCTGAAGCCGGCCCTTGGAGGGCACGCCGATCAGCAGCGTCATGGTCGAGCCCCTGCGAGGATGGCCGCTTCCGGCCGGATCATCGCCCCGACGGCCGGGACGGGTTTGGGCGCGCCGAGCCGTTCGGTCATGCGGTCATAGCGCCCGCCACCGGCCAATGGCGGCCAATCGGACGATCCAGGCGCCGTAATCTCGAAAACGAAGCCGTCGTAGTACTCCATCGCACGGCCGAACCGAACGTCGAAGGGCAAGTCCTCGGCATCCACGCCGACGCGGTTGAGGGCATCGAGACGCCGCTCAAACCGTTCCAGGGCCGGTCCGATATCCACGCCTGCCCCTGCCGTGAGATCGCGGAGCGCCGCGAGTGCCTCACCTGAGGGTCCCTGGATTTCGAGCACCGCAGCGATCAGGTCGGCTTGCTCCTTCGGCATCGGCGGCACGCCAGCCGAGACCGCCAGTGCATCGGCCCGGGCGGCAATCTCGTCGAGCCCGCGCAGGCCCAGCACCTCACCGGCCTCGGCGGCCTCTTGTTCCACGGTGCCCGCGGCGGCCGCTGCGAGCAGGCGTGACCGTCGCGCGCTCGGCGCAGGGCGTGCCTGAGTATAGCGCTCGATCAGCGCCCGGAACCGGTTGGGGCGCCAGAAATGCCGCCTGAGCGCCGTCTTGCGGTCGAGGGCGATCTCCAACGCGTCGAGCAGAGAGAAGACGACCGACGGATCGCCGCTGATGATCTGCCGCTCCGAGAGCCCGAGCGCATCGAGACCCGAGAGCACGAGCGCCAGCACATTTGCATCGGCCCGGGCCCGGTCCGCCTCGCCGAACCGTTCGACCCCCACTTGGAAGTACTCAATGGGGCGCGTCTCCGACTGGTCCTGCAAGCGGAACACAGGCCCCGCATAGGCATAGGCGGCCGCCCGGTCCCACCCCGCCTCGGCATGGGCCAGAGCGACCGGGAGCGTGAAATCCGGGCGCAAGCACAGCTCGCCCCCATGCACCGGCTCCGGGAAGAGAAAGGCCCGGGTCCGGATGTCCTCGCCGTAGAGATCGAGCAGCAGATCGGCGTCCAGGAGATGCGGCGGCTCCAGGCGCGCATGCCCCGCTTCGGCAAAGACCGCGGTGAGCCGCGCAACCACGGCTTCGCGCAGCGCCCGCGCCTCGCCCGAGAGACACGCCGCGCTCAGCGTCGCACGGGCCGCGTTCACGGGGTCTCGGCCGCGAGCATGGCGCGGATCTCCGCAACGAGGTCCGCGCGCGCGACGGTCTTCTGCGCCGGTTGCGCCGTCCACTCCTCGCGGGTCTCGATCTTTTCGGCCAAACGGGCGCCGAGAACCAGATCCTTCAGCGTCACCTGACCGGCGGCGTGCTCGTCCGCGCCCTCGATGATGGCGATGGGGGCAGCGCGCCGGTCGGCGTATTTCAGCTGTTTCGCCATGTTGCCACCGCCGAGGAAGACCTCCGCGCGGATCCCGGCATTGCGAAGCTCGGCGCACATGGTCTGGTAGTCGGCCATTCGGTCGCGGTCCATCGGCAGGATCACCACCGGTCCGCGCACCGCCTCGGTGCCCGCACGCCCCTTGGCCTCCAGCGCGGCGAGCAGTCGATCGACACCCACAGAAACGCCGGTTGCGGGAACCGCCTGGCCGATGAAGCGCTTGACCAGGTCGTCATAGCGACCGCCGCCCGCAACGGATCCGAACTGTCGCCGGTTGCCGTCCTCATCAGTGATCTCGAAGGTCAGCTCCGCCTCATAGACCGGTCCGGTGTAGTAGCCGAGCCCGCGCACCACCGAGGGATCGATCAGCAAGCGGCCCGCATACCCCTGGGCTTCAGTGAGATCGCCTATGGTCTCCATCTCGCGCACGCCTTCGACGCCTGTAATGGATGCGCCAACCAACTCGGCAAGCCGCGCACACGTGGCGGCCGCCGTCTCGCGTCCGGCGGAGACGAAGCCCATCACCAGATCGGCCTGCGCGTCCGCCAGCCCCGCGCCCTTGGTGAAATCGCCGCTCTCGTCCTTGCGGCCTTCGCCGAGAAGCGCCCTGACGCCGTCCTCCCCCAGACGGTCGAGCTTGTCGATGGCTCGGAGCACAATCCCCCGCTGATCCGCCATCTCCTCGGGCGCATCGGGGCGCATCAGCCCCGCTGCCTCCATCACGCCGTTCAACACCTTGCGGTTGTTCACGCGGATCAACACATCGTCGCGGCCGATCCCGACGGCTTCGAACGCGTCGGCCAGCATCATGCAGATCTCGGCATCCGCAGCGACGGTCTGGGTGCCCACCGTGTCGGCGTCGCATTGATAGAACTGCCGATACCGCCCTGGCCCCGGCTTCTCATTGCGCCAGACCGGGCCCACCGCATAACGGCGATAGGGCGAGGGGAGGTTCTCGCGGTGCTGGGCGAAGACCCGCGCGAGCGGCGCCGTCAGGTCGTAGCGCAGCGCCATCCAGCTCTCGTCCTCGTCCTGCCAGGCGAAGACGCCGGCGTTCGGGCGGTCCACATCAGGCAGAAAGGAGCCGAGTGCCTCCACCGTCTCCACAGCCGAGGTTTCCAGCGGGTCGAAGCCGTAGGCGTGGTAGACCTCACAGATCCGGTCGAGCATGGCGCGTCGGGCGGTGACTTCGGCGCCGAAATAGTCGCGAAACCCGCGCGGGGTCTGCGCTTTCGGCCGAGGGGCCCGCTTCTTCTTGTCCTTGGCCATGGTCTGCTGCTCTCCCACGCGGCGGCGCCGGTTGGGTAACGGATCACCCGGGACCGGGCAAGGGTGCCGCCTTGAAGCGTCGGTACCTAATGCAAAACTGACGCCAAATCTTCAGATATGAGCACTTGAACGCTGCGCCGCGAGCCGTGACATTGTATCTATGGATGTGAGCAAGGGCCGGTTTTTGGCCTGACGCGCGCACCGGACGACCAAAGAACCGATTATTATAACACCAGGAGTTCAAAGAGAACAATGTCGGAAGCAAACATCAAAAAGATCAAAGACCAGGCCATGAAGGCCGAATCAGTGAAGAAAGACAAAAAGATTGGCGGCCTGTTTGATCAGATCGCCAAAGAAGTAAAGAAAGGACTCGAAGGGTACGAAGCTGCGTTTAAGAAGGCTCAGAAGGCGATTGATGAGAAAGCCAAGGGCTCCAAAGACAAGAAGGAGAAAGCTGAGCTCGATAAGGCTAAGAAAGAGCTTGAGGCCGATTTTGAAAAGCGCCTGAAGCAGGGCAAAGCAGTCTGAGCGCGGTAGGCGCAAAAGTGATTTAGAGGAGAAGAAGACATGGGCGATAAAGCAAAGATCATCGATTCTGTCGTCGCAGCTGGCGATAAAGCCTGGTCCATCATGAAGGATGGCGCTCCGGTTTCGGGCGCAGAATCAAAGTTTCTCGCAGCAGTTCCGAAGGGCATGAGCCCGAGCGACCCAATCTATAACGGACGCTACGACAAAGCGTCGGGGATCACCTTCGGATTTGTCGACGGCTTTGGTCTTGACGTGATCCGTGGCAAGCTCAAAATTATGTTCCGCCACTCGGGGAAGGTTGAGGGCAGTCCGGGCCTCTTCGTCACGGATTTCTCGATAAGCGACAACGGCACCCACGTGCGCGCCTTCGGGTATTGCGAGGTTAAGGCCACGCTCACGGGAACTCCGACGAAGGTTGGCATGAGCGGGCAGGACCCGATCTGGTCAATCACCCTCAAGGTCGAGGCGCACTACGGCCAGAAATACGGCAACCGTGCGCGGCGCTCGTGGAACGTCACGGCGCGCGGCGACGGGAAGTGCGTGATCGCTTAAGCGGCGTCCCTTTGAGCGCTGAACCTGGGTCCGAGGCATGGCTTCGGACCCTTTAGAAACCTGCTCCCTATTCCAGAGGAGATCGTGCGGAAATGAGCACTGATCAGTCTTCGGGAAGAGGCACGATGTGCCTTGTCCTAGCCGTCGCAGGCATCGTGTTTGCGGTGGGGGTCTTCATCTGGGCCAGCTTCATTGCACCTATGGACCCGAGAACAACCGCCGAGATTGCCCTCATCGGCCTCGTGGCCGCGGAGATCTTGGCCGTCCTGACCGGCGTCGGATCCCTGCGGGCAATGCGAAGCCGCCTGGGCGTCAGCCTGGCGGTGTTCGCCCTGGCAGGCGCTGGACTTGCCTATGTCGGGCTACTATCGGGTGAGGGCGAGGCCCAAAGTATGATGCGCCCTGCCATAATACAGACCGCCTAAGGCGGGTCGTCAGAAAATCAGGGAGCCGAGACGTAAATGTCGTCGGCTCCCATGGCCTCGACCCGCTTGTAGCCTCGCGCCTCCATAAGCGACTGGATCCGAGGCCCGTTGGCGGTGCTGTCCACGCTCCAGGCATGCACGCGGTAATCCTCGAACGGAAAGGCCGAAAGGATGCTCCACTCGCTGCCGGTCACGTCGAGCGAGATGAAATCCACTTCGCGGATATGGTGGCTGTCGAGCACCTGGGCGAGGCTGCGCATGCGCGCGGGACGAACCTTGCCCTCGAACCGCGGCTCCGCCTCGATGCGGGCCTTCAGCGCCGGGTCGTAGTGCTCGACCAGGCCGCTCATCTGTACGGGGCCGGCCTCGATCTCGAGGAACGGTCCTTCCCCGCCGCCCGTGGCGACGGCGATCGGCAAACAGGGGCACCGGCGGAACTCGGCGGCTTTGGCCCGAGGGACCGATGCCGGCTCGACCATCAAGCCGGTCCAGCCCCGCATCAATTCGAAGAACAGGCAGTTGGAGCCGGTGATCCCATCGAACCCGCCAACCTCGACGAAAACGCCGCCGCGTTTGCCGCCGAACACCCGTTCATCGAGAAAAGCGTCCTGCCCCGCCTGGCTGAAGAACTGGCTGCGGCGGTTGCTGATGCGCTCGCACTCCCAGATCATCTGGTGGATCGCACCGCGGGCCCGGGCCGGGCGCACCTCGGCCGACAGGGCTCGCATGACGGAATGGCCTTCCGCCATTGCCCGCCGGCCTTCCGAGATCAGCAGTTGACCGCGCTCGAACCGGCGCTGCTGTTCGGCACCCTGGTCGGACGCGCCCGCCTCCGGCACAGCGGCATCCGGCCCGCCCGGCCCGGGGGCACCGTGCTGTGGGGCCTCATCCTGCGCGCTCATCCGAGGGCCGCCTTTACGCGCGAACTGGCGGCGGCAAAGTCCATCCGCCCGGTGAAATCGCGCTTGAGCGCCGCCATCACCTTGCCCATATCCCGGATTGACTGCGCGCCCGCGGCCGCGATCGCCTCAGAGACAGCCGCCTCGACCTCGTCGGCACTCAGCGGTTTTGGCAGGAACTCCTGGATGATCTCGACCTCGCGCCGCTCCCGATCGGCCAGCTCCATCCGGGCCGCCTGTTCGTAGGTTGCGATCGACTCCTCACGCTGCTTGACCATCCGGGCAAGCAAGACCAGCGCATCGGCGTCCGAAAGCCCCTCCTGACCGTCATCCCCGCGGAGAGCGATTTCGCGATCCTTGAGCGCCGCCAGCATCAGACGCAGCGTGCTCACGCGCACGGCCTCTCCGCCGCGCATGGCGTCTTTCAACGCATTGGAAATCCGTGTTCGCATCGTCCCCCCAAGGGCAGACGGCCAGAGCCGACCGCCGGATTTCTTACGACCCCCCCAGGCCGAAACGCGCCCTGAACACCCACAACAGACTGATTTAGCAAAGCAAATTATCAAACGCACCAGTGCTTGACCGGACGAGACGCGCCGCATAGCTTGCCGCGCGCATCCCCGACCTGCACCCAGGAGCCCGCCCCATGACCGCCCCTGCCCCGACCGCGTGCCTCGCACTTGCCGATGGGTCTCTCTATTGGGGCTACGGCTTCGGCGCAACGGGCGAAACCGTGGGAGAACTCTGCTTCAACACCGCGATGACCGGCTACCAGGAGATTATGACAGATCCCTCCTACGCGCACCAAGTCATCACGTTTACATTTCCGCACATTGGGAATGTAGGCACAAACAGCGAGGATGACGAGACGGCAAATCCCGTCGCCCGCGGGATGGTTGTGCGCTGGCCGGTGACCGAGCCGCAGAACTGGCGCGCTGCGAAGCCGCTGGCCGATTTCCTGGCGGCCCATGGGCGGTTCGGCATCTCCGGCGTGGACACGCGGCGGCTCACCCGGCGGATCCGCGATCTCGGCATGCCGCACGTGGCGATGCGATATTCGGATGCGATATCCGGCGGCGACATTGATGCGATATCAGCGACATTGAGCGACGGGCTGGTCGAGAAGGCGCGCGCCTTTGCCGGGATCGACGGGGCGGATCTCGCCCGCGAAGTGACCTGCGGGCAGAGCTATGGCTGGACCGAGGGCCGCTGGGCGCACGGCACCGGCTTTGGCCCGGCACCGGAGCCGCGGCACAAGGTGGTGGCCGTGGACTTCGGGGCGAAGCGCAACATCCTGCGCTGCCTGAGCGACGCGGGCGCTGCGGTGACCGTGGTGCCGGCGACCGCGACAGCCGAGGAGGTGCTGGCCCACAAGCCCGACGGGGTTTTCCTCTCCAACGGTCCCGGCGATCCGGCGGCGACGGGCGAATACGCCGTGCCCATGATCCGCGGCGTGCTGGAGGCTGGGCTGCCGCTCTTCGGCATCTGCCTCGGGCACCAGCTGCTCGGGCTCGCACTCGGCGGGCAAACGGTGAAGATGAACCACGGGCATCACGGGGCAAACCATCCGGTGAAAGATCTGGAGACCGGAAAGGTCGAGATCACCTCGATGAACCATGGCTTCGCTGTGGACGCGACAAGCCTGCCGGCCGCGGCGATGGAGACCCATGTCTCGCTCTTCGACGGCACGAACTGCGGGCTGCGTCTGCGCGACCGGCCGGTGTTCTCGGTGCAGTACCACCCGGAGGCGAGCCCCGGCCCGATGGACAGCTACTACCTGTTCGAGCGGTTCACCGCGGCAATGGACGCCGCCAAAGCTGGCTGACAAACCGACTGTCAACGCAAGTTAACAGCAAATTAACCGGCCGAATTTAGTCTTTTTTGCGGAGATTCGCAGAGAAGGATGCGGCTATGGGGTTGGCCAGCCGATCGAGTGACAGGCCGGGCCAGAGGGTCGAGCGGTGAACGTGCACGACACGACCCTCGCGCCGCCGGCGCCGGCGGCGCGTCCTGGCTTGCGCGAACGCCCGCCGCTCGGGCGGTTGCTGCGGGAGCATCGAGCGGTCAGCCCGGACAATCTGCGTGCCGCCCTCTCAGCGCAGCGGGAGACGCCCTACCGGCTTGGCAACGTGCTCACGGCCCATGGCTATTCCAGCGACCATGCGGTGGCCGCGGCGCTGGCTGAACAGCGCGGCATCGGGTTCGTCGATCTCGTCGCCGCGCCGCCGGACCCTGCGCTGTTTCGCCAAGAGGACGTGGACGCCTACCTTGCGGGCAGCATTCTGCCCTGGAAGCGGCTGGGCCGGGTGACGACCTATGCGGTGTCGGATCCGACCAATCTGGCGCGGGCACTGGCCCGCCTCTCCGACCGTCCGGACATGGTGTGTGTGGTGGTCGCGACGCGGGCGCAGATCGAGCAGGTGGTGGCCGAGACCGCCCGGGAGCCGCTGGCCGAGCGGGCCGCCAGGCGCACGCCGCCCGAGCTGTCGGTCCGCGGGATCCGGGGGCTGCGCACCCGCGGGGCCCTGGCACTGGTTTTGCTCGCCGGTTTGGTCGTCGCCGGGGGGAACACGGTTTTCGCCCTCGCGCTCGGCGGGCTGTTCCTGCTCAACGCGGCGACCATGGCGCTCCGGATCGCCGCACTGGTGGCGGGCCGTGTGCGCCCCGACACCGACCCTCCAGCCCGCGCCGGCATGGTCACCCTGAGCGACCGAAAACCTCTCCCGCGGATCAGCCTCCTGGTGCCGCTCTACCGCGAGGCGGCGATGGTCCCCGGGCTGATCGAGGCCCTTTCCGCGCTGGACTACCCGCGCGAGCGGCTCGAAGTGCGGCTGCTGGTCGAGGAGGACGACGAGGCCACCGCCCGCGCACTCTCCGCCCAGCCCTTGCCCGCCTGGATGCGGCCTATGACCGTGCCCGCAGGTCGCCCCCGCACCAAGCCACGGGCGCTCAACTATGCGCTCGATTTCTGCGAGGGGGAGATCGTCGGCATCCTCGACGCCGAGGACCGCCCCGACCCCGGCCAGCTCCGCGCCGTTGCGGCGAGCCTCACCAGCGCCCCGCCGGATGTGGCCGCCTGCCAATGCCAGCTCTCCTATTACAACGCGCGGGACAACTGGCTTTCGCGCTGTTTCCAGCTGGAATACGCGATCTGGTTCGAAGTGCTTCTGCGCGGCTGGCAAGCGCTCGGCCTGCCGATCCCGCTCGGCGGCACCTCGGTCTATTTCCGCCGCTCGATCCTGAAGGCGACGGGCGGCTGGGACGCACACAACGTCACCGAGGACGCCGATCTCGGGATGCGGCTCGCCCGCCTCGGGCTGCGCTGCCAGGTGCTGCGCTCGACCACCGAGGAGGAGGCGGCCTGTGAGTTCCACCGCTGGATCCGGCAGCGCTCGCGCTGGCTCAAGGGGTATCTGCTGACCTGGGCGAGCCATATGCGCGCCCCGATCACACTTTGGCGGGAGATGGGAGCGCGCGGCTTTTTCGGGCTGAACATCCTCTTTCTCGGCGGCGCGGCGGCCTATCTCGCGATCCCGCTGTTCTGGGCGGCGGTGCTCGGCTGGGTCGTCACGGGAGAGGGCTTGTGGCAGAGCACCCTGCCCGGCTGGGTGATCTATCCGGCCGGCATAACCCTCGGCCTCGGCCAGGGCGTGATGCTCGCCTGCGCCTGTCTTGCGATGCTGCGCCGGGGGACGCTTGGGTTTATCTGGTGCGTGCCGACCCTGCCGTTCTATTGGACGCTCGGGGCGGTGGCCGCGTGGAAAGCGATCATCGAGATCGTGGTCGCCCCGTTCTGGTGGGACAAGACCAAGCACGGCACGAGCCCGACCCAGCGCCGCGAGCGCCGGGCCCGCCGCCTCGCGCAGGAATGATCGCCCGGCGCTGGACAGAACGCGAAGCCGACCGATACTCCCCACCATGGCCCCGGTCCGGGGCCGTCACAGGGAGACCTCCGATGACCCAGACCCCCTTCACCCGGCGCGCAGCCCTGACCGGCGCCGCTGCTCTCGCCGCAGCCCCGCTTGCCGTCCGCCCCGCAGCGGCAGCAGCACCGATGCTCGGCACCTCGCAGCCCTTCTTCAACCGCTTCACCGTCGGCAGCTACGAGGTCACCACGATCCTCGACGGCGCCGTCCAGATCCCCGGCCCCCACCCGATCTTCGGACAGAACGTGAGCGCCGAGGACGTCGCGGCGCTGACGGCCGAGAACTTCCTGCCCTCCGACAAGATGGAGATCCCGTTCACCGTGACGCTGGTGAACACGGGCTCAGAGCTGATCCTCTTCGACACGGGCAATGGCGACAGTGGGAGGCGGCCGAATGCGGGTCTGCTCGGCGAACGCCTGGCGGCTGCGGGCTACAGCGCCGATCAGGTGGATGTGGTGGTGATCACCCATTTCCACCCGGACCACATCAACGGCCTGACCGAAGGGGGCACGCCCGTCTTCCCCAATGCGCGCTATGTGACCAATGCGGCGGAGTATGACTTCTGGACGAGCGACGATCTGCTGGCCGACGAGGGCATGGCCAAGCGTCACGCCATGGTCCAGGCCAAGGTGGTGCCGTTCGCCGAGAAGATGAGCTTCATCGAGCCGGGCGGCACAGTCGCCTCGGGTGTGGAGGCGCTGGACGGCTCGGGCCACACGCCGGGGCACACCTGCTACCACATCGAGGATGGCGGGCAGCGGCTCGTGCTGATCGCGGATCTCTGCAACCACTATGTGGTGTCGCTGCAGCGGCCGGATTGGCATGTGCGCTTCGACATGGACAAGGATGCAGCGGCGGCCCGGCGCAAAGAGGTGCTCGGCATGATCGCGGCGGACAAGGTGCCCTTCGTCGGCTACCACATGCCGCCGCCGTCGGTCGGATATCTGGAGACCCTGGGCGACGGCTTCCGCTATGTGCCGGCGAGCTACCAACTCCGGGTCTAAGCGCGTCTCGACGGTGGACGGCTCTGCGGGACATCGAGCCCCGCAGAGCCGGTCTTTCTGCGCCAAGGCGCAGAAAGACCCGCGGGACCCGACCCTCGATGGGTCGGTCCCGCGGGCGCTCCGACCCCAACCTTGAGGCGGAAAGGAAACCGGCCTGTTCCAGATGCTGACCTGCTGCGATCTGAAGCCGGGGGTGGATCTGGCCGCCTTCGAAGGGCATCTCGCGCGGTTCACAGAGTATATGACCGCCGAGGGGCTCTGCCTCGGCTGCGGCCCGCTCGGCCATCGCCAGGCCTCATCGGGTCTCGACACCGATGAAGAACGCCAGCACAGCCTCTTCTTTCTGATGGATTTCCGCGATCGCGCCCAAGCGGACGCAGCGCTTGCCCATATCGACGCCCTGGGACTGCGCAACGTCCCCACCCATCTCGAGGTATTTCGCCAGGTGGCAAACCCAATCTTCATCTGCTGGGCCGATGCGCCGGACGCGCGCTCTGGGGCTGGCGGGGCCCGGTGAATTGACCTAAGCAGCGGCCATGAGTGCGAACCCACCCGATCTGCGCCCCGACCGTGCGCCCCTGCCGCGCATCGAGCAACCCCGTGCCGGCCAGCCCAAGATAGGCATGGTCTCGCTCGGCTGCCCCAAGGCGCTTGTCGACAGCGAGCGGATCCTTACGCGCCTGCGCGCCGAGGGCTATGCGATCTCGCCGGATTACGCGGGCGCCGAGGCCGTCATCGTCAACACCTGCGGCTTTCTCGACAGCGCCAAGGCGGAGAGCCTGGAGGCGATCGGCGAGGCGCTTTCGGAGAACGGCCGGGTGATCGTGACCGGTTGTCTCGGCGCGGACGAGGCGGTGATACGGGAGAGCCACCCTTCGGTTCTGGCGGTCACCGGCCCGCACCAGTACGAGCAGGTGCTGGACGCCGTGCACAGTGCGGTGCCGCCTGCGCCCGACCCTAAGATCGACCTGATCCCGGCGGCGGGCATCCGGCTGACACCGCGCCACTACGCCTACCTGAAGATCTCCGAGGGCTGCAATCACAGCTGCCGCTTCTGCATCATCCCGTCGATGCGCGGGAAACTCGCCTCGCGTCCGGCGCGCGCGGTGCTGCGGGAGGCGGAGAAGCTGGCCGAGGCGGGCGTGCGGGAACTGCTCGTGATCTCCCAGGACACCTCGGCCTACGGCACGGATCTGCGCCACGCGGACGGCGCGCATATCGTGGATCTGGCGGAGGCGCTCGGGCGTCTCGGGGTCTGGGTGCGGCTGCACTACATCTACCCCTATCCGCATGTGGACCGGCTGATCCCGCTGATGGCGGACGGGCTGGTGACCCCCTATCTCGACATCCCCTTCCAGCACGCTTCGCCCTCGGTGCTCCGGGCCATGCGCCGTCCGGCGAACGAAGCGAAGACGCTGGAGCGCATCCGCGCCTGGCGCGAGATCTGCCCGGAGCTGACCGTCCGCTCGACCTTCATCGTCGGCTTTCCCGGCGAGACGGAGGCAGACTTCCAGCAGCTCTTCGACTGGCTGGAGGAGGCGCAGCTCGACCGGGTCGGGTGCTTCCAATACGAGGACGTGGCCGGCGCTGCGGCAAATGACTTGCCGGGCCATGTCGCGCCGGAGCTCAAACAGGAGCGGTGGGAGCGGTTCATGGAGGCCGCGCAGCGGATCTCCGAGGCGCGGCTCGCCGCCAAGATCGGCCGCCGGTTGCCCGTGATCGTCGACGAGATCGACGAGGAAGGCGCCACCTGCCGCACGCAAGGCGATGCGCCGGAGATCGACGGCGCGCTCTTCATCGAGGAGCCGCAGGGCCTCGCCCCCGGCGACATCGCGACAGTCGAGGTGACGGATGCCTCGGACTACGACCTCTGGGGCCGGCTTGTCTGAGCGGACGCGCGGCGCTTCCGCGCCACCGAAGCTGGTCACCCCGCGGCTGCTCCTGCGCGGATGGCTGGCGGTGGATCTTGCCCCGCTGCGCACGATCAATGCCGATCAGGAGGTGATGGCGCTGCTCGGCGGGCCGATCTCGGCCAAGGCGAGCGACATGCTGGTGCGCCGGTTCCACCAGAAATGGAAGGAAGAGCCCCGCTTTGGCTGGTGGGCCCTGGAGCGCGCCGGCAGTGGCGAGATGATCGGGTTCGTGGGCCTCAGTCGGCCGGATTTCGATCAGCCTCCGGCGCCATGCGTCGAAATCGGCTGGCGGCTTGCCCGCTCGGCCTGGGGTCAAGGATATGCGACCGAGGCGGCCCGCGCTTGCCTGGCCCACGCCTTCGAGCAGATCGGGTTGGCCGAGGTTCTCTCGTTCACCACGCCGGACAATCTGCGCTCGCGCCGGGTGATGGAACGGCTCGGGATGCACCATGACCCGAGCGGCGATTTCAACCACCCGCTGGTGCCCCGCCACGTGACAGAGCGGCACCATGTGCTCTACCGGCTCCGAGCGGCCGACTGGACGCGCGAGGGTTAGCTTCCGACCGGGGTCTCGCGACGGAACACGATGGAAAGCGTGCCGATCTCCACCCCGAATTTCTGCACCGAAGCGCGGTTGAGCAGCACCTGGTCGTCGAGCTTCCACATCCAGTCGTCGAAACTCACCCGCAAAGGCCCGTCCGGGGTCTGCAAATCGATCGTGTAGCGCCAGTTGAAGGCGTTGCCCGACTCTGCGCCGGTGGCCGGGCCGATCACGCCCTCCGCGGTGCCCTCCCAGCTCTCCGGCCCGGTCTGGGTCAGCCGCCAGATGCGCTGTTCGGTCGAGCCGTCCTCGTAGACGAAGTCTTCGGTCAGGGTCAGCCGCTCGCCGTCCCACGCGCCCAGCACATCCACCGCGAAGCTCCGGCGCAGATTGCCGAAACGGTCCTCGAAGATCCCGTGGGCGGTGAGCCGCCCGTCGAGAAACCGCTCGAGCTCGAGCTCCGGGCCCTGAGCTGCATAATCCTCGAGCCGTGGGCCGCAGGCCGCGAGGCCCATCAGCAGCAGGGCCGCTAATCTTGTGTGAAGTTTTCCCATGGGCCGCCAGATAGCCCAGCGATCACGGTTTCAAGCCTGGCGATTGCCCGATGGGCAGCCAAAGACTAGCGTGACACCCGTCCGCAGTCCCTATCCAAGTCTCGTCATGGTTCGAACCGCAGCGTTACCGCTCCTTGCCCTCGCCCTCGGTGCCTGCGCGCCGGTGCCGTCGCAGCCCGATCTCGCCGCGATCTACGCGCGGGTCAGCGAAACCGCAGACACCAGCGTCCGGCGCCCGCTGATCACCATTCCCGGCACCCTCGGCTCGCGGCTCAGGGACCGGGAGACCGGCACGGTGATCTGGGGGGGCGGCAGCCGCGGGCTCTCGGCGGATCCGGAAGACCCGGTGGAGGCGACCCTCATTGCGCTGCCGATCATCTCGCCCGATCTGCCCTTCTCGGCACACCGGGACGGCATCGTACCGGACGGCATCCTCGACCGCGCAGCGCCCGAGGTGCTCGGCATTCCGCTCGACATCGAGGTCTATGGCGGGGTCTTGCGCACCTTGTCGGCGGGCGGCTTCCGCTCGACCCCGAAGGCGAGCCTGCGCAGCGAGCCGCAAGAGGAGGGCGACGGCCCGACCTTCGAGGACTATCAACTGATCTCGGAGGGACGCGCCAACTCGTTCCGCTTCGACTATGACTGGCGCCGCGACATCCCGACCCTGGCCCGCGAGTTCGACGCCTTCATCCAACTGCGCAAACGCCAGGTGGCCGCCGTTCGCTCGATCTATGAGAGCCGCACGGTCAGCCCCGAAGAGATCACCTTCGACCTGCTCGCCCATTCCATGGGGGGGCTGGTCTCGCGCTATTATCTGATGCACGGGACAGCGGAGCTGCCGGAGGACGGGAGCCTTCCGCCCATCACCTGGGACGGCGCTCGCCATTTCAGCCGCGTCGTGATCGTGGCAGCACCGAATGCCGGCTCGATCATCGCGATGGACAACCTGGTAAACGGCAAATCGCTCGGGCCGTTGCAGCCGTTCTATCCCGCGCCGTTGCTTGCGACCCATGCCTCGGTCTGGCAGCTCTTCCCGCGGGCGCGGCACGGAAGGCTGCGCGCGATCGACGGCGCGGTGCTCGACCCGCTCGATGCGGACCTGTGGCAGCGCTACAATTGGGGGCTGCTCGCGCCGGAGGCCGATCCGCTGCTGTCGTGGCTGATGCCCGATGTGAGCAATGCCTTCGAGCGGCGCCAGCGGGCCGGCGCGCACCAGGCGCGGCTCTTGCGGAGGGCTGAGCAGTTTCACCGCGCGATCGACCGCTGGGCCCCCAAGCCCGAGGGCTTGGAGATGTTCCAGGTGGTCGGCGGCGGGTTTTCGACCCCGGCGAACGGTGAGGTGGATCCGGTGACCGGCACCTTCACCCTGACCGACCGCGAGGAGGGCGACGGAGTGGTGCTGCGGGCCTCGGTGCTGCTCGACGAGCGCCAGGGCACCGAGAGCACGTCCGGCCTCGTGACGCCGCTCCGCTTCGACACCACGCTGTTCCTGCCGGACGAGCATGTGGAGCTGACCAAGAACCCGGTCTTCGGCGACAATCTGCTGTTCTGGCTGCTGGAGCAGCCGCGCGGCGCGGCGGCGCTGGCCGAGCCGCGACGCTCCGTTCTCAGCCCCTCGCCACAGCCGAGTGCGGACCCGCCGAGGCGCACATTCAACGCAGAAGATCGATAGCGCGAACGCCCCCTTGGCGACGGTGTTGCACTGCGTTAGGGTCCGGCGCGACAGCAAGGAGGACCGCCATGGGCAAGGTGTTTGATACGGCAGCAGCGGCTCTTGACGGACTGCTGAGCGATGGGATGACGATCGCGGCTGGCGGCTTCGGCCTCTGCGGCATCCCGGAGAACCTGATCGCCGCGATCCGCGACAGCGGGGTCAAGGATCTCACCATCGCCTCGAACAATGCGGGCGTGGATGATTTCGGCCTCGGCGTGCTGCTTCAGACGCGCCAGGTGAAGAAGATGATCTCGTCCTATGTGGGCGAGAACGACGAGTTCATGCGCCAGTATCTCTCGGGCGAGCTGGAGCTCGAGTTCAACCCGCAGGGCACCCTGGCCGAGCGGCTCCGCGCGGGCGGGGCCGGCATCCCCGGCTTCTACACCGCGACCGGTGTGGGCACCGTGGTGGCCGAGGGCAAGGAGGAGAAGGTCTTCGACGGCAAGACCTACATCCTCGAGCGCGGCATCCGGGCGGATCTGTCGATCGTGAAGGCCTGGAAGGGCGACACCCAAGGCAACCTGATCTACCGCAAGACGGCGAACAACTTTAACCAGCCGGCGGCGATGTCGGGCAAGGTAACGGTCGCGGAGGTCGAGGAACTGGTCGCGCCCGGCACGCTCGATCCGGCGCAGATCCATACGCCGGGCATCTTCGTGCAGCGCATCATCAAGGGCGAGCACGAGAAGCGCATCGAGAAAGTGACGACCCGGGCTGCCTGACCGGCCCCGCCGAGTGACCCCGAAGCGCGCCTTCGCGGCTCGCGCGCCCACCCACCCACCCCGCGCGCGCCGCTCCGGCCGCGCATCGGGGCCGAGACAGTGAGGAGAGAGACATGCCCTGGGACCGCGATCAGATGGCCGCCCGTGCCGCGCAGGAGCTGGAAGACGGGTTCTATGTGAACCTCGGCATCGGCATTCCGACGCTGGTGGCGAATTTCATCCCCGACGGTGTGGATGTGACGCTGCAGTCGGAGAACGGGATGCTCGGCATGGGGCCGTTCCCCACCGAGGACGAGGTCGATCCGGATCTCATCAACGCGGGCAAGCAGACCATCACCGAGCTCGACCGCACGAGCTATTTCGACAGCGCGACGAGCTTTGCCATGATCCGCGGCGGGCACATCAACCTCGCGATCCTCGGCGCGATGGAGGTGGCCGAAAACGGCGATCTCGCGAACTGGATGATCCCCGGCAAGCTCGTCAAAGGCATGGGCGGCGCGATGGACCTCGTGGCCGGGGTCGAGCGGGTGATCGTGATCATGGATCACACCAACAAGAAGGGCGAGACCAAGCTCCTCAAAGAGTGCACCCTGCCGCTGACGGGCACGGGCGTGGTCGACCGGATCATCACCGGGCTCGGCGTCTTCGATGTGGTCGACGGTGGGCTGAAGCTGGTCGAACTGGCGCCCGATGTTACCGAAGAGCAGGTGCGCGCGAACACTGAGGCGACGCTCGTGGCGTGAGCGCCCGCCTCCGGCGGGGCGGGTGGGCTTGCGCCACGGTACGACCGGGTGTACGCTTTCCAGGGAGCCGGAGGCGGGCGCGGTCAGCCCCAGAGCGCGGGCTCGGGCGGAGCGATCACGCTGACCGAACAGACAAACCCCGGCGCCTGGACACGCAAGAGCACGCGGGGCCCATCGAGAGCCACCTCCGAGGCCCTTCGCACCACCAGTTGGTCTCCTGTTCAGCTGGTGTCGAGATCGGCCACGAGCATGGCCTCCGGTGTGCCGAGCCCGATCGTAGAGACCGTCTTCACGGGGTTCGGAGCCGTCAGCCCGACGCTTTCCCAAATAGACCGCCCAGTCCCAGGGCCAGCGCGGCGAGCAAGACCTTGGCCTCGCCCAAGCCCGATGTGTTGAGGCGAGGCGATCCTCTGGGCGCCAATGGGCGATCCTGCCGGCGGTCTCGGCATCGAGTTCGGCGCACCGCCGAGGACCAGCAGATCGGGTTTGGCAAGGATGAGGGCAATGGAAAACCTCGGTCCGGGGGCGCCGTCCTACCCCCTGATCGAGAGTGGCGCCGCAGGGCCTCACCAATTGCGATAGGGAAGCGTCGGGTCCCGATGCTCGACACGGTCGAGATCCAGCCCCTGTGCGGCCGCCGCCTCACAGAGAAATCCGGCAATGATCTCCCGCTCATCGGTCTCGATCGGATAGCCGCACGCCTCGTTCACCGGGTTGAACCGGAGCACCGCGCGTTCGACAGCGGACAGGAGTGTCGCCTGATCCGCCGTGTCGGGAAGCGTGTCGGGAAGATCCTTGAGCCAACGGGCGGCGTCGGCCAAGGCCTAGAAGATGCGCGCAAAATTCTCGAGGTTCTGGACATCGTCCGCACCGTCCGCGATGCAGCTCTGCCAGAACTCGGCCAATTCCTTGCGGACAGCGGCGTGGAGACGGTCGATCTCGGCGCCGGACATCTCAGCCGGCCACCGCGGCGACGCGGGCGCAGATGCCGTCGACCACCTGTTCGAGCAGTGCGGGATCCTCGCTCTCGCCCATCACGCGGATCAGCGGCTCGGTCCCGGATTTGCGGATGACGAGGCGCCCGGTCTGCCCGAGCGCGCGCTCGCCCTCGGCAATGGCGGCGGTGACGTCCGGGTCCTCGAGCGGACGCGCGGCCGCGCTGTAGCGCACGTTCTTCAGGAGCTGCGGGCAGGGCTCGAAGAGCTGGCAGGTCTCCGACGCCGGCCGTCCCGCCTCCACCACCGCTGCCAACACCTGGAGCGCCGCCAACAGCCCGTCGCCCGTGGTCACATGGTCGCCGAGGATGATGTGGCCCGACTGCTCGCCGCCGAGATTGTAGCCCTCGGCCCGCATCCGCTCGACCACATAGCGGTCGCCCACCTTGGTGCGCTCGAGCGTGATCCCTGCCCCCGACAGATGCCGCTCGAGCCCGAGGTTCGACATCACCGTAGACACCAGCGTGGTACGCGCAAGGGTGCCGGCCTGCGCCATCCGGGTTGCGATCAGCGCCATCACCTGGTCGCCATCGACCACCCGGCCCTTCTCGTCGATGACATGGACCCGGTCCGCATCGCCGTCGAGCGCGATGCCGAGATCGGCGCCCTTGGTCAGCACCGCCGCCTGGGCAGCGGCCGGATCGGTCGAGCCGCAGCCCGCATTGATATTCTCACCGTTCGGGCTGGCCCCGAGACGCACCACATCGGCGCCGAGCTCCCACAGAACCTCGGGCGCTGTGCGATAGGCCGCCCCGTTGGCGCAATCCACCACGATCTTGAGCCCTGCGAGCCGCAGCCCGCGCGGAAAACTCGCCTTGCAGAACTCGATATAGCGCCCGCGGCCGTCGTCGATCCTTGTCGCGCGGCCGATCTGCCCAGGGGGCACCAGATGCGTCCCGTTCTCCATCAGCGCTTCGATCTCGGCCTCCACCGCGTCGGAGAGCTTGTAGCCATCGGGCCCGAAGAGCTTGATGCCGTTGTCCTCGAACGGGTTGTGGCTGGCGGAGATCATCACGCCCGCATCGGCGCGGAGCGAGCGCGTCAGCATCCCCACCGCCGGTGTCGGGATCGGCCCGGTCTGGAGCACGTCCATGCCGACGCTGGTGAAGCCCGCCGTGAGCGCGGTCTCAAGCATGTAGCCCGAGCGGCGGGTGTCCTTGCCGATCACCACCGAGTGACGGTGCGCGCCGCGGGTGAAATAGCGCCCCGCCGCCTGGCCGAGGCGCATCGCCACCTCCGCCGTCATGGGGTGGGTGTTGGCCCGGCCGCGGATGCCGTCGGTGCCGAAGAGTGTCCGGGTCATGAGTTCATCCGTTCTGGGATGGGGGCGGGGGCGGTCTCGGGCCCGAGCGCCTGCCAGACCGCGAGCGCCTGAGCGGTTTCGGCCACATCGTGGACCCGCAGGATCTGGGCGCCTTGGGCGACGCCAGCGAGGCAGGCGGCGAGCGATCCGGCAACCCGGTCCGCAGCCGTGGCGACCCCAGAGAGCGTGCCAATGAAGCGCTTGCGCGAGACGCCGAGGAGAAGCGGGCAGCCGAGCCCCTGGAACAGCGAAAGGTCGCGCAAAAGCGCAAGATTATGCGCCATCGTCTTGCCGAACCCGATACCCGGATCGATCATAAGCCTCTCTCTCGCCACGCCGGCCCGTTCTGCCGCCGTGACGCGGTCTGCCAGGAAATCGTAAACATCGAGTAGGACGTCGCCGTAGTGCGGGTCCTTCTGCATCGTCTGCGGATCCCCCTGGGCGTGCATGAGGCACACCACTTCGGCCTCGCGCGCGACCGCGGGGCTCTCCGGGTCATGGGTCAAGGCCGACACATCGTTGAAAAGCCGGGCGCCTGCGGCAAGCGCCGCCCGGGCGACGCCGGCCTTCCGCGTATCGATGGAGATCGGCACGGCACAGCCTGCGGCCAGGATGCCCTCGATCACGGGCAGGACGCGCTCCATCTCCGCGTCCTCGGGCACGGGCGTCGCACCCGGCCGGGTCGACTCGCCGCCGATGTCGAGAACGTCCGCCCCCGCCTCGGCCAACGCGAGCGCATGGGCGATCGCCGCCTCGGGCGCGTTGTGGTGTCCGCCATCCGAGAAGCTGTCGGGCGTCACATTCACCACGCCCATGATCCGTGGCCGATCGAAGGTCATCCCGAGAAGCCGAGCGCGTGGCGTGATGATACGGGCGATGGATTGCGCAACATCCGGATAGAGCGCGGCGGCAGCCTGGGCGGGCAGGATCTCAGGCGCGCGACCACGGCGCAGCACCGCAACCTCCAGGAACCCGAGCCACGGGACGCCGAGGGGACGGGCCCCCTGTCGGTCCGCCCCACAGGGAATGGGCATGGCATAGGCTTCCTGCGGCATTGCGCCGAGATACCGTGACCGGAGGGGCGCTGCAATGGCATTATAACACACTTGCTTTTTGGATTATAATTTCTTACCTTACTCCTAGATGTATTTTCTTGATTTCCACATATCAGACGCCTAGTTCTGACACACGCGGCACGCGCCGAATGGACAATCCACGCCCTCTCGCGGCGACAAGCACCTGATCGGAGACAGGCGATGACCAAAGCCTTCAAACCGCAGATCCTCACGGCCAACGACCTGATCGAGGGCGACAGCGTGTTCTTCGCGACCGGCGGCTGGAGCCGGGACGTCGCTGAAGCCCGCGTGGCGACCACCCCGGAGGAGGTCACCCTGCTCGAGGAAGCCGGACGGCTCGAGGAGGTCGAGAACCGCGTCGTCGGCGCCTATCTGGTGGCCGTGAGCCTCGAGACCGGCGCGCCTGTGCCCGTGCTGCGGCGCGAGCAGATCCGCGCGGACCGCGCACCGACCTTCGCCTATGCCCCGGCCGAGGTTGCCCGCGCGGCCTGAACAGGCCCTGGGAGGAGAGCGCGATGTATCGCTATGACGAGTTCGACCAGCGTTTCGTGTCGGAACGCACGGCCCAGTTCCGCGCACAGGTGCAGCGCCGCCTGAAGGGCGAACTAACCGAGGCGGAGTTCAAGCCGCTCCGCCTGATGAACGGTCTCTACTTGCAGTTGCATGCATATATGCTGCGGGTGGCGATCCCTTACGGCACGCTCGGCGGTCGCCAGATGCGCATGTTGGCGGAGATTGCTGAGCGCTGGGACCGGGGCTATGGCCACTTCACCACGCGCCAGAACATCCAGTTCAACTGGCCGAAGCTGAGCGACGTGCCGGATATCCTGGATGCGCTGGCCTCGGTCGAGATGCATGCGATCCAGACCTCCGGCAACTGCATCCGCAACGTGACCTCCGATCCGTTCTCGGGCGCGGCCCCGGACGAGATCGAGGACCCGCGGATCACCGCGGAGCTTCTGCGGCAATGGTCGAGCCTGCACCCCGAGTTCACCTTCCTCGGGCGCAAGTTCAAGATCGCGGTGACCGGCTCCGAGACCGACCGCGCCGCCATCAAGGTGCACGATATCGGCCTCCAGATCGTCCGACAGGATGGCGAGGTGGGCTACCGCGTGCTGGTCGGTGGCGGGCTCGGCCGCTCGCCGTTTATCGCCAAGGAGCTGCGGGCCTTCCTGCCCAAGGCCGATCTGCTGCCCTATCTCGAGGCCGCGCTCAGGGTCTACAACCTGCACGGACGGCGGGACAACAAGTACAAGGCGCGGATCAAGATCCTGGTGCATGAGCTGGGGATCGATGCCTACCGCGATCAGGTGGAGGCGGAGTTCGCCCGCATGGACCGGGACGCAGTGACGGCCCCTTCCGAGGAGATCGCCCGCATCGCCGCCTATTTCGCGCCGCCTGTCCTGCCCGAGCGCACGGATGCCGAGGAAACCGCCCGCATGGCCAAGGCGGAGCCTGCCTTTGCCGCCTGGCTTGATCAGAACACCGCCCCCCACCGCACGCCGGGCTATCGCGGGGTCACGATTTCGCTGAAACCCATCGGCGGAGCTCCCGGCGATGCGACCGCCGAGCAGATGCGCATCATGGCCGATGTGGCCGAGCGGTTCTCGCAGGACGAGATGCGCGTCACGCATGAGCAGAACGTCGTGCTCCCCCATGTGGCGGAGGGCGATCTCTACCGCGTGTGGCGGGCGCTGGCCGGCGCGGGTCTCGACACGGCGAACAAAGGGCTTGTGACCGACATCATCGCCTGCCCGGGGCTCGACTATTGCGCGCTGGCGACGGCCCGGTCGATCCCCGTGGCGCAGGACATCGCCAAGCGCTTTGCTGACCCGGAGCGGCAGCGCGAGATCGGACCGCTCGCCATCAAGATCTCCGGCTGCATCAACGCCTGCGGACACCACCATGTGGGCCATATCGGGATCCTTGGCCTCGATAAAGCGGGCGTGGAGAGCTACCAGATCACGCTCGGCGGCGATGCGACCCAGGCGGCGGCGATCGGCGACCGCACCGGCCCAGGCTTTGCCTATGAGGAGGTGCCGGGGGTGATCGAGACGCTGATCGACACCTATTTGGGCCTGCGCCTGCCCGGAGAGACCTTCCTTGCCGCCTATCGCCGGGTCGGCATGGAGCCCTTCAAGGAGGCCCTTTATGCTCCTGCTTGATCGAACCGGCGTGATCGACGACCTCTGGCCGCGCATCGGCGAGGAGGACCCGCTGCCCGAGGCGGGCCGCGCGCTGGTCGACTATCGCCGGCTCGGAGAGGCGGCGAAGACCGGGCTGGAGCTCGGCTTGCACCTGCCGAACGACACCGAGCCGGATGCGCTGGTCGACCGGTTCGGGCGGCTCGCGTTGATCTCGGTGGAGTTCCCGAGCTTTGCCGACGGGCGCGGCTTCTCCATCGGGCGGTGCCTGCGTGACCGTGGCTTTGCCGGGCGTCTGCGCGCCTCGGGTCCGGTGATCGCGGATCAGTTCGCCTACCTCCTGGAAGTCGGCTTTGACGAGGTCGCCGTGGCCGACAGCGTCGCGGCCCGGCAAGGGGTGGAGAGCTGGTTGGCGGCCCTCGGAGAGATCACGCTCGGCTACCAGCGCGGCATCGGCCGGCCCTCGATCCTGGACCAGCGCCGCTCGGCCCATGGCTGAACGCCTGAAGGTGCCGACGCCTTCGCGCCGCATGGGCGCGCGGGCCGCGGCCGCAGTGCTTTCCCGGCTCCACCGCGACAGCGAGGCCGAGGACGTGCTCGCCGACGTGATCCACGGCGAGTACCCCGGTGGCACCGCACTTGTCTCCTCCTTCGGGGCGGAATCCGCGGTGCTGCTGCACATGATCAGCCGGATCGCGCCGGATCTCCCGGTGCTGTTTCTCGAGACCGGCATGCTGTTCCCGGCCACGCTCGCCTACCAGCAGCGCCTCGCCCGAGAGCTCGGGCTGCGCGACGTCCGTTTGATCCGCCCGGATCCCGAAGAGCTGGCCGAGGATGACCCGCTTGGCGAGCTCCACAGCTATGCGCCCGACGCGTGCTGCCATCTGCGCAAGACGCTGCCGCTCCGCCGTGCCCTGGCGCCGTTCGAGGCCTGGATCTCCGGGCGGAAGCGGTTCCAAACCGCAGAGCGGAGCGCGATCGAGATCTTCGAGGTGGAGCAGGACACCGGCCGAGCGCGGCTGAAGGTCAATCCGCTGGCCAGCTGGTCCGCCACCCGGCTGCGCGCCTATATGGCCCGGCACGCGCTTCCGGCCCATCCGCTGGTCGCGCGCGGCTATCTCTCCACCGGCTGCATGCCCTGCACGAGCCCTGTCAAACCCGGCGAGGACCCGCGCGCCGGGCGCTGGCGCGGGCGTGCCAAGGCCGAGTGCGGCATCCACATCGATGCCGGAGTGGTGAGGCGGCCCGCGGGCCATCCCGCCTCGCCGCCGCCCCGCTGAGCGCGCGCAACCGACACCACCCCCGCGAACAGGTCGAGCACACAGGTCTTCCCCTATTCCAAAGGATAGCGGGCTGTCCGATCAGAGCGGCACGCTATCCCCCCGCCCGCACCACAGCCGGCACCACATGGGGTAGACAATCCTTGGTCAGCGATGAGCGGGCCGGAAACAAGGATAGCGACCCCATGATCCACTCAGCCTCTTTCTACGCAGTCGCTCTGACAATGAGACTGGGGTGCATCGGCGTGATACTGCTGGCCGAGGCGAGCCTTTTTCTGGATGCAGATGTTCCCCCGGACACGCTGTTGAAGATCGCCATCGCGCTCGGACTGGTGCTGGTTCTGGGCCTGCTGGCCTTCAGCCGGAGAGCGTCCCTCCGCTCACTCCCAGGGGTCGGTGGCGCGCCCGTGCTTTCGTAGTGGACGGCGGTGGCGGGACCGAGGTCAGTGGCGGTCTCGTCAGCGAAGGGCAAGGGGCGGTCCTCGTTCCACACAGCCCCACCGGTCTCGGTCGCACTCTGGCTTACCCTCCAGGCGACCGAGACCCCACGCTCTCCCTCGCGCTCGTCAACGATCAGCCAGCGCCTTAAATGCATTCCCGGATATCCGCCGCCCCCTTGCGCACAGCGCTCGCCCTTGCCAGATCGTCCCTCTCCTTCGCGGTCTGATCCCGGTTGACAGTGACATCGCGAGCCTTTGCGGAGCTCGAGCTGTCACAGCGAAAGGGGTCGATCGACCCGTTCCGAGCAAAGGTGATTTCGTCGCCCGTTATGAACTGCGAGGAGTTACGCGGCGAGTGTACGGCGCGCATTGCATAGGTTGATGATGGCGGCGACGGCGCGGAGCATTCCGGCGATGACAGCGGGCGCGCCTCGGAGCAGGAGCGCCAAGAGGCGCCGGAACCATGCCAGGAGCAGCCTGCAGGTGTGGCCGATGGCGCAGAGGATGGCGCAGAGGATGGCGTTGACGGCGTCGCCCTCGGGACCGCTGAGCTGGTTTCGCTCGAGCAGGTCGTCGGCTTTCATGTGACCGAGCACGGGCTCGTTGCCGTTCCGGCGACGCATCTCGCGGCGGATGGTGGGCGATGTCACACCGCGGCTGTGGGAAACCACGACCTGCAGCCCGTCGCGCGCGACGCCGTGTCCTCGATGACCACGATCGACATAGGCGCGGCGGGCCTTGCGGCCGGTGAGACGCGCGACGCGGGCATAGGACTGGCGCAGCGCCACGCCGTGCTTGCGCGCAAGGGCTACGAGACGCTCGACAGCGCGCAGCATCAGATGGCAGTCGGCGATGTGCATCAACGTCGGCGTTCACCCGGGATTGATACCGCGCAAGGCTTTGGTCGACAGCGCGTATAAGCGGGATGAGCCCGACGCTTGACTGGGGACGCGTGCAGGCAGCTACAAAGCCGATAAGCAGCAGTGGTCTCCCGGGACGCCACCATCAATCACGTACTCCCCTTACATTTTGCCGCATAAGCCGGGCCGCATAGCACGCAGCGCGCCAGCCTTTCGCTTTCACGAAAACAAGCCATGAGCGAGGACCGGCAAAGCGGTCCGAGTTGGTCTTGACCCGACCCACTCTCGGCGAGCGTTTACGGTGCCGGCGTATCCTCATCCTCGCCCTGGTCGGCAATCCAGGCGACCGAGACCACGCGCTCACCTTCGGCCGTGCGGAAGACGTTGACGCCCCCGGCCGCCCGGCTGCGGAACGAGATCCCTGAAACCGGACAGCGGATCGACTGGCCCGCATCGGTGACCAGCATGATCTGATCGTCGAGCTCGACGGGGAACGAGGCCACCACCGGCCCGCCGCGCAGCCCCTTGTCGATCGCCTGAACCCCCTGGCCGCCGCGCCCCCGCACCGGGTAGTCGTGGCTGGAGGAGAGCTTGCCGAGGCCGCGTTCGGTGATCGTGAGGATCAGATCCTCCGCCGCCGACATGGCCGCATAGCGCTCCGGCGGCAGGGCGATATCGACCACCGGCTCATCACCGGCCTCCGGCGTGTCCTCGCCTTGCTCGGCCACCGCCTCCTCGGTCTCCCCGGCCACCGCCCGGCGCGCTTTGAGATAGGCTTGGCGTTCCTCGGCCGTCGCCTCGAAATGGCGGATCACGGACATCGCGACCACACCGTCTCCGGCGCCGAGCTTGATCCCGCGCACGCCGGTCGAATCGCGGCCCTTGAAGACCCGGACCTCGGTCGTCGGGAAGCGGATCGCCCGCCCGCGCGCCGTGGTGAGCATGACATCATCGCCCTCGGTGCACATCCGCGCATCCACGAGCGAGACCCCCTCGGGCAGCTTCATCGCGATCTTGCCGTTGCGCATCACGTTGGCGAAGTCGCTGAGCGCGTTGCGGCGCACATCCCCCGCCGAGGTCGAGAACACGATCTGGAACCGCGCCCAGTCCTCCTCCGCCGCATCCACGGGCATGATCGCCGCCACCGCCGCCTCGGGCCGGATCGCGTCGATCACCTGCTTGAGATACCGCCCGCGGGCGTTGCGGCCGCCGAGCGGCAGGCGCCAGCACTTGATCTTGTAGACCATGCCGTCAGTGGTGAAGACCAGAAGCGCGGTGTGCGTGTTGGCCACGAACAGCCGCGTGACGAAGTCCTCGTCCTTCATCGTCATGCCGCCCACCCCCTTGCCACCGCGGGCCTGGGAGCGGAACTCGGTCAGCGGGGTGCGCTTCACATAGCCGGTGTGGGTGAAGGTCACCACCATGTCTTCGCGCTCGATCAGGTCTTCGTCTTCGAGATCGCCCTCGAACTCGACGATCTCAGAGCGCCGCGGCACGGCATAGGCCTCGCGGACCGCGGTGAGCTCCTCGCGGATGATCGTGAGGATGCGCGGGCGCGAGGCCAGGATCGCCAGGTAGTCGCGGATCTTCACCGCGAGGCTCTCCAGCTCTTCGGCCACCTCACCGACGCCGAGCGCCGTCAGCCGCTGGAGGCGCAGATCGAGGATCGCGCGGGCCTGGATCTCGGAGAGGGTATAGGTGCCGTCCTCGTTCACCCGGTGCGAGGGGTCGTCGATCAGCGCGATGTACTCGGCAATCTCGCCCGCGGGCCAGCGCCGCTCGCGCAGGCGCCGCCGTGCCTCGGCCGGATCGGCGGAGCTGCGGATCGTCGCCACGACCTCGTCGACATTGGCAACCGCCACGGCGAGGCCGCACAAGATATGCGCCCGTTCGCGCGCTTTGCGCAGCAGATGCGCGGTGCGCCGGGCCATCACCTCCTCACGGAAGGCGATGAAGGCGGACAGGATCGTCTTCAGGTCGAGCTGCTCCGGGCGGCCGTTGTTCAGCGCCAAGAGGTTGCAGCCGAACGAGGTCTGGAGCGGGGTGAACCGATAGAGCTGGTTCAGCACCACATCGGGTGTGGCATCGCGCTTCAGCTCGATCACCACGCGGACGCCGAACCGGTCGCTCTCGTCCTGGACATGGGCGATCCCCTCGACCCGCTTCTCGCGGATCAGCTCGGCGATCTTCTCGATCATGGTGGACTTGTTGACCTGATAGGGGATCTCGTCGACCACGATGGCATAGCGGTCCTTGCGGATCTCCTCGACACGGGTCTTGGCGCGGATCATCACCGAGCCGCGACCGGTGGCATAGGCCTTGCGCGCGCCTGACTGGCCGAGGATCAACGCCTTGGTCGGGAAATCCGGACCCGGCACGATCTCCATCAGCTCCGAGAGGGTGATCTCCGGGTTGTCGATGGTGGCCAGCGTCGCGTCGATCACCTCGCCGAGGTTGTGCGGCGGGATGTTGGTGGCCATGCCGACCGCAATCCCCTGCCCGCCGTTGACCAGCAGATTGGGGAACGAGGCCGGCAGCACGACGGGCTCTTGGCGGTCCCCGGAATAGTTGGGGGTGTAGTCGACCGTCTCCTTCTCGAGATCCTCGGTCATGGTCTCGGCAAGGCGCATCATCCGCGCTTCGGTATAGCGCATGGCCGCCGGCGGATCGCCGTCCATCGAACCGAAATTGCCCTGCCCGTCGATCAAGAGCGCGGACATCGAGAAATCCTGCGCCATGCGCACCATCGCGTCATAGATCGCGCCGTCGCCATGGGGGTGGTACTGGCCCATCACGGCGCCCACGGTGTCGGCGCACTTCTTATAGGCCTTCTCGTGGGTGAGGCCCCGCTCGTGCATGGTGTAGAGGATGCGCCGGTGAACCGGCTTCAACCCGTCGCGCAGATCCGGAATGGCGCGCGCCACGATCACGCTCATGGCGTAATCGAGATAGCTGCGCTTCATCTCCTCCTCGACCGCGATGGTCGGGCCGTCATAGGACGGGCGCTCGGGTCCGCCTGCGCCCTCTGCGCCGTCTTCTGGGATGTCGTCCTCGCTCACTCGAGCACTCCTAACAGGTCTCTCGCGAACCGGGTCCCGGATCGCACCATTTTATACGACGCTTGTGCGACGGGGGCAACGGCAGCGCCCCTAGGTCTTGTGGTGAGACGAGGCGAACGCCACCAGATCAGAAGAGCGCCCGCCGGAGGAGATTGAGCCCCACCAGGAGAAAGAACAAAAGCACCACCGTTCGGAACCGATCGGCGTCCAACAGGCGCCTCAGCCGCTCCCCAAGGGCAAAGCCCGCCAGCGCCGGAAGGATGAGCAGCACCGAGAAGACCGCCGTCTCGGCTGTGAGCATCCCGCTATAGGCAAAACCGAACCCGAGCGGGAGGTTGCCGAGCAGGATCATCACACCGGTGGCGCGCACGAACTCGTCCTTCGGCACGCGCCGCGCCAAGAGATAGGCGACCATGGTGGGCGCCCAGATCGAGGTGAGCCCGCCGATCACGCCCGAGACAGTGCCGAGGGTGACCTGCGCCGCGCGGTCGAACCGATCCGGCAAGGCGGGCGGGCGCCAGGCGAGGTTGCTGACACTGAAGAGGATCACCACACAGCCGAGCGCCGCCATCAGCGTCTCGGGGGCCAGCCGGGCAGTCACGAGGGCGCTGACCACCCCGATCACGCAGCAGAGACAGAGGATGAAGGGCAGATAGCGCCGGAGCGCACCCAGCGCATCGCCGCTCCGCCAGACCTGCCAGACATTCGCGGCGATCGAGGGCACGACGACCAGCGCGATGGCGGTTTTCGGCTCGATCGCCTGGGAGAGGAGCGCCACCGACGCCGTGGGCAGGCCAATGCCCACCGTTCCCTTCACGGTGCCCGCGAGGAGATAGGCGAGAAGCGCGAGGGCCACGATCTCGGGCGGGAAGGGCAGGCTCAAAGCGGGGCGTCAGAACGGGATTTCGTCATCCATATCGCCGCGGCCGCCACCACCGCCGCCGCCGAAGCCGCCGCCACCTCCGCCGCCGCCGCCGCCACGGTCATCGCCATACCCGCCACCGCCGCTGTAGCCGCCGCCTCCACCGCTGCCGCCGCCAAAGCCGCCCCCGCCGCCGCCTTCACCACGGCTGTCGAGCAGCGTCAGTTCCGAGCGATACGGGCGCAGCACCACCTCGGTCGAGTAACGGTCCTGGCCGTTCTGGTCCTGCCATTTGCGGGTCTCGAGCTGACCTTCGATATAGACCTTTGAGCCCTTACGCAGATACTGCTCGGCGACACGCGCCAAGGGTTCGGAGAAGATGGCCACCGAGTGCCATTCGGTCTTCTCGCGGCGCTCCCCGCTCTGCCGGTCCTTCCAGGTCTCCGATGTCGCGATGCGCAGATTGCAGACCTTCCCGCCGTTCTGGAAGCTCCGGACCTCCGGATCGCGGCCGAGATTGCCGATCAGGATCACCTTGTTGACACTGCCTGCCATGGGTCTGCCTCCTCTGAGTCTCTCACGCCTGCCGCGCCCGACCCTAGCGGCCTGCCCAGCGCGATGCCAGCACCCGTAGAGGAGAACTGCTCAGCGGCTCGGGACCAATGCGACGACGCGTCGGCTGGTGGCCTCGATCAGAAGCACATCGCGGCCAACGCGGACATAGATCTCGCCGATCGGGGGCTCCGGCAGGCCATAGCTTCGCCAGTTGAGCGTGACCTGCGGAACCCCGCGCCGCAGCGGTCGGCCGACAGCGAAAGGGGCGCTCGGCACATCCACACCGCGGGCCAGCGCAATGCTGCGCGGGGAGCGCGGATCGAGTGGCTCGGCCCCGGGAGCATCCGCCGGGACCGGCTCGGGCTCAACCGGATCGGCAGGCTCGGTCACCCCGCTCTCGGCGTTCCGCCGCATGCGGTCAAACGGGTGATCCCGCTCGGTATACACGATCAAGGTCCCAGTCTTATGCCGGTGCCCGCGCTTTGGGCGGTGTCCGGTTCGGCCCGGTTTGCCGCCGCGCACGTGATCGGGACGGGTGAGCCCAGGGGGATCTGCCGGCACCGCGGGTTTGACCACCCCGGCCAGCGGGGTGTCGGCTGCGGCCCCACCCGGAAGCAGCAGCGTGAACAGGCAGACCGCGCACAGACCCCGCGGAAACAGATACTCCGGCCAGCGCATGGTGTCCTCCTGTTGCCGCTCGGCCCGATGCCAAGCAATCCTAACCCCGCACCGCCAAGCGCACAATTGCGTACGGCGACCCGGCGCGGCATGGTCGGTATGTGTGCGTGAGGGAGCGCATGGTTCAACAGACAGAGGGCGGGATGCGGCAACGGCGGACGATGAGCCCTCTGGCGGCCCTGTGGACTGGCCTCACATTTGCCCTGTTGCTCGGTGCGATGCCGGGTGCCGCCCAAGACGCAGTGCCGATCAGCCCCCCGGCCTTCCGCGAGTATGCCGAGGGGTATACGCTCTATTTCTCCCATGAGGGCGCGGAGTTCGGGGCCGAGAGCTTCCTCTCCGGCGACCGCAGCATCTGGCGGTACGACAATGGCGAATGCGTGAACGGGACGTGGCACCCACGGGGCGCGCAGATCTGCTTTTCCTATGAGGACAATCCGCAGGATCTCTGCTGGCGGTTCTTGCGCGCGGGCGACGATCTGCTCGCACGCCTCCTTGGGGACGGCCCGGATGCGGGGATGGAACTCCGTGTCGTGCGGCGCGACCGGTTCCCTTTGCTCTGTGCGGGACCGGGCGCCTGAGTGGGGTCAGTCAGCCCCCTCGACAACGGTGATATAGGCGTCCCCGGCCCCCACGCGCTCCGCCTTGGCAGCGGCGTATTCGGGGGAGTTCCAACACGCCAGGGCGATCTCGTAGCTCGGGAACTCGATGATCACATGGCGCACGCGGCCTTGTGCGCCTTCGACCTCCTCGGCCTGTCCGCCGCGGGCGAGGAACCGCGCACCGTATTTTGCAAACGGCACCGCGTTGGCCTCGCGATAGCGGCCATAGGCCTCCGCGTCGGTCACAACGACGTGCCCCATCCAATACCCTTTGGACATAACGTTCTCCTGTCTTGCCGCCCTGCGGTCTCGAGGGCCCAGCCACCCCAGCCGATCGGGTGCCCTGAGGATGCGTGCCGCCCTCAGTCGGCCTCGGGACGGCGAGTTTGGTGTGGCGTCAGTCGCCGAGCCCTTCGGTGATCACGATGGTCGCCTGGCTGACCGGCAAACGGTGCTGCCGCGCGGCCTGGTATTCCTCGGAGTTCCAGCAGTCGAGCGCGGCCTGATAGCTCGGGAATTCGATCACCACATGGCGGGAGCGGCCCATGGCGCCCTCCATCTCGGTCGCTGCCCCGCCACGGGCGAGAAACTTGGCGCCGAAGCGCTCGAAGACCGGGCGGGCGCCCTCGACATAGAGCGGATAGGGCGTGGCGTCGTCGATCTCGACATGGGCGACCCAATAGGCTTTGGGCATGGCGGTTCTCCTCTGGTGCGGGTCAGCCGGACGGGTCGTCCGGTCCGAACAGGGTGGGCTGCGCATCGGGTGCGGGCTTGGGCTTCTTGGCGCGCCTTTTCGGCGGCGCCTCGCCGCGGGTGACGGCCACGCGGCCATCGTCGAACTCGATCTCCAACGCCGCGGCTTCGGGGACTGCGCTGGCCCGGGTCACCACGCCCTCCGGCCCCCGCACGATGGCGAACCCGCGGGCGAGCACCTGGCGATGGCCGAGGGTGTTGAGGGTCCGCCCGAGGCCCGCAACGCGGTCCGCCATGCGCTCGACCCGATCGGTCAGCAGCCGTGGGGCGAGGCGCGGGGAGACCCGGTCGAGGCTGCGGGTGGCGAGTGCGACCCGGCGGGCCAGACGCTCCGGCAGCCGGTCTGCGACCCGTTGGAGCCGCACGGTCGCGCGCTCCAGCAGGGCGTCGGGCCGCGGCATCCGGGCAAGCACCGTGTCGAGCCGCTGCTGACGCGCCTCGATCAACGCCTCCGGCCGGGGCAGAGCGCGGGAGAGATCGGCGAGCCGCTGCCGTGCCAGCTCCATCCGCCGGGCGAGCGCGCGGATCCGCCGCCCTTCGAGATCGGCGACGCCCGCCATGAGATCGGCCCGCACGGGAACCGCCATCTCGGCGGCGGCAGTCGGCGTCGGCGCCCGGCGGTCGGCGGCATAATCGATGAGCGTGGTGTCGGTCTCGTGCCCCACGGCCGAGATCAGCGGGATCGTGGAGGCCGCGGCGGCCCGCACCACCGGCTCCTCGTTGAAGCCCCAGAGATCCTCGACCGAGCCGCCGCCCCGCGCCACGATCACCACATCGGGCCTGGGCACGGGGCCGCCCTCCGGCAACGCCGAGAACCCGCGGATCGCTGCCGCGACCTCGCCCGCACAGGCCTGGCCCTGCACTGCCACGGGCCAAAGCAGCACCTCGACCGGGAACCGCTCCGACAGCCGGTGAAGGATGTCCCGGATCACGGCGCCTGAGGGAGACGTCACCACCCCGATCACCCGCGGCAGGAAGGGCAGCGGGCGCTTGCGCTCCTCGGCGAACAGGCCCTCCTTCGCGAGTGCGGCCTTCAGTTTCTCGAGCCTGGCGAGCAGTGCGCCTTCGCCGGCCCAGGCCAGGCTCTCGATCACGATCTGGTATTTCGACTGCCCGGGAAAGGTGGTGAGGCGGCCCGTCGCGATGACCTCGGCGCCCTCTTCCGGTTGCACCGCAAGCCGTGCCGCCTGCCCTTTCCACACGACGCCCGAAAGCACCGAGCGTTCGTCCTTCAGATCGAGGTAGATGTGCCCCGAGCGTGGCCGGGAGACCCGCCCGATCTCGCCCCGCACCCGGACATGGCCGAACTCGCCCTCGACCATGCGCTTGACCGCACCCGAGAGCTCGCTGACCGTGAATTCCGGCGCGTTGCCCCCTCGATTGACGGGGTCGGGGTCATCCTCGATAAGGCTGTCGGACACGGGGCGGGCTCCTTTGGCGCCAGCCTATCGCGGCGGCGGCGCCGGAGAAAGGGGGAGCCATGCGGATCCTGATAATGGGCGGTGGCGGGCGTGAGCATGCGCTGGCCTGGGCGGTGGCCAAAAGCCGGGACTGCACGGCGCTGTTCTGTGCCCCGGGGAACGCCGGGATCGCCGAGGTGGCGGAGTGCGTCTCGCTGCCGATCGAGGACGGGGCGGCGGTTGTGGCCTGGGCCCGCGAGGCGCGGATCGAGTTCGTGATCGTCGGGCCTGAGGCGCCGCTGGTCGCGGGCGTGGCCGATGCGCTGCGGGCCGCGGGGATCGCAACCTTCGGGCCGTCGGCAGCGGCAGCACAGCTCGAAGCGTCGAAATCCTTCACCCACGAGATCGCCGCGGCGTGCGGCGCGCCCATGGCGGCCCACGCTGTGTTCGACGACCCCGAAGCAGCGCTCGCCCATCTGGCGACGCTCGCAGCACCGCCGGTGGTCAAGGCCGACGGTCTCGCGGCGGGCAAGGGAGTGGTGGTCGCCGAGACCACGGACGAGGCCCGGGCTGCGGTCGATGCGATCTTCGCCGGGCAGTTCGGCACCGCCCGCGCGGTGATCGAGCAGCGGCTGATCGGCGAGGAGGCCTCGCTGTTCGCGCTCTCGGACGGGGAGACGGTGCTGCCGCTTGCCACGGCACAGGACCACAAGCGGGTGGGCGAGGGCGACACCGGCCCCAACACGGGCGGCATGGGCGCCTACTCGCCGGCGCCCGTCATGACGGATGCCGTCACCGAACAGGCGATGGCCGAGATCGTGCGCCCGGCGGTGGCGGAGATGGCGCGGCGCGGCACGCCCTATGCCGGGGTGCTCTATGCCGGGCTGATGATCACCGCGGAGGGTCCGCGCCTGATCGAGTTCAACGTGCGCTTCGGCGACCCGGAGTGCCAGGTGCTGGCTTTGAGGCTCGGCTCGGATCTGCTGGCGGCTTTGCGCGCGGCGGCGGAGGGGCGGCTGGCCGAGCACAGGCTCGACTGGCGGCCGGAGCCTGCGATCACGGTCGTAATGGCGGCCAAGGGCTATCCCGGCGCCTACGCCAAGGGGAGCGTGATCGGCGGGCTGGATGCGGCGCGCAAACTGGAGGGCGTCACGCTCTTCCATGCCGGCACCGCGGAGAAGAACGGCCAGGTCACGGCCTCTGGCGGGCGCGTGCTGAATGTCTCGGCGACAGGGGCGACACTCGCCGAAGCCCAGGCCCGTGCCTACCAGGCGGTGGACGCCATCGACTGGCCCGAGGGGTTCTGCCGGCGCGACATCGGTTGGCAGGCACTCGCCCGCGAGCCCTAAGCCGCCTCTCGACCCGGCTCGGCACGATGGCATAGGATCACCCCGAAGCCACACTTCAGGAGTGCCCAGCCATGACCCTGCTGACCCCGACCGAGATCATCGGCACCGTGACCTGGCTCGGCCTCGTGCCCTCTGGCGTTGAGCACATCCGCTCCGCGGCGGTTACCGAGATGGCGCTCGACTGGGGCGGCCCCGTCGGCGATGTGCACCACGGAGTGACGCGGCCGGCCTGTGTGCGGGTGAAGCGCCAATACGCGGCCGACACCGAGATCCGCAATGCCCGGCAGCTTTCGATCCTGTCCGAGGAGGAGATGGCGGAGATCGCGGCAGCCCTGGGAATGGAAAAGCTCGAACCCGAATGGCTGGGAGCGACAGTCGTGATGCAGGGGATCCCGGATCTCACGCTGCTGCCGCCTGCCAGTCGGCTGATCTTCGAGAGCGGGGCGGCGCTGATCACCGACACCGAGAACGCGCCCTGCCGCTACCCGGCCGACGAGATTGAGCAGGTGCATCCGGGCCATGGCCGGGCGTTTCCGAAGGTGGCGCAGCACAAACGAGGGATCACGGCTGCGGTCGAACGCCCGGGGCAGATCGCCATCGGCGAGACCGCGCGTCTCCATGTGCCCCCGCAGCGGCTCTATGCCCATGTGTGAAAGGACCCCTGCCATGTTCCGGCTCGCCGTGCTTTTGATCGCGCTCGCCCTGCCGGCCCAGGCCGATCAGGAGGGGTACTACTATCCCTCGGTTGGCTCGGTAGAGGTCTTCGAGCGGGATCTTACAGGCGCTGCGGCGCGCCCCGGTCGCGATGTTCGGGTCGGTTTCGTGACACAGGTCACCAAGGCCCAGTTGGCCGCCGACCATGCGCCGCGCTTCTCGATCTTCGCCAAAGGCGCCCAGGCCGAGCACATGATCATCGTCGCTCTGGACGACGAGGTGTTCAAAACCATCTTCCGTGCCAGGGCCGTTCTGGCGCAGCTCACCTCGAATGCCCGCGGCACGGATTTCTTCATCAACAACGGGATCGAGACGACAGCAACCTGGTTCGATCTCGCCAAGCTGCTGGGGTTCCGGGACCTTGTCATCTCGGACGGGCACAGCTGGTCGCACCGGGTGGAGTTCCGCGACCGGGACTAGCCCAGCAGATGGGGCGCCGCGAAGGCGGTGAGCTGCGCCGATCCGGGCCCGAGGGCGCCCCAGTCACTGTCGAGCTCGAGCTCGGCGATCCCGGCCGTGGGATAGGCGCGAAGCGGTTGATCGGTGAGCCCGGCCAGAAGCCCCTCCAACCCCGGATTGTGCCCGATCAGCAGGGCGGTTTGCGTCCCCTCAGGCACCCCCGCCAAAACCGCGAGCAACCCGCCGGTGGTTGCGTCATAGATCCGCCGGTCCGCGCGCGCCTCGGGCATCGGCTCCAGCGCTGGCGTCAACCGATTGAGCGTGTCTTGTGTCCGGGCGACGCCGGAGAAGACCACATGGTCGAGCGCGCGCGCCTCCGCGTCCAGCCGCTCGGCTAGCCAGGTGCCCATGCGTGCGGCGGCCTCTCCGCCCTCTGCGGTCAGGCGGCGGTCGCTGTCCATGCCCCCTTCCGGAGCCGCACCCGCATCCGCATGGCGCATCAGATAGAGACGGGGCATCGCCAAGACCTCACATTCGCTGGACCCATGGTCGGCGGCGCGACGCTCCCACCAGAGAGGCGCTGTGTCAACGACCCGCAGGCGCTTGCCCCGCGGCACGTCGCGTCTATCTGTCAGCCTGGAGTGACGGAGGTGGCATGACGGACGATCACGACGGGGAGACAAGTCGGGCAGGCGAGGCCGACCTCTATGCCCTGTTCCGGGAGCATGGGATCACTTGGACGCATTACGATCACCCCCCTTTTTTCACCGTCGAGGACAGCCAGGCGCAGCGTGGAGAGCAACCCGGCGCGCACTGCAAGAACATGTTTCTCAAGGAGAAAAAGGGCGGGCTTTGGCTTGTCACCTGTCTCGATGACCGTCAGATCCGGATCCGGGATCTGGAGAAAGCGATCGGCGCGAAAAGCTGCTCGTTCGGAAAACCCGATCTGCTCTGGGACACCCTCGGCGTGCGTCCGGGCGCCGTGACGCCCTTTGCGGCGCTGAATGACCGCGCGGGGGCCGTCCGTGTGGTCCTCGACGCGCAGATGATGGAGGCGGAGGTGATCAACGCCCATCCCCTCCACAACGAGGCCACGACGGCAATCGCGACCGCGGACCTTGCGCGGTTCTTCACGCTGACGGGGCATACGCCGACTCTGGTCGATTTCGACGCGCTCGAAGCGCTCGCCTTGGCACATCAGGCGGCCACGGAGGGAAGCGCATGAACACCCGGCTGGCGATTGCGGGGGACCGCCGCTGCGTCTATGTGTCTGGGCAACCAGGACACCCGCAGAGGACGCCGCGATGATCGAGCTTAGCAAGACCCCGCCCGCCGACGAGATGGTGAAGGACACCACCGACCAGCGCTTTATGGCGGATGTGATCGAGGCCTCGCGCGAGACGCCCGTGGTTGTCGACTTCTGGGCGCCTTGGTGCGGACCGTGCAAACAGCTCGGCTCCCAGCTCGAAGAGGCGGTGAAGGCCACCCGCGGCGCGGTCAAGATGGTCAAGGTCAATGTCGACGAGAACCAGATGGTCGCGGGCCAGCTGCAGGTGCAGTCGATCCCGGCGGTCTACGCCTTCTTCCAGGGCCAGCCGGTGGACGGGTTCATGGGCGCGGTTCCGGCCTCGGAAGTGAAGGCCTTTGTCGATCGGCTCGCGGCCATGGGCGGGGGCGGCGGTCTCGACCAGGCGCTCGACGCGGCAGACCAGATGCTGGAGGCCGGTCAGCTTACCGATGCCGAACAGACCTATGCCGCCGTCCTCGGAGAGGAGAAGGAAAACGTCCGGGCGCTCGCCGGCATCGTGAAGACGGCACTCGCCGCTGGGGATACCGCCCGTGCCCGCACGGCGCTCGACGCCATCCCGGAGTCACTTGCCGCCGACAGCGCCATCGCAGCCGTTCGGGCCGCTGTGGAGCTGGCGGAACAGTCCGAAGGGGCGGGCGAGGTGGCAGAGCTGCGGGCGCGCCTCGATGCGACACCGGACGACCACCAGGCGCGCTATGACCTGGCCATCGCCCTGATCGCCGCCAATGACCATGCGGGCGCGATCGACGAGTTGCTGGAGCTGTTCCGTCGCGACCGCGAGTGGAACGACGGCGCCGCCAAGGAGCAGCTCATGAAGCTGTTCGACACGCTCGGGCCTAAGGACGCTGCTGCCAAATCCGGCCGCCGGCGCCTCAGCTCGATGATTTTCGCCTGAGAGGAGCCTTGATGACGCGGCGCTTTGCCCTTGCGGATCTGCCGGAGGTCCTGCCGATCTTCCCCCTTCCGGGAGCGCTCTTGCTCCCGCGGGCAAGGCTGCCGCTCAACATTTTCGAGCCGCGCTATCTCGCGATGCTGGACGACACGTTGAAGTCCGAGCATCGGTTGATCGGGATGATCCAGCCGATGGGAGAGAACGGCGCACCGCCGCGTCTGCACCGGATCGGCTGCGCCGGGCGGGTGACCAGCTTCTCCGAGACGGAGGACGGGCGGTATCTCATCGCGCTCTCGGGTGTCAGCCGGTTCCGGATCGAGGAGGAGATCGACGGCTTCACCCCCTACCGCCGGGTGCGGCCCCGCTGGGAGGACTTTGAGGGCGATCTCGGGGGCCCGGAGGGCGACCAGAATTTCGACCGCGACGCCTTCCTCGAACTGCTGAAGAAGTATTTCGAGGCCTCGAACCTCTCCTCCGACTGGGGCAGCCTGCAGGACGCGCCGGCCGAGATGCTGCTGAACTCGCTCTCCATCATGTGCCCGTTCTCGGTCGAGGAGAAGCAGGCCTTGCTGGAGGCGCCACGCCTCACCGACCGGCGCGACACGTTGATGGCGCTCTTGCAGTTCGCGATCGCCGAGGGCGATGGCGAGACGAAAATGCAGTGAGGGGCGTGTGAGCGACCCGTCCCTAAGCCCCAAACTCCTGGAAGCCTTGGTCTGTCCGGCCTGCGGCGGCTTGCTGGAGTATGACCGGGAGGCGCAGGAGCTGATCTCCCGCGCCGCCCATCTGGCCTATCCGATCCGCTCCGGGATCCCAATCATGCTGATTGATGAGGCCCGGCACCTCGACGGTTGAAGCCCGGACCCGCGGCTCACTGAGCTTTGATCTTCTTTTCCCATTCTTGGAACGTCTTGTCGTTCTTCAGTTTGAGCTGGCTCACCTCAGACTGAAGGTTCTGAATCATCCCGATCATCTTGAGGTTCTGATCCTTTAGCAGCGAAACCGTCGTATCCAATTGCTTTATCTTCTGCTTCATTTGATCCATCGACTTCCAGTCTTGGATCTTGTCCTTATTCTTCTTCATAAAATCGTCGACGATCTTGTTGATTTCCTTCTGAGCCATAGCATCGATCTTTGCCATCGTATTCCCCTCCGAATGACTTGTTTCAGTTCAAAATGCAGGGGGAAGATAAGCGTGGCGGGTACTTTCGACAAGCGGAAGGACGGGCTCAAGCCTCGGCAAAGCGCTCGGTGGCGCGGAGCAGCTCGGTCGTGATGCCAGGCTCCGAGAGCGCGTGGCCCGCATCGTCCACCAGTTTCAGCCGGGCCGTGGGCCAGGCATCCGCCACGGCCACCGCCGTCGCGGGCGGACAAATCACGTCATACCGGCCCTGGACGATCACGCCCGGGATATGCGCGATCCGGCTCATGTCGTCCAGCACCTGATTATCGCGTCCCAGCCAGCCGTTGTGACGGAAGTAATGGCACTCGATGCGGGCAAAGGCGCGCGCATGGTTGGCGTCCAGCATGCCGCCCCGGTTGGGACGCAGCGCTGCCGTCGCGCTCTCCCACCGCACCCAGGGCCGGGCAAAGCGCACCTGCTCCATCTCATCGGCTGATGTCAGCCGGGAATAATACGCACCGATCAGATCCCCCCGCTCGCCGGGCGGGATCGGGCCAACGAAATCCGCCCAGGCCTCGGGGAAGAAGCGCGCGGCACCCCCGCCATAGAACCAGTCCAACTCCCCCTGCGTCATGGAGAAGATCCCACGCAGCAGCAGCGCGGTCACGCGATCGGGATGGGTCTGGGCATAGAGCAGCGCGAGGGTCGAGCCCCAGGAGCCACCGAAGACCTGCCAGCGCTCGATGCCGAGCTTGGAGCGGATGGTCTCGATATCGGCCACCAGATCCCAGGTGGTGTTCTGGGCAAGTTCAGCCTGGGGGCGTGAGCGTCCGGCGCCGCGCTGATCGAACAGGATGATGTGGTAGTGCCGCGGGTTGAAGAAGCGCCGCATGTACGGGCTGCACCCGGCCCCGGGGCCACCGTGAAGCACAATGACGGGCTGTCCATCAGGGCGTCCGCATTGCTCCACATAAATCTCATGGCCCCCGCCAACCGACAGATGAAACCGTGCAAATGGCTCGGTGCTTGGGAAAAGTCGGGGCTCGGCCATGGATAAGTGTCGCTCCTCGGCTCGGCCGCGCGGGCCTTTCAGTCGAACTCTGGTGTGCCCGACCGTCTCTCTGCACTATGTGATCGCCCGGTGCGATGCAAGCGAGGCGGAGGAGAGGCCATGACGGCAGCAGTGGCAGAGCAAGGTGCGGCGCAGGCGGGCGTCGATCCGGGCGAGATCGCCAAGTTCGAAGCGATGGCAGCGGAATGGTGGGATCCGAGCGGCAAGTTCAAGCCGTTGCATATGCTAAACCCTTGCCGTCTGGACTATGTGGTGCGCCAGGTTGCGGCGACCCATCAGCGGGACCGCACAGCCCCGCGCGCCTTCGAAGGGCTGCGGCTGCTCGATATCGGCTGCGGCGGCGGGCTGCTCTGCGAGCCGATGGCGCGGTTGGGCGCCGAGGTGGTGGGCGTCGATCCCGCCGCCCGCAACATCCCTGTGGCGAAGATCCATGCGGAACAGTCGGGGCTCGAGATCGACTACCGGGTCGCGACCGCCGAAGATCTCGCGGCCGCCGGAGAGCGGTTCGACGTGGTGCTGAACATGGAGGTCGTGGAGCACGTGCCCGACCCGGCCGCCTATATCGCAACCTGCGCCTCGCTCGTCGCACCGGGTGGGTGCATGCTGACCTCGACCATCAACCGCAATCCCAAGAGCTACATGATGGCGATCATCGGCGCAGAATATGTGATGCGCTGGCTGCCGAAGGGCACCCATGAATGGTCGAAATTCATCACCCCCGACGAGCTTTGCGAGATGCTGTCCAAGGGCGGTCTCGACCCGGTCGACCGCACGGGCTTCGTGTTCAATCCCGCCGCCTGGGTCTGGCGGCTCTCGCACCGGGACCTCTCCGTCAACTACGTGACCACCGCGCTCCAGAGGTCGTGATCGCAACGCGCCGCCCGCACCCCCATATCCGTGTCAGGAGGATGCCATGACAGAGTACAAGAAAACCGACGAGGCGTTGGCCCGGCTCACCCCCGAACAGCGCCGCGTGACCCAGCAGGACGGCACTGAGCGGCCCTTCCAGAACGCCTATTGGGACGAGAAGCGCGCCGGGCTCTATGTCGACGTGGTCTCGGGCGAGCCGCTCTTTGCCAGCGTGCACAAGTTCGACAGCGGCACCGGCTGGCCGAGCTTCGACCGCGCCGTCGAGCCGGAGAACGTGGTCGAGAAAGTCGATCGCGGCTGGCTGATGACCCGGACCGAGGTCCGCTCGAAGGGGGGCGACAGCCATCTCGGCCACGTCTTCCCGGACGGTCCGCGGGACACCACGGGGATGCGGTACTGCATAAACTCGGCGAGCCTGCGTTTCGTGCCCGTTGAGGATCTCGAGGCCGAAGGCTATGGCGCCTATGCAAGCCTTTTCGAGAAAGTCGGCGCCAGCTGAGCGCCAGGCGGCTCGGTCCAGCCGAAGGCGACGGACCGAGCAAAAGCCTTGTCAGCGCGGCTCGCCCGCGCTGACGCCGCAAGGTCGGAGCCCTACCGCGGGCTGCGCTTGGTCAGGATCCGCTGCAGCGTCCGGCGGTGCATGTTGAGCCGCCGAGCCGTCTCGGACACATTCCGGTCACAGAGCTCGAAGACCCGCTGGATATGCTCCCAGCGCACCCGGTCGGCCGACATCGGATGCTCGGGCGGCGGCGGTTTCTGCTCGCCCGTGGTCCGCAGCGCTTTCTCGACGTCATCGGCATCGGCCGGTTTCGCGAGATAGTCCACCGCACCGATCTTCACGGCAGCGACCGCCGTCGCGATGGCGCCGTAGCCCGTCAACACGATCACCCGACTGTCCGGGCGCCGCTCCCGCAGCGCCTCGACCACATCCAGACCGTTGCCGTCCTCCAGGCGGAGATCCACCACCGCATAAGGTGGAGGCGCATCGCGCGCGACGGCGAGCCCTTGGGCCACGCTCTCCGCGAGCACCGGCTCGAACCCACGCCGCTCCATCGCGCGGGCCAGCCTCTGGCGGAAAGGCTGATCGTCGTCCACCAGCAACAAGCGGTTGTCTTCGCCGATCTCCGCAAGCGCATCACTCATCCGACTGTCCCTCAGGCTGCGGGCGTGGCACTCGCCCTTTTTTTCTTAGGTATTGCCACAATAAAATTTTCCAGAGCGGCCCGGATGTCAAATCGCCGCTCCTAGCTGCCCTGCAAAATCCGCGCGACCTCGCCGGCCATCTCTTCTGGTGGGAAGCCATTTCGGAAGACCGCAGCCACACCGTCCGGTCGCATGAAGTAGGTATAGGCTGTGTGGTTCATCAGATATTCGGCCGCGCTGTCCGGCATATCCACACGGTCATAGTAGACCTTGTAGGCCTCGGCGACCGAACGGATCTCCTCCTCGGTCCCCGTGAGCCCGATCATCTCCGGGTGCATCGCTTCGGCATAGCCCGCGAGCGCCTCTGGCGTATCGCGCGCGGGATCCACGGTGACGAAGACCGGGGTCACCTCATGGCCCTGTTCGGCGAGCATCATCGCGGCATCCACCATCACTTGCGCGTCGATTGGGCAGACATCCGGGCAAAAGGTGTAGCCGAAATAGATCAGCGTCGGTCCGTCGATGACATCCGTTTCGGTCATCCGTGAGCCGGTGTGGGCGGTCAGTTCGAACGGTCCGCCGAACTCCGTGTCGCCTATGGCCAGGGCCGCCGGTGAGCGCGGCACCTCCTCGGGCGAGAGAAGCAGCCACCCGGCGACCGCGGCGATTGCCAACATCGAGCCGGCCGCCAGCGCGTAAACCAGATTCTTCATGCTCGACCTCCTGTGGCTCCACCGCCTAGAAGGTTCCTCTGCGCCGGCAAGACAAGCCCTCACACGGGGTCGTGATGCCGCATCGCCTCAAATCTGCAATCTTTCCGCGAGCGCAAACCGCGATACACTCCGCCCAATGACACAGCTCGGACCCTCGCCCGGCTTCTTCGACACGCGCGCCCGCGGCGACTGGGTGCGCCTGCGCACGCTCGTGGTGCTGCGCTGGATAGCGATCACAGGGCAGAGCGGCGCCGTCCTGTTGGCGCACAAGGGACTCGACTTCGAACTGCCGCTCGGGCTGTGCGCCCTGGTGATCTCGGCAGCCGTCACCGTGAACCTGATCGCCTACATCGTGCACCCGGCTGAAAAGCGGCTCTCTGAGGCCGGCACCTGGGCATCTCTCGCCTTCGATCTCACCCAGCTGACGGTGCTGTTGATGCTGACGGGTGGGCTCAACAACCCGTTCGCCGTGCTGATCCTGGCGCCGGTGACGATCTCTGCGACGGCCTTGCGGTTGCGCTCGACCCTGGCGCTCGGACTGATCGCACTGATCGCGATCCCGGTGATGGGCTCGTTCTACCTGCCGCTTTATCAGGCGGGCGGCGTGCCGCTCGAGGTCCCGGCGCTCTTCCGCAAGGGGCTGGCGGCGGGGCTGGCGATCGGCGTTGTGTTCCTCTCGCTCTACTCCAGGCGCGTCACGGTCGAGGTCTTTCGCATGTCGGAAGCGCTCTCGGTCACCCAGATCGCCCTCTCGCGTGAGCAACGGCTGGCGGCCATCGGCGGCGTTGCCGCAGCCACCGCCCATGAGCTCGGCACGCCCTTGGCAACGATCAAGCTGGTGGCCGGGGAACTGGCGCGGGAGCTCAAAGACGACCCCGATCTGGCCGAGGACGCCCGGCTGATCCGTGAGCAGGCCGCGCGATGCGGAGAGATCATGGCCGATCTCTCCCGCACCGGCCGGGATGACGCGCATGTTCGCCACGCCCCGATCAGCGCAGTGATCGAGGAGGCGGCCGCGCCCCATGCCGACCGCGGCAAGCAGTTGGTCATCCGCTACAACGGATTGCCGGTCGACCGCAGCGGGCCCGAGCAGCCGGAGGTGTTGCGCAGTCCGGAGCTGGTCCATGGCCTGCGCAATCTCATCCAGAACGCGGTGGATTTCGCCGAACAAACCGTTTGGATCGACATGTCCATTCGCCAGGGCGCGGTCCGAATTGCGATTGGCGACGATGGCAAGGGCTTCGGGCCCGACATCCTGCCCCGGCTGGGCGAGCCTTATGTGACCACCCGCGCCCATGGGGCACGGCCCGCGGGCGAAACCTATGAGGGCATGGGGCTCGGCCTCTTCATCGCCCGCACATTGCTTGAGCGCACCGGCGCGCAGGTCTCCTTTGCCAATGGCACTGATTCGCGGCGGCGGGCCGGAGCGAACACGTTGCCCGCAGAGGTCGCATTGCCTCCGGGCGCTATCATCGAGCTGGTCTGGCCGCCGGGTCGCCTTGTGGCCACGCGGGATGCGGTGCGAGGACCGCTCGGACGGAACCGGCCCGCACTCGGCTCCGCAGAAGTGGCGGGGGAATGATCCAGAGATGTTTAACAGATCGTTAACCGCGAATGGTTTAGGTTTGTCCACAGCGTGTTAAGGTGGTGCGTCCGAAGAACCGTGGCGAGATGGTGTTGGGGGAGACTTGCTAGCGTCGACTTATGCACTTTGGGCCTCAGCCGGGGCCGCGATCGCCGTGTTGACCGCCATCTACATGGTAGCCAGTGCGCGGCGCGTCTCCGCGCAGTCGTTTCCCGAAGGGAGCGTTGACCCACCGGTATCCCTCGGCGGAGATCTTCTGCTCTGTGTGTCGGCCGCCCTGCGTCAGCGGCTCGGGTCGCAGGTTGCGCATGAGGGCCTGCCTGCGGTCGCGCGTCTGTTCGGCGCCGAAGCAGACGCGATGCAGCGCACCGTCCGGCGGGTCCAGAACTCCGGCGAAGCGCACCGAGAGATCTTCTGGACTTCCGAGGACGTCCCCCTTGAGCTCTTTGTCTACCCGCGCGGCGGCCGGATATGCATCGAGATCCATGACGGCAGTCTCCTGCGTGAGGCATGCGCTCGCAGAAGCGCCGCGGCCGAAGCCGGAACCGAGCGCGCCGAACCGTTGCCCGCACCGTTGGCAGCATTGCCAGCACCCAAACAGCCTATGGCGGAGGGCGTGTCGACCCTCACCGGTGCCGGTGCCATCGCCTTGTGGATGCGCAGTGCCGAGGGCGAAACCCTCTGGTCAGAGGGGACGATCCGCTTTCCGCAGGGCACCGTCAGCGCGGGCGATCTCATCGACCTTATAAGCTTGCGGGCGCCACCGGAGACGGCGCCAGCCCGCGCGGTCCAGAGCCACCGGCTTGAGGTGGTCCGGGGATCCACCATTCTCCCGGTTTCGGTTCTTGAGATCGAGAACCCAGACGGCACCCGGACCGGATACGGCGTCGATGCGACCCACGCCGCCTCTGCCGAGCGCACCCTCAGCCGCTTCGTTCAGACAATGACGGAGACCTTCGCGCATCTGACCGTGGGGCTCGCCATCTTCGATCGCAATCAGACGCTTGCGCTTTTCAACCCGGCCGCTGTGTCGATGTGGCAGCAAGATCCCGCCTGGCTCGCCCGTCGGCCATCGCTTCGCGAGATCCTCGACCGGCTCCGCAGCACCCGCCGCGTTCCAGAGACGCGGGACTACCACGCTTGGCGGGATCAGATCCTCGGGCTTTTCGACGATACCGAGCGGGTGGACTACGAGGAGCTTTGGGCGCTTGCCGACGGGTCGTCGATCCGTGTGTTGGCGCGCCCGCACCCCCATGGCAGCCTTGCGCTGATCTTCGATGACGCGACCGAACGGATGCGGCTCGAGCGGCGCAACCGCCATATGGACGACCTGATCAACTCGACACTGCAGAACCTCAAGGAGGGACTTGCCGTGTTCGCGCCGGACGGGACATTGCAGTTTGTCAACGAGGCTTTCCACGGGATCTGGGACACGGACGCCGATCAAGTCACGTTGAACATGCATGTCTCGGATCTCTGTGCTCTCTGTTCCCGGCTCACGGTTGAGGTGGAGGTCTGGGATCGGATGGTGACGTTTGCCACAGGCGAAGAGAACCGCCGGGCCTGGACGGCCCGCATTTCGCTCGGCTCCGGGCAGATGCTCGGGGCTAGGTTTGCGCCCTTGCCCGACGGCTCCACGATGGCGCTCTTCGCCGATGTGACCGACAGCGAGCGGATCGCGGCGGCGCTGCGTGACCGCAACGAAGCACTGGAGGCCGCCGAGCAGATGCGCTCCGCGGTGCTCGATCAGATCAGCCACCGCCTGCGCACCCCGCTCAACACCATCTTCGGCTTTGGCGAGCTGTTGTCGTCCCCCCGGTTTGGGGAACTGACCGAGCAGCAAGAGCGCTATGTCGGAGGGATCTTGGAAGCGGCCTCACAGCTTCTCGACACCATCAGCGCCGTCACAGAAGTCGCCTCGCTGCAGATCGATCCCTTAGAGGGTGAACAGGACGGCCCTGGGGTGGAGGAGGTCTTTGAGACCACCATCGGCCTCCTGGAGCGGCGCGCCGTCGAAGGCAACCTGTCCGTTGGTGTCGAACTCGGCAGCGCCATCGGCCTGCTCGATTGTTCCCCCGTTCGGCTCCGCCAAATCGTGTTCAACCTGACCGCCGATGCGATCCATCGCTGCCCTGAAGGAGGAGAGGTTTTGCTGACGGGCCTGCGCGAGGAGGATGGCACGGTCGAGATTGCGACGGTCGAGACGCTCCCGCCACGCACGCCGTATCAGGCGCCGACCGATTGGATCGAGATCAACAGCCTCACGCTTTCGCTGGTGCGCCGGTTGGTTGCAGCGGAAGGCGGAACAGTCGCGGTGCGCCCTGATGAGACGGGCGAGCGTGCGCGCATCGTCTGCCGCTTCCCAGAACCGACGGCAGCCTATCCCGACCCGTCCTCGCTGCTGCCCATGTACGGAGGCGAAGACACAGATCTCGGGATACATGTCCAGGGCGGCCCAGCGGACCCCAGGGATCCGATCGACCCGAGCGAACCGCCAAACAATCCGGTCTGACGCTTGGGATTGCGACGAAGGCTGGCCGCGTCCCGACATCCGCGATATGGCTGACGGCGATGCAACCCGCCGGCCCAGATACCGCCAACATGACCACTCACCGCATGCTCGAGCTTGCCGACGAAGCGCAAACCGCTGCGCTTGGACGGGCGCTTGCCGGCGCTCTGGCGAAGGATGATCTGGTGCTGCTGTCCGGCCCGCTTGGCGCGGGGAAGTCCGCCCTTGCGCGCGCAATCATCCGGACCCGCCTTGTTGATCCGCAGGCAGATGTGCCCTCGCCGAGCTACACCTTGGTCAATGTCTACGGGCCACCGAATGGATCTGCGATCTGGCATGCGGATCTCTATCGGCTCTCGGATGCCAGCGAGGTCTACGAACTGGGGCTGTTCGATCCATTGGACGCCCTCGTGCTGGTCGAGTGGCCCGAACGCGCCGCTGGGGAATGGCCCGCGCGCCGGTTGGAGATTGCCCTTACTCCCGAAGCGCATGCGGATGCCCGCAGGGCCGAGGTGACCTCTTTCGGTTCCGACTGGGAGGCTGTGATGACCGCAGTCGCGCCGTGGGGCTGACCGCATCGGACCCAGAGCGGGCGAACGCCATGAACGCGTTCGCCGAAGCCGCTGGGTGGGGCGGGGCAACCTGGGAGCCCATAGCGGGTGACGCCTCCAATAGGCGCTACCACCGGCTCTCGCGGGCAGGGCGTTCCGCCATCCTCATGGACGCGCCCGTCGAGCGCGGTGAAGATGTCCGCCCCTTCGTCGCGATAACCGAGGTGTTGCGCGCCAGGGGTCTCTCCGCGCCCGAGATCTTGGCCGCCGACCGTGGCCAAGGCCTGCTGCTGCTCGAAGACCTCGGGGATACGCTCTTCGCTCGCGTTTGCGCTGGTGATCCGTCGGTCGAACCGGAGCTTTACGGGGCGGCAGTGGACCTGCTCGCCAGCACGGTGGCTCCGGCCCCCGAGATCCCACCCTATGACAGCGGCGTTCTGGCGCGGGAGAGCCGGCTTGCCATCGAATGGTATGCCGAGGACCAGACCCTCGCGAACGAGCTCCCGCCTCATATGGCCACGGCCCTGTCTCAGGTCTCGGAAGATCGATCCGCCCTGGTCCTGCGCGACTATCATGCCGAGAACCTGATCTGGCTGCCTCAGCGTGACGGCGTCGCACGGGTCGGATTGCTCGATTACCAGGACGCGCTGATCGGGCATCCGGCCTATGATCTTGTCTCGCTTCTTGAAGATGCCCGGCGGGACACCACGGCAGAGCTGCGCGAGAGCATGATCTCCCGCTATCTTGCCCGGCGTCGCGATTTTGATGCCGCCAGCTTTCGCGCCGCCTATGCCGCCCTTGGCGCCCAGCGCAACCTCAAGATCATCGGGATCTTCGCGCGGCTCTGCCTGCGCGACGCCAAGCCACGCTACCTCGCCCTGATCCCACGGGTTTGGGATCATTTGATGCGGGACCTTGCACACCCGTCGCTTTCGGAGGTCCAGGCGGTGGTCCAGCACCATATGCCGGCGCCCGAACCCGCAGCACTAGACCGCTTGGCCGCCCAAGCCGGGAGCCGCGGATGACGACACCCCGCTCCGCCATGATCCTCGCGGCGGGCTACGGAACCCGTATGGGCGCACTCACGGCCGACAGGCCGAAGCCACTCATCTCGGTTGCGGGCCAGACGCTGATCGACCGCACCCTCGATCTGGTGGCGAAGGCAGGCATCCCGGAGGCCGTGGTCAACCTCTACTACCACGGCGAGATGATCCGCGCGCATTTGGCGACGCGTTCCGCGCCCTCAATCCGCTACTCCGAGGAGCCCGATCTGCTCGACACTGGCGGAGGGCTCGTGGCAGCGCGCGGTCTTCTTCAGGGCCCGGTCGTGGCCGTCGCAAACTCCGACGCGGTCTTCGCAGGGCCGAACCCGCTGACAGTGCTTGCCGCCTCGGGCCTGCCAGCCGGCGCGAAGGCTTGTCTGCTGATGGTCGAACACACCGGCGCCCGAGGCTATACCCGACAAGGCGATTTCTTCGCGGATGGCATGGGTTTGCAGCGCCGAGGCGATGCCGATCATGCGCCGTTGATCTACACGGGCGTTCAACTCCTGGGGCTCGACGCGCTTGACGGCGCGCCTGCGGGCGCGTTCTCCACCAATCTGATCTGGAACCGACTGATTGCGGAGGGAGCGATCGCTCATGCCGTCTACCCGGGGCTTTGGGTGGATGTCGGCACTCCGGACGGGATCAGGGAAGCCGAAGCCACATTGGCCGAGGCATCGGAGTGAGCGGGCTCTATGCGATCCCATCGGGGGTGGAGTTCGCGACCGCATTTGCCCGCGGCTTCTGGACCCGGTTCGGCGACGATCCCCTGCTGGTGCCACGCATCGAGATCATCGCCAATACCGCCCGAGCAAGCACGCGTCTAACCGAAGCGCTTGCCGAAACCGCCGGGGGAAGCGCGCTGCTCCCGCAGGTGACCGTGATCACCGAGCTTGGCGCAGATCCCCTTGCAGTCCACGAGCCGCCAGCGGTTCCGGAGCTGCGCCGTCGCTTGCGCCTGATCCGGCTGGTGGAGCGCTATTTGACCGCCGAAGACGGCCACCCGTCAGCCGCGCCGGCTCTCGCGGACAGCCTGGCCGAGCTGATGGACGAGTTGGATGATGCAGGCATCGGCGCCGATGACCTGGATTCTCTCGACGCGGGCGACCAAGCCCATCACTGGCAGCAGATGCTGCGCTTCGTCGACCTCGTGCGCCGTGAGTGGCCCGCCATCCGCGCCGAAGAGGAAGCCGGCGCCCCGGATCGGCGCCTTCGCCAACGGCTGGCGATCGAGGCCCTGGTGTCACGCTGGTCCGATGCGGCGCCGGGCGCCCCGGTGATCGCGGCAGGCTCCACGGCGTCGGTCCCCAGCACCCGGCTGCTGCTGACAGCGCTTGCTCGCCTGCCAAACGGGTATGTCGTGCTGCCAGGCTTCGACCGAGAGTTGCCTGAAGCAGTGGTCACCCAGATCACCGAAGGGATGGCGCCCGAGCATCCGCAAACGCCCTTCGCGGCGCTCTTGGCCGATCTGTCTACACCCCCGTCGGAAGTTGCGCCTTGGTTGAAGCTGGAGCAGCCCTTCCCCGAACGCCATCGGCTGCTGTCCGAGGCGTTGCGCCCCGCGCCCGTCACCGATGCCTGGCTGAAGGCCGCGCCCGCGCTTGCAAGGGAGGCCACCGCAGCGACCGAAGGCGTGACCCTGATCGAAGCGGCCCATCCGCGCGAGGAAGCCGCAGCCATCGCCCTTGCCGTCCGAGAGGCGCTGGAAGACCCGGTGGCCACGATCGCTCTCGTCACACCCGATGCGAGCCTCGCCCGCCGAACAATCGCAGAGCTCGCCCGGTTCGACATCACACCCGATGACAGCCTTGGACGTCCGCTTCGCGATGCGCCGCCAGGTGTGTACCTCCGTTTGCTGATAGATGTGGCCTCTGGCGCTGGATCTGTGGCCCTGGCCGGGCTCCTGCAGCACCCGCTCACCCGCGCGGGGATGCCGCGTAGCACGCATCTGTCCCATGCTCGGCGTTACGACCGCACCGTGCTGCGGCAAGGTCCGGCCGTGTGCGAACCGGGCAAGCTACCGCCATGGCGGCCACTCGCACCGTATGCAGGGGAGGAGCAGATCGTCCGACGGCAGGCTGACCGCGCGTGGTCGGCAGGCATCGAAGCGGCCCTCTCGCCATTGGCGTATGCGTTGACACAAGGGTCCGATCTATCAGCGGTGCTGGCGGCGCACCGGCAGGCGGCAGACAGGCTCTCCTCCGATGAACACGGCACACCGGCTGTATGGGAGGCAGAGAGCGGGGCGGCGGCCCGCAGTTGCCTCGACGCCCTGGCGCAAGCGGCGGACGCCCATGGCGACGGCGCCGTGCATGCGTACCCCACGCTCTTGTCGCATGTTCTCTCACAGGTGTCCCTCCGCCCCGATCCCATCGCCCCCCATCCGAGGGTTGCGATCCTTGGCCCGAGGGAGGCGCGCACCCACCCCGCGGATGTGATGATCCTCGGAGGGTTAACGGACGGCATCTGGCCAGCCCTGCCGGGCGCGGAGCCCTGGCTGTCCCGAGCGCATCGATCCGTGCTCGGTCTCAGCCCGCCCGAGGCACGGATCGGTCTGTCGGCCCATGACTTCACCCAAGCGGCCCAGCGCCCCCGCGTGATCCTCAGCCGGTCGGCCCGGCGAGACGGCACTCCGGCCGTTCCGTCGCGATGGCTCAGTCGGCTCACAGGCCTGATGGCGGGCCTGCCGGAGGGGGACGCCCTCGGCACGATCAGGGACCGTGGAGACCGGCTGCTGACGCTTTCCCGGCGGATGTCGCGTCCCGAACATCCAGTCCCCCGGGCACCGAGGCCAAAGCCGAACCCCCGTCCCGAGCATCGGCCGACATCCGTCTCCCTCAGCGACGTCGCGCGCCTCATCTCCGATCCCTATGCCGTGTATGCGCGCCGGATCCTCGGACTGCGCCCCATCGATCCACTGGGCCGTCCACCGGATGCCGCGGAGCGGGGCGAGGCGCTGCACGATGTGCTGCACCAGTTCGTCGCCGCAACCAAGCATGGGTTTGCAGACAGGGAAGCCGCACTCCAACTGCTCGATCAGACCGCAGCGGCGGTGCTGATGGAGCGCGTGCCCTGGCCCGATCTTCGCCGCCTTTGGCAGGCCCGCATTGCCCGTTTCGCGGACTGGTTTGTCGAGGGAGAGATCAAGCGGCGGCTGCACGCCGGGCGTGTCCTCACAGAGACGGACGGTGAGCTTGTCCTAACAACCGCAGCCGGGCCAATCACGGTTACCGCGCGGGCGGACCGCATCGATCTGAGACAGGACGGGAGCGCCGCGGTGTTCGACTACAAGAGCGGCTCTCCCCCAACCGCTGCGGCGCTGAAGGAGGGGAAGCAACTCCAGATCCCAATCGAAGCGGCGATCCTGACCCGCGGTGGGTTCGCGGAAGCCGGGGCGCGCCCGGTCCATGATGCCGCCTATCTCGGCCTCACGGGGAAAACAGGGGAGGGCGGGGTCGAGCGACGCGTCCCCGAGACTTTGCTCGAAGACCCGGGGACGCTGCTTGACCGGCTTGGCCTCCTGCTTGGCCATTTCGCAACCGATGGCCTCTATGTCGCCCGCGGCCGCCCGGCCTTCTTAAGCTATGACGGGGATTACGATCATCTCTCCCGGCGTGCCGAATGGGAGGAGCAGGCATGAGCCCGCGCGGCCCCACCCCTGAACAGGCGGACGCCGCGAACCCGGCGTCCTCTGCATGGGTCGGAGCAAATGCCGGCTCCGGCAAGACCCGCGTGCTCACCGAGCGGGTGGCGAGACTGCTGCTCGACGGCGCGCAACCCGAAGCGATCCTGTGCCTGACCTATACCAAGGCGGCGGCGGTGGAGATGCAGCGGCGGCTGTTCGGGCTGCTCGGCGACTGGGCGATGGCCGAGGACGCGCCACTGGCCGAAGCGCTGAGCGCCCTCACAGGGCGCGCGGCCGAGCTCGACCCCGATCGGCTCGCCCGTGCGCGACGCCTCTTTGCCAGAGCGCTTGAAACACCGGGCGGGCTCAAGATCCAGACAATCCATGCCTTCTGCGAGACGCTGCTCCGCCGTTTCCCGTTGGAGGCGGGTCTTTCTCCAAGGTTCACGGTGCTTGAGGAGCGGTCGCAAGCCCTTCTGCTGCGTCAGGTTCGGATGGATATGGCAACCGCGGCGGATGCTGGCCAGGACATGGCTTTCGACGCAGCGGCACAGCATGTCAATGACGAGACCTTCGAAGCACTGATTGGGGCCATCCTGGCAGGACGATCGGCCTTCACACCCGAGAGCGCAGCAGCAATCGATCTGTTGCCTGGTTCCGCGGAGAATGACCCCGACGAAGAAGCGCTCGCAGCACTCTCACACGGCGATTGGGAGGCGCTCTCACGGTTGGCCGCAGCCATGACGGAACGTGGCCAGAACCTGGCCGCGGCTGACGGTCTGGCAAAAGCACACGCGAGTTTGGCCCATGACCCGACATCGAGCATAGCGCAGCTGCTCTCGGTTTTCCTGACCACCGACGGCGCCCCGCGCAGACGGAGAGGCTTTCCCGCCACGTCTGTCCTTGAGCGTGTCCCCGAGGCCGGTGAGTTGACCGACCGGATGATCGATTGGGCGGTCAAAACGCGCGAAGCCCGGCATGCCACTCGGAACGCGAGGCGTAGCCAGGACCTCTATCGCTTTGCAACCGGGTTGCTGTCGCGGTACCGCAAGGCCAAAGACGCCCGCGCGCTCCTGGATTTCGACGATCTGATCGAAAGGACCGAGGCGCTGCTCACCGATCCCGGCATCGGCCCTTGGGTGCTCTATCGCCTCGACGGGCGGATCGAACATATCCTGGTCGACGAGGCCCAGGACACTGCGCCAGCGCAGTGGCGCCTGATCGAGGCCATCGCTGCCGAGTTCCACGCGGGTGCCAGCAGCCGGCCTGCGGACCGTCCCCGCCGGACCCTGTTCGTCGTGGGCGATGAGAAACAGTCGATCTACTCGTTTCAAGGGGCCGACCCGGAGATGTTCGGCGAGATGCGGCAACGCTTCGCGCGCCGGCTCGAGGCGGTGGGAACGGGCCTGACGCGTCCGTCGCTCGTCACCTCCTTCCGCTCGGCGCCGGGGGTCTTGCGATTCGTCGATGCGGTCTTCGCCAATAACCCCTCGGCGCTCAATCCCTCGGGCGATCCGATCGAACACCGGGCCAGCCGTGCGCGAGACGGGTCAAGGGTCGATGTCTGGCCCTGTGTGCCGGATGAACCTGGCGCTCCGATGCCAAATTGGTGGGAGCCGGTGGCCGCTCAGCCGCCGCTGAAGGCCAAGCCGCGTCTGGCCAGGATCCTGGCAGCCGAGATCGCGAGAATGATCGCAGAGGAGCATCTGCCTGCGCGGGAGGGACGCCCTCTCCGCCTTGTGCGCGCCGGCGACATCCTGGTGCTCGTGCGCACGCGCGATGCGCTCGCCGCGGAGCTGATCCGGTCCCTCAAGCAGCATGGCGTTCCGGTGGCCGGCGCGGACCGGCTCAAGCTCGCCGAAGGGCTGGTGGTTAAGGACCTGCTCGCCCTGATGAAAGTCGCCACCCTGCCCTCAGACGATCTCTCGCTTGCCGCGGTCTTGCGCTCACCGCTCTGTGGGGTCGACGAGGATGCGCTGTTCCGCCTGGCCCATAACCGGCCCGGCTGGCTGATCGAGGCACTGCAGACCTCAGAGCACACCGAGGACGCCGCGATGATCGCGGATATGGCCGCCCGCGCCGATTATCTCCGGCCGTATGAGTTCCTGGAGCGGGTCTTGATCCGCCATAATGGACGCCAGCGCCTTGTTGCACGGCTCGGTCCTGAGGCTGAGGACCTGATCGACGAGTTGCTGGAACAAGCCCTCACCTATGAGAACCGCGAGATCCCGACGCTGGCGGGCTTCATCACCTGGATCGAGACCGCTGAGGTCGCCGTTAAGCGGGAGATGGAGAGCGCCACCGATGCCGTGCGGGTGATGACGGTCCACGGCGCGAAAGGGTTGGAAGCACCTGTGGTGATCCTGCCCGACACGATCCGACCGCGCGGCGGCAAATCGGCCCCGATCCTACCGGCCCGTACAGAGGGCGAGGGCGAAGGGCCCCGTGTCATGCTCTGGATGCCGCCGACAGCGGGCGACGATCGGCGCACCGCCACAGCGCGGGATGCAGCCAAAGCACGGGAAAGGGCCGAGGGACAACGCCTGCTCTATGTTGCCCTCACGCGGGCGGAGGATTGGTTGATCCTCTGCGGTGCGGGAAACGCGGCCAAAGATGGCACGGACTGGTATGGCCAGCTTTCGGCCGCCGCTCTGCGATTGGAGGCAGCGGAGAGGCCCTCTCCGAAAGGCCTCGATGGCGCCCTTCTGCGGCTTGAGGACGAGGGACCCGAAGACCCGATCCTGCATCAGGAGCCTCCGGTACAAGCGAAAGACCTTCCCATGCCGGAATGGATCGCGCCCGCCCCTGCCGAAGCCCGACAGCCCCTGCGTGCGCCCTCCTCTCTGCTCCCTGTACCCCCTGCGAAAATCGACCCCTCGGGCAGGGATCGTGCAACTGCGTTGGCCCATGGCCGGGCCGTGCATCTTCTGCTTGAGCGGCTCGGCGATCTGCCGGTCGAGCAACGCCCGGATGCCGCCGAGCGGCTGCTCGCAACCGAACCCGGCTTGGATGCCGCCGGGCGCGCTGCCGCATTGGCCGAAGCGGACAGCGTGCTCGCCGCTCCTTTTGCCGCGCGCATCTTTGGTCCCGGATCGCTCGCCGAAGTGGGGCTCGCCCTCACCCTGCCCGAGATCGCTCGGCGTCCCATAGTCGGGCGTATCGACCGGCTGGTCATCGACGCAGAGCAACTTCTGATCGTCGATTTCAAGACCGACCCGGTCCCGCCGGAGCGCCCGGAGGATGTGGCGCCTGGCTATCTCGCGCAGATGGGTGCCTATGCTGCCGCTCTCTCCCAGCATTTCCCAAAGCGTCGCATAGAGGCCTCTCTGCTCTGGACGGCGACGCCTTCGCTGATGTCCCTGCCCGCCGCGCTGATCGGCGGCGCACTCGCCAAAGCGGCACAGGCCGGCCCGCTTGATTCCACCTCGGGCCAACCCTAGGTTGGAGGGCCGCGGCGCACCGGACCGCCCGGTCGCCGACTTGATAGGAGGGTTATCGCTATGACAACCATGGCAGTCACCGATGAGACGTTCGACACCGATGTCCTCGGGTCACAGACCCCCGTTGTGGTGGATTTCTGGGCCGAATGGTGCGGTCCCTGTAAGCAGATTGGCCCGGCCCTCGAAGAGATCGCCGAGGAAATGGGCGAGCGCGTGCGCATCGCAAAGGTGAACATCGACGACAGCCCGAATGCACCGTCAAAATACGGCGTACGCGGCATCCCGACGCTGCTGATCTTCAAGGGTGGCGAGCTGGTCGACCGCAAGGTTGGCGCCGACAGCAAGTCCGGCATTTCATCCTGGATCGAAGGCGCGCTTTGAGGCGCGTCTTCCCGCCCGCCCTTTTCGCGAGGGCGGGCTTGCTGCGCGCGCCACTCAAGCGTGGCGCTTAAGCACTTCTCCCGCCAGATAGAGCGAGCCGCAGATGAGCACCCGGAACGGTGTGTCTTGTGATGAGATGAGTTCGCCGAGCGCCGCTTCGATCGACTCCGAAGGTTCGGCGCTGATCCCGACGGCATTGGCGGCCTCCGCGAGCGCCGCGGCAGACAGGCTTGCCTGAGTGTCGGGAATGGTGACCGTCGCGGCCTTCTCCACGTGGCCGGCCAAGGGCGTCAGATAACCGGCCGGATCCTTGGTCTCTAAGAGCCCCAAGAGGAGTAGAACCGGAACCGGCGCTGTCCGCTCCATCTCTGAGAGCAAGGCGGCGATCGCCCGCCCGGCAGAGGGGTTGTGCCCGCCGTCGAGCCAAAGCTCGGCCTCCTGAGGCAACAGCGCGACAAGCGGCCCTTCCGTGAGACGCTGCATCCTCGCTGGCCATTCCGCCCGGGTGAGTGCGGCCTCAGCAACTGCCTCAGCCTCGATCCCAAGGGCCCGCAAAGCCGCAATCGCTATCCCAGCGTTCTCCACCTGATGCGCGCCGGCAAGGCGGGGCAGCGGGAGATCGAGAAGACCGGTGTCATCCTCGAACACCAGGCGACCGCGTTCCCGGCGGACCATCCAGTCCTGACCGTAGATTCGGAGGGGAGCGCCAACCGCATCGGCGCGGTCACGGATCACATCGAGGGCTGCATCCCGCTGCCGTCCAACGACGCAAGTCACGCCGGGCTTAAGGATGCCTGCTTTCTCCCCAGCGATCTCCGGAATCGTCTCGCCGAGATACTGCTGGTGATCGTAGTCGATGGGCGTGATTGCGGTGAGCGCAGGCTGGTCAATGACGTTGGTGGCATCGAGGCGTCCTCCGAGCCCGACCTCCAGCAACACCCAGTCCGCGGGTTCCCGGGAAAACGCCTCGAACGCAGCCACCGTGGTGATCTCGAAGAAGGTGATCGGCGTGCCGCCATTGGCCTCCTCGCAATCCTCCAACAACGCCGCCAAGGCCGGCTCGGCAATCAGCCCGCCGGTCAGCCGGATCCGTTCGTGGAACCGCGCGAGATGGGGCGAGGTGTAGGCCTGAACACGTCCACCCGCCGCCTCCAGCCCCGCGCGAAGCATGGCAACGGTCGAGCCTTTGCCGTTGGTCCCCGCCACATGGATCACCGGCGCCAACCGCTTCTCCGGGTGGTCCATCGCTGCCAGCAAACGCCAGACCCGATCGAGGGTGAGGTCGATGATCTTGGGATGGAGATGCAGAAGGCGCTCGAGGATCGTATCGCTCGGGGCGGGGACCATCAGCCGTCTCCAGGCGGCGGTACCTCAGGCGCGCCTGCATCGACGGAGGGCTCCGGCTGTGCGGCAATCTCACCGCGCACCATCGGCGGCAAACCCATCAACATGTGAAGGATCTGGCCGATCTCCTCGCGCAGCTTGCCCCGGTTCACCACGCGGTCGATCATGCCGTGGTCGAGCAGGTACTCGGACCGCTGGAAGCCCTCTGGCAAGGTTTCGCGGATGGTCTGCTCGATCACCCTGGGCCCGGCAAAACAGATGAGCGCATCGGGCTCGGCCAAATGCACATCGCCCAACATCGCGAAGGAGGCCGTGACACCGCCCGTCGTCGGGTGGGTAAGCACGACGACATAAGGCAGTCCCGCATCCCGAAGCATCTCGACCGCAATCGTGGTCCGTGGCATCTGCATCAGGCTGAGGATGCCCTCCTGCATACGCGCGCCTCCAGCCGCGGTGAAGGTGACAAGCGGTGCGCGGCGCTCAACGGCCGTGCGGGCAGCGGCCAGCATCGCATTGCCGACATAGAGCCCCATCGAGCCGCCCATGAAGGAGAAGTCCTGCGCGGCCGCGACCGTCTCCATTCCGAAGAGCGTGCCTGTGCCGACCAACATCGCCTCGTTCTCGGAGGTCTTGCGGCGCGCCTCGCGCATCCGGTCGGTGTAGCGCTTCTCATCGCGGAAGCCGAGCGGATCCGCGACGGGCTCAGGCACGGCGACCGGTGACCAGATCCCACCGTCGAAAAAGGCTGTGAACCGGGCGCGCGGCGCGATCGGCATGTGATAGTTGCAACTCGGGCAGACATGCAGATTGTCCGACAGCTCGCGGTGAAAGATCATCTGACCGCAGTTGTCGCACTTCGCCCAAAGGTTCTCCGGCATCTCCCGGCGCTGGAAGAAGGATTTGATCTTCGGGGGAACGAATTCGGTGATCCAGTTCATCGCCACCAGCCTTTGATGCCTAAGCCCGCTAGATAGCGTTCAGGCGGGCTTGGCGCAATCGGCCAACGCTAACCGAATGTCAGGGCCGCTGAGCGGTCTCCGCAGCGATGGCATAGTCCTCGTCGCTCACAGCCTCGGCCCAGGACACCCCGCTGCCGTCAACCACGTGCTGGAAGGCCAGATGCACCATCTGATGCCCGGGCCGCGCGCCGTGCCAGTGCCGCTCATTCGGTGCGATCCAAACCGTGTCTCCCGGCCCGATGAGGTAACAGGTCTGTCCCTCCTTCTGCACAAGGCCGAGACCCGAAAGCACGTGCAATGTCTGGCCCTGTGGATGCGTATGCCAGTGCGTGCGGGCACTTGGCGGGAAGTGCACTTTCAGCGCGGTCACCGGATGGTCCACTGGGGTCGTGCCGATCGGGTCCTGCGTCACCGCCCCAGTGAAATACTCAGCAGGCCCATAACGGGTGGGCGTCGCGGCTGCGGCCGTTACCTTCATCTCACGATCCTCCATGACTGCGCGATCCACACTAGGCCAGGGAGACTGTTGCGCAAGCGCTTGAGCCGCGCCCTGCCTTCGCGCACACTGGTGGGATTGCAAAACGCGCCAGATCGGGATGACCGCCCATGGAAAACGCCGCCAAAATCATGACCTGGGTCGAGGGACGCTGGAACCTCGGCAATGTGCCGATCCTCGGGGCAGCAGATCACGGCAGTTGGCTCGGTTCGATGGTCTTCGATGGTGCCCGGGCCTTTGACGGCGTGACGCCCGATCTCGACCTGCACTGCGCTCGGGCCAACGAGTCCGCTCGGCGCATGGGACTGGCCCCACCGCTCTCGGATGGAGAACTGACCGATATCGCGCTCGAAGGGGTGGCGGCGTTTCCGGCGGGCACCGGGCTCTACATCCGGCCCATGCTCTGGGCGAAAACCTGCGGGCATATGATGATCGTGCCCGAACCCGAGAGCACCATGGTCGCGGTCTGTATCGAAGCGATGCCGATGCGCACCGGTCCGGGCGGCATTTCGCTCACGACCACGCGCTACCGCCGGCCGACCATCGAGTGCATGCCGACGGATGTGAAGGCGGGCTGTCTCTATCCGAACAACGCACGGATGCTGCGTGAGGCCCGCTCCCGCGGCTTTGACAACGCGGTGGTCCTCGACATGCTGGGGAACCTGGCCGAGACGGCGACATCCAACATTTTCCTCGCCCGTGGCGGCGAGGTGTTCACACCGATGCCGACCGGGTGTTTCCTGAACGGGATCACACGGCAACGCGTGATCGGCTTGCTCCGCCATGCCGGTGTGTCGGTGCACGAGACGACGCTGACGCTCGAGGATCTTGGTACGGCAGACGAGATTTTCACCTCTGGCAACGCGCTGAAGGTGATGCCCGTAACGCGTTATGAAGACCGCGAGTTGTCCCCGGGCCCGATCGCGGCGCGCGCCCGGGCGCTCTATTGGGACTACGCCCATGACACAGCCCGGGCTGGTGCTGCTTAGTCCTCATGTCTTTTTCTCCACCGTGCGTCGGTTCGGTTCGCCGGGCAGGATCGCTTCGGTGATCAGATCGAGAGGAGGATCAGATGTCCAAGACGCTGTTTATCGGCCTGGATGTTCACAAATGCAGTGTTTCCGTGGCGGTTGCCGAGGATGGGCGCGACGGGCCGATCCGATTCATCGGGAACATCGACAATACAGCTGAGGCAATTGGCAAGATGGCGATGCAGCTTGCCAAGAACGGCATGCACCTCGAGTTCTGCTATGAAGCGGGGCCGTGCGGGTACGGTGTCTATCGGCTTCTCCGGGCGGCGGGGCATGGCTGCAGCGTCGTGGCGCCAAGCCGCATCCCGCGCGCACCGGGTGACAGGGTCAAGACCGACCGCCGGGATGCGCAGCGCCTGGCCGTCCTGCATCGCGCGGGCGATCTGACCGCGGTCTGGGTCCCGGACCAGACGCATGAAGCGATGCGGGATCTGGTCAGGGCGCGCTGGGATGCCAAGATCCAACTCGTCACGGCGAAGCAGCAGCTGCTTGCGTTCCTGCTTCGTCACGGTCGTATCTACGAAAGCGGCAGGAAGTACTGGACGCTGCGGCATCGACACTGGCTCTCGCGCCAGGCTTTCGACGAAGCCGCGCATCGTATTGTGTTCCAGGATTATGTCGAGGCGGTCTGGACGGCGGATGAACGCTGCAAATCCCTGGTCCAGCGGATCAGGGAGTTGCTTCCGGCCTGGTCTCTCGGCCCGACGGTCGAGGCCCTGCGTTGTGTGCGCGGCCTCGACCTTATCTCCGCGGTGACATTCGTCGCCAGCGTCGGCGATCTCACCCGCTTCGAGACGCCCCGCCAGCTTATGGCCTATCTGGGCCTGACACCATCCGAACGTTCGAGTGGCGGGATGGTCCGGCGCGGCAGGATCACCAAGACGGGGAACCGTGAAGCCCGCCGGATGCTGATCGAAGCGGCCTGGTCCTATCGCTATCCGGCGCGGTTGACACAGCACAAATCCGACGCTCTGATCGCCCAGCCAAAGCGGATCCGGGATCTGGCCTGGAAAGCGCAGGAAAGGCTTTGCAGGCGGTTCGCACGCCTGTTGGCCGGCGGAAAGAAGTCCGTGGTCGTCGTGACGGCGATCGCGCGCGAACTCGCCGGTTTTGTCTGGGCGGTCGGCCAGGAACTCAAGCGGCAAACTCACGCTGCTTGAGGGATTGGGTCGGGAGCGTGGGGCATGGTTTGGGGAATACTCGCTGCAGCCCATTGGGCAGGCCCTGCCGATGCCCGTGCTTAGTCGGAGCAAGCCCCGTGACGAAACGTGGAAATGCGGTCCTCGACCCGCGTATGGAAGTCTGATCCACCGTCGCAACGACACCCCTCGCTCCCTTCCCAATCCGCGAAGACAGACGGCAGCGGAACACCGGTCGCAGCGGTGACCGGTGCACACCCCTTTCTGGTCTTCTGTTGACAAAAGACATGGAATTCTGGTCCCCAGAGCATTATTGACGTTCTGCCGAGTACGGTCCGTGGCCAGCCCCCGATCACGGAGTTGACTGTTAGTGCAGGGTGGCCTTGGTTGCCATCGCGATTGATGCGCCCGGGTGCGGTCAGACGGCTGCCGGGATGATGCTGACTTTGGGTGCTGGCGGCTGCCATCCGAGTGCCGAGTGGGGCCGAACGGGGTTGTACTGGCGCCGCCACGCCTCGATCAGGGACCCGAGGATCAGGAAACGATCCAGTGGACCCTTTGCCCGAGGGGCTGCGTCCTTGAGCGAGTAGAAGATCTCCCCGTCGAGCAGCTCATCTCAGAGCTTCGAGTTGAAGCTCTCGACATCGCCCGAAGGTCGCGCGCGGAGCGTGGTTCTCCCACGGGCTCCCAGGCTCGATGACATCGCGCAGCGATGCGCACGGAGTGTGAGGCCCGTTGTCGGAGCGGATGTGCGACGGCGTGCCCCGCGCCAGCATCAGCTCGGCGAGGACCTCGAGCACATCCGAAGAGTTGAGCCGGCGCTTCACCACAATGGCCAGGGCTTCGCGGGTGAACGCGTCGACGGTCCACCATGATGGCCGCCATCGGTTCGAGGCCCATGGCGGACGAGCATTCAGAACTTCCGGCCGTCATGGGTGCGGTGCTCGACGAAGTCCTTCTCGGCGAATTGCTGCGCAATCGCCTGTCAGGCGACGCATAGGCCCATACATGATGTGCCCGCTCCGGCCGGAGCCGAATGCAGGACCCGTCATTGAGCCAGAGCCGGCCTCTCTTCGGTGACGCTGCGCGCCCATCGCTCTGCGATGTCTCGGGCACCTTCAGCCCCGCCCGCCGCCATTCGCCACTTTCGCTCGGACCAAGGACGCGCCAGGGCTCACCGCTCGACCCGCTTGGCGTTCACACGCTGCCCGCCTCACGCAGAAGAGCGGTAATGCGCCGCCTTACGGCGTTTGCCAGCAAACGCGTGCCGGCCAATGGATAGCCGTAGCGCCCGTAGGTCATCGCCAGCGCGACGATCTCGGCGGTGAGCCGCTCCTCATCCTCGGCCGTTCGCAGCACTCAACGCTGGGTCGATCGCGGCTGGCCTAGGGCCCAGGCCAAGCGCGGCGCTCGGAGACGCCGAGTTCGGCGCAGACGTCCCGGACTTTCTCGCGCCGGCGGTCGGGGCTGATCACGGCTCCGCCGGTTCCGGCCTGAAACCGTCCACCGGACCGTCTCCGAGACGGCCTTCACCCCCGCAAGCTCTCCTGAAGGATGAGCTTGTCGAGCGTCAGATCGGAGACCGCCTTTCTGAGCCGGGTGTTCTCCTGCTCGAGTTCCTTCAGCCGTTTCACCTGGTCGAGCTTCAGCCCGCCATACCACGCTGCGCGCGCGCCGCTTCGCGACCTGCGCCAGCGGAGATACGTGACCTCGCTGACCCCGATCCCGCGGATCGCCTCGGCCAGCGGCGCGCCCTGCGCCACGGCAATGTCCAGCTCCCGCAGCTTGGCCCTCCGCCATTGTCGCTCAGACCAAGGGCGAGACATGGCTCAGCTCCTCAGGCTCGTGCTTCTTTCTCGGCATGGAACCTCCTCGTCGGCTCGGCCGACATTACAGGTGCATCCGTTTCAGGGGGGAGGGCCATGCGGAGTTGCTGTTCCTGCCGCCCTACGCGCCTGACTTCAACCCGATCGAGAACGCCTTCTCAAAGCTGAAAGCGCTGCTCCGGAAGGCCGCCGAGCGCACCCGCGATGGCCTCTGGGCGGCGGTCGCGAGCGCAATCGAGACGTTCACCCCGAAAGAGTGCGCGAACTACTTCTCCGCCGCAGGCTATGAACCTGAACAGGCGGAATCTGCTCTAGTAGATCGTGCGTTTCATCCGCTCGGGGTACTCGGCGTCGTAGGCGGCGCCGTCGAAGCTCTCTGAGTGCATGCGCTGGAGCATGGTGCCCGTCGAGGGCAGCGCCGTGCGAGGGACTTGGGCATCCGACTCCCACAACCCTGAACGCTTCAGCGCCTTCTGGCACTGGAAATAAACACGCTCTGCGGTCACGAGGATCACGGAACGCGGCTCCTTGCCTTGCATCGTATAGCGCGCCAACAGGTCGGGATCAGTCGAGATCTCAGCCCGCCCGTTCACGCGCATGGTCTCACCGATGCCGGGGATCAGGAAGATCAGCGCCACCCGCGGATCGCGCACGATGTTGCGCAGGCTGTCGATCCGGTTGTTGCCACGCCGGTCCGGGAGCGCGAGCGTCTGGCGATCCAGCACATGGGCAACCGGTGCGGGGTCTCCGCGCGGAGAGGTGTCGAGCCCTTCCGGCCCGGCTGTCGCGAGCACGACGAAGGGCGCTGCCTCGATAAAGGCTCGGTAGTCGTCTGAGATGTGATCGAGCTCTTTGACCAGAGACGTGGGGTTTATCGGTCCGTAGTGCGCGTCGAGTTCCGCTTCGGTCGTCAGCCGGTGATCAGCCATCGCGCCCTCCGTGGGCCGCCTCGGCCAGCGAGCGAACAAAGCCCAAGACTTCAGCCACGGGTTCACCGCGCCCGATCCGCTCCACGATTGCGGACCCCACCACCACGCCGTCGGCCACGCGGGCCATATCTGCGGCATCTGTCGGTGTCTTGACCCCGAAGCCAACGCAGACCGGCAAGCCCGAGGCGGCCTTGATGCGCTTCACCTCGGGTGCGACCTGTTCCGCCGAAGACGACCCAGCCCCAGTGATCCCGGTGATGGCGACGTAGTAGACGAAGCCCGAGGTGTTCGCGAGCACTGCAGGGAGCCGCGCGTCGTCGGTCGTGGGCGTCGCCAACCGAATGAAATCGATCCCTTTGGCACGGGCCGGAAGGCACAACTCGCCATCCTCCTCGGGCGGCAGATCAACCACGATCAGGCCATCAACACCGGCCGTCTGCGCTTTGGCCAGAAAATGCTCAACGCCCATGGCATAGACCGGGTTGTAGTAGCCCATCAGGATGATCGGTGTGCTCTGATCGGCCTCCCGGAACCGGGCAACCATGTCGAGCGTCCCGGCCAACGACTGACCCGCGGCAAGAGCGCGCTGACCGGCGAGCTGGATCGCCGGCCCATCGGCCATCGGGTCGGTAAAGGGCATCCCGATCTCGATGATGTCGACACCTGCATCCGGGAGCCCTGCAAGCAGCGCCTCCGAGGTGGGAAGGTCCGGGTCCCCAGCCATCACGAAGGAAACGAAGGCCGCGCGTCCCTCGCCTGCTCGTTCAGCCAACCGTGTCTCTAGTCGCGACATGTCCCCTCCCTACGGCACAAAAGTGGAGGGCCTTGCGAGGGCGCGCTCCCGTTGCCCAGGGCGTATACTGCGCGCCTTCGGTCCGGGCAATGCGCCGCACACCCAGCCCGCAGCATGCGAGCCAAGTGTGCCAGCGCTCGTCTGATCAACCGTCCTTGCGGAAGTACTTCTTCTCCCGGGGCTTGCCGTCCCAGCCCTGCTTGCGCGGGGGACGATCATCATAGTCCCGGTCGCGGCCGCGATGGCCGCCTTGGCCACGGTCGTCACGGTCTCCGCCGCGGTAGCCGCCGCCGTTATCCCGATGGTCGCGGTGGCCGCCATGGCCCCGGTTGTCGCGGTCGCCGCCCCGGAAGCCGCCACGGTGGCCGCCGCCATGACCCCGGTCATCACGGTCGCCACGATCATGCCCACCGTAACCGCGGTTCTGATTGCGCTCTTCGGCTTTGTTGAGAAGGGCGGGATCAAAGGTGTCGCGCCCGATCACCCCGTCATTGCACCAAACAGTGGACACACCGTCCTCGGACACAGCTTCGACGCACATGCGCATCGAGCCGGATTTCAGGATAACGAGGTCGCCTACAGAGAAGGTCATTGGCCATTGGCCCTTTCATTGCCCGGGGGGTAACCCGCCGGGTCATTGCATTACTCTCCACCAAGCGGCAGAAGGACGCGCTATACGCCTATGCTACAGGCGCGTCGAGTCCCCAATGCAAAGGGCTGACCTGTTTCTAGGCAGTGGATCAGGCTGCTGAAGTTTCCCTCGACCGCCCTGCGGCGGAGGGTTTAGCCGAGCGCTCAATAGCCTCGATCAGCTTCGCCCATTTCGCCCGACGCTGGCGACGGATCGCGATAGCCATGATGGTCTCGATATCGCTGCTCTTGCTCTCAGACATTACCAATTCTCACGCGTTCACAGTCACTCATTTACCTTAGGTCAGACCATCGAACATGAATGCAGCAGAATTCGGGCAGGTTTCAGATGCATTGCGGCCTGGGTGTTCAAATTTTCTGACCCAGCGCCTCCGCCACTGTGAAGATATCTTTGTCCCCCCGCCCGCACATGTTCATCACCAGCAGATGATCCGCGGGCAATGCGCCGGCGATCTTTGCGACATGGGCAAGCGCATGAGAGGGCTCAAGCGCTGGAATGATCCCCTCCGTCGTGCAGCAGAGTTGGAAGGCTTCGAGCGCTTCGGCATCGGTCACCGAGACGTACTCAACGCGCTTCATGTCGTGGAGCCAGGCATGCTCCGGCCCGATGCCAGGATAGTCGAGTCCCGCGGAGATCGAATGCCCCTCGAGGATCTGCCCGTCCTCGTCCTGCAGCAGATAAGTTCGATTGCCGTGCAGCACACCTGGTCGCCCGCCCGTGAGCGAGGCTGCGTGTTCCATGCGGTCATCCACGCCGTGTCCGCCGGCCTCAACCCCAATGATGCGCACGTCCGGATCATCGAGGAACGGATGGAAGAGACCCATGGCGTTCGAGCCGCCCCCGATGCAGGCAACGAGGCTGTCGGGCAATCGGCCCTCGCGTTCCTGCATTTGCTCGCGGGTCTCGCGTCCGATGATCGACTGGAAATCACGGACCATGGCCGGATAGGGGTGCGGACCCGCCACGGTTCCGATGCAATAGAACGTCTCAGAGACGTTCGTGACCCAGTCGCGGAGCGCCTCGTTCATGGCATCCTTGAGCGTCGCGCGACCAGAAGTGACCGGCACGACCTTCGCACCCAGCAAGCGCATGCGGAAGACGTTGGGCTTCTGACGCTCCACATCCGTCGCACCCATGAACACGACGCACTCCAGCCCGAACCGCGCACAGACGGTTGCCGTGGCCACCCCGTGCTGTCCAGCCCCCGTCTCGGCGATGATCCGTTTCTTGCCCATGCGCCGGGCAAGAAGGATCTGCCCGAGCACGTTGTTGATCTTGTGCGCGCCGGTGTGATTGAGCTCGTCGCGCTTCATGTAGATCTTGGCGCCACCCAGATGTTCGGTCAGCCGCTCCGCGAAGTAGAGCGGGGACGGACGCCCGACATAGTGCTTCCAGAGATCCTCCATCTCCGCCCAGAACGCGGGATCGTCTTTGGCGCGGGCATACTCGGCCTCAAGATCCAGGATCAGCGGCATCAGCGTCTCGGCGACAAAGCGCCCGCCGAACTTGCCAAAACGCCCGTCGTCATCGGGCCCGGTGCGGAAGCTGTTGGGTGTGGTCTCGTTCATCGGTGTCTCCCTGTTGGACGACACCTAGCGCAGCAGGCGAGAGCTGTCGATGCCAGCGCTGGTCGTCTCCGCTGAGGGCCGCCGCGCGTTCGGCCATGACGCCTGCGCGAAGGCGGCAAAGGTCGCGCCGACCGGTTTGCGCCCGGCCACCGTGTTCCCCAGTGCCCGCTCCGGAGTGAACAATCCCCGGTCGATCAGCTTGTTCGACAACCGAAAGGGTGTGCTGAGGACGGAAGTCTCCTGGAGTGACCCCTCAAGGCGATCACAACAGACGCTTCATCCCCCAATGGGTGGCCTCAAACCCCAGCCGCTCATAGAACCGCAGGGCGTCCTCCCGGTCGCGGTCGGTGGTGAGTTGAACCAGCGATGCACGGTCGTCCTGCGCCCTGGCAAAGGCTGCCCGGAACAGCGCCTCGCCGATCCCCTCGCCCCGGGCGCTGGCCGCGACGCGGACACCCTCGATCTGAGCCCGCGCCGCCCCCATGCGAGAGAGACCGTGGATAAGGGTGTACTGAAGACACCCGACGAGTTGGCCCGCGGCTTCGGCCAAGAGGTAGACATTGCCTGACTGCTCGGCCATGCGCGCGAACGCCTCTGCGTAAGCCGGATCTCCCGGAGATTCCCGGGTCGCCCCGATCGCGTCATCGGCGAGCAAGCGCGCAATTGCCTCAACGTCGCGCGCCTCGGCCACCCGAATGGTAAGGGCAAAACCGGCCATCAGAGCGTTTTCTTCCGCCGCAACTGCCAGGCCCCGAGTGCCGCGATAATCCCCGGAACAAGATAGGGGATCAGATGTTTCTCGTACTCGTAGTAGCCATCCGCCAGCACCACGAACAGCGGAGCCAGAACCGTCGGCAGAAGAAATAAGGCCGAGAGCCAGGACCGTGTGGTGACCGCCGCAGCGAACCCCAGGGTGAAGACGGCAAAGACCCAACCCAAGCGGGATAGGATCGCAGAGGTGATCGGCGGCCACTCGCCTACCAACAAGTAACTCAGTCGATAATCAGCTCGAAATGCGGTCAGACAGGACTCCGCTGCCGAGCGCCAGAGAATCTCCGGGGCGCGCAGAACGATCCCGAGAAACGGCGACAGCATCCCAGCCTCCGCCAACCGCTCTCGCTCTCGCCAATCGACATCGACGAGATCCGGCCAATAGGACTGCCCCCATCGATCGACGATGTCCGATCCGAGACCAAGGGACACCGCGGTCTCCGGATCAACTCGGACCAGGCGCTCCTCGAGGCGCTCGCCGAACGCGCGAGCCTCCCATCCCGACACGCCCGCAAGACTGTAGGCGACGCCATTGTGCAACCGGTTGAACCCGTTGAAGTCGCCATAGCGGATGGAGTTTCGCGCCAGCCCAATCACACAGGCGAAGATCAGCAGTCCGGTGGCCACCAAACGCCAGCGCCCGGGCGCACCGGTGGCCCAGATCACCGCAACAGCCGGCAGCACAAACAGCAGCACGGCGGGTTTGGCATAGATCATCGCCACTGTGGCAAGGGCGAAGAGGATCCCCGTGCTCGGCCCGCGATGGATGCGTAAGGCCAACGCCGTCCAAAGCGGCATGCCTGCGATCACCGCCGCCTCCTCATAGAACGAGGCGAATAGGCCCAGGGTCAGGGGGCACACAAGGACGAGCACAAGGACCCCACCGGTTGCTATCTGCGCCGCGCGACCAGTCAATGTGCGGATGAGCAAGAGCGCTCCGAGCGCATAGACCAAATGATAGAGGTAAGGCAGCGTAAGGAGCGACACCCTCTCCCACCCCGCCAGTTTGGCCACAGTCCCAGTGATGAGCGCGATGAGGCCCGACAGGCTGTCCGGGATCAAGCGTCTTGTGAGGGTCTCGGCCAACGGCATCATGGGATAATCGGTGGCGGGCACCGAACCGAACACCGCGAACTCCCGCGAGACAAAGGCCTTGTCGAGGACGCGGTGACCATCCCCGTTGTCCTGCATTGCGATGTCCAGAACCGAGAGCTGCACCTGCGTGGCCAAGCCTGCCCAGACCAGCAGCGCGGCCGCCACGATCGCGAGTGAGACGAGAGACCCGCGAGAGCGGGCCGCCGCACTCACCCGACCTTACCCGGTGCCGCCGCCGCGGCGGCGGCCAGAAACCCTCGGATACGCTCGGGATCTTTGACACCCGGGGCCGTTTCGACCGCACTGGAGACGTCGAGTTGCTGGGCCCCGGTCACAGCGACCGCTTGCTCGATCCGGTCCGCAGTCAGACCACCGGCCAACATCCACGGAACCGGCCAACGCCGCCCAGACAAGAGCGTCCAATCGAAAGCAATGGCGTTGCCCCCTGGGCGGCTCGCCCCCTTGGGAGGTTTCGCGTCGACGAGCAACTGGTCGGCAACGGGTGCATAGTCAGCAATGCGGTCCAGATCCGCGCGCTCTCGGACACCAATCGCTTTCATGACGGGAAGGCCGGTCGCGTCCTTGGCTTCCAAGACCCGCTCCGGGGTTTCCCTGCCATGAAGCTGGATCATGTCGATCGGCAACGCCGAGACCCGCGCCAGCATCGCATCGTCAGGATCGACCAAGAGTGCAACGCGAATGACGCCCGGCGGCACATCCATGGCCAAACGCGCGACCGAGTCCTCCGAGAGGCTGCGCGGGCTCGGAGGGAACATCACAAAGCCTACATAGGCTGCTCCGGCCTCTACCGCGGCTGACACGCCAGCCTCATCGGTAAGGCCGCAGATCTTTACCCGGATTCCGGAAGAGCATCCCGCGTTCTGTTCCATGCCTGGGGTTTAGCGCCGGGCCGGGAGCTGCGGCAAGCCCTCTTCGCCATCCCCAATGCGCGCTGCAAGCTGACGGATCTCCCGGCGCAGGCGTCCAACCTCGCGGTTGCGTTCCTCTGCCAGGCGGCGGTGCTTCGCCTCCCGTACCCACTCCATAAGGTGCCCAACCACGATGCCGAGCATCACCGACACGAGGATAACGGCAGAGAGCGGCACCGCGGTGATGCGGGTCGCATCGATCCCGAGTTCCGGCGGCAGCAAATGCAGATCGACCGGCGAGATATTCGCTACACCAATCACCACGAGGCCGAGGCCGATCAGCGCAAAGGCCAGCAGTTTGAGCATCCGCATCGGAGACCTCCAGCGGGCGGCGTCAGTCCGTGTTCATCCGTTCGCGGAGTTCCTTACCGGCCTTGAAGAAGGGAACCGTCTTCTCCGGCACCTCCACCGACTCTCCGGTCCGCGGATTGCGACCCAGACGCGCATCCCGCGTCTTCACCGAGAACGCACCGAACCCGCGCAGTTCGACCCGGTCGCCCCGCGCCAGAGCTTCCGTGATCTCGTCGAACACTGTGGAGACGATCCGTTCGACATCGCGCTGGTAGAGATGCGGGTTTTCCTCGGCAATCAGTTGCACGAGCTCCGACTTAATCATGATACCCCCAGGCCCCCATGGCCAAATCCCTGTCTGGTCAGTCTTTTTATTGTGATCAGCTTGCACCCGGTGGTCCCATGCGTCAACGCCCGTTGCACCTTAGGGCCCGGTGTAAATCGTCATCAACCGAGGTCCCGGCGCGACATGGAGCCTTGCCGCAGGTAAGAAGGCCGAAAGCTCGTCTTCGAATTGATCGAGCGGGAAGGGCAGCTCCGCCTTCTTGGTACGATAGTCTCTCACCTTCAGGTCGGTCGAGAGATCATGTTCCTCGGCGAGCCAGGCGCGCATTTCGGAATCGGCACCGATGGCGTCGACCAAGCCTAGGTCGATCGCCTGGCGTCCCGTAAACACGCGTCCATCGGTTACTGCGGAGAGCGCTGCGCCCTCAAGCCCGCGCCGGTCGGACACCAGCGCCGTGAACCAGTCGAAGGTGTTGAGAACCATGTCCTCGAGCGCTTGCATCGCCGCCGGATCGTTGGGCACCACGGGATTGGGGGCTGCCTTTAGGGGCGAGGACTTCACCTCGGCAAACTGAATGCCGATGCTGTCGAGCAGCTCGGTCACATTAGGGATCTGACTAACCACACCGATTGAGCCCGTGATCGAGGTTTTGCGGGCATAGATCCGGTCCGCGCCCATCGCGACGATGTACCCACCGGACGCCGCAACTTCCCCGATCAGGGCGACGACCGGCTTCTTCTCGGCCACCTCGCGGAGCGCATCGAAGATTGCCTCGGAGCCCGCCGCGGTGCCGCCAGGGCTCGCGATCGAGACAATAAGAGCCTTAGCGCTGTCGGCATCGCGCACCCTCGCGATGCCATCAAGGCGAGCGCGATCGTCGAAAATCGGACCATCGACGCTGATCCGGGCGATATGGTCCTTGGTCTCCTTGCTGGTATTCCATGGGACAAGAGCGACAACGGCAATCAGCACCGCAACGATGGCAAGGATCCGCCAAAGTGCGACCCGCCTGCGCAGTTTCCACCGCTCGATGATGCTGTCGGCTGTGGCAGTCATGGTCGCCTCCGAATGAAGTAGCACGCGTGCGTTTTGGATATGGTCTCCCCCGGCCCGGAACAAGGGGGCCACACGCCGCGCCGCACCTCAGCGCACAACAACGGGTTGTAGAGCGTCGTCTGGCCGCCATCGCGGTGCCTCCGAACAGAGCCAGCGATTGGCCCATGCCGGGTTGTTCGCCTGCTGTGGCGGAAGGTCCATCACTGCGAGCTCCGTCAAGCCCTCCGGATCGACCAGGGCCACCTTGTCGCGATAATGCGCCTGCAACATCGGCCCGCCTGTCGTCCTTGTCTCCACAAGGAACAATGGCTGCTCACGCCGCGCCTTCCTCTTGGCCGACGCCCGTTGCCTTCGCAGGTCCTGAAGCCATTCTTCGCGGAGTTTGACAGCCCTTTTCTGACCCTCGGGCCCGCCAACCGGGTCGATACCGGCGGACCGGACGTAATCCCGCAAGCTGACCGGCGGCGCATCCTCGCGTTTCGCAGCGCTAAAGCTGTTCCGGCCCTCGCCGAGAAACCGCAGCCCGGCGAGATCGAGGAGCGCTGCCAGATCACACCCTGTGTAGCACCTGATCTTCCGGCTCCCGTAATCGTCAAGCCCCTCGATGATCTCCCGCACCCGCGCCGCAAAAGGCTCGGACGCATCGAAATGCTCCAAAGGAAGCTCTCGGCGCGCGAGGTAAGCGGCAAGTGCGTTTTCCCAAGGATCGTCGCTGTCACCCGAGGGTGAGGGATCGCTGGGCGGAAACGTGTTCGCCAGCGCATCCCACCGCATATCGAGGACATCAGAGACATGCTGACCGAGCTGATCGCTTACCGTCCGAGGCTGCTCAGCCCAATCTGGCAGCGTGCTTCGGGACTCGCTCTGCGGCGCCCCCCAAACGAGCCGGCCAGCGTCGAAATCATCCAGAATGTCCAGGGGCAGCTGCTGAACACCCTCCCAGGCCGCCGCCAACGCATCGGCAAGCCCGGCGGCGCCAAGTTTCCGAGCCATACGCTCTGCGGCGGGCATGTAGCGCCAATTCTGCCTGAATATCGAGCCGTTGCCGGTAAACTTGCCTGCAATTACCTGGTAAAAATGGCAAAACACCTTCGTTTCGAAGAGATCGTCCGGCAGTTCATCCAGGCGGACACCTAAATCGGTCAAGTCATACCAGTCCGTCCACCACAAAATGTATTCGGAGGTGCGGATGCCGTTATAGCTCTCAGGCAAGTCTAGGGTCGGCACGCGGGTGAGTTTCATTGGGAAGACCTGATATCAAATTGAGTGCCGGGAGTGTCCTCCACGCCCACGGATCTCTCAACCGAAAGGGATGCGGCTTAGACGCGGCAATTAGCCCTTCGAAGCGATTTTCCGCCAACTTGAACACTCGGTGGTCGGTGGAACAGTGTTGGTCGCCGGAAACAAGACACGCTCATAGGCATCGGCCATGGGCTCTATCTCAAAATCCTTGGCGCGCGCCCGCGCGTCCGTTCCGCCATCGGCCAGCGTTGCAAGAATTGCATCGGCCAGGGCCTGCGGGTCTCCGAGTGGGACCAGCCGCCCCCAGCGACCATCTTCGAGGACCTCACGTGCGGCCGGAGGCCAATCGGTCGTGACAACGGGCAACCCGACCGCCATCGCCTCCGGGATTACATTGGCAAGCCCTTCAAAATCAGAACTCATCACGAAGACATCGGAACGCGCCATCCATGCCGCGGGAGCGTCTACGAAGCCCGGCATCCGCAATCCGCTGGCGACACCGAGCTTTTCAGCCTCGGCCTCGATCGCTGCCCGCAACGGCCCTTCTCCAAGGATCGTGAGTCGCGCCTCTCTAGCTCTGGGATCAGCACGGACCCGCTGAAACGCCTCGAGCATGAGGGGATAGTTCTTCTGCGCCGCGAGTCGGCCAACGGCGATCAATTCGGGGGGCGATCCGGGCGGGCGGGTGAGCCGCTCTGGCAGTCGCGCCGGATCTATCACCGGATTGTAAACGGTGACCAGCTTGCCCCGCGCCCGAGGAACCGTCTCTGAAAACGCGCGCTCGACGGCCAGCGAGACCGCGACGATCGCATCCGGCACCCGTGCTCCGAGCTTCACCGCGTGGCGCAGAACGACCGAACTCGGCCAGCCTCCCTTCGACAACGCCTCTTTGGGCGCGTTCTGCACCGACCAAACCAGCCGCGGACGGTGCCGAGCCAGCAACACGCCAATCGCGGCGGCGACATTGGTGTGAAACATAAAGGACAGCAATGTCCGAGGCCGTGTCGCATCAAGATACCGTGCGATGCCGCGTCCGGATGTCAAAGCGCGACGGGTACCGAGGACGCTAACGTGCACGCCATCGGGACACTGGCCGCTGAGGGGGCCGCGATCTTGAAAGACCAAGATCTCCACCCGCCGGCCGCGCCGGCTGAGAGCGCCCGCGAGGTTGAGCGCGGCCCGTTCCGCCCCCCCGCCAGAAAAGTCTGGGATCAGGATGGTGAGGTCGGTTTCGGGCAAGGTGTCCACGATGATCTGCGGCGTCGCGGCGGACAATGCGACCCAGGGCGCCTGCTGGCCGGGCGCGAAGGTCTCCCTCGCGCCCGGTCTCATTTAGTTGGGCAGAACCCGCTCAGTTGCCCTCACGGTCTTTGAGCGCTGCCCCAAGGATGTCGCCGAGCGAGGCGCCCGAGTCAGACGAACCATACTGCTCGACCGCTTCCTTCTCGTCGGCGATCTCGCGGGCCTTGATGGACATGCTGAGACGCCGGGCTGCTTTGTCGAGGTTGGTGATCTTGGCATCCACCCGATCGCCCACCGAGAACCGGTCGGGCCGCTGATCCTGCCGGTCGCGGGCAAGGTCCGAACGACGAATGAAGGCTTTCATTCCGTCATACTCGACCTCGATGCCGCCGTCCTCGATCGCAGTCACGTCAACGGTGACCACCGAGCCGCGCTTGACGCCTTTGGTCGCCTCGGCAAACGGATCGCCACCGAGCTGCTTGACGCCGAGGGAGATGCGCTCCTTCTCGACATCCACATCCAGCACCACAGCGCGGACCATGTCGCCCTTCTTGAAGTCCTGGATTGCTTCTTCGCCGGAACGGTTCCAGTCCAGATCGGAGAGGTGGACCATACCGTCGATATCGCCTTCGAGACCGATGAAGAGACCGAACTCCGTGATGTTCTTGACCTCGCCCTCGACCTCGGCACCCTGCGGGAAGTTGTCCGCGAAGGCATCCCACGGGTTGCGCAGGCACTGTTTCAGGCCAAGCGACACGCGGCGTTTGTTCGGATCGACATCGAGCACCATGACCTCGACCTCCTGGGAGGTGGAGACGATCTTGCCCGGGTGCACGTTCTTCTTGGTCCAGGACATCTCGGAGACGTGGACAAGCCCCTCGACCCCCGGCTCCAGCTCCACGAAGGCGCCGTAGTCGGTGATGTTGGTGACGCGGCCGGTCCATTTCGAGCCGTGCGGGTACTTGGTCTCGACGCTGTCCCAGGGATCGGCCATCAGCTGCTTCATGCCGAGGGAGATGCGCTGGGTGTCCTTATTGACCTTGATCACCTGCACCTTGAGCGTCTCGCCGATGTTGACGATCTCGCTCGGGTGGTTGACGCGGCGCCAGGCCATATCGGTCACGTGGAGCAGACCGTCGACCCCGCCGAGGTCCACAAACGCACCGTAGTCGGTGACATTCTTGACCACGCCGTCGACCACATCGCCCTCTTTGAGCTTGGCGACGATCTCGGCCCGCTGCTCGGCACGGCTCTCCTCGAGCACGGCCCGGCGCGAGACGACGATGTTGCCGCGGCGGCGGTCCATCTTGAGGATCTGGAACGGCTGCGGCACGCCCATCAACGGGCCCACATCGCGCACCGGGCGCACATCGATCTGGGAGCCTGGAAGGAACGCCACGGCACCGCCGAGATCGACGGTGAAGCCACCCTTGACCCGACCGAAGATCGCGCCTTCGACGCGCTCCTGCTTGTCATTGGCTTTCTCGAGGCGGTCCCAGGCCTCCTCGCGGCGAGCCTTCTCGCGGCTGATGGCGGCTTCGCCACGGGCGTTCTCGACCCGCTCCAGGAACACCTCGACGATGTCGCCCGGCTTGATCTCGGCAGGCTTGCCGGCAGTCGAGAACTCTTTGAGATCCACACGGCCCTCGGCTTTGAAGCCGACATCGATGATCGCCTGGCCGTTTTCGATCGCGATCACTGTTCCTTTGACGACCGACCCTTCGTCGGGCGTTGCCTGCTCAAGGCTCTCGTTGAGCAGGGCTTCGAATTCATCCATCGTTGGCGATGCAGCCATGTTCATTCAGTCTCCTAGCGTGTTTTTCAGGCCAGCCGGTTGGCTCCGGCGGTCTTGGGTCCGAGTGGTCGCAGCAGGCTTTCGGCCAGGCATACAAAAAAACACTCCAGCCGGGTCGCTAGTCTTTGACCCGCTCGAGTGCCTGCTCGATGATGCCCGCCGCCTTAGCGACAGCCTGTTCAATAGTCATTTCGGTGGTGTCGAGCAAGTGGGCATCGCTTGCCCTGGTGAGCGGGGCATCGGCGCGCTCACTGTCGCGCCGGTCGCGCTCTTCCATTTCCGCCAGAACCGCCTCGTACTGGGTAGTGCGGCCCGCCGCCACCAACTCGGCATGTCGACGGCGCGCCCGAGTCGGCGCATCGGCGGTGACGTAGAGCTTAACCTCGGCTTCCGGACAGATCACCGTACCGATGTCGCGTCCGTCGAGGATGGCGCCCCCGTCCCGCTCGGCGAAATTGCGCTGAAACTCCAACAGCGCTTTGCGGACCCCGGGCATTACCGCAACCCTGCTTGCGGCTCGGCTCGCCATCACACTCCTCAGATCGTCGCGCTGGAGTTGGTCGGGGGTCAGTTCGCGCGCCACCAACTCTGCAACGCCCTCGTCAAGCGTGCCACGCCCTTGATCCAGGGTCCGTCTGCCCACCGCCCGATAGAGCATCCCCGTGTCCAGATGACCGAACCCAAAGCGCCCAGACATTGCACGCGCGATCGTTCCCTTGCCCGCCCCGGCTGGCCCATCGATGGCGACTGTAAAGCGCATTCGCGTCCCCCCGTCGGGCGAAAGGGTTAGGCGATCCAGTTGCGCGCGTCCAGAGTCAGGTGAACGTCTTGACCTATCGTTGGGTCAGCGCCCAATTCCCACCTATGGTCTACCCTATCGTTCGCGCCACCGCCCTGTTCCTGCGCAGCCGCCGTGATCCGGAAATGTCTCCGGACACCACTGTGCGCACGCCCATGACATGCCGCCCCTGGGACGTCGACATGTTCCTCGAGATGAACAACGGGCGGCATCTCACGCTGTTTGATCTGGGACGGTTCGACCAGGCTGTTCGCCTGGGTCTGTTCCAACTCACGCGGGAACGCGGTTGGGGATTCGTGGTCGGAGGCGCCAGCGTGCAGTACCGCCGCCGGATTCGCGCCTTCCAGCGGTTCGAGATCGCCACCCGTTGCCTCGCACGAGACGACAAGTGGTTCTATATCGAGCAGGTCACTTGGCGGCGCGAGACAGCATGCTCAGCGGCACTTCTGCGCGTTGCGGTGGTGGCCGGCTCCCGAGGCACTGTGCCAACCCAAGACGTCGCCGAGGCTATGGGCTATCCGGACTGGCACGGCACGCTCCCGGAGTGGGCGGATCGTTGGGAGAGCGCAGACCGAACGCGCCCGTGGCCGCCAGTGACGGGACAGCTCTAGCGGTTGTCGCGTCGGAACCGGGCACCCAGGCTTTCCAGCAACGGAATGAACGAGGGAAAAGACGTCGCGATGGGCGAGGCATCGTCGACCGTGACAGGCTTCTGCGCACCAAATCCCAAGACGAGGAAGGCCATTGCGATGCGGTGATCGATCTCGGTCGCGACGACACCCCCGCCCGGGACACCATCGGCACCACGGCCAGTGACCGTCATCCCGTCCTCGTGTTCTTCAACCGTCACCCCACAAGCGCGGAGCCCGGCCACGGTTGCCGCAATCCGGTCGCTCTCCTTCACCCGCAGCTCTTCGATTCCGCGCATCACGGTGACCCCCTCGGCAAAGGCGGCAAGACAGGCCAGCATCGGATACTCGTCGATCATCGCAGGCGCGCGCTCCGGCGGCACATCGATCCCGCGCAGGCTCGAATGGCGCACCAGAAGATCCGCCACGGGTTCTCCGCCTTCCTCACGCGGCGCCTGGCGCGTGATATCCGCACCCATGTCTTCGAGCGTCTGGTAGAGCCCCGCCCGTGTCGGGTTGAGAGAGACGCCCGGGACCAGCACCTCAGCGCCCGGAGACAAGAGCGCTGCCGCAACGGGAAATGCGGCAGATGACGGATCGCGCGGAACGGCGACCGTTTGCGCTCTTAACTCCGGTTGACCAGTGAGCCGGATGACGTGCCCCTCTTCTGTCAGGTCGAGCGCCACCACTGCCCCAAAGCCTCGCAGCATCCGTTCCGTATGGTCGCGCGTGGCAGACTGCTCGATGACCACGGTCTCGCCAGGCGCACCAAGCCCCGCCAGCAGGACCGCCGACTTCACCTGTGCCGAGGCCATCGGCGTCCGATACGTCACGGGCACGGGATCTGCGGCTCCCATCAGGGTAAGCGGCAGAAGTCCGCCAGTTCGACCAAGCGACCGCGCCCCGAAAAGTGTAAGCGGATCCAGAACGCGGCCCATGGGTCGGCGCCGAAGAGACGCATCGCCGGTGAAGGTGACTGCAATCGGACAGGTTGCCATCATGCCCATGATCAGGCGCACGCCGGTCCCGGCATTGCCACAGTCGACAACCGCTTCGGGTTCCTGCAATCCACCGACGCCAACACCGGTAACGCGCCATGCACCGGGGCCATCACGGTCAACTTGGGCGCCAAAAGCCTGCATTGCAGCAGCTGTGGCAAGGATATCCTCGCCCTCCAGCAGTCCCGTGATCTGGGTCTCACCGATCGCCAATGCGCCGAGGATAAGCGACCTGTGGCTTACCGATTTGTCACCCGGCACATCTGCAGTGCCGGTCAACCCGGGTGACGCGATGGCGGTCAACGGTTGTGGTGTTTGGTTGGACATGGCCGGACCCCTCTCGCGCTCACGCGCTCCGGCCATAGCCCAGTGTGGGGCCGCAGGTCTACCCTGCCGGCAAGGACGCCGGTTCGGAAGGCCCCCCTTACCGAACCGACTGTTGCAAGCGTCGCGCCGCCCAATCCGAAAGGACCACCCTCGAACGCTTCCGCAAGCACCCACCTTGCCGAAGAGAAGTCCGCACACGCTCGTCAGATCGGCAGCTCGATCCTGTGTGCGGCAACCCTGCGACCCCGCGTATCGTGTATGCTCAGGCAAGGGGGCGTGGGTAAGGCAGTCCGCGTCAAAGTTTCGCCCAATCTGAGATTGTGGCGCTTTGCCATCAGAGGCGCTGCACGCGGAGATAGTGCGGTCGGCGCCCCGCGGCGATGGCTTTCGCCTCATATCGCGAGCCCGTCCAGCCTGCCCAAGCGTGCCGCCAATCCTCTGGCGTATCGGCCATCCAGTCAAAGGCGGGGTGGCGCACGATCTGCTCGAGACTGTGTCTGACATAGTCGGGGATGTCGGTGGCGATCCGCAGCTCCGCACCCGGCGCCATAAGGTTGGCAAGCGCATCCAGATTGTCCTGGCTTACAAAGCGACGCTTCCAATGCCGCTTCTTGGGCCAAGGATCCGGGTAGAGAAGATAGACGCGATCGAGCGAACCAGATGGCAGGACGTCGAACAGATCCCGTGCGTCGCCAGGATGGATGCGGAGGTTCTTCACGCCGGCGTTTTCGATTTGCGTCAACAGCATTGCGACGCCGTTCACGAAAGGCTCGCAACCGATGAGATCGACGTTGGGGTTGTTGGAGGCGGTGGCCACCATATGCTCTCCGCCACCGAAGCCGATTTCCAGCCAGACGCGAGATTTCCGACCGAACAGTTCAGGCAGTGCGATTGGCAAACGATCAGGATTGTCCGCCCATTTGCTCCCTGGAACCGAAAGCTCCGCTAGCCGCTTCTCCAGCAAATGCTGCTGGCTCAAACGCAGCTTCTTGCCATGCCGCCGTCCGTAGAAGTTGCGCCAGGGTCGCGTTGTGTCGGCGTCTTTTGTGTACTGGCGGGCAGAGAGCGGAAACCCTGCTCGAGTGGACTGCAAACCGCTCTCGCTCGCGGCGTACCCAGCAGCAGAGAAAAAGCGCACAGCCGATAGGCTTGCAGCAACGCGAAAGAGAGCTGCACCCCGTTCAACCAATGTCGCCTCCGCCGCTGCGAGCAACGCACGCCCTGCACCATGCCCTTGGGCTTCGGGAGCAACATAGAGCCCGCAGATCTCCCCGACCGCATCGGAGCACAGACGATGGCTGCAAAATCCAACGACCTGTTCAGCGGCTGTCGTCGCCACCGCAATGGTCTCGCCGTCAGCCAGGTTTTGCGCATAGCTATCGAGCGTCAGTCCGGCTGCCCAGTTCTGGCGCTGCGTAAGGGAGCAATGCGTGTCGGCAATCGCCAGGATGGCCCGCTGTTGGAGATCAAGCAGCGCCGGCGCATCGTCTGCACGGAACGGTCGGACGCGCAGGCCGGCCCGCCTCTTTTTCTCAGTTTTTTCCGCACTCATGGGCCGCAGGCTATAGCGATATCCAGCGATCCGGCCAACCGCCGGGCACAGCTCTCTGGAGATGTGAGTATGGAGCGGGCGATGAGATTCGAACTCACGACTTCAACCTTGGCAAGGTTGCGCTCTACCCCTGAGCTACGCCCGCGTTGGAAGCGCTATCGCAAATTCGGCCGGGTCGCGCAAGGGCCATTTTTCGCGTGCCCGGGGATCGGTGCACAGGGGCCGGTGGCGCGGTCTTTGTGACCGTTCACCCATCTGAACCGAAATCAACAAGCGCCCGTGCAACGGAAAGCACAGGCGCTTCGTAGGTTGCGAGCAGGCCTACCATCATCCGGTCATGCTGTCCCAGAAGTTCTTCACCTTGGAGAAGAAGTCCCGGCTCTCAGGGCTGTTGTTCGTCGCCTCGCGCTCGAACTCCGCAAGCAGCTCTTTTTGGCGCGGCGTGAGGTTCACCGGCGTCTCTACGTTGAGTTCAATGTAAAGATCGCCCACTTGACCGGGACGCTGCAGGGCCGGCATGCCTTTGCCGCGGAGCCGCAGGCGCTTACCGGTCTGAACGCCGGACGGGATCTTAACCCGCGTACGACCGCCGTCGAGCGTCGGTGCCTCGATCTCGCCACCAAGGGCGGCGGTCGTCATCGGAACCGGTATGTGGCAGTAGAGATCCAGCCGATCACGCTCGAAGAGCGGGTGCTGCTTGATGTCCACGAAAATGTAGAGATCGCCCGCGGGTCCGCCGCGCGGTCCGGCCTCTCCTTCACCTGCCAGACGGATCCGGGTGCCGGTGTCGACGCCAGCCGGGATGTCCACGTTCAACGTCCGCTCGCGCCGCACATGGCCGACGCCGCCGCACACTTTGCAGGGGTTCTTCACGACCTTACCGCGGCCTCCGCAGGTCGGACAGGTGCGCTCAATCGTGAAGAAGCCTTGCTGAGCGCGGACTTTGCCGTGGCCATTGCAGGTCGGGCAAACGGTCGGCTCTGCACCACCTTCTGCACCCGTGCCGTTACAGGCTTCGCAAACGACGGAGCCCGGAACCTGCACGGTCTGCTGCTTGCCGCTAAACGCTTCCTCCAGTGAGATCTGGAGATTGTAGCGCAGATCGGCTCCGCGCTGCGCGCCACCGCGGCGCTGCCCTCCTTGGCGCCCGCCCATAAATTCGCCGAAGAGATCTTCGAACACATCCGAGAACGCGGAGGAGAAGTCTCCCGGCCCACCCTGCGCGCCTCCCGCACCCGGCCCGGTGCCCGCCTCGAACGCCGCATGACCAAACTGGTCATAGGCCGCCTTCTTCTCAGCGTCCTTCAGGATGTCGTGGGCCTCGTTGACCTCCTTGAACATCGCCTCGGCATTTGGGTTGTCGCGGTTCTGATCCGGGTGAAGCTCCCGCACCTTGCGCTTATAGGCCTTCTTGATATCGTCGGCCGACGCCCCGCGGGACAGCCCAAGCGTCTCGTAGTAGTCACGTTTTGCCATCGACCCGATCCAAATCTGTTCCTGCCGCAGCCTCTGACGGTGCGGTCAAGATCGCGTTCATGCGCGTGTGTTCGGCGATCTGATACCCGTATTGCACGAGCAGTTCCAGTGCGGGAGTCTTTGCGCCTCTCTGCGCCTCCAGGATCACAAGACGGGGACGCAGCTCGACCGGCGCGTCTCGGAGAAAGGCCTGGAGGACCGGCTCCTCCCACCCTTCGATATCGAGCTTGAGTGCATCGATGCGTTCCCATCCGGCGCGTTGCAGCACAGTGAGGAGCGGCACCGTTTCCACCTCGGCTCCGTCCTCGCCAAGCGATCGTTCGCCGCGGTTGCCGGCGCCCGAGATACGCGCCGTGCCCGAACGGTCGGACAATGCTACCGGGGCGACCGAAACGCTCTCTGCTCCAGACGCCTCAAGGTTGACCCCGAGGCGCCGTAGGTTTTCGGCGTCGGGTTCGATCGCCAGCACCTTCGCGGGCCCAAGACTGAGCACGGCAAGCGTATAGAGCCCGGCATTTGCACCCGCATCGACAAAACAGAACGGACGGGGTGCCGCCTGCATTGCACGTGCCATCGCCTCCCGCTCGGCCCAATCCCAAAACTGCGGCGCACTGAAGACCCGCTTCTCGGATAGGTTGTCGCTGGGGTAGAGCCGAGCCCGTTGACCGGGAAAGGGTTCCAGATCGAACGGCTCCCGCCGACCCGCAACACATACCCGCCGGATCACCGACGTGAGCCGCTTGGTCAGCGCCCCACGCGGGAGCCCGGCGCCGAAGCGCCGGAGCCTCTCTAGTGCCGGTGGCAATGCATGAGTGCCAAAAGGCGGCTCGATCACGGCCGCATCCCCTGGCACAGGCTCAGCTCGAAGAGGGCTTCTTACCGTCGTCGTCCCTGAGCTCCTCGAACTCAGCATCGACGACGTCATCCCCCTTGCCATCATTGGGGGCCTCAGGCTGGGCTGCCTCCGGGTCGTCCGAAGCCTCCTCCGACTGCGCCTTGTAGATCGCCTCGCCGAGTTTCATAGACGCCTCTGCAAGGGTCTGTGCCCGGTTGCGGATCGCCTCCGCCTCATCGCCGTCAAGAACTGCACGGAGATCCTCGATCGCCGTGGTGATCGAACTCCGGACCTCCTCGTCGACCTTATCGCCATGCTCGGCGAGGGACTTCTCGGTCGAATGGATGAGGCTCTCGGCCTGGTTCTTCGCCTCGACAACCGCCTTGCGCTTGCGGTCCTCCTCGGCGTTCTCCTCAGCGTCCTTGACCATCTTCTCGATGTCGTCATCCGAGAGACCGCCAGAGGCCTGGATTGTGATCTTCTGCTCCTTGCCCGTGCCCTTGTCCTTCGCCTGGACATTCACGATGCCGTTCGCGTCAATGTCGAAGGCAACTTCGATTTGCGGCAGACCGCGCGGCGCCGGCGGGATCTCCTCGAGATTGAACTGACCGAGCATCTTGTTGTCGGCCGCCATCTCACGCTCCCCCTGGAAGACGCGGATCGTCACAGCAGACTGATTATCGTCCGCCGTAGAGAAGACCTGCGACTTCTTCGTCGGGATCGTCGTGTTCCGATCGATCAGGCGCGTGAAGACACCACCCAGCGTCTCGATGCCAAGGGAGAGCGGAGTGACGTCGAGCAGCACGACATCTTTCACGTCACCCTGGAGGACACCGGCCTGAATCGCGGCGCCCATTGCCACGACCTCATCGGGATTGACGCCCTTGTGCGGCTCCTTGCCAAAGAAGTCCTTCACCACCTCCACGATCTTCGGCATGCGTGTCATACCGCCGACCAGGACGACCTCGTCGATGTCCGAAGCGCTGAGCTTTGCATCCTTGAGCGCCTTGCGGCACGGATCGAGGGTGCGCTGAATGAGATCTTCGACCAGGCTCTCCAGCTTCGCGCGGCTCAGCTTCATGGTGAGGTGCTTCGGCCCCGATGCGTCGGCCGTGATGTAGGGCAGGTTGATCTCGGTCTGCTGGCTCGAAGAAAGCTCGATCTTGGCTTTCTCGGCGGCTTCCTTAAGACGCTGGAGCGCAAGCTTGTCGCCGCGCAGATCCAGACCCTGCTCCTTCTTGAACTCATCCGCAAGGTAGTCGACCAGCCGAAGGTCAAAGTCCTCACCGCCAAGGAACGTATCGCCGTTCGTCGACTTTACCTCGAAGAGACCATCGTCGATTTCCAACACCGAAATGTCGAAGGTGCCGCCGCCGAGGTCGAACACCGCGATCGTCTTGGTCGTATCCTTCTCGAGACCATAAGCGAGCGCGGCCGCCGTCGGCTCATTGATGATCCGCAGAACCTCAAGGCCCGCGATCTTGCCGGCATCTTTCGTCGCCTGACGCTGGGCATCGTTGAAGTAGGCGGGAACGGTGATCACGGCCTTGGAAACGGTCTCGCCCAGATAACTCTCCGCCGTTTCCTTCATCTTTTGCAGCACATAGGCGCTGATCTGGGAGGGAGAGTACTTCTCTCCACGCGCTTCGACCCAAGCGTCTCCGTTCTTTCCCTCGACGATCTTGAAGGGAACCATACCCTTATCTTTCGAGACCGTCGGGTCCTTGTGGCGCCGACCGATCAAGCGCTTGACCGCAAAGAGTGTGTTCTCCGGATTGGTCACCGCCTGGCGCTTGGCCGGCTGCCCCACGAGACGCTCACCGTCCTCGGAAAACGCGACCATCGACGGCGTAGTCCGGGCACCCTCGGCGTTTTCCACCACTTTCGGGTTCGCGCCGTCCATAATGGCGACACAGCTGTTTGTGGTTCCGAGATCGATCCCGATGACTTTGGACATGTATGGCTCCTTTTGGCGATCTGTCACGCCAGGTCCGTGCGCGGCCCCTGGCGCTGCAACCCCACGGGTTCAGGAATGGGACATGGATGCGACGCGATATAGGGTTGCCGAAGGCTCCGTGCAAGCGATGACACGGCATCGGAGAGAGCCCAACCTCACCAAATGCAATACATTTTCGCGAAACATGTTTGCTCGCATGCGGGACACAGGCCTAGAGAGACGGTATCAGCGTGCCGGGAACACCGCCGCAGAATTCTCGGCGGCCGATCTGGATAGGCCGAAACCGTTCCGAGGGCGATCGACTGAAGGCCAAGCAAACAAAGTCTGAAACCTCGTTGCCCAACGGTCTCTCCCATTGGTCAGCCTATATCTCGGAAGCCGATCAATCAGCCTTGGTTGTTGATCTGCGGCGGGTTATCGCACAAGCCCCATTCATACGGCCGATGACCCGTTGGGGCAAACCGATGTCGGTGCGCATGACGGCAACGGGTCGGCTCGGCTGGGTCATCGAAGGGGGGCGCTACACCTACCGTCCCAAACATCCCGAAACAGGCCGCCCTTGGCCGCAGATCCCGGAAGGGGTGCTCCGTGTCTGGCGCGATCTTTCGAGTTGGAACGGCGATCCAGATTGCTGCCTGATCAACTGGTACGGTGAGGGTGCAAAGATGGGCCTGCACCGAGACGCCGACGAAGGAGATGCCGCTTTTGATGCGCCGGTCTTGTCGATCTCTCTCGGCGATCCCGCCTGCTTTCGCTTTGGCGGGACGGAGCGTGGTGGACCGACCCGAAGCCTCATATTGCGGTCAGGAGACGTTTTGGCGATGGGAGGCGCGTCGCGGCTGATCTACCACGGAGTAGACCGGATCAGTTTTGGCGAGTCGGGTCTGCTCCCGAACGGCGGACGCATTAACCTCACTCTGCGGGTTGTGAAGAGCGCCTGAGAACCGGTGAAAAATATCGGGCTCAGAAGGCCGTGGCCGATTGGAGCTCGTTTAAGGCCAAACGATCCACACCAAACCTACCCCTCCGCAGCCACAACATAGAAACGGCGCGCTCTTGGAGCGCGCCGTTCAAGTCCCAGGACAAAGACCTCAGTCGGTAAGAACAGGCACTCGTGAGATCCGACGATCATTCTCGTCGATCACTCCGATAAACTCCACAAGCTGGTCATCGCGCTCTTCGTTTATCGTAAGCTCATTCCGGAAGCGCACCTCGTCGACAGCGCCCGAGCCGCTCTTCATCCAGTAGATCATGGTCCTCACACCATCGGCTTCGATCAGCCCATCAGTCACGGCGTTCGTGTACGCGGTGGTCTGGTTAACCTTGACCTCGAGATGCGCGCCATCGCCGATGACGGGCACCGGGATCGTAAGATCAGGCTCCTGCCCTGCAGCAACGACCAAAGCGTCGTACATCTCGGACGCGTTCGGCGTCTCATCAAGTTCGTCGGACATCTTGGCCAAGTCAATATTGCCGTTGAAGATGAGGATCTCGTTGTCGTGCTCCTCGCCATCGAAGAACCGGATGCCATCGATCTGAGTATCCACATCCCACTGGAAGATGATCATCCCACCCTTGGCATGGTCATCGGGGTCGTTGGCATCCCCATCCTCAGAGATGATGAGAATGTTTCCCTTATCCGGCGACTGAAGATCTCCGTCGTTGCCGGAGTAGTTTTGACTGTCAAAAAGCATCGCAGCATTCTGACCGTTCGACCTACCGGTGTTGTTTGCAAACGCTGTGATTTCCATCCCCTGACGCTGGTAGGCGTCATAGAAATCCGTCGTCCCGGTGACGTTTGCGTCGAAGTTGGTTTCAGCGTCAGCGTCAACGACATGGCCTGCCGCCATCGTGATCGTCTCTTGGACGCCCGAGCCATCGGTCCAGGTAGCGGGACCGTCGAAATCAGCGACAAACGAGTCACCAAACTCAACGGGGCGGTCAACGAACACGTCGAAGAAAAACTCGGCTTCGATATCGGTATGCGTGACGCCTTCACCGAGCTGGGAACAATCGATCGCGGCGATCTCATAGGTCCGCCTACCGGCGACAGTCTCATCGGCGCTGTTGACAGCGTGGCACTGCGACCGAGGACCGACCAGCCCGTCACCCTGGGGATCGATGTAGCCGAGTGCGATCTCCTCCAGATAGGCATCGTAGCGCGATTCAATCGGCTGACCGTTGCTGCCAATGGCTGGCAAGGCTTCACCATGCGCCGCCTGCCAGTAGAACTCCAGATCCGCCGCAGCAAGCGGGCCGCTCACAACCGTGCACGTCCCATCATCGAAGCAGGGATCAATCGGCAGACCGAAGAAGTCGACGCTCTCGTCGGTGACGGTCCCATCACACTGGTAGTCCCGAGACGTGTGGTGGTTGGTGTCCACCGAGATGTTCTCGCTGCCATCCCAAGCTTCCTCGTCCGAGGAGTGGAAGATACCAAACCGCGTGTTGACGGCCGCACTGACATTGATCTGGTCGACGGGCACATCGATTGTTGTGCCGCCGATCGAGACCGACTTTGTCGTCAATGGATCTGCCGTGAAATCCACTGTGCTGTCGGTGCTGCACTCCGTTGCGTGGCTGTCGATCGCCAGAAGGCACTCGAGGTTATCATAGCCGGAGTAGGCAGCGCAGGTATCAAACTCATCGTCAGAGATGCCCTGGACGATGCCATACTCTCCCTCGCTCCAGATCGAGTCATGGTTCTCGATCATCTTGAGCTGCGTACCAGGCGACAGAGTTTCGAAATCGACACCCGGCGGCACACACATCACGAAGAGGGGCTCTAAACACGTGTTTCTCTCGGAGAGACCCGCAGAAGACCAAGTGCGGACCTCAAAGGCGCCACCTTTATAGTCGCTCTTCGGGGTCGCAGCGTTCACCGCGTTCAACCAGCCCCACTCGACATGCTCCGGTTTGGCCACAATCACAACATGGGTTGCCTTCTCGGCTTCCGTCGCGGGGTCAAGCGCGTTTGCTTGCAGATCAGAAAACTTCAGATTCTGACCCGAGCCGCCGGTATCTTTGTCGAGGTAGACCCAGCTGTGCACCTCGAAATTGTCGTTCACGATGTTGATCGCGGCGTCCGCGTTCGACAGGGTCGACTTGATGACGGCGTCAGCTCGGGTGATCGAATCAGGCTGCCCATCCAACTCGTGCACGGCCGCGACAGCAACGTCATCGACAAAGTCTTGCATGTTGGTGTGCGCAACATAGGCGCGCGAACTATCCAGAACGAGCCCAACAAATCCGACCAGGAGCAACAAAGTGACGATCAAGTAAATCGTCATTGCCCCACGTTCGTCTTTACTAAAATCAAGTGCACCTAGCTGCCGGAGCGCTCTGAGCACGGACTGCCGACTGGCCGAAGCCCTCTTTTCAAGTCGCATTTTCAACCCCTTTTCCAGCATCTGCCGCGATGCAATCCCGCTCACTCATCCACGCTCAAACTACATAATTGTCGCAAATTCAGTGCCAAGATTCAACTCACCAAGTCCTCTCCGAGCGCGCTGGCCGTCACCGCCCTCAGGTCAAGCAAACCAACGAAAGTTAGCATCTGCACCGGTGATGGCCGTTCCTTGATCGTCACCGACACGAGCGGCACGAATGGACCTCCAGCAGTGCCCAAGCGCATGTATCTGTATGTGATCCGAATGCGTGCTCGGTCTACCAGAGGATAAAGGTCCTGCACGCGATTGTGAATCAGCGCAAAGGCGTCCGAGTCGCAGGCAGCAGCCAACGAAGCGCCGTCGCAATCCCAGACGAGTGTTGCAGGCGTAAGACAAGCATCGCCCGCCGCCTGGTAACACGCGTCGCCCAACTGCCCGTTCGTCGGGTTCAGCTCATTCGTGGCCGGCACTAGCGTATGCACCGGATCGGCGACAGCGGCGAGACGCGCGCCAAGCTGTGCGGCCTTCTGAGCATTGGATGTCATGTGGAACGCCAGAGTGAAATCGATGATCGTGAAGATGAACATCAACACGGGCAACAGCACCATCACGAAGTCGATGGTTGGTCCGCCCCGTTCCTCCGACAGAAAATCCCGCAGGCACGTCATTGCCCTGGCCCTCCGCAAATCCCAGCGTTTCGGTCAGCTGCCTTGCATGCGATCACGCCCGGGAAGTTCTCGAAAGAGTACCTGGCGGTATCGGCGGACTGCAGCGTGAACCCCTGCTGGGTAAATGGCTGTTTGGGTGTCCCTTCACCGCCGTCCCTCGCCTTGAAAGAAGCGTTCACGTATTTATGAATGAACCTGAGCATGGGTAGGCCAAACACGATGAAAGCTTCCGTATCAATCCGGATGTAGGGCGTTCTTAGATCGGTGCCGCCTGTGTTAATCACGACGGGCGTCGCCTGGAACCCTACGCTCGCTTCGTCGAGCCCGGTCCGTTCTGCAATCATCGCCTCCGCCTGGCTAAGGAAGAACGGCTGAACGAACGGGTCAACAATCACGTCAGGGTTGTTGTTTGGGTCGTTGTCCCCAAGCGGCGAGCGCGCGATCATGCGCGTCGCATCCCGCAAGGCGGACTCTAGAGCCTCACGCGCCATGAGCGCGTTGCTGTACTCCGCACCAAATATCAAAATCGAGAGAAGAAGAGGGATCATTATAACGAATTCGACAGCGGCCGCACCGGCGCGGTCGATCGCAAAACGTTTCCATGTCTCCCGAATACGGGCCCAAATCCGCATTTCTCACCCACCACCTCGGTCGCGCTTAAAAATGCACTGCCCCCCACCGAGAAGAAGGAACAGACTATATAGTCTCCAGAGTTTGTACGCCGCTGCTGCAAACCAGCAGATAAATCACCCCTACTTGGGGTACAACGATTCGTCCAGATACGCAAGATTTTGCTGAAGTTTTAAGGGTCTGAGCGCTTAGCGGAACCGGTTGGAGCGTTGCAAACGGAGCAAACACAAGGCGCTCTCGTGGTTACCATTTTTTGCCTTGGCGCAAGCGCTTCCTGCAAGCCGAACTGGACGACACCGAAAGGTTGAAGCCGCGAAGGAATTGGTTTGCCGGAAAGCCTTCCCTTGACCCCAGCGCCTCAAGACAGCGCGAACGAACCCCGGAGTTGCCCTTCGACGACAAGGAAGCGCCAGTTTTTCGAACGCATGTTGGTCCAGTGCCAGCGGACGAAGGGTTCTTCGTTCGATGACCACAAAGATCTTGCAGCCCGAACACCCGCGATGATCCGCACCTATCGGCGGCACGACATCTGCCCCGCTCCGATGGCTCGAAGCAAGGAGCCACCCGCCTTGAGCACGGCCGCATGTTGCATTGCAGCAAAGCCTATGGAATAGCGTCGCTCTCTCAAAGGAGCACACTCATGCCAGATCCATCGTCCTTCTGGGACCGCATGGCTGCGTCCTACTCAAAAAGCGCAGTCCGCGACCCCGCTTCCTATGCCGAGAAGCTAGCGCGCACCCAAGCACTTCTCTCACCTCAATCAACCGTTCTCGAAATCGGTTGCGGTACGGGCAGCACAGCAATCACCCATGCACCCCATGCCCGACACATCACCGCGACCGATCTATCTGAGGCGATGCTCGAGATCGCGCGAAAGAAGGCTGCGGATGCAGGCGTGGAAAATGTGACGTTCACGCGAGTCGATGTCAGCGACCTCAAGCGGCAGGGAGCCGTCGCCGACGCTGCCCCCTACGACATGGTTATGGCCCACAGCCTATTGCATTTGCTGCCCGACCCGCAGGCAACGATCCGCGACGCATACGCACTTCTCCGACCGGGGGGCCTGTTCGTCTCCTCCACCATGTGTCTCGATGACAGACACTGGTTCCTGAGACCCATCGCAGGGATCGCACGTCTTGTCGGTCTCTTTCCGGGGCTGAACTTCTTTACGCGGAAACGTCTCATGAGTTGGATGCCCGAACCCGGCTTCGAGATTGTTGACGAATGGCAGCCTGGGCCGCGCAAAGCTGTCTTTGTGATTGCCCGGCGCCCTGAGTCCAGCCACACAAAAGGGTGACGGAAGGCCGTTAGTCGACAGGCAATACAATGGGAGCCCTCGATGCTTGTCGCACAAATCACCGATCTCCACATGCGCTGGGACGACACACCACTCTCCGGCGCGGTTGTCACGAGACCGTACATCGCGGCCGCGGTCGATCAGGTGAACGCTTGGGCGCCGGATGCGACCCTGGTGACCGGCGATCTGACCGATATCAGGACAGCAGAAGAGTATGCGCTGCTGCGGACTGAGCTTGATCGGCTTGCAGCACCGTACTTCGTTATCCCCGGAAACCACGATCGGCGTGAGGAATTGCGACAGGCCTTCTCGGATCACGCCTACTTGCCGGCATCGGGCCGGATCCAATGGGTGATCGAGGAGTTCCCGCTTCGCCTTATCGGGCTGGACAGTGTTGTCCCGGGATCGGGATATGGAGAGCTCTCAGAAGACAGCCTGAATTGGCTCGACAAGACGCTTTCCGCCGACCCGCGCCCCACTCTTGTTGCAATCCACCACCCGCCGTTTCGAACGGGTATCTTGGGAATGGACCGCATCATGTGCCGAAATGGGGACGCGATGGCTGACGTAATCGCACGCCATCCGCATGTGGAGAGGGTCGTTGCCGGTCACCATCATCGCCCAGTCACAGTTCGCTGGGCCGGCACTGTCGGGCAGATCGCGCCGTCAGTTGCCCATCAAGTCAATCTCGACTTTACGGACCGTGAGATTGCTGAGTGGGTGCTCGAACCACCGGCCATCTTGCTTCACAGCTGGGACGGCGAAATGCTGATCTCTCACACTGCCTATATCGGAGACTTTGGCGGACCGCAGCCGTTCCGGCTCGACCCGGGCTATCCGGGAGGTGCCTCGAACGTTGAACCGCTCTGAGTGTGACCACCAAAGGGGAGCAACAGGTCTCTTGGGAGAGAGCGCCGCCCGAAAAACGGCGCTCCCATCCAACGATCAGCGGGACGAAACATCCGTGTAGTCCCGGCGCGCCGAGCCCGAATAGAGCTGGCGCGGGCGACCGATGCGCTGCACCGGATCCTCAACCATCTCCTTCCACTGCGCGATCCATCCAACCGTGCGCGAGAGCGCAAAGATTGCCGTGAACATCGATGTCGGGAAGCCCATCGCGTTGAGCACAATGCCCGAATAGAAATCGACGTTCGGATAGAGTTTCTTCTCAACGAAGTATTCATCCTCCAGCGCGATCCGCTCCAGTTCCTGCGCGACCTGCAGCGTCGGATCGTTCTCGACGCCTACGAGCTCGAGAACCTCCTTGGCGGTCTGCTGCATGACCTTCGCGCGCGGATCGTAGTTCTTGTAGACCCGATGGCCAAAGCCCATCAGGCGGAACGGATCGTCCTTGTCCTTTGCCCGGTCAACAAACTCCGGGATCTTATCGACGGATCCGATCTCACGCAGCATCTCCAGGCAAGCTTGGTTTGCGCCACCATGCGCCGGCCCCCACAAACACGCGACGCCCGCGGCGATGCACGCGAAGGGGTTGGCGTTTGAACTGCCTGCAAGCCGCACAGTCGAGGTCGAGGCGTTCTGCTCATGATCTGCATGCAGCGTCATGATCCGATCCATGGCGCGCGCCATGATCGGGTTAACGACATACTCCTCGCACGGCACCGCAAAGCACATGTGCAGGAAGTTGGCAGCATAATCGAGATCGTTGCGCGGATACACGAACGGCTGGCCAATCGAGTACTTGTAAGCCCAGGCGCAAATCGTTGGAAGCTTCGCCACCATGCGGATCGAAGCAACCTCACGCTGCCATGGGTCGGTGATATCGGTGCTGTCGTGGTAGAACGCCGACATCGCACCGACCACGCCGCAGACAATTGCCATCGGGTGCGCATCGCGACGGAAACCGCGGTAGAAGTTCTGCATCTGCTCATGCAGCATCGTGTGATGCGTTACGCGGGTTTCAAAATCTGCCAGCGTCGATGCGTTCGGCAACTCGCCGTAGAGCAGGAGGTAGCAGACCTCAAGAAAGTGGCTCTTCTCAGCGAGATCATCGATTGCATAGCCGCGATACAGCAACTCCCCTTTATCGCCGTCGATGTAGGTAATGGTCGACTCGCAGCTGGCAGTCGACGTGAAGCCCGGGTCGTAGGTGAACATGCCCGTCGCGGCATAGAGCTTCCGAACGTCAATGACGGACGGTCCGACGACGCCTTCATAGATCGGGAATTCAGCAGTCTTTCCGTCAACTGTCAGGCTCGCGGTCCGGGGATTGTTGGCGTCCATCCGTTGTACCTCTCTGCATTGCTGCGACCCGGACGGCCCGAGTCACACAGGCGACCCTGCAGGCGGAGCTCAGCCGACGTCGGCAAGCCGCGCTAGGGTCTCGTCCCGGCCAAGCGTCTCCATGACGTCGAAGACGCCCGGGCTCACGGCGCGACCGGTCAAGGCGGCACGCAATGGCTGCGCCACCTTTCCGAGCTTGAGTTTCTCGTCCTCAGCGAAAACCCTCACGAGGGTTTCTGTGGCATCCTTCGAGAAGCTTGGGAGGTCTTGTAGCCGAGAGGCCAGCCGCGAGAGAAGGGCCCGAGCGTCATCGTCCAGCAGCTTGGTCGCCTTCGCGTCCATCTCCAGCGGTCGAGATGCCAGGAGATAGTAAGCGATTTCCTCAAGTTCAATCAACGTCTTGGCTCGATCCTTCAGCCCCGGCATTGCCTGCAAAAGGCGCTCGCGTGCGCCCTCGGACAGCGTCGCTGTGCCGCGGCGCAACAGGGACGCCTCAAGCTCCTCAACCAACCGCGCATCATCAGCCGACCGCATGTGCTGTCCGTTGAGGTTCTCGAGTTTGGCGAAGTCGAACCGCGCCGGAGACTTGCCAACGGCATCGAGCCCAAACCATGCGATCGCTTGCTCCGTCGTGAAGAATTCGTCGTCCCCATGGGACCAACCGAGCCGCGCGAGATAGTTCCGCATCGCCTCGGGCAGGTAGCCCATGTCACGGTATGCCTCGACGCCAAGCGCACCGTGCCGTTTCGAGAGCTTTGCGCCATCCGGACCATGGATAAGCGGGATGTGCGCAAACACCGGCGTCTCCCAGCCATTTGCCGTGTAAATCAGGCTTTGACGGGCAGCGTTGGTGAGATGATCGTCACCACGGATCACATGAGTGACGCCCATATCGTGATCATCCACAACGACCGCGTGCATATAGGTCGGGGTGCCGTCGGAGCGAAGCAGAATGAGATCATCGAGTTGATCTGCACTCCAGCTCACCGTTCCTTGGACCGCGTCGTCAACGGTCACCGAGCCTTCGCGCGGGGCCTTGAGCCTCACGACAGAAGGCGCATCGGGCACGGGTCCGTCGTGATCACGCCATGGCGAGATGAACAGAGGCGGGCGACCCTCGGCCTTCGCCTGTTCGCGGAAAGCGTCAATCTCTTCCTTGCTCGCGTAGCAACGATACGCAGTGCCCGAAGCCAGCATCTGCTCTGCAATCTCGCGGTGGCGGTCTACGCGGGAGACCTGGCTTACGGCGTCACCGTCCCAATCCAATCCCAGCCACTGCATGCCTGCAAAAATCGCCTCAGTCGCTTCAGGCGTCGACCGCGCCCGATCGGTGTCCTCGACCCGCAATAGGAACTGACCGCCGTGGTGTCGCGCAAACAGCCAATTGAACAATGCCGTCCGCGCGCCCCCGATATGGAGGTAGCCAGTTGGCGAAGGCGCGAACCGCGTCACGACTGCTTGATCGGTCGGATTGACGGGCATCGCGTGACCTCCCTGTCAGTGTTTCTATGCAACGGGGTTGCAGAGCCCCCAAGAAAGGGGCTTGTCTTATGGGACAGCCAAACCAGGAGGACAAGGTGCGTCTTCGTGCTTGCGCCAGCGAGGTCGTGTCAACCGAAAGCGCGCGCGCGATGCTGTGGTTTCCGGTCGGCATCGGTGTTGGTATCTGGATCTATTTTGCGGTCCCGAATGAGCCCCCGGCTTGGACAGCGGCTGTCGTTCTCCTGCCGCTCGCGCTCACCGTCACGTCAACGATCAGACGACTGGGCACCGTCGCCCATAGTCTTACGGTTGCCGCTTTCGCCGTAACCCTTGGGTACGGGAGTGCGCTGATCCATGCCCATGCCGCCTCTGCGCCCGTCTTGTCGCAGATGCAAGAAGCGGGCGTTGAGGGGCGGGTCGTCGAGGTAGGAAAGTCCGCCTCCGGTGCTCCTCGAGTTTTGCTCGATCAGGTGCGCGTCTATGGCCTGGAACAAAATCAAACCCCCGATCGGCTCCGCATCTCGCTGACGGACGTCCTTGCCAAGACCGTGTTGCCCGTCCCCGGAGATCGGATCCGGGTCTACGCGCGGATCTTCCCGCCAGGTGGCGCGGTTGAACCGGGTGCCTTCGACTTCCAACGCCGCGCCTTTTTCGAGCGCATAGGTGGTGTGGGGTATGCTCTCGGACCGTTTCTGAGGATCCCGCAAGTCGGCGCGTTACCCCTATCCGATCGGTTCCTTATCGCTCTCGCTAAACTGCGGGGCGAGATCTCCCAGGGGCTCAGAGAGACGCTCCCCGGACCCGACGGCGCGTTCGCGGCCGCCATTATTGTCGGAGACCGCTCGGGCATCGAGGATGCAGAGGAAGAAGCCCTTCGAGCCGCCAATCTTTCGCACCTTCTTGCGATCTCAGGGCTCCACATGGGCATCCTCTGCGGCTTGATCTTTGTCGTTGTTCGAAGCGGCGCTGCTCTCGTCCCTATGATCGCCTTGCGCTACCCGGTGAAAAAGATCGCCGCTGTCGCCGCGATTTTGGCGGGGTTTGGCTATCTCATGCTCTCTGGCATAACGGTCCCAACGCAGCGGGCCTTTGCCATGGTCGCTGTCGCCTTAGTGGCAGTTATCCTCGATCGGCCGGCGATTACCCTACGAGCGCTCGCGGTTGCGGCGACAATTATCCTGTTGAACCGCCCAATCTCTTTGTTCGACGCTGGCTTTCAGATGAGCTTTGCAGCCACAGTTGCTCTTGTCGCCGCTTTCGAAGTGATCCGAATTGAGACCCCAGGGCGTGGGCACCGCATATCTAAAAGAGTGCTTTTGTACATGGCCGGCATAGCGGCCACGAGCGTGATCGCTGGTCTCGCGACTGGGCCCTTTGCAGCGTTTCACTTTAACCGCGTTGCGGTTTGGGGACTGCCTGCGAATTTGATGGCCCTGCCGATAATGGGAATGTGGATTGCTCCGTTGGCTGTGGTGTCCGGTGTCCTGGCTCCGTTAGAGCTTTCAGACTGGGCTCTGACCCTCATGGGAACCGGCATCGGCGCAATTCTCAAAATAGCGGCGATGGTCGCAGGTTGGCCAGGCGCAACCTTCCCCTTGCAGCAGTGGTCAGGTACCGCGCTCGCACTGATTTCGCTCGGCGGTCTCTGGCTCGCGTTATGGCGCTCTCGGTTGCGATACGTAGCCATAGTACCGATTTTGATCGGCCTTTGGGCCATGGGGAACCCACCGTCACGTCCTACGGTCTTGCTTGCGCCTGGTGCTCGACTGGTGGGGGTTCTTGGCGAGGATGGCCGTGCCTTGGATCAACGCAGGGCGCAAAGCTTTGCCGCTGAAACATGGTTGCGCCGCGACGGTGATGATGCCGACCAAGCTATGGCCGCTGGACGGCCAGCATTGCAACATGGCCGCAGTTGGGCCCGCGCCAATCTCGAGAACGGCTGGACGCTCGAAGTTCTTCACGGTAGGGCCGCCAACAGGACTGATCTGCAAAAGCTCTGCGAACCACAGACGGTCCTCGTCGCACGTCATGGAATGGAGATCGACGGGCCTTGCTGTTACCTGGGAGCCACCGCTCTCGCAGCTAAGGGCGCAATCTCAATACACGCGACAGACGATGGCCTGAGGCTCACCAGTGCATACGGACCCGGAAGCCGGCTGTGGCGACCAGGCCTTCCCGACATCCTCAACGGTAGGTGCGAATGAGGCCGACCATCCGCCCCTGTATGCGCACCTGATCCGAACGATAGAGCCGCGTTTCATACGCCGGGTTGGCTGCCTCCAGAGCAATCGCACCGCCTTTGCGCCGCAGACGCTTGAGGGTTGCCTCGTGATCCTCGATGAGCGCGACCACTATGTCGCCCGTGTCTGCGGTATCTTGGCGACGAACCACCACGATATCGCCCTCAAAGATCCCGGCCTCGATCATCGAGTCCCCTTTCACTTCAAGCGCATAGTGCTCGGATCCCTGAGCGATCATCTGCTGCGGGACACCAAACTCCTGGCCTCCCTGCTCCAATGCCTCGATCGGGACGCCGGCCGCGATCCGCCCTACAAGCGTAACAGACGTAGCGGCAGGAACCGGGTCGATTGACTGCGGCGGAGCGGACGGAGCGCCGCTGCCCAGATCTCCTTGGATCACCGCTGGCTGGAAACCCCGCGGGCGGGCCGTCTCCAGGTTCTCAGGCAGCCTGATGATCTCCACCGCTCTCGCACGATGGGCCATGCGGCGAATGTAACCCCGCTCCTCAAGCGCGGTGATCAGCCGATGGATCCCGGATTTCGACCTCAGATCCAACGCCTCCTTCATCTCGTCGAACGATGGAGAGACCCCGTCACGTTGGACGCGATCATGTATGAACACCAGAAGGTCGTATTGCTTCTTTGTCAGCATGACCGATTGCCCCGCATATTGACCACCCATATTGTTCTACTTAAGTTCCGAAATTGTGTCAACAAACGAGGAACAGAGGATCAACATGGGGCTGATTGTGTTCCAGTGAGGGCTAATCGAGCGCGATAACCTCGACCTCTGTACCGGCCTTCCGAGGCGGTGCACCGGGCGCTGTGACCACCAGCGCGTTCGCAGTCGCCAAGGTCGCAACCAACGAGCTGTCTTGGTTCTCGAAGACCCGGACACGGTCCGCCTCAGCACCCCTGCGCTCCAGGATGGCGCGCATATAGTGTTCGCGCGCTCCACCAGCCGCGAGATCGTGAGTGAGTTCGGCCGTCCTGCGGCTCCGCGGCCTTGCGGGCAAACCCAGAGAGGCTTCGAGGGCCGGGATCAGAAAAATCTCAGCGCAGATCATCGCCGAAACCGGATTTCCCGGCAGACCCACAACCACGGCCTCGCCCAACCGACCGGCCATGAGCGGCTTACCCGGGCGCATCGCGATCTTGTAGAAGGCCTGTTCCGCGCCAAGCTCGCTTAGAACACCTGCCACGAGGTCGTGCTCACCAACGGAAGCACCGCCCAATGTCACGATCACATCGGCGTCTGCGGCAGCCTCGAAGGCGGCCCGAAGACTCTCCGTGGAGTCCCGCGCGATGGCAGAAAGCCGCGTCTGGGCCCCGATCTGCTCCAGTTTTGCGGCGAGCGAAACGCCGCTGGAGGCGACAATCTGATCGGGGCCCGGTGTCTCCCCAGGAACAATCAACTCGTCTCCCGTTGGAATGATTGCGACCAGCGGGCGGCGGGCAACTGTAAGAACCGGGACGTTCATGGCGGCAGCCAGGCCCAGATCGCGCGGCGAAAGCCGACGCACAGCCGTCAGTCGTGTGCCGGCGCGGAAATCGCCGCCAGCGGGCCGGATATAGGCACCAGAACGCGGCGCGGCACGCACCTCGATGACATCCCCAATCCGCTCGGCGTCCTCTTGGATCAGGATCGAATCCGCGCCATCGGGCACGGGCGCGCCCGTGAAGATGCGGACGGCTCCTCCAGCCGAAAGCGCCTCGGCATAGCGCGCGCCGGCCGCGGCCTGACCGACGACGTGCAACCGTGCGCCAACGGTCGCTTCGTTGGAGCGCACGGCATAGCCATCCATTGCGGACGCAGAGAATGGAGGTTGATCACGGTTTGCTACCGCATCCTCCCGCAACACACGCCCCGCAGCGTCGGCGAGCGGCACCTGCTCGGACGGCAAGAGCGGCATCAGGCTGAAGAGCCTGTCCAGCGCCTCTGAGACGGAAAGGAGGCTCACCTATCTCCCTCGTGCCACGCACCCGACTTGCCACCGGCCTTGTGCACAAGGCGGATCTCGCTGAGGTGCATCCCCCGATCCACCGCCTTGCACATATCGTAGACGGTGAGAGCGGCGACCGAGACTGCGGTAAGCGCCTCCATCTCAACACCCGTTTTACCGGTGAGCTGGACGGTTGCCTCGATCTCCACCCGATCCGGTGCCCGAGGCTCCAGATCAACGGTGATCTTGGTCAGCATCAACGGATGGCAGAGGGGAACAAGATCGGCCGTGCGCTTTGCCGCCATAATGCCCGCCAAACGCGCGACGCTGAGGACATCGCCCTTCTTGGCGCGCCCTTCAACAATCATCGTTAGCGTCTCAGGAGCCATGAGAACGACCCCGCGCGCCGTCGCTGTACGTTGGGTCTCCGCCTTGGCACCGACATCGACCATCTGCGCGCGGCCTTCCTCGTCGAAATGGGTGAACCCGCTCATGATGCCGGCACCGGATCGGCCAAGATCGCGCGGGTCGCTACCTCAACATCAGTTTGGCGCATAAGGCTCTCCCCGATGAGGAAGCTGCGCGCACCCACTTTCGCCAATCGAGCCAGATCCGCCGGGGTAAAGAGACCGCTCTCTGCCACCAAACGGCGGCCCTCCGGCACCATTGCGGCGAGGGCTTCGGTGGTTTCGAGACGCGTCTCAAAGGTTCGAAGGTTGCGGTTGTTCACGCCAATGAGCGGAGAAACGAGGCGCAAGGCCCGTTCCATCTCCTCGGCATCATGCACCTCGATAAGCGCGTCCATGCCAAAATCGCTCGCAGCCGCCTCAAGCTCCGCGGCCTGTGCGTCAGACAGCATTGCCATGATGATCAGGATGCAGTCCGCTCCGAGGGCTCTGGCTTCAGCCACCTGCCAGGTGTCCAGCATGAAGTCCTTCCGCAGGACGGGCAGCGCGCAAGCTGTCCGTGCGGCAACCAGATAGTCTTCGTGGCCCTGAAAGCTGGGAGCATCAGTCAGGACACTGAGGCATGACGCGCCCCCAGCCTCGTACGCCTTGGCCAGCGCCGAAGGATCGAAATCGGCCCGGATCAGCCCTTTCGAAGGGCTCGCCTTCTTGATCTCGCCGATCAGACCATAACGCCCACTGCCCTCGGCCGAAGCCAAACTTCCTTCAAAGGGCCGCGCCGGATCCGCGTGCCGGGCTTTTGCCTCGACATCCGCCATGGACTGGACCGCGCGGCGTTGTCGGACTTCCTCGCGCTTATACGCGGCGATCTTCTCTAGAATGTCACTCATTGCCAGTCCTCACCCGCGCCCACGATAGGACGGAACGCCCTGATCCGGGAGCCAAAGCCCATCTGGCGGCGAGCCGGTTTGCCAAAAGACGTCGATCGGGATGCCGCCCCTTGGATACCAGTACCCACCGATCCGCAACCACTCCGGCGCAAGCAGATCGACCAGCCGCTTACCGATCGCCACAGTGCAGTCCTCGTGAAATGCACCATGATTGCGGAAACTGCCGAGATAGAGCTTCAACGACTTCGACTCCACCAACCAGTCCCCCGGCAGATAGTCTATGACGAGGTGTGCGAAATCCGGCTGACCGGTTACGGGGCAAAGCGATGTGAACTCTGGGGCCGTGAACCGCGCAACATAGTTGGTGCCGGGATGCGGATTGGGAACGCGTTCTAGCTCTGCCTCCTCAGGCGACGTCGGAAGGGCGGTTGTTTGGCCTAGCTGCATGTGTTCCTCGGGCATCGCGGTTTCTCGCGAAGGCCTGTTAGCGCGAATGCTGCTTGAACCCAAGGACGGCGTTAGCTCTCCCTCGTCGCCTCGGCGAGGGCTTCAAGCTTTGCACGCGCAGCGCCGCTATCGATGCTTTCCCGCGCCATCGCGACGCCGTCTGTCAGCGCCGTGCCCCGACCAACGACCTGAAGTGCGCAGGCGGCATTGAGCAGAACCGCGTCGCGGTAAGCCCCCGCTTCCCCCGCAAGCAAGGCCTTCATAGCCGCCGCGTTCTCCTCCGGCGCCCCGCCACTGATCGCCTCGAAGGGGTGCACCGGCAAGCCCGCATCTTCAGGGTGCACCTCGGTCTCGACGACCTCTCCGGAGCACAGTGCAACCACGTGGGTGGGTCCGGCAATGGAGACCTCATCCGTCCCATCCGAGCCGTGGACAAGCCAAGCCGTCTCCGAACCAAGCCGACCGAGCGTCTCGGCCATGGGCCGCAACCACTCCTTCGAAAAGGCCCCGGTCAGCTGATGTTTAACCCCGGCCGGGTTGGTCAAAGGTCCCAGAATGTTGAAAACCGTCCGCGTACCAAGCTCCATGCGCACCGGCTGGACGTGCCGCATTGAGCTGTGGTGCATAGGCGCCATCATGAAGCAGATGCCCGTGGCAGCCAGTGCGCGCTCGGCCACTTCTGCGGGCACCATCGTCGATACGCCCACTGCGGAAAGTGCATCCGCCGCACCGGACTTCGAAGACAGCGCGCGATTGCCATGCTTGGCCACCGGTATGCCGCATCCCGCGACGACAAAGGCAGTCGCGGTCGAAATGTTCAGGGTCTTTTTTCCATCGCCGCCGGTTCCTACGATGTCCATCGCGCCCTCCGGCGCATGGACCCGTGCCATCCGGGCACGCATCGCTTTTGCAGCCGCGGTGATCTCGTCGACGGTTTCGCCGCGCGTTCTGAGCGCCATCAGGAAACCTGCAAGCAGAGCCGCGCTAGCCTCGCCTTCCATGATCGCGTCAAAAGCATCATCGGCCTGGTCCGAAGACAGGGGAGCCTCGGCTGCCTGCCCGATCAGCGCCTTAAGCCGCTCACTCATGCCGGAACCGTTGTGGTCAGGTTCAGGAAATGACGCAGCATGGCGTGGCCGTGCTCGGATGCGATCGACTCAGGGTGAAATTGGACCCCGTGGAGCGGACGGGTCTTGTGCGCAAGTCCCATGACGACACCCGATTGAGATGTTGCTGTGATCCGCAACTCCGCCGGCAAATCTTGCGCGCGAACCGTCAGCGAATGATAGCGCGTCACCGAGAACCCTTGCGGCAGATCGGCGAAGACACCGGTCCCGTCGTGGGTGATGTTCGACAATTTTCCATGCAGCACCTCGTGGCACCGCTCGACCGTGCCGCTACAGGCCGCCGCGATCGCCTGATGACCGAGGCACACCCCAAAGACTGGCAATGAGGACGGAGCCTTGCGGATCAGCTCCATACAAATCCCTGCATCTTCGGGTATTCCCGGGCCGGGGCTTAGCACAACACCATTGGGCCCAAGCGCCAGCGCGGCCTCGACGCTCATCGCATCATTGCGAATGACACGGACCTCCGCTCCCAACTCTCCGAGGTAATGCGCAAGATTGTACGTAAAACTGTCGTAGTTGTCGACGAGGAGGATCATACATCACACTCTGTCTTGGGTGCGTTCCGCCGATGCCTCTGGGTTGGCTCCGGCCTTGCGTTCGGAATATAGATTCCTCATGTGATGCGAGGGCGTCAAGCGCTTGGCTTCGCTGGGCTATCCTTGTACCGTATCGGACGGGTAGCGGTGGCTTGGCTTTGGTTTAGGGCTAGGCGAGGGAGATGGGTATGGCGCAACGTCCCGGAGGAGGGTCGCGGGGAATGAAGTTCTTAGGTGGCGTACTGCTGGGCCTTTTGATTTTGGGCGGCGCAGTCGTCTACTTGTCGATTTCAAATCCGATCCCGGTCCGGGAAGAAGAAGAGGCTGTCGCGGAGGCCGAGCCTGCACCCTCAGATAGCGATCCTGTGGCGGCGATCTCACCGGAGATCGCGCCGTCGGATACGGCGCTGCCTGCCCCTGTCCCGCAGCCCTCTTCTGGTGTCAATCGCACTGTTCGCAGCACTCTAGAGGAGCCGACACAGCCGGCCGAGGACGGGCGGTTTTCGGCGCCCGAGCCTTTTGAGACGACTGTGAGCGACGGACAATTAAGTGGTCTACCTCCGGCAGCAACGCTGGAAGGCCCCGCCCCGATCGGCGATGTGCCTCAAGTGGAGGGGCCTGCATTCGAGCTCCAAGGCCCAGCGCTTAGCATCAACGCTGTCCCCTTCGAGGCACGTGGCGATCTTCCGTTGGTCGCGGTCGTGCTGAACGATGCAGGCAGCAGCTCGCTCTCCGTAGAGACCCTCTTGTCGTTGTCCATGCCCCTGACCCTCGGCATCGTGCCCCGGACTGAGGAGGATGTGGACCTGGCGGCAGAAGCAAAGCTCGCGGATTATGAGGTTCTGGCGCAGTTTCCGGTCGCCACGGGTGAGGACGATGGTGGAGCCCTTCTGCGCTCGACCATGAGCGATCTCGAAGTTGCCGAGCAGGTCGAGACGAACATGGCTAAGCTTTGGATGTCGATTGGGGCATCGGCAAGCGTCGTGAACGACCAAGAAGCCCTCGACGAGCGCATCATGACGGGGGTGATCACCGTTCTTGAGCGGAACGGTTTTGCATTCCTGAACGTCGATCCCGCCAGCGTTGACCAAGGCCGCGCATTGGCAGAGGCCTTTACGGTGGCCTATGCAGGGCAGACATCATCGCTCGGGGCAGATGCGACGTCCGATGATGCCTATCAGGCTCTGAACACCGCAGCCGAGCAAGCTCAGCAGTCCGGCGCCGTTATCGTGAGCGGCCCTCCGACGAGAGCGATGCTGGAGGGGCTCTTGCGCTGGGGGCTAGAGCAAGGCGGAAGAAGCGTTCAGCTCGCGCCGTTGTCAGCAGTCATCGGACGCATAAACCAGGACAGCTAGGCAGATCGGCAACCCGCAGGCTAGTTGAAGTTCCGCGCGATCTCGGCGGCGTGCATCAGCGACTTCGCTTTGTTGACGGTCTCGTCGAACTCAGCCTGTGGGTCACTGTCGTATACGACGCCGCCGCCAGCCTGCACGTAGAGCAGCCCGTCCTTCACCACGCCCGTCCGCAATGCGATACAGGTGTCCATTTCGCCATTGGCGGCAAAATACCCCACGCCCCCTGCATAAACCCCACGCTTCTCGGCCTCCAATTCGTCGATGATCTCCATTGCGCGGATCTTTGGTGCCCCGGAAACGGTCCCTGCGGGCAACCCCGCCAATAGCGCAGACAAGGCGTCGTGCCCCTCCGCCAACTCTCCGTCGACGTTTGAGACGATGTGCATGACGTGCGAGTAGCGCTCGACGGTGAACTGCTCGTTCGGATCAACCGACCCGATCTTCGCGACCCGCCCGACATCGTTCCGTCCGAGATCGAGCAGCATCAGGTGCTCCGCTCGTTCTTTCGGGTCGGCGAGCAGATCGTCCTCCAGCGCCTGATCCTCGGAGGCGGTGGCTCCGCGTGGTCGCGTGCCGGCAATCGGACGAATGGTGACCTTGCCGTTGCGCACGCGGACCAGAATTTCCGGGCTCGCCCCAACGATATGGAAACCGCCCAAATTGAAGAAGAACATATACGGGGACGGGTTGGTCCGCCGCAGTGCGCGATAGAGGGCGAACGGGCTCACCTCCAGCGGCAGATGCCAGCGCTGAGAGGGCACAACCTGAAAGATATCGCCCGCGCGGATATACTCCTTTGCGGCCTCAACCATTTCTAGGTACCGCTCATGGGCCGTGTTGGACACGGGCGCCACCCGTCGAGCCGGACCATCCGCCAAAGGCAGATGACCAGCGACCGGGTCCGCCTTGTCCAGGCGCGACATCGCCACAGCCAACCGCTTTTCCGCCGCATCGTAAGCCTCACGCGCGGAGCCGCTTCCCGCCCATACGGGCGCAACCAAAGTCACCGTGTCTCGGACATTGTCGAGGATTGCCACCACAGACGGCCTTTGGAAGACAGAGTCCGGCAGTCCCAATGGGTCGGGGTTGGTGTCCGGAAGCGTCTCGACCAGTTTGATCATGTCATAGCCGAGATAACCGAACAGCCCCGCTGCCATGGGCGGTAGATCCTCCGGCAGATCGATCCGGCTCTCCGCAATAAGCGCTCGGAGACTGGCCAGGCTGTCTTTGTCCTCCGATACGAAGGCATCGCGATCTGTGAGAGCCGTTCGATTGATTTCGGCCTCAGAGCCGCGGCAGCGCCAGATCACGTCCGGAGCCATGCCGATCACACTGTAGCGCCCGCGGATCTCACCCCCCGTCACCGACTCCAGGAGGAAACTGTGCTCCTCGGCGGCGGTGAGCTTGAGCATGAGAGAAACGGCCGTATCGGTGTCCGCAACAAACGAGGCCGAGAGCACTTGGCTCCGGCCCTTCTCGTAGTCCTTCGCAAAGGCATCGAACTGTGGGGTGACGTGCATGGCGTCAGTAACCGCCGTGCTGGGGAGCACCGAGAAGATTGAACACCCCATCGACGGCCGATCCATCAATATGCCGCGGATGGCTCGCTTCGATCGCCCTGGCGAACAGTTCGCTGTCATCCTCGAGGTACTGGCGCGTCAGGGCGTTCTCGATCCGCTCGGTAATCTCTTGCAACGCATCCGGCTCGGGCAGGGTTGCTTCGGTGACCTCAGAGAGCATCACACCCTCTCCTCCAGGCAGAGCCATTGCAACGGCCGACCCTTCGTCAACCTCGAACAGACGCTCGGACATCCCAAAGGGAAGATCGGTCGGCGGCGCTTCACGTGAGAAGGTCGGATAATCGGAGAGCAGCAAGCCGCGCTCGTCGGCGAGATCCGAAAGCGTCGCCTCGCCGGCGAGATCTGACGCCAGAGCCTCCGCCTCGGCCAGCAGCACCTCTACCCGCTGGGCCCGCTGCCAATCCGTCGCCACCCGGTCGCGCACCTCCTCGAAGTCGAGCACACGGCTCTCTGCGATTGTCTCTACCATGGCCAAGAAGAAGCTGCCGTCCGGCGTCTCCACGATGTCGCGCTCTTCGAGGTCGAGGGCATCGAACACCTCGCGCAAGAAAACGTCCTCTGCACTGATCCCGATCGCAACGCCCCCGCCGGCCAGGGTGCCGTCGATGGCAAGGCCCTCGAACTGTCCGAGTGGAAGACCGGTGGCTTCAGCGATCTCTGGGATCGTCCGCCCCTCAGCGCGCAGATCGTCGACTTGGTTCGCGATTTCCGGCGCGCGCTCTTGCACCGCTCGACGGGCAAGTTCCTCCGTAAGCGGCGCGCGCAAATCGTCCAGGGACGGCACACCGCCAAGTTCCACCCCGCGCACGCGGATCAGCACGGATCCAATCGGCGCCTCCACCGGACCCAAAATGCCAGGCTCCGTCGCTTCGAAGACTGCGTCGGCGACAGTGTCGGGCAAATCGTTCCGTTGAACAGTTCCGAGGTCGAGATCGGCCGGGGTCTCACCCAGTTCCGCCGCCAGGGCGGCCCAGTCAGTTTCGCCGTCGTCCAAACGCCGACGAAGCGCGGCCCCATCGGCGGTCCCGATTGGCAGTTGGTCAATGGTGCGCGTCTCTGGCCGCGCGAACTGCTCACGGTTGGCCTCGTAGAAGGCCGTGACCTCCTCCTCAGTCGGGGTCGCATTTTCTAGAAGTGCAGACGCATCGACATGGACATAGACGCCCGACCGACGCTCAGGTTCCGAATAGTTGCCGAGGTTGTCCGCGTAGAACGCCTCCAACTCCGTATCTGACGGCAGCGGCGGCGCCTCCACAGCGGAGGTCGGCAGGATCACGGTATCCACCGAGCGCCGCTCTCCTTGATACAGGGCGATGCGGGCGGCAAGCCCCGGAGGAGGCCCGGCTCGGCCAAGTGAGGCATCTTCAAGGATCTGTTGACCCAGCAGCGTCCGGGTTAGCTCTTCATACTGCGCCGGGCTGTAGCCGAGTTGGCCCAAGCTGATGCGATAGTTCGCCTGGCTGAAACCCCCGCCCGAGCCACGGAATGCCTCATTCGCCCGGATTGCTTCGGCGATCGCTTCGTCCGGCGCCGAAATGCCAAGCTGTGCCAGTTCTTCGGCGATCGCTTTGTCCCGAATCATCCGCGCCAAGACCAGCTGAGCAAAGCCGCTATCGCGCATCTCCGTCAGGGAGACCGCACGCCGTTGCGCTTGGCTGAGCGCATTCCGTTGGCGCTGAAGCGCATTGGCGTACTCATCCGCGCTCACCTTCTGGTCGCCGACCGTCGCGACAGCGCTCGTGAGTGTGAACGAGAAGACATCGGAAATACCCCACACCGCGAAGCTTAGGATCAGCAGAGCAAGGAGGCCTTTTGCCACCCAGGACTTCACGGCCTTGCGCAGAAATTCGAGCATTGTCGGAAACTTCTCCCTGCTGCGCCCTCACCGAGCACCATCCGGTTATCTAGCCGGGCACGCGCAGGGGCACAAGCATGCGGCTAGACACTGAATTGTGCGAGACGGCGGCCCATTTCTGCGATCCCCGCCTCGTCGGCGTTGGCAAAGGCGATTCGCAAGGCACGATCCCCGCCCCAGGCGGCATCCGAGGGCCCGAACATCGTACCAGGCAGAGTAAGAATGCCGGCATCTGCAAGAAGACGGCGTGCGAGATCGGTCGACAAGAGATCATAGGGCGCTTCGACCCAGGCAAAGTAGGCGCCCACCCCTTTGAGCCGCCAGTTTGGCAGGCCCGCAAAGACGCGTTCGACGGCTGCGCGCCGTGCCAGCAGTTCCGCACGCTCTCCGGCGACCCACTGGCTCAAACTCCGCAGGCCCGCCAACGCGCCGATTTGCCCGGTCCGAGGCGGACAGATGGTTACGGTGTCGAGAAATTTCTCGATCTCGGCGATACGGTCTACGCCGGTGACCAGCGCCCCGGTTCGATGGCCGGTGAGGCGGAAGACTTTCGAGAAGCTATAGAGATGGATCACCGTGTCCCGCCAGGCGTCTTCCTCGAAGAGCGTGTGCGGCGCCCCCGTGCCGGAATGGAAATCTCGGTAAGTCTCGTCCAGGACAAGCGCGACACCGCGCGCTCGTGCCAGCTCGTAGAAGGCGGCAATCAGGTCTGCTGGATACTCGGCACCGGTGGGATTGTTGGGCGTCACCAACACGATTGCGCGCGTTTCGGGCGTTAAGCGCCGCGCCGCCTCTTCCGGGTCGGGCAGCATCTGCTCGTCGCACACCAGCGGCGTGGCTTCGATGCCACTCATGTCCAGCCACATCTTGTGATTGAAGTACCATGGGACTGGAAGCATCACCGCATCCCCGGGGGCGGCCAGCGAGGCGATCGCCGCGCAGAAGGCTTGGTTGCAACCCGCCGTCACTGCGACTTCTTCCGCGGCAATCTCAGCGCCATAGGTTGCGGACCACCGGTCTGCGATCTCTTTGCGCAGGGCCGCATCACCGAGTACTGGGCCGTATAAGTGGGCCTCACCCCCCTCTGACAGCGCGGAGGCCATAGCGTCGCGCAGGACCGGCGGAGGGGGATCGACGGGGGCGGCCTGGCTCAAATTGAGAAGGGGCAAGCCCTCGGGAAGTTCCGTCTCCGCGAGCCAGCGCCGCGCTTCCATAACCGGCGGTGCCACCGTCCGCAGAAGGTTAGGGTTCGATCCTGCACGCATTCCTACGTCTCCCTGCCCGGCTCCAGGCCGATCCCACCCCCTAACGCGTCGGCTGCCAGGGCGAAACCCCATGGACTGTGGCCGCCACCGCTTGACGCGGAGCGCGGAGCGCGCGAGATCAACCGCTATGGCAGAGCCTCCGCTTCTCACGCTCGCCGGCATTCGCCTCGGCTGGGGCGGCCGGCCGCTCTTCTCGGATCTCGCGCTGGCCGTCGGGCCTGGCGAACGGATCTGCGTGGTCGGTCGCAACGGGTCCGGAAAATCCACGCTGATGAAGGTCATGGCCGGGCTTACCGCGCCTGATGCAGGAGAACGGTTCGTACGCCCCGGAGCGCGCATCTCTTATCTTCCGCAGGAGCCGGATCTGTCTGCCTATCCGACCCTTGGCGCCTATGCCGCAGCGGATCTGGACGATGCTGAGCGCTGGCGGGCGGAAGCAGCGATGGATGGGTTGAAGGTCTCGGCGGCGGCGCAACCCACGACAGCCTCAGGGGGCGAGAGACGTCGCGCCGCTCTGGCACGGATGATTGCCGGAGAGCCGGACTTGATGCTGCTGGATGAGCCGACGAACCACCTGGACATCCAAGCCATCGAGTGGCTCGAGGGCTATCTGCGCGACACCCGCGCCGGCTTTGCGCTGATTTCGCATGATCGCGCATTCCTTACGGCTTTGTCGCGTGCGACACTGTGGATCGACCGCGGTGCTGTCCGGCGCAATCCGAAGGGGTTTGCGGATTTCGAGAGCTGGCGAGACAGACTGCACGACGAGGAGGACGCCGCGCGCCACAAGCTCGATCGTTTGATCAAAGAGGAAGCGCGCTGGGCCGTCGAGGGGATCTCTGCCCGTCGCACAAGAAACCAGGGGCGGCTGCGTCGTCTGGCGTCGCTGCGCGAAGAACGTCGGGAACAGATCAAGCGCACCGGCCCTGCGGCAATGGCACTGGAGACGTCGGTGCCCTCTGGAAAGCGCGTGATCGAAGCGCAAGGCATCGCAAAGCGCTTTGGGGAGCGGACCGTTCTGCGCCCTTTCTCGCTGCGCATCGGGCGGGGAGAGAGAGTTGCCCTTGTCGGTCCGAACGGCGTCGGAAAGACGACGCTTCTCAAAATGCTGATCGGCGAAGTTGCCCCCGACGAGGGCCGCGTAGAGTTGGGCACTGGGCTTGAGCTTGCGGTCTTCGACCAGGCCCGAGCGGCCCTAGACCCGGAGCGTACGCTGTGGGAAACGCTGACCGAAGATCGCCTCACCGGGGTTAAGGGATCGAACGACCAGGTCATGGTGCGCGGCCGGCCAAAACATGTGGTCGGCTATCTGAAAGAGTTTTTGTTCGACGAACGTCAGGCCCGAGGCCCAGTCGGCGCCCTGTCAGGCGGAGAGCGAGCTCGGCTCCTTCTCGCACGGATCATGGCTCGACCATCCAACCTTCTTGTTCTGGACGAGCCCACCAACGACCTCGACGTCGAGACCCTGGATCTCTTGCAGGAACTAATCTCCGAGTTCGATGGGACGGTGCTGTTGGTGAGCCATGATCGGGACTTCCTCGATCGGGTCGCCTCGACGACCATCGCAATGGAAGGCGATGGACGGGCCACGGTGTATGCTGGCGGATGGAGCGACTATCAGGCGCAACGCAAACCCGAGCTCGTTGCAGAGACGCCGAAACCCAAGCGACGTGAAGCGGACGTTCCGCGTTCGAAGGAGCCATCCCGCAAACTCTCCTTCAACCAACAGAAGCGGCTTGACGACCTTCCATCGGAGATTGACCGCCTAACGGCGGAGATCGCGAAGTTGGAGGCGCTTCTGGCGGATCCCGAGCTTTACGCACGCGAACCCAAAAAGTTCTCGAAGGCGACCGCCGCTCTTGACGAGCGCCAGACCCTGCTGGCCCAGGCAGAGGACGAGTGGCTGGAACTGGAAGCCCTCCGAGAGGACCTCGCTCGGTGACGTTTTCGGACCGCAGCAGCCCCGGGCTCGCCAAATCGGCTTTGATCGGTGGACTGGGCGGGGCCATCGCCTTTCAACTTGGACCTGGGGTCGAGAGCCTCCTGCACCCTCCGGCATCTGCGACTGCACCGGTCGGCGATACCGCAATGGCCCTGTCCGGAGCGTATGCTTTCATCGCGGACACGTGGCGGCTCCCCCTGTTCGACTTCGAGGGGTTGTCTGAGATCCACGAAACCAATGCGGTTTTCACGGACTCAATGCCGCTCTACGCCCTCCTATGGAAACTGGCAGCCCGCGTGATCACGATAGACTTCGCGCTCTATCTGCCGATTTGGGTGCTGTTGTTGTTCCTGTGGCAGGGCGCAGCGGGGGCTATGGCGCTCCGTCTCCTGGGGGTGCGAGAAGCTTTGCTGCTGGGCGCCAGCGCGTTGCTGTTGGCGCTTTGGCCCGCATTCTTGTTCCGGATCCCCCTGCATGCAGCCCTCTCCGCGCATGGTTTCGTAGTGATCGCCGCTGCCATGATGTTAGCTCGGCCGGAACCCAACGCGCGACTTGGGCGTAGGGTGGCCGGATGGGGCGTCCTTCTGGCAGCTGCCGCGCTCGTGCACGGCTATCTTGCCGCCATGGTGCTCGTGGCCTATGCGCTCCAAGGACTTGCCTTACTCGTAGACCCACCCGCGCGCACCAGCCGTCTGCACCTTCTCGGTCTCGGATTTCTCCCGCTCGCCGGCCTGATCGCCGTGATGGCGGTGGCGGGCTATTTTGGCGGTGCTCCCGGAGAGGCGGGCGGCTTCGGCCATTTTCACCTAAACCTGGCAGCGCCGCTGATGCATGGCGGAGACTCTCTTCTGCCAGAGTTCCTGGAGATCCCCGATGGGCAGAAGAGCGGCTTCGCTTACGTCCCGGTCGGGGGATGGGTGTTGTTGGCCCTTGCTCTTGCCTTGACGCTGACGGGGTCGCGGCACCAATCCAAATCGTGCACAGCGGGGAATTTCTCGGGCGCCTTGGTGCTCTTGGCCGGTTGTCTCGGCGTTCTTCTCTTCGCGACGGCCGGACGGCTCGCTTGGGCCCAGGCGGAACTCCTGGTGGTGCCCTTTCCCAAGCTGGTCGAGGATGTCGGCGATGTCCTGCGCGGATCTGGACGATTCGTTTGGCTCCCACTCTATGCACTGCTTCTGCTGGCATCGGCTCGGATCTCACTGGTCCTGTCGCCGATGCGCGCGGGTGGTGTCATCGCGATGGCAGCGGTCCTGATCGCGATCGAGATGAGCCCGCTTCGGAACCGTGTCTATCCAGAACCAGGCCTGATCTCGGGAGACCCGGTCATCGCCGCACAGGTTCGGGCCGCAAAACGGGTCGCCGTGTTCCCCGCCTGGGGTTGCGACACGATTGCGCTCCATCAGCCCGGCGTCGACAAAGAGATCCAGTACCACACAGCCCTCGGACAGGGGCACATGGTGAATTCCTTCGCCGCTGCGCGCATCGAGCGGGTGTGCGACAAAGTCCCTCCGCCGGAATTTGTGGCCGAGCCCGGAGCATTGCTGGTGATCAAACGCGGGGCGGCAGGGCTCGGACCGCTCGATAGAGTTGATGTCGATCCACGCACCTGCTTTGGCCGCCAGGACCTGGCCCTGTGCGGCTCTTCGTTCAATGTATCGGCGGCGCTCGAACCGGTACCGTCGTCGCCTTTGACGCTGCCCGCCAACCTCGCCTTCGTAGACATCTTTACCGCCGATGCGCATCTGGGCCGTGGCTTTGCGCAGCCGGAACCTTGGGGGGTTTGGACAGTCGCGGATCGAGCTGTGATCCCATTGGCCTTCGGCGCACCGGTGACCGCAGTTGTGCTGAGGATGCGCGGATTTGTGCCGGACGAACGCCCCGACACCGGCGCGACGATAACGTTGGAGACATATCAAGGGACCTGGCGGCAGCTCGGCGCGGCCCGACTTACATTCGCCCGAGGAGAAGGCCCTCAAGAAGCCACTTTTGAGTTGCGCGAGGGCGAGGCTGAGGAACGCATTCGGATCATCATCGAACCCGACCAGCCCATCAGCCCACAAGAACTTGGCCGCGGCAAGGACCGGCGTCGCCTGGGTGTCGGGCTCATCCGTCTGACCGCACGCTAGTGCTTACTCCGCAGCCGCCGGCGGCGGTCGCCGTCGCGAGCGGGGTCGCGATGCCCGCTGCTCCTCATGCGACTTGCGCAGGAGGGAGATCTCCTCACGCGAGCGGACCCGATCCGCTTCCCGAAGTGAGCCGGCCACATAATCCATGTGCTGCTCCACGGCGCGCCGCGCGGCCACACCGTCGCGGGCCACGATGGCGTCTCGGATCTGGCGGTGCTGGTCCATCAGCGTCTCGCGCCCTTCGTGCAGTCCGTAGATGACATTCCGGTTGTAGAACACGCCTCGGACCAGCAACTCGGACAGCGATCGCATCATGTGCAGGAGGACGACGTTGTGCGCCGCCTCGACGATCGCACGGTGAAAGTCAGCATCGAGTGCCGCTGCTTCCTCGGTGTCACGCCGCGCAGCAGCTTTCTCAAGGCGCGCAAAGATCCCTTCGATGATCGCAAGATCAGCCTCGGTCGCATTTTGGGCGGCACGCTCCGCAGCCAATCCTTCGAGATCGCGTCTGAAGGAGATGTAGTCGAACAGGGCCGCATCATGGGTGGCAAAAAGCTCGATCAAGGGCGGCGCAAACGCGGATCCGAGGACAGACCCGATAAATGTACCGCCGCCGGGGCGCGCCTCAATAAGGCCGCGCTCCTCAAGTTCCGCCAAGGCCTCGCGAAGTGTAGGCCGGGACACATCAAGTCGTTCGGCCAGATCCCGCTCCGATGGCAAACGATCTCCCGGCCGTAGAACTCCCTGTAGGATCAGACTTTCGATCTGCCGGATCACAGCTTGGGAGATCTTTTGTGATGCAATCTTGTGGAAAGGCATGGGTCTCTCGCAAAGTGGTCTGTTGAACCTACCGCTTTGTGCATGACCTGCCAATCACCGGTCGGAAGATTCCCGTGCCGCGGGGTTCGGTTCCGTAAGTTCGGCCATCAAAGCCGCGGCGTCTTCCAAGATCGCCTCTTCCGCCGTTCCGCCAGTGATTGGAACGCGGCCCATTTCTAGGAGCAGAGGAGCAGCGAGGGGTGTCACCCGATCCGCCTCGACATGGTCGATCCGATCCGAAATCCGGGCAAGCATCTCCTCGATCCGCCCAAAATCCACCAGCCCCCGCATCGCTTCGGTCCGCGTGATCTCCAGCAAGAGATGATCGGGGTCATATCGACGCAACGTGTCGTAGAGGATGTCCGATGAGAAACTGACCTGTTTGCCCGACTTGCGGCGCCCCGCCGTGGTCCGCTCGATCAAACCTGCAACGATGGCCACATTGCGGAAGGTCCGTTTCATAACGGCATTCGACGCGATCCACTCCTCGAAGCCCGACTGAAGTCCGTCAGCCGCAAGCAGGGCCGCGGGGTCTGCTACGGGTTTCAACCCCCAGAGCATGACGGCGTAGTCGGTTGCCACAAACCCAAGCGGGGCGAGCCCCATCGCCTCCATCCGCTGAGAGAGTATCAGCCCGAGCGTCTGGTTCGCGTTCCGCCCCGCGAAGGCGTAGACAACAAGATGGCATCTTCCTCCGCGCGGAAAGGTTTCGACCATCAACCGGTCCGGGCCCGGCAAGGCGGAATAGCTGCGCTGAAGCTCTAGCCAATCACGGACAGGACCCGGCAAAGGCGCCCAGGATGCTGGATCAGACAGCACCTCCATGACCCGGTGGGACAACTGTACGGAGGTCGCGAGCTTTGTTCCCATGAAGACAGCGATCTTCGGCTCACGGTCTCTCGCCGGCGAAACCTCGAGGGTCAGCTCACGCATGCCCTCGAACCGAACCACCCGTCCGCCGATCAGGAAGGTATCTCCGGGTGAGAGGGATGCGGCGAAGGCCTCCTCCACCTCACCGATGCGGGCGCCGCCCCTTCGACCCATCTGGACCGAGAGCGTTTCCGGCCCGACGATCGTGCCCGCATTCATCCGCAACCGCGCGGCGCTCCGAGGATCTCGCAAGCGCCAAAGCCCGTCTGGCCCCAAAACCAAGCGCTGCCACTGGTCGTAAGCACGCAGCGCGTACCCACCGGTTGCACAGAACTCCAAGCACCGATCGAAGGCCGCGCGTGACAGATCGCGATATGCGCCAGCCTGCGTCGTCTCGTCGTACAAAGCGCTTGCAGAGAACGGACCCGCGCAGGCGGTCAGCAGCAGATGCTGGCAGAGGACATCCAATCCTCCTTGCGCCAACTGCTCCCGATCCAGCGTTCCTTCCGCCACCGCATCGAGCGCGGCATGACACTCGATCACCTCCATACGATTGGCCGGCACCAAGACCGCCTTCGAAGGCGCGTCATAGCGGTGGTTGGCCCGTCCGATCCGCTGAACGAGCCGCTTCACTGCTTTCGGTGCGCCGACCTGTATCACCAGATCCACATCGCCCCAGTCGAGGCCGAGATCCAATGACCCGGTCGCGACCACGGCGCGGAGAGCCCCTTCTGCCATAGCGGCCTCGACCCTTTGGCGCGCCTCCCGCCCGAGAGACCCGTGATGCAGCCCGATCGGCAGATCATCGGTGTTCTCGGCCCAGAGAGCCTGGAAGAACAGCTCCGCCTGTGCGCGCGTGTTGATGAACACGATCGTGGTGCGATGCGCGCGAATGAGGTCCATTACGGCACCGGCGGCATAGCGCCCTCCCATCCCAGACCATGGTGGATCACCGGCATCGGACAGGATCGAGATGTCCGCCGGGGGTCCTGGATCGGCGTGGTAGACCTCCGTTTCCGCTCCCAACCACCTGCCTATTTCGTCGGGATCCTCCACGGTTGCTGAAAGCGCTATCCTGCGGTGGTGTGGCGCGACCGTGGTGAGCCTGGCCAGACTGAGCGACAGTTGATCCCCGCGCTTGCTTCCTGCGAGCGCATGCACCTCATCGACCACCACACAGGAAAGGTGCGAGAACAGTCGGCCCCCCTCTGGCTGAGACAGCATGAGCGCCAGGCTCTCGGGCGTCGTGAGCAAGATGTGCGGCGGATCGGCCCGCTGGCGCTTCCGCCGGGAGGCAGCCGTGTCTCCCGTGCGCTCCTCGATGCGTATGTCGAGACCCATCTGATCGACCGGGCGACGCAAGTTTCGCGCGATATCGACGGCAAGCGCCTTCAAGGGCGAGATATAGAGGGTATGCAACCCTCGGCCCTCGGCTCGCTGCGCCAGATCCACAAGGCTCGGCAGAAACCCAGCCAGCGTCTTGCCTGTCCCCGTGGGCGCGACCAGCAGGGCTGACTGGGCTTTACTCTCCAACAACGCGCGCTGGTGGTCGTGCAATGTCCAGCCGCGTGCCGCTAACCACCCCGCAAAAGGTTCGCGTAGCGAACAGTCGGCAGCATCAGCGGGGGCGTCGCGGTTCATGGATCGTATGTGTCCAGGAACCCCAGGTCTTGGACTGGGTCTTGTGTCAACGGCTCACCAGCTCTAACGGCATCCGGGAGAGCGGGTCCGGACCGGTTTCCCCAATGATCGATGTTCGTCCCAAGCACATTGCGGTCTCGCTCTCGCTGTCCATCAGGATCATGTGCAGGAAGATGACCATGCCGGGCGCAATCACCGTTGATGCGTTCTCGTAGATCATACTCTCATCCATCCATGAGGGGCTGAAACGAGCGCCGAGGGAGTAGCCGCAGGCGTTCAGCCGATGCTTTGAGAGACCGAACGCATCCAGCGTTTCGGCATGGGCAGAAAACACCTGTCCGAGCGTGTTCCCGGGCTTGAGTGCCGCCTCGCAGGCTGCGAGCGCGGCTTCTGCGCCTTCCTGGAGCAGCAGATGTCGCGGTGTCGGCTCGCCAATCACCACGGTTTTCATGAGTGCGGCGTGATAACGCTTGGAAACTCCGGCCCACTCAAAGGTGATCTGATCCTGCGCATCCAATCGTCTGCGCCCGGATTGATACCGGCAGAGCAGAGCGTAGCGCCCTGAGCCGATGATAAACTCGTTGCCCGCATAGTCGCCGCCGCCAGCAAAGACGGCACCTTGCATTGCCGCGAGGATTTGTCCCTCTTCGGCACCTGCCTTGGTCTCTTCAAGCGCTGCATCCCAGGCAAGATCGCCGAGGCGCGCCGCCTCACGCACGCAGTCAAGCTCGGCCGGGCTTTTGATCAAGCGCAGGCCCGGGACGAGATCCGAGGCCTCAATCAGTCCCGGGATCTGCGCTGCAACGCGCGCGCCATTGGCATGGGTGAGGCCGTGGGTCGCCGTCTCCCAGCCAACCCGTCGATTGCTCAAGCCGAGTTCCTGGAGCATCGCTGCTAGGTCCTCGCTGGGGTTCGCGCCTTCGCGGTCGCGCCAGATCCGGATGTCCGAAATGGTGGAGGTCAACTGCGCTTGGCGAAGATCGGCCGATCGTGTCAACAGCACCAAGTGCTGATCCGAGACGACGAGGCACTGAAAAAAGCAGTAGCCAAACGTGTCATATCCGGTCAGCCAATACTGGCTCTCGGGCGCAAAAACCAACAGCGCATCGAGCCCCTGTTCCGCCATCTCTGCGCGGGTGCGCACCAAGCGGGCGTCGAATTCCTGCTGGGTGAAGTGCAGCATCGGAGGCTCCTCAGATTTGGAAGTTTAGCGGAGGTGGCGTGGCGCAAGGCGACCGTGCGTTGCGTAAGAAACCTCAGGGATCATCCCTTAGGACGATGGCTGAAACAAGCCGGCCGTAATCAGCCTCACCGGCGTGGGTCGCGCGGCGATAGGAGAAGAACCGAGCCTGGTCGCTATAGGTACAATGGCCGGTCCAGCTTGCCTCGACCCCGGAGGCGGCGAGACGCCAGCGGACATAGCCTGGCAAATCGAACTGCGCCCGATCCTCTCGCCCGCCTGCAAAGAACTGCGCGGTGTCTGGATCGTCGTCCAAGAATCTCTCAACGAACTCCGGCCCCACCTCATAGGCCGCTTGACCGATCGTCGGGCCAATGGCGGCCGCAATGGTCTCTTTGCTGGCGCCAAGCCGCACCATCGCATCGACGACCGCCTCGAGCACCCCTCCGACAGCTCCTTTCCATCCCGCATGCGCGGCCCCAATGACCCCGCTCTGCGTATCCGCCAGAAGGACAGGCGCACAGTCAGCGGTGAGAACGCCGAGCGCTATGCCTGCTCGGTCCGTGACCATTGCATCGGCATTGGGACGGTCCTCGCCCCAAGGCTGCGAAACGGTCACAACCTGATCGCTATGCACCTGCGCAGTCGAAACAAGCACTGTCCCGCCGAGATGGGCGGCGATGCGGGAGCGGTTCTCTGACACCGACGAGGCGTCATCGCGCGACCCCGGCCCGCCGTTGAGGCTGGCGTATAGGCCGACCGAAACGCCGCCCTCCCGGGAGAAAAACCCGTGGGAGACGCCGCGGAGCGCATCGGAGGTGATCGGAGACAGTGACATCAGCTCTCCGGGAACCCTGGCAGGCTCGGGATATCCGGTGAAGCGACCCCGAGAACGCGGAACAGGGTCCCCATTGCTGCCGCATCGGTCAAGCGCTCAAGTTCGGAGGCGATCGCATTCGCCCGTCCAGGGTCACTCTCCGCCAGCCGAGACGCCCGCTGCCCGATGCCGAGCGACGCCATAAAGCTGCCTTGAGCCGTCTCTGCGCACCTTAGTCCTTCGAAACGGCCCGCCAGGTCGGTGAAATCGATCAGCCATGTCAGATCGGTCTCGCCTGGACGGGAGAGCGGATCGACCTTGCGATGACCGCGGACCGCTTGGAGCGTCGGCCCAGGAGGCCGAGGACGCGTGTATCCGTAGTCGATCAGCAACGCAGCACCGCCTGACCCCGAAAGGCGCCTTGCAATCTCATCAGTGACCGCCTCGACGGCCGGAGACTTCTCCGCCCAATCTCCTGCCCCCGCTTCTCCGGGCAGCGGCGCGCTGTGTCCCCAGGCCAGTTCACCCTCCGGCCCAAGGCCGAGCAAGCGCTCGTGCCACCCCCGGTCGGAGGCGATGAACTGGCGTACCGGCAAGGCATCGAGGAACTCGTTCGCCACCAAAAGCATCGGCCCGTCTGGCACAGCGGTGAGGCTCTCGGCCCACTGAGCATGCGGCACCCGTTTCGCCTGCTCGGCGCGCAAGGCGGGCGATGTCTCGACCAGCCAGACCTCCGCCGCATCGGGCAAACCAGTGGTCTGCGCCGCCCTCAGCGCGTCGGCCATTAGCGTTCCGCGCCCTGGGCCAAGTTCGATCAAGCGAACGGGGCCACCCCCTGCCTCTTGCCAGACCGTGGCGAGCCAAAGGCCGATCATCTCGCCAAACATCTGGCTGATCTCAGGCGCTGTGATGAAATCCCCCGCAGCGCCAAGGGGATCTCGCGTGGCATAGTAGCCGTGTTCCGGATGCGCCAAAGCAAGGGCCATGAAATCCGCGACGCTCAGAGGTCCCGTCGATGCGATCTGCGCCTTCAGCAGCCGCTCGACAGCGGTCTCAGGGTCGGCCGGATCGGTCACGCAACCTCGCGGCGCGACGCCCGGAGCGCGACCAGTAGGAAGCCGACACCGATGGCCACCATTGGCAGCGATAGGATCTGTCCCATCGTCAAGCCGAACGCGTCGGGGCCAATGCCGAATCGCCAGAACTGACCGTTCGGGTTGTCTTCGGTGACGAACTGGAGATCTCCCTGCCGGAAATTCTCGACGAACGTGCGCGCCAGCCCATACCCGATGAAGAAGACACCAGTGACCAGGCCGGGCCGTTTCAGCCCTCCGCACAACGCGATGACCCACATCACGATAAACAGGACCAACCCCTCGAGTGCGGCTTCGTAGAGCTGGCTCGGATGGCGCGGTTGCGTGTCGGCGGCTGGGAACACCATCGCCCAGGGGACATCCGTCGGGCGCCCCCAAAGCTCCCCATTGATGAAGTTCGCAAGGCGACCGAGCAGGATCCCACTGGGGGCGGCGAGGGCAACGGCATCGGAGACCTGCAGGAGCGGCATCTTGTTGAGCCGCGTGAAGAGGATCACTGCGAGGATGACGCCCAGGAACCCACCATGGAAGGACATCCCCCCTTCCCACAGCTTCAGCGCTTCCAGCGGGTTCTCAAGATAATAATCCGGGCTGTAGAACAGGACGAAACCGAACCGCCCCCCCAGCACCACGCCGACCACCATCCAGGTTAGCAGGTCTTCGGGCTTTGACGGGGCCATTGGCGCGCTGCCGCCGGGCCAGAGCCGATCGCGCCGCATGAGCAACACCATCAGCCGCCAGCCGATCAACAGCCCCGCGATATAGGCCAGCGCGTACCACCGCAGCGAAAACTCGAACCCGCCGAGTGCAACGGTGAAAAGCGCGGGATCGATCTCGGGGAAGGGCAAGACGCGGGCCATCGACGCTCCGATCATGGCATGGCGGATCCCGGCAGGGTGTGAGCGCACGGACCCGCGCTGTCAAGCGCGGTTGCGACACGGGTCCGGGAGGTCTATGTCCAAAGAAGCGCTGGAGGACAGGCATGCAGACCACAGGCAAATTCTTCGACGACATGGCTAAGCTGATGACGAACGCAGCGGGCGTCGCCCAGGGCGTTCGGGGTGAGGCGGAGGCGGCCTTCCGCAGCTGGATGGAGCGTTGGATCGCCGACGCCAATCTGGTGACGCGCGAGGAGTTCGACGCCGTCCGTGAGATGGCCGTGCGTGCGCGAGAAGAGAACGAGCGGCTCGAGGCGCGTCTGGCGGCGCTCGAGGCAAAGCTCGGCGCGACCGACTGACCCACCCATGGCGGGCACCGACAGCAGCCGGCGCGGCGATGCGGCGCCGGGGCCTATAAGCATTCTGGTCCAACCCCAGATGGGCGAGAACATCGGCGCCGCTGCCCGTGCGATGTGGAACTTCGGGCTCGACCGGCTGCGAATCGTAGCCCCTCGGGATGGCTGGCCGTCCCCCAAGGCCGTCGCGATGGCCTCGGGCGCAGGGCGATTGCTCGATGATGCCCGGATCTTTGAGGATACGGCCGGCGCCACGGCCGATCTCACCACGATCTACGCGACCACCGCACGCCCTCGAGAACTGACAAAGCGTGTGCTCACACCGAAGGCTGCGATGACGGAGGCGGCCCAACGCATTGCGGACGGAGAGAAGGTGGGGGTGCTCTATGGTCCCGAGCGTACCGGGCTTGAAAACCCCGATGTCGTGCGGGCCTCGGCGGTCGTGACGGTGCCCGTGAACCCAGCCTTCGGGTCCCTCAACCTCGCACAGTGCGTGCTGTTGATGGCCTATGAGTGGCGACTGACCCATGACGAGACGCCACCCGAGACGCTTGTCACCAACAAATCCCTGCCTGCAGAGGCGGAGGAGACCGGTCGGATGCTCGCCTTTCTGATTGAGGCGCTGGACACTGCCGGGTTCTTCTTCCCGGAGCACAAGCGCCCCTCCATGGTGGCCAATCTTGAGAACCTGTTCCGGCGCAGCCCCCTGACGGACCAGGACGTGCGAACCCTGTTCGGCGTGATCCGCGCCTTGTCCGAGACCCGTTTGCGCCGCCCCCCATCCGAGTAAGCCCGCGGCGCCCTGCCGCTTGTCGCAGCCGCGTGGCAGCGTTACCTGCCAGGGCGTGATTTCGCCGACGGGAGCCAGAATGAGCAAGCGTGCGATCTTCGAAGAGGTCTCCGAGACCCGCCGACCGGTAGCGGCCGCCCCTGCGGAGGCGCGCGCCCCGTGGCGCCGGGGGATCGCGATCTGGCTCTGGTTGCTGGCATTGCTCGTGGCCGTGATGGTGTTGATCGGCGGCCTCACCCGGCTGACGGACTCCGGACTTTCGATCACGGTCTGGGACCCGGTGATGGGCGCCGTCCCCCCGCTCTCGGATGCCGACTGGGACGCGGCCTTCGCGCTCTACCAGCAAACGACCGAGTTCCAGGAACAAAACCACTGGATGACGCTGGCCGACTTCAAACCGATCTATTGGTGGGAATGGGGACATCGCCAGTTTGGCCGGCTGATCGGGGTTGTCTGGCTCGTCGGCTTTCTGGTGTTTCTCGTCGCCCGGCGGATCCCCACCGGTTGGACGGGACGGTTGATGGTCCCGGGAGTGCTCGGAGGCATCCAGGGCTTTATCGGCTGGTGGATGGTGGCCTCGGGCCTCGACAAGCTCGACGTCGCCTCATACCGGCTTGCAACGCATTTGGGTCTCGCCTTCGCGATTTTCATGTTGCTGACTTGGCTTGCGCTTAAGGTTCGGCTGGCCCCTGTTGAGCTGCTGCAGTCGCGGCGGCGGAGAGCGGGCGGCGCGCTCGGGTGGACGTCCGCTATGGTCGCCCTGGTGTTTCTGCAATTACTGGTCGGGGCGCTTGTGGCCGGGATCGATGCCGGGCGCTCTTATGTGGATTGGCCCCTAATGCAAGGACAATGGTTCCCAGAAGACGCTCTGCTGTTGGAGCCCCTGTGGCGGAACCTGTTCGAGAGCTCTGGCCTCGTTCAGTTCGTCCACAGGGTCCTTGGCTATCTGGTGGCGCTGGTCGCGCTTATCGCCGCCTGGCGTCTGGCGGCCGCCCGCGTCCCGGGATTGGGGACGCTTGGTGCAGCGGTGCTGACCGCGGTTGCGTCACAGGTCGCGATCGGCATCGTTACCGTCATAAAAGCGGCGCCTTTGGAATGGGCGATAATGCACCAGGCGGGTGCGCTGGTGCTCATCCTCGTCCTCATGCTCGCGCGGTTCCGGGCCGCTTATCCACCAGCGACCCGCCTCGCGGCCTAGTGGGTCCAATCGGGCGGGCGCTTCTCCAGGAAGGCTTGCATGCCCTCCGCGGTGTCCCGCTCCATAAGGTTCTCAGCGATCACCCGTGCCGTGTACGCATAGGCTTGGTCGAGCGGCATTTCCGCCTGTTCGTAGAAGGCCCGTTTGCCGTGCCGGATGGCAACGGGTAGCTTCGAGGCAACGCTCGCGGCCAGAGCTTGCGCCTCCGCCTCCAACCGGTTCGGCGCCGCGACACGGTTGATAAGGCCAGCCCGCTCCGCCTCCTCCGCCGAAAGGAACCCACCCGTCGTCAGCATCTCGAACGCCTTCTTGCGTCCGATCGCGCGCGAAAGCGCAACCATCGGCGTCGAACAGAAGAGGCCAATATCCACACCGTTCACTCCGAAGCGGGCAGTCTCCGCGGCCACGGCCATATCGCAGCTGGCGGCCAGCTGGCACCCGGCGGCCGCCGCGATCCCATGAACCTCCGCGATGACCGGCTGCGGCAGTCGGGTGATTGACGTCATCAACCGAGAGCACTGGGCAAACAGGGCGGTGAAGTAGGCCCGCCCCCCATCCTCAGCTTGTCTGGCCCCCTGCATGTCGCGGATGTCATGCCCGGCACAGAATGCCCGCCCTGCGCCGACGATCACCACGGCCCGCACGGACCGGTCTATCGCAATGGCATCAAGGTGCCCTTGGAGCCTGGTCATGAGCGCGTCGGAAAGAGCGTTCAAAGCCTCCGGGCGATTGAGAGTGAGACGCGCGACGCCGTCCGCATCGCTCCGCAAAACCAAGTCGTCCATTGCCATCTCTCCCCATCATGTGGGCGCATACGCCGCTGGTCTGGCCCTTGAAAACACGCGCACCAAAGGCGATCAGCAAAGACCTTATGGTTCCTGCGACATACGCGGGCCCGTTGCAATCCATTCTCGGCCGGCGTGAAAGGCTCTTCATGACAGCGGATGTGACATCAGCGGCCCCTGAGGCGGGGTTCACAGTGCCCTTCTTCTTCCTCCGTCACGGTGAGACGACGTATAATCGGGACCGACGGTTTCAGGGTCAGCGCGATACCGACCTGTCGCCGCGAGGCCGGGACCAGGCGGCAGCGGCGGCCGCTGCCCTTGCAGACGCGCCGATCTCGCGGATTGTCTCTAGCTCGCTGGCCCGAGCGCGGATCACCGCCGAGACCGTGGCCGCAAAGCACGGTTTGCCGGTCGAGACCGACGACGCGTTGATGGAATGCCATCTCGGCGTTCACCAAGGCGAACCCTATGCAGAGTGGATGCCGGACTATTGGCGGGGGGCTTATGCGCCCGAGGGCGGCGAGACCTTCTGGACCTTTCGGGACCGGGTGCTCCCCGCAATGGCCCGGGCCGCGGCACAACCTGGCACACTGATCGTCGCACATGGCGGGCTTTGGTATGCTGCGCGCAGCCTCATCACGATGGCGCCAGACATCGCCGTGATGCCGAACTGCCTGCCACTGCATGTCAGCCCACGAGAGGCGCACTGGGACGTGGAGATCTTGGGCGGCGCCAACCTGGAGCGAACGGTTCAGGGGTTCGGCCCCAGCTCCGACCGGCCAGGCGCATGACCAAGACTGTGCTTTCCGCTCAGGAACTCGAAGCCTTCCTTGACGAGGTGTTTCCCCAAGTGCGTGGAGAAGCCTCCATCGAAGAGGTCCGTCCGCTCAAGGCGCGGATGCGGCTCCACGTGGCGGAGCGGCACCTGCGACCTGGGGGCACGGTCTCCGGACCCGCCATGTTCATGTTGGCGGACGTGAGCTTCTACGTTGCGGTGCTCGCGATGATCGGGAGAGAACCGCTGACCGTCACCACGAACCTCTCAATCAACTTCCTGCGCAAACCACCGCCCTCCGATCTGATCGGCGACGCTCGGATCCTGAAGCTCGGACGGACACTCGCCGTCGGCGATGTGACCCTAACGGCCGTCGGAGACGACCGCGCCGTCGCGCATGCAAGCTGCACATACGCCATCCCGCCAAACGTGCGCCCGGTGTCCTGAGGCCCTCTGAGTTGACCCCGTCTTAACCCTGGAGCGCCTACCCACATGAAGGGTGGAGCATCTCTTAGGGTGGTCGGATGACTGGGCTGCGCAAATTTGCGGTCGGACAACGCTCGATGGTGTTGAAGCTTATGCTCGCCTGGGCGCTTTCGATTCTGACTGGCGTCATGGCCATGCTCATGGTCGTGACCTTCCAGATGACCAACAGGCTAGAAGCCGCCTCGATCCAGAGTGCGCAGACGCTTCTGAGCATGGTCGAGACGCAAACGCGCAGGGCGGTCGAGGTCGGCGACATCGCGCTGATGGCAGAGACCGTGCAGGGCCTTGACCGGGTCGAAAACATCCTCGGTGTAACGCTCTTTCATGAGCCGACGCTGACCTATATGAGGTCGGACGTTGCTTGGCCGCATTCCATCAACCAGCCTTCAGATCCCTTGGAGCGCGAGGTCTTGGCAACTGGAAGACCGGGGCAACAGCTGAATGAGGACAGTCTGCGCCTCGCGATCCCTTTGTTCGGCGGCGCCGTAGGAGATGTGATCGGCGTGATCGGGATCGAGCTAAAGCGCCCGACCCGCGTCGAGACCATGACCGGGCTGTTTCTAGAGAAACTTCTGGTAGCGGCGATCGGCGTGGGATGCGCCCTGATCTTAGCCTACCATTTTGCCAGAAAGCTGGTGCGGCCCATCAACACCGCCATTCGGGTCGCCGATCGCGTGGCGGAGGGGGATCTCGCGATGCCGGAGCGGATCGGGGGAAGCCGCGAGGCCGCGCAACTTGAACTCAGCCTTTCGCGCATGATCTTCCGGCTTGAGCAAAGCCACATGCGCATCCGTGATCTTGCGTTCAGGGATCAGGTTACCCGGCTCTCGAACCGCGCCGACTTTAACCTCCGGGGAAGAGCAATCTTGCGGGGTGAGGCGGCGGAGGGCGAAGCACCGCTGCTCCGCGCGCTCTTCTTCTTGGACCTGGACGGCTTCAAGGCCATCAATGACACCTACGGTCACGAGATGGGGGACCGCGCCCTGCGTCTGGTGGCGGACCGATTGCGCGAGGTCGTGCGCCCCGATGACGAGCTGAGGACCAGCCCCCGGATCGCTGGCGCATTGGGCACGGGGCCCGAGGTTGCGCCCCTCCTCGCAAGGCTCGGCGGCGATGAGTTTACGCTGCTGCTCAGCAGCATCAACAGTCCGGGTGATGCGGAGGTGATTGCCTATCGTGTTCTGGATGCGATCAGAAGCCCCATGAAGATCTCAGGCAAACAGGTCACCCTCAGCGTCAGCATTGGCATTTCCCTTTCCGTTCCCAGCCGCTGCGAGGACTTCTCCGAACTGCTGCGCCGCGCGGATGTCGCGATGTACGTGGCCAAGAAAGGCGGAAAGGACAGCTTCCGCATCTACGATGAGAGCTTCGACCGGACCGTAGCGTAAAGGGTGGATGTTATACTTAGTAAAACCGACTGGCGTACCTAGATAAAAGTGCGCCGGGAGGGAGCCGAAAAATGTGCGTTCCGGCAAAGCCTTACATGCACGACGAAGCCGCTGCCTTCGAGCATGTTGAGGCGATGCTGTAGCCGAACGGGCCGGTCTGTTCGCACTGCGGCAACGATGGCCAGCGCAAGGCCATCTGCGTCCTCAAGGGTGTCCGCACGAAGCCGAGCAAGAAAAACCCCGAGGGCCTTGTCCGACACGGTCTCAAGAAGTGCGGCGCCTGCCGCAAGCAGTTCACCGTGCACCACGGCACCATCTTCGAGGAAAGCCATATCCGCGGCACAAGTGGCTACAGGCGATCTTCCTGAAGACCAGCCGCAAGAGGGGCGTCAGCAGCAACCAGCTTCACCGGACCCTGGAAATCACGCTCAAAAGCGCGTCGTTCCTGATTCACAGCATCCGTGAGGCGATGCGGACTGACGAGTTTGACCCGATGGGCGGCGGTGGCGGCATTGTTGAGACTAACGAGACCTCCATCGGCACAACCGACGAAGCCCGCGCCAAGCGTGCGCGCAGCAAGAACCCGCGGGCGTTCAATTTCCATGGCGGTGGCGGACACAAGAACGTTGTCCTTACCCTTGTGGACCGCACCGACCAGTCTCGCAGATTCCATGTGGACAAGGCGACGAAGGCAGAGATCCTGCCGATCCTGCGCGAGAACCTCGACGGTGAGGTGCGCGTCATCGCTGATGAGAGCGGGATCTACTACGATCTGAGCTTCGAGGGCGAGCGCACCTGTGTCAACCACAGCCGCAAGGAGCGGGGCCGGGGCGAGTTGCACGCCAACACTGTCCAAGGCTTCTACAGCGTCTTCAAGCGCGGCATGCGGGGTGTCTACCAGCATTGAAAGGTGGACTCCCCTGATCGCGTGGTCCGGTTGAAGTGTTATTGCATGATCGACCTCTGGTCGACCGGGATAATTGCCTCTGGCGCCGGGGGCCGATAGCTGAGGGCGCTGTGGGGTCGTTCGGTGTTGTCGTGGCGGCGCCGCTGCTCGATCAGGGACCCGAGGATCAGGAAACGCTCCAGTGGATCGTTTGCCCGAGGGGCGGCCTCGCGGAGCGAGAAGAAGATCTCTCTGTCCAGTAGCTCGGCTCGGGGGTGGGCGTTGATATCGCGCAGCGATGCGCCCGCAGCGTGGGTCTGGGCGCCGACGGCCGTGATCCAGTCGCGCACCTTCTCGGCGACGACGTTGCGTAGCGGCGGGCGCGGAGTGTGGGGCCCGTTGTCGGACCTGATGAACTTCGGCGGGCCGCGGAGAATGAAGAGA
>JBCBYB010000030.1:0-51974 GCA_039816045.1 Pseudomonadota bacterium
CTCCTAGCCAACACCCTGCTCAGGCAGGACAGACTCTGGCAATCCAGAGATGCTTGACCATCACGGATACTCTAGAGACGCCGTCAGGTCGGGTGACCCGGCCAGCGAGACACTCTACGACCTCGCGCCCACAGCGAAGAAGCGTTGCACCACTGCACAGGCAAGCGCGGCAAGCCCCCATCGCGTGCCGTCAGCGCAGCAGAGCATCCTCGAATGGAAACTTGGACAGCAGCTCGATCCCGGCTTCGGTGATCAACACCTGCTGCTCAAGCTTGACCCCTTCGCGGCCTCCCGCAGCGCCGATATAGCTTTCGACGCAGATCGTCATGCCCGGCTCGATCACGCCGTCATAGCCGGCATCCGGGAAGTCGGCGCGGTGGTAGAGGTAAGGATATTCGCCCGTCATCCCGCACCCATGGGCTGAGAGATAGTAGCGGTTCTCGAAGAACCGCTCCGGGATCTCCCAGGCGCGCGCGGCATAGTCGCGGAAGGTCATGCCAGGCTCGAGAATGCCCAAGTTGTGGTGCACCTGCTCATAGGCGACCTTGTAGAGCTCACGCTGCTCTGCGCTTGGCGCGTCAGGTCCGGAATGGAAGGTGCGCGAGAAGTCGGAGTAGTAGCCGTGGCAGCCCACCACATCGGTGTCGAGCGCGATCAGCTCGTTCTCGCCAATCACACGGCTGCCGGTCTCTTGAAACCAAGGATTCGTGCGCGGGCCCGAATTGAGGAGGCGGGTTTCGCAGTAGTCGGCGTTCTGCGCGATCACCGCCTGATGCAGCACGGACCAGAGCTCGGCTTCGGTCTGCCCCGGTCGGATCGCATCGCGCAACCGGGCGACGCCGACTTCCGTCGCGCGAAGCGAGGCGCGAACGCACTTCATCTCCTCGGCCGGTTTGATCGCGCGGGCCATCTCAACGGGCTCCTGGGCGTCGACGACCTCGAGCCCCTCAGCGGCGAGCGCGATTGCCGTGCCTGCGTTCACACGCTCGAACCCGACGCGGGCACGGGGCCCAACAAGACGTGCAATCTCAGCCGCCATTGCTTTTGCCCAGACGCGCTCGCGATCGGCGATGGCGGGCCCGGCCGCAACAAAGCTCGCGGTGAGCGCGGGACGCACTTCGTCGACCGTCTCGTACCCAGCGGCAAGGTGTTCGCACCCGGTGAACTCAAAGAGGACCGAGCGGTGCTCGGTGAGCAGAAGATAACGCGCAGGCCCATTTCGCTGTGAGAAGACCTGCATGTTTCGCGTGCCGGTTGCATAGCGGATGTTCACGGGATCCATCAGCACGACCGCAGCGATGCCGCGCTTTGTCACTTCGGCGCGCACGCGAGCCTGCCGGTACCGCCGCACCGCCGCCAAATCTATGCCCTCACTCTCTGGTGCCCGGTCGAGGAGCGCGAGATCAGTGAGGTCGCTGCGCTCGGCATGCCAGTCCAAAACGGTCATCGCTTGCTCCCCTTCCGGCCCCGCCAGCCTATTGGGACCGTTCCACATCGGTGTCGGACCAGAGCGAGGCCATCTTGGCCAAAGGCGGCGCCGGCTCATTCACCCACGACATGCGCTGTGACGAGAGGCGCGATCTCCCCGGCAAGGCTGCGGTCAGTCGGAGGGCCAGGTTCCGGATCTCGTGTGCCGCAGCGTCACGGTCGTCGATGAGGGTTTGTACGTGCCGCCAAGAATGCGCACACGGCAGATGCGCGCGACAGCGCCAAGATCAAGGCCTCCCGCTCTCTTCTAAGATCAGGTGCGAGGTCGAGATGCTCTTCGTCCGCCTCTGGCCTGGCCTCGGCCTAAGCAGGCTCTGATCGTGCGCCCCGGCCGCGCCGAAGAAGAGCTCCTCCCTGCCGTCGAGCGGCCATGAAACGGTCGTCGGGGACCGGGACTGGGTCGTGTGCAAGGACATGTTGGTCGAGGTCGCTTGGGCGGAGCCGCTGTCTCAGATGCCATAGAGCCGCACGGTGTTTCATCGCATCATAGATCTGGGGTTCGGCAAGCGGTCGCCCTCTATGGCAACGATCTCTCGCTCGACCGTCGCGCACAGATAGACGACAATGCACATGAGCGACCCGCCGAACCCTGGGGAGAACTCGGCGTCCGGCGTCAGGATGGTCCCCGCGACCGCGATCAGCCCACAGGCAAACAGCATCACCGTGATCGCGATACGGGTTTCACGGGACCCGATCGGTCCGCCGATGCGCCCCGTTCCGCACCGCCCGCAACTGTCCGGGCGCAGGAGAGGCCGTGGCCGACGCGCCCGCATTGCGCTGGATCATATCAGACCTGAAACAACCGGACCATAAACCTCAGGAGACAGCGCAAAACCGACGGAGGCCGAGATGGACCTGACCCCGACCGACATCGCCTTGATCCGCAAGAGCATCGAGCGATTGACCGATCCGCGCACGGGCCGTGACCCCTTCGGCCGCGAGTTCTATGGTGCACTGTTCGAGGAAGCGCCGGAGACGAAGGCGTTGTTCCGCGAAGATCTGTCGGAACAAGGGATGCGCTTTCTCTCCACCCTCCGGCTCATCGCAGAGGCGCTGGACGCGCCGGAGACGCTGTCGGATCACATGACACGGCTGGCCGAGGGGCACCGGGCCTACGGGGTCAGGCCCGAGCACTACGCGCCGATGGGACGCGCGCTCCGGCGGGCTTTGAAGCAGGCCCTTGGCGAGCGCTATGATGGGGAGACCGATGCCGCCTGGGATCGCGCCTACCAGGCGATGAGCCAAAAGATGCAGGCGGTCTGAGGCCTAGCCCTCGACGACCCGTCCCTGATCGAGCCGCACGATCCGGTCCATCCGCGCCGCGAGCGCGTGGTTGTGGGTGGCGATCAGTGCGGCAAGGCCGGTCCCGCGCACCACATCCAAGGCCGCTGCAAACACCCGCTCCGAGGTCTCCGGATCGAGGTTCCCCGTCGGCTCGTCCGCCAGCAGCAGCCGCGGGCGGTTGGCGAGCGCCCGGCAGACCGCGACCCGCTGCTGCTCACCGCCGGAGAGCTCCGCTGGGCGGTGGCGGGTGCGCTCCGACAGCCCGACCTGCGCCAGCAGCTCCCGTGCGCGCGCCAAAGCCGCCGCCTTCGCCGTGCCGGCGGCCATCTGTGGCAGGGCGATGTTCTCTTCGGCCGTGAATTCCGGCAGCAGATGGTGGAACTGGTAGACAAAGCCGATGAGGTCTCGCCGCGCCGCTGTTCGCGCCGCATCGTCGAGGCCCGTGAGAACCCGTTCTCCGATCGCCACGGTCCCGGCGGAGGGCGTGTCGAGCAGTCCGGCGATCTGCAGAAGCGTCGACTTGCCGGCACCGGAGGGGGCCACCAGCGCCACCACCTCGCCGGGCGCGACCGCCAGATCGCAGCCGCGGAGCACCTCGACCCGGCGCGGGCCCTGCTCGAAGACCCGCTCGACCCCCTCGAGCCTGAGAGCCTCACTCATAGCGGAGCGCCTCCACCGGATCGAGCCGCGCCGCCCGGCGCGCGGGATACCAGGTCGCAAGCGCCGAGAGCGAGAGCGCGATGGCAATGGTGAAGACCACATCCGAGGTGTGCATCACCGCCGGCACACGGGTGAGGAAGCGCACTTCGGGGTCCCAGACGCTGCCGCCGGAGACCCACTCCACCGCCGCCTGGATCTCGGAGATGTTCAGCGTGAAGGCGATGCCGAGGCAGACGCCCAGCACCGTGCCAGTTACCCCGATAGAGGCGCCACAGATGAAGAACACCCGCAGGATCGCCGCCCTGCTGAGCCCCATGGTGCGCAGGATGCCGATGTCGCGGCCCTTCTCCTTCACCAGCATCGTGAGGCCTGAGATGATGTTGAGCGCCGCCACCAGGATGATCAGCGACAGGATGAGGAACATCACATTGCGCTCGATCTTCAGCGCCGCGAGGAAGGCGCCGTTCGAGCGCTCCCAGTTCCAGGTGTAGACGCTCTCTCCCCGCAGCGCCTCGTCGAGTTCCGAGCCGATGCGCTCCACCTGGTCGGGCCGGTCGACCATGACCTCGATGGAACCCGCGCGGCCACGGAGCTTGAAATAGCGCTGCGCCTGGTCGAGCGGCATGAAGACAAAGGCGTTGTCGTATTGGCTCATGCCGATGCGGAAGATGTAGACGACCTCATAGCGTTTCACCCGCGGCGTGGTGCCGAAGGGCGTGACGGTGCCGTCTGGCGAGATCAGCCGCACTTCGTCGCCGAGGCGTATCCGCAGGCGCTCCGCCAGGCCGGCACCGATGGCGATGCCGTCTGGAAAGCTCGCGAGATCGCCCACGGCCTCCTCCGGGTTCGCGACCCCTGGCAGGGTCGCCAGATCCTCAGGGGTCAGCCCGCGGACCAATGCGCCCGAGTTGGCCTGATCGGAGGCCGCCAGCAATTGCCGCTCGATGGTCGGCGCGGCGCGGGTCACCTGAGGGTGCGCGAGGATCTTGTCGGTCAGCGCCTCATAGCCTTCCACGCCTTCTTCGGAGGCTGCGATCACGCTGATATGGGGCTGCGCGCCGAGGATGCGGTTCACCAGCTCCGCCCGGAAGCCGTTCATGACCGACATCACGATGATCAGCGTCGCAACGCCCAGCATGATCCCGACCAGCGAGAACCCCGCAATGACGGAGATCGCCCCCTCGCGCCGGCGTGCCCGGAGATAGCGCCCGGCGAGCATCCATTCGAGCCGCGAGAACGGGCGTGGCCCGGAGGCGGCCTCCGCCATGCTCAGAGCCCCCGGAAGATGTCGATCATACGTGCGATGGCAGCGTCCGGTGCCATGTCGTCGGACTGGCCGGTGCGGCGGCTGGTGACCTCGACGACACCCGCCTTCAGCCCGCGGGGCCCGACGGTGATGCGCCAGGGCAGGCCGATCAGCTCCATGGTGGCGAACTTGGCCCCTGCCCGCTCGTCCCGGTCGTCATAGAGCACTTCCAGCCCCGCAGCGGTGAGTTTGTCGTAGAGATCCTGGCAAGCCGCATCCGCTGCCTCGTCACCCTGGCGGAGGTTCACGAGCCCCACCTGGAAGGGGGCCACCGCCTCGGGCCAGATGATGCCCTTGTCGTCGTGGTTCGCCTCGATCAGCGCGCCCGCGAGCCGGCTGACCCCGATGCCATGCGAGCCCATATGGAGCGCCACCCGCTCGCCATCCGGCCCGGCCACGGTGGCGCCGAGTTTGTCGGAGTACATGGTGCCGAAATAGAAGATCTGCCCGACCTCGATGCCGCGGGCGGTGCGGCGGCGCGCCTCCGGGATCTGGTTGAAGACGGCCTCCTCATGGGTCTCGTCGGTGCGGGCATAGCGCGAGGTGAACTCCTCCAGCACGCCCTGGCACTCCTCGACGCTGTCATAGTCGATCGCGCGGTCGCCGAAGCTGAGATCGGTGATCTCGCTGTCGTAGAACACCTCCGACTCGCCCGTCTCCGCCAGCACCAGGAATTCGTGGGTGTAGTCGCCACCGATCGGCCCGCTGTCGGCGCGCATCGGAATCGCCTGCAGCCCCATCCGCTCATAGGTGCGCAGATAGCTGACCAGATGGCGGTTGTAGGCGTGCAGGGCCGCCTCGCGCGTGAGGTCGAAGTTGTAGCCGTCCTTCATGTAGAACTCGCGTCCCCGCATCACGCCAAAACGCGGGCGGATCTCGTCGCGGAACTTCCACTGGATCTGATAGAGCGTCTGCGGCAGGTCGCGGTAGCTGCCGATATGGGTGCGCACGATGTCGGTCACCAGCTCCTCGGCCGTCGGGCTGAACAGCATGTCCCGCTCGTGCCGGTCGCGGATGCGCAGCATCTCCGGGCCATAGGCGTCATAGCGCCCGCTCTCGCGCCAGAGATCGGCGGACTGGATCGTCGGCATCAGGATCGGATGGTGCCCCGCGCGCTGCTGCTCCTCGTGGACGATCCGCTCGATATTGCGCAGCACCCGGTAGCCGAGCGGCAGCCAGGAGTAGATCCCCGCGCTCGCCTGGCGGATCATGCCGGCGCGCAGCATCAGGCGGTGCGAGGCAATCTGCGCCTCGGACGGCGTCTCCTTCAGCACGGGCAGGAAGTAGCGGGTCAGACGCATGGGACAGGCTCCTTGCTCGGCGCGCGCGAGGCGGGGTCTTGGCCGGGGCGCCCCTCGGGTCGGCGGGGGCACCGGGATGTAGGGGCAAAGCGCCCGGCTGCGCAAGACTGCGGATCGTGAGCGCCTCGGCATCCATCGCGCGTCACAGAGTGTGCGGCGTTTCTACTCAATGGTAAATCCGATGCGCCAAAGGGGGGTGACAAGCCGGGTCTCATAGAGTAGCAAAATATAAAAATGAGACCGGTTCGTTTTGCGCGGCTTGGTCTTCGGGAGGAAAGCGGCCCGCCTCGTGCGGGCCGTAATCTTTTTTACCATCAACGGATCCCGGATGTGTCTATACGCCAGCCGCAACCAAGGGCGCGGGCAAGGGCGGCGGCGCGTTTGTCCACTTCTTCACCGGCGAAGGGACCAGCCGGTCCGTTGAGGGTGAGGGACAGGCCGTCGGGGCCCAAACTTGCCGGCGCATAGGCCAAAACTCCCGGCGCGGATCCGGACAGCACGCTTCCGAGACGCAGCGCGAGACCAAGCTGCACCGCCCGCTCCTGCTCGGCCTCGGTCAGGAGCGCCATCGCCGGGACGGGGTCAATCCCTTTCCGCCCGCTCTTATAGCGCGCCACCAAGGCCGCTCCGACGAACACACGCCCACGGTGACTGATGTCGGTGAGGGTCACACGGGTGACCGTCTCCCAGCAGCTCGACGCGCGATAGTCGGGGTGGGTCCGCCAGTTCACATCCGCCAGAAGCGCCGCGGTGCGCATCAAGCGCTCGTCGGCGGGATCGCCGGGCTGGAACAACGCGACCAGCCAGTCGGCCAGCTCATCACCAAAGCCGTGCGCACGGGCGCGCCTGCGTTCCTGCTCTCGCGCTCCGGCGAGCAAGGCATCCGCATCCCGCAGACCCGCCGCCATGGTCTCGAGACAAACGCCCTCGCGCAGACCGAAGGCCGAGATCCGCACCACGCCTGGCCCCAGGGCCCGCACGAGATGGGTGAGGAGGCGCCCGGTGAAGGGTAGGTTCGCGCGCCGCGCCGCGCTGATCCGCAGCTCCGCCAGATCGTCGGCCTTGGCCTCCGTGGCCCACCGACCGAGCGCCGCGGCATGGGCTGCCGAGAGCTCGTATTCGTGCAAAACCTCAAGGGGATACCGCGTTCGGATCATCTGCGCCCGTGCCAAGGCGCGGAAGGCGCCGCCGACCAGGTGCAGCACGCCGCCCTCCAGGCGCCATTCCTCCGAGAGGGTGCCGAGATAGGCGCGGATGTCCCGGTCGATATCGGCGCCCTTGGTCGCCCGGCGGCCAAGCCGCAACGGCCCGAGCGGGGTTGTGAGCCCAGTCTCCGGCTGGCCGTTCCGCAAGCGGCAGAACTCGAGCGAAGCGCCGCCGAGATCGACCACCACGCCCTCCGCCTGGGGGTTGCCGAAAAGGACGCCCTTGGCCGCAAGCTCCGCCTCTTCCGAGCCCGTTGCCACGCGCAGGCGAATGCCCGTTCGCCGCTCGACCTCGGTCACGAACTCCGGGCCATCGGCGGCGTCGCGCACCGCAGCGGTCGCGATCCCGGCCAAAGCGCCGACCCGCATTTGAGGCGCCAGCGCCGAGAACCGCGTGAGCGCCGCCAGCGCCCGCTCCACGCCGGCTGCGGAGAGGCGCCCGGTCTCCTGCAGCTCGGAGCCGAGCCCGCACATCACCTTCTCGTTGAACAGGACGGCGGGGGTGCGGCTGGGTCCGTCGAAGACCACCATGCGCACCGAATTCGAGCCCACATCCACGACCCCGATGCGATCGGAGCGGACATCCGGCGGCGCGAAGCCCACCGGCTCGCCGCGGAAGAAGTCACTCTGCCCGTTGCCAAGGCGGGGCCCGCCATTGGCCGTACCCATCGGCCGGTCCGTGTCAGCCATGGCGCCCCCTCCCCCTGGCATCAATCGGTTGGCATCTCGCGCCCGAGCAGCCAGGCATTGGCCCGCCGGACCGCCAAAGTCTTCCCCAGGCCAAAGGTCCAGAAGCACTGCGCAGCCCAGAACAGGGAGAACCCGACGAAGATCGATCCCAACAACCCGACGCCAAGCCACAGCTGCCACCCGAAAACGAGAATCACGCAGAGCGTGAAGACAACAGCACCAACAAACAAACCAAGAGGATCTGCGTTTTCAAAAACGGCAATACACAACGCCACCAAGGCGAGATGGAAGCCAAAGAGGATTGAAACCGGCCAACCAAAGTCACCAGCCTCCGTCAGCATCCAACGGCCGGTGCCGAAAACGACCGCCCACACCAGCAATACCCGCCAGCGGTCGCAGAGGCGTTCCATCCAGTTGCGCCGGTTGGCCACAAGCGTCACTCGGCGGCCTCGGCTTTGGTGAGACGGGGGGCGTCGGCCGACCCGCTCCGCCCGCGGCCCGAAAGCGAGGGGTGCTGCATGAAGAAGTCGTGGCAGTTGAACGCCTCGCCCGGCGCGGCCGCGGCCCGCACATAGGTGTTGTCGGGCATCAGCACCCAGCTCTGGGCCTCGTCGACAAGGTTCGCGGCCATCACTTGGTCGACGATCTGGCTGTGGACCGTTGGGTTCACGATCTCGACCAAAGTCTCCACCCGGCGGTTCAGGTTGCGGCCCATCCAGTCGGCCGAGGAGATGTAGAGCCGCGCTTTGTCCGACGGCAACCCGTAGCCATTGCCAAAGCACGCGATGCGTGAGTGCTCAAGGAACCGCCCCACGATCGACTTCACCCGGATGTTCTCCGAAAGCCCCGGCACGCCGGGCCGCAGGCCACAGATCCCGCGGATCACGAGATCGATCTTCACACCGGCCTGCGAGGCCGCATAAAGCGCATCGACCAGCTCATCCTCGATCAGCGAGTTCATCTTGGCCCAGACCTGGGCGGGGCGTCCGGCGCGGGCATGCTCGGCCTCGGCCTCGAGACCTTCGAGCAAGGTTTTCTTCAGCGTCACCGGTGCGCATTGCACATGGGTAAGGCCGGTCGGTTCCGCATAGCCCGTGGTGAAGTTAAAAATCTTCGCCGCATCACGCGCATGGCTTGCCGAGCAGGTGAAGAGCGAGAGGTCGGTGTAGATCTTTGCCGTGATCGGGTGGTAGTTGCCCGTCCCGAAATGGGTGTAGGTGACGAGTTTGCCGCCCTCGCGCCGAACCACGGTGCTGATCTTGGCATGGGTCTTGAGGTCCACGAAGCCGAACACCACCTGGACGCCCGCGCGCTCGAGCTGGCGGGCCTGGCGGATGTTGGCGGCCTCGTCGAAGCGCGCCTTCAGCTCGACCAGCGCGGTCACGGACTTGCCATCCTCCGCCGCCTCGCAGAGCGCCGTCACGATCGGGCTGTCGCGCGAGGTGCGGTAGAGCGTCTGCTTGATCGCCACCACGTTGGGATCGCGCGCCGCCTGCTGGAGGAACTGCACGACGATCTCGAAGCTCTCATAGGGGTGGTGCAGCAGCATGTCCTTTTGGCGGACGGCGGCGAAGATGTTGCCGTCATGGTCGCGCACCCGCTCTGGCAGGCGCGGGTTGTAGCGGGTCCACATCAGGTCCGGCCGGTCGTCGACGATCAGCTCTTTGACGTCTCCGATGCCGACGATCCCGTCGACCTCCAAGAGCTCATTCTTGCGGACGTCGAGCTCCGCCGCGATGAGGGATTTGAGCGCATCGGGCGCGTCGACATTGAGCTTCAGGCGGATCGCCTCGCCCTTGCGGCGGCGCTTCAGGGCGGTCTCGAACTCGCGCACAAGATCCTCGGCCTCCTCCTCGACCTCCAGATCGCTGTCGCGGAGAACCCGGAAGATGCAATGCCCCTCGGCCCGATAGCCGGGGAAGAGCTGCTCCAGCATCAGGAGCAGAAGCGCCTCGAGCGGCAGGAAGCGGATGGCACCGCCCGGCCCGTCCGCCAGCCGCAGATAGCGATCGAGCTGGCCGGGGATCGGGATCAGCGCGTTCAGCGGCTCGCCGTCGCGGATCCGCAAAAGCTGCATCGCCAGTGCCAAGCCCTCGTTGGGGATGAACGGGAACGGGTGCGCGGGGTCGATGGCGAGCGGTGTCATCACCGGGAAAATGTCGTCGAGGAAATGCGCCTCGAGGGCCGTGTGATCCTCGGGCGTCAGGTCCCCGGCCTCGAGGATGTGGATGTTCTGGCCGGCCAGCTCTGCCTTCAGCGCCCCGAACGTCCGCTGCTGTGCCTGCTGGAGCGCAATGGCCTCCGCGTCGATCAGCTCCAGCTGTTGCGCAGGCGTGCGCCCGTCGATCGAGCGCGTCTCGATGCCGGAGCGCATCTGCGCCCTCAGACCGGCGACGCGCACGGTGTAGAACTCGTCGAGGTTCGAGCCGGAGATCGACAGGAACCGCACGCGCTCGAGCAGCGGCTGTTTCGCGTTGTCCGCCTCCTCCAGCACCCGCCAGTTGAACTTGAGCCACGACAGCTCCCGGTTTTGGAAACGCTCGGGGCTCGCCGGGTCGATCTCCGCGCGGTGCGCCTCGGGGATCTCGGTGACGGTGCTGTTCAGAAAATCGGCGCGCATGCCCGAGGGTCTCCTTCAGTCTTCGGCCAGCCGGTCCAGGACGTCTGCGGCCAGCTTGTGCGATATGGTCCGGCGCTCCGCAAGCGACGCACGGTCGAGGGCCGCAAGAATGACGTTTGCCGCGGTGTAGGAGCGCTCGATCCGGGCCGCGATCTGCTGCACCACACGCGGCGGGACGACAAGCTGACGGTCGCGTGACAGTTTAACCAAGAGCGACGACAGCAATATGTCATCCGGTTCGGCGATTTCGGCCGGTGGCAGCGCGGAGAGCCGCGAGGCGAGATCCGGCAACCGCACGGGCCACTGCGCGGGTGGGCGCCGGCCCGTCAGCAGGAGCGCGCCCCCGCCTGCGCCGACTGTGTTGTAGAGGTGAAAGAGCGCCCGCTCCGCCGCATCCGCGAGGGGCGCGCGGTCCACATCCTCAATCACCAGCGGGCCAGGCGCTGCTCCGTCGAGCGCTTGGGCGTCCACCACCGCCGCGCCGTGCTCCTCGGCCCAGATCCGCGCGAGATGGCTCTTGCCGCAGCTCTCGGGACCGACCAGCGCCAGCTGCGCCCCGGGCCAGGCGCCTGTCAGCAGACGCACCGCCGCCCGGTTCGGCGCGGCCACCAAAAAGTCCGAGCGCCGCTGCGAGGAGGTGTGACCGAAGGGCAGGAGCAGTTGCTCGACCTCGCCGGCGCTCACGATTCGAATTGCTCCCGGATGATGCGCTCCTCGAGCCCGTGGCCCGGATCATAGAGCAGCAGGATCTCGATCTCCGGTGCGGCACTGACCTCGACCCGCACCACATCGCGCACCTCGGTCGCGTCCGCGGTCGCGGAAACCGGCCGTTTTCGGTGCTCGAGCACATCAAAGGTAAAGCGTGAGCCCCAGGAGAAGATCCCCCCGCGCCAGCGCCTTGGGCGAAAGACCGCGACCGGCGTCAGCGCCATCAGCTTTTCGCGGATCGGCAGGATCGGACCATGGGCGGAGAGGTTGTAGGCGGTAGAGCCCGCAGGCGTCGCCACCATCACCCCGTCGCCGGTCAGCTCCAGCCGCTCCTCCCCGTCGAGCATGATCCGGATGCGCGCGGCCTGGCGCGTCTCACGGTGGAGCGAGACCTCGTTGATCGCCAGCGCCTCGGTGCGCGCCCCGTCCCGGTCCAGCACCTCCATCCGCAGCGGGTTGATTCGCACCCGCTTGGCCCGCGCCAGACGCTCCGGCAGGTCTGCTTCGGCATAGTCGTTCATCAGGAAGCCGACGGTGCCGCGGTTCATCCCATAGACCGGGCGCCCCTGCCCCATGGTCTCGTGCAGCGTGTGCAACATGAAGCCGTCGCCGCCGAGGGCCACGATCACATCCGCCTCCGCCGGCGGGACATGGCCATAGCGATGGCGCAGCGCCCGCGCTGCTGCCTGCGCTTCCTCCGCCTCGCTCGCCTGGAAGGATATCGTCTCGAAGGCCACCGTCTGCGCGCTCCCGCCCGCGTGTTCTGATTTTGCCGACGACCCTATCGCCCGGCTCCTGGGGTGGCAATCGCCGGGCGGGGCTTGGCCGCGCACTGGCAGTGCGGTAATCTGCTTTTGGCCTTGGTCCATGCCGCCTCCCTCCACCCGGGAAAGCATGTCTCCTGCGGGACCGCCGATGTTCCCAAAACCGACCTGTCGGGCCGGTCGCATGCGGAGGGACTGCGACAACCGCCCGCCATGGGAGGTTTTACCATGCGCCTGTCCGCCCCGATTTTCCGCCTGAAGCGCGAGGCCCGTCTGCTCGCCCGCCAGACCGCAATCCCCCTGCATGCCGCCCTCGACCGCATCGCGGCACGCGAAGGCTATACGCGCTGGAGCCACCTTGCCGCTCGGCTCTCGGCACGCGAACCGGCCGAGAAGCTGCTGGACATGCTCAAGCCTGGCGCGATGGTCTTGATTGCCGCACGCCCGAACCAAGGCAAAACCATGCTGGGCCTCGGCCTCGTCGCAGAGGCTGCTCGGGCCGGGCGCTTCACGGCTGTCTTTACCCTCGATTGGACCGAGAAGCAGGTGCTTGCGGGACTGGCGGAGGCCGGGGCGCCCTCGCCAAGCCCACGGCTTTTGATCGACACATCGGACGCCATCGCGGCCAGCCACATCAGCGCGCGGCTCGAGGGCATGCCGCGGGGCACAGTCGCCATGATCGACTACCTGCAGCTGCTCGACCAGGCACGCACGACACCGCCGCTCGCCGACCAGATCGCCGCGCTCAAGGGGTTTGCAGAGCGCAGCGGCGTCATCCTGGTGTTGCTCTCGCAGATTGACCGCCGCTTCGACCGCAGGGACACCGTTGGCGCGCCGGTATTGCCGGGCCCTGGCGATATCCGGCTGCCCAATCCTGCGGACCTCAGCCTCTTCGACCGTATGGTGTTTCTTGACGGCGGTGAGATCCAGATCACCCGGCCCATATGACCGGCCCGTCTGACAGGCCCACCCCGAGGCCTTCAAGAGAACTACGGTGGGCAAAAGGAAACTTTATGTCGCCAAAGTGTAATCGGCCTTTCGTTGACGCTTGCTCGGCAGTACACCCGCCCCAGCTTTCACGCGATACGCGACCCAATAAGGACAGGGAGGACACCCATGGATGCGGCCACCCGTGACACCGGCTTTTTCACCGAGGATCTGAGCACCCGGGATCCGGAGCTTTTCGCCTCGATGGAGGGCGAGCTGACCCGTCAGCAGGATGAGATCGAGCTCATCGCCTCCGAAAACATCGTCAGCCGTGCGGTCATGCAGGCCCAAGGCGGCGTGATGACCAACAAATACGCCGAGGGCTATCCGGGCCGGCGCTATTATGCGGGCTGCCAGCATGTGGACGTGGCGGAGAAGCTGGCGATCGAGCGGATCTGCCAGCTCTTCAACTGCCAGTTTGCGAACGTGCAGCCGCATTCGGGCGCCCAGGCGAACCAGGCGGTGATGCTGGCGACGATCAAGCCGGGCACGACGATCCTCGGGATGGATCTCGCCTCGGGCGGGCACCTGACCCACGGCGCGAAGCCGAACCTCTCGGGCAAGTGGTTCAACGCGGTGCAATACGGCGTCGCCAAGGCCGACAACCGCATCGACTATGACCAGGTGGCAGCGCTCGCCGAAGAGCACAAACCCGGCCTGATCTATGCGGGCGGCTCGGCAGTTCCGCGCCAGATCGATTTCAAGAAGTTCCGCGAAATCGCCGACAGCGTGGGCGCGATCCTGCATGTGGACATGGCGCATTTCTCCGGTCTGGTGGCGGCCGGCCATCACCCGAACCCGCTCGAGCATGCCCATGTGGCGACCTCGACGACGCACAAGACCCTGCGCGGGCCGCGTGGTGGCATCATCCTCACGAATGACGAGGCGCTGGCCAAGAAGATCAACTCGGCGGTGTTCCCAGGCCTCCAGGGCGGGCCGCTGATGCATGTGATCGCGGCCAAGGCTGTGGCCTTCGGCGAGGCGCTGCGCCCCGAGTATCGCGCTTACATCGCCCAGGTGATCAAGAACGCCCAGGCCCTGGCCGATGAGCTGGTCAAAGGCGGGCTCGACATCGTCACCGGCGGCACGGACACGCATCTCTGCCTGGTGGATCTTCGGCCCAAAGGCGTGAAGGGCAATGCGGCGGAGCAATCGCTGCTGCGCGCCCACATCACCTGCAACAAGAACGGCATTCCGTTCGATCCGGAGCCGCCGATGGTGACCTCGGGCCTGCGGCTCGGATCGCCCGCGGGCACCACGCGCGGCTTTGGCGAGGGCGAGTTCCGGGAGATCGGGCGCCTGATCTGCGAGGTCGTCGACGGGCTCGCGGCCAATGGCGAGGACGGCAATGGTGGCGTCGAGGAGACCGTCAAGGCCAAGGTCGCGGCGCTGACGGCGCGGTTCCCGATCTACGAGACGCTCTGACAGGCGGGTCACGCGCAAACGGGCGCGGCCTCCCGCAGGCTGGGGGGCTGCGACCGGGTTTCACGAGCGCGACGGTGCCCGGGTGGGCGGTGGCTGCGGGACGCCGCGCCGTGCCGCTAAAGCGCCGACTAGTTCAATCCGGACTTGTCCGACACGTAAACAAATCGTTAATATTCATAAAAATATCATTTAATTACGTTCTGGTAAAAATGGTCCAACTGTGGATTTTGATCTCTATCAAAAACTTGATTGGAGACCCGAGATGCCGATTGTCAAAATAGCCGTTACCGGTTTTTACTTCCGTCGCGCCGTTGAAGTTGATGTTGGCGCATCCGTGATCGATGTCATGGAGGAGGCCCGCCAACAGAATGGCGGCGTCCAGATCCCCCACGACCCCGCCAGTGACGGCGCGTGGTTCGATTATGAACGCGGCCAAGCAGGGCGCTTCGTGAAACGGATCTCGGTCGAGTTCCAGACAACTCCCGTCAGCAACCAGACCTTGGCGGGCAAAGTGTTCCAGCCGCCAAGCCTCACCCCGGGTGTCTATGCCTTCACCGACGGCCAGCCCACCAACCCCATGTGGACATGGCAGTACTATATCCGTCGCAGCGACAAGACCGTGATCTCTGCCGAACAGACGATCATCCCCGCGACGGAAAGCGCAGCGGTCTACGAGTTGCTGGAGGGTGACACGATCATTTGGCGCTTGATCGGGATCTGCACCGGCCCGACCGAAGGCGCGGGCAAACCATCGGGCACGGTGCCTTACACGGCCGTTTGAACCTGACCAGCCACGCATGCAGAGGGGAAGGCCGCGGATCTGCGGCCCTCCTACCCGCGTGCGATTGACAGCGCCCGGAGGCGACGCGAGAACAGGGTCGTGGTCGCGAGGGAGGGCGAGGTGGGCGAACGGCGCCACCGCAGCAAGCTGGTGCGGGCGTTGGGGGCGGCGGCCTCGGTGCTCGACCCGCGGGCCTGGGCGCACATCTTCCGGCTGGTCCACTTCTACAACTACACCCATGTCAAGCCGCGGCGCATGCTGCGCACCAAGGGACGGGTGTTCCTTGCGCCGAATGTCTCGCTTGCCAACGGGGAGCGCATCGAGATCGGCGAGGAGACCCAGATCGGCGCGCGCTGCACGCTCTGGGCCGGAGACAGCACCGGGCGGATCGTCATCGGCGCATACGCCACCTTCGGGCCGGAGTGTTTTCTGAGCGCCTCCGATTATGGCACCGCGGCGGGCACCCGCGTGGTGGAGCAGGAGAAGCGGGAGCGGGACATCGTGATCGGCGCGGATGTCTGGCTTGGCGCGCGCGTCACCGTCACCGCGGGCGTGACCATCGGCGAGGGCTGCGTGGTCGGCGCGGGCTCGGTCGTCACCAAGGATCTGCCGCCGAACGCCATCGCCGTCGGGGTGCCGGCCCGGGTCGTCGGGAGCCGCACGTGACCCCTCGCGTGGCTGTGATCATCCCGCATTACGACGATCTCGAGCGCCTCGCCCGCTGCCTTGCCGCCCTGTTGCCGGGTCCGGTCCCCGAGGGGGTCGAGGTGGTGGTGGTCGACAACGGCTCACCCGGCGATGTGGCGGCGGTGGTCGGCGCCTTTCCTGGCGTGCGGCTGGTGGTGGAGCGCGAAAAGGGTGCCGCGCCTGCCCGCAACCGGGGCGTGGCGGAGACGACGGCGCCGCATCTTGCCTTTCTCGATGCGGATTGCGTGCCGGCCCCCGAGTGGCTCTCGGCCGTGCAGATGGTGGAGCTGCTGGAGGTAATCGGTGGCGCTGTCGGTGTCTTCGATGAAACGGAAGGGCCGCGGACGGGCGCGCAGGCCTTTGAGACCGTGTTCGCCTTTAACCAGGCCCGCTACATCGCCGAAGAAGGTTTTACGGTCACAGCGAACATGCTGACGACGCGAGAGATTTTCGCCCATGTCGGGGGGTTTCGCACCGGTGTCTCTGAGGACCGGGATTGGTGCGCGCGCGCGCGGGCCGCGGGCTATGACGTGCGCTATCACCGGGCCCTGTCGGTCGCGCATCCGACCCGGGGGGACTGGCCGGCGCTTCGGCGGAAGTGGCTGCGACTGACGGAAGAGAGCTTTCCCCTCAGTCGAAGCCGGGTCGCCTGGGGCCTGCGGGCCGTCGCGGTGCTCGGCTCGCCGCTCCGGGACGTGCTGCGCATCTGGGGCAGCGGCGGCCTGCGGGGCATGGGAGAGCGCTGGCGCGCGACGATAACCCTCTTGCGACTGCGCGGACTGCGGGCCCGCTGGATGGTCCACCAGGCCCTGGGGCGGGAAATCTCGTGACCGTGGCCTCTCGCCCCTTGACCTTGGGCGCTCGGCACTCAATGTCCCGGCCATGAACGCGCGTATCGCTTGCCTCGCCGTCTTGCTGCTCCCGCTATTTGCGGGCCCGGTGTCGGCCTATGACTATCGCACGCTGCACCTCATCGAGGATCGGCGCACCCATGTGATCATCCGGGTCTCAGCCCAACCGGAGGACGGCGACCGGGAAGAGCGGGGGCGCGCCGGCTGCGCGGGCCTCGAGACCCTGGGCCGGACCGAGCGCAACATCGCGCGAGCCTTCGGCGGGATGTTCCAACGCTCCTCGATCCATATCGACAAGATCCTCACGAGCCGGGTGTGCCGTCAGATCGAGGCGGCGCGGCTGCTCGCCATCGGGCCCGTGACCGCGTTCGATGTGCTGGACCCTGTGGGACCGGATGGGGAGGATACGGGCGAACAAGTGGAACGCCTGCTGTCATTTCTCGACGGTTTGCGGCCGGCCGAGACGGCGCTGCTCTTTGCGCACCAGGCCACGATCGAGGCGATGACGGGCGTCAGCCTCGGGGTCGGCGAGGGACTGGTCTTTACCCTGCCCCCCTTCGGCGAACCGAAGGTGCGGGGGCGCTTCGGCCTGCCACCGCATTGAAGCGCGCGGCCTCCCGCAGGCCCCGCCCACCCATGCACCGTCGCGGTCCCGGCTTTCGATCGCAGCCCCCCAGCCTGCGGGAGGCCGCGCAGTCCTGGGGTAAGGCCGGGGCGAGAGCCTGTTGTCGGGGCCTGCTGTTGGGGCCTGCTATCGGGGCAAGATATGGGGGCGTGTCATTGCCCTCTACACAAGCGCTCGTAGCCTCCCTATACTGCCTGCAGCGTAATGTGACAGGAGGGCGAGATGCGCTGCCCATTCTGCGGAAATGTTGACACTCAGGTGAAGGACAGCCGGCCGGCCGAGGACCATGTTTCGATCCGGCGGAGGCGTTTGTGTCCGGCCTGTGGAGGACGCTTCACCACCTATGAACGGGTGCAGCTGCGCGACCTCATCGTGGTGAAGAAGAACGGCCGGCGCGAGGAGTTCGACCGCGACAAGCTCGCCCGCTCGATCCGGATCGCGATGCAGAAACGCCCCGTTGAGCCCGAGCGCATCGACCAGATGATCAACGGCATCGTGCGCCGCTTGGAGAGCCTTGGGGACACGGACATCCCCTCGGACACCATCGGTGAGATCGTGATGGAGAGCCTGGCCCGGATCGACACTGTGGGCTATGTCCGTTTTGCGAGCGTTTACAAGAACTTCCAGGAAGTCTCTGACTTTGAGGACTTCGTCTCGGAACTCCGCCCGCCGGAGACCGACCCCGCCGAAGGCTGAGGCCGGTGGCGCCGGGCGAGGCGGGCGACGCCCGGTGGATGCGGGCTGCCCTGGCGCTGGCGCGGCGCGGTGTGGGGCGAGTGGCGCCCAATCCTTCGGTTGCGGCGATCCTGGTCCGAGACGGACGCGTGCTCGGGCGCGGTGTGACCACCCCCGGCGGACGACCCCATGCGGAGACCGTGGCGCTGGCGGCGGCGGAGGCGGTCTGGGGTCCGCGCGCCTCGGAGGGAGCGACCGCCTATGTGACGCTGGAGCCCTGTGCGCATCATGCGCTCACCCCGCCGTGTGCCGATGCCCTGGCCGCCGCCGGGATTGCCCGGCTCGTCTGCCCGGTGATGGACCCGGATCCGAGGGTGGGCGGACGCGGATTCGCGCGGCTCGCCGAGGCTGGGGTTGTGGTCGACACCGGGCTCATGGCGACCAAGGCGCGGGCGATCAATGCGGGCTTTCTCTCGACCCATGAGCGCGGGCGACCCTGGCTGACGCTGAAATTGGCCACCTCCACCGATGGCCGGATCGCGACCGCCACGGGCGAGAGCCGCTGGATCACCGGGCCAGAGGCGCGCCGACGGGTTCATCTGATGCGGGCGCAATCGGATGCGGTGCTGATCGGGGCCGGGACCGCCCGGGCCGACGACCCGATGCTGGACGTGCGCGATCTGGGCCTGGCCGAGGCCAACCCTGTGCGCGTCGTCGCCGATCCTCGGGCCACGCTGTCCCCCACTTCCCGCCTGGCGCAAACGGCACGCGCCATCCCCACATGGGTGCTCCGTGCCGAGGGCAGCCACAACCCGGAGACGCCGGCCTTGACCGAGCTTGGGGTGCGCATCCTGACCGTGCCGCCGGCCGAGGACGGGGTCGACCTCGCGGCCGCGCTGAAGCTGCTTGCCCGGTCCGGGATCACGCGGGTGTTGTCCGAGGGCGGGGGCCGGCTTGCCGCGTCGCTGCTGCGGGCGGGGCTGGTGGACGAGCTCTGCGTTTTCTCGGCCGGGCTCGCGCTCGGCGCAGACGGGCACCCGGCCATCGGCCCGCTCGCGCTCGACCGGCTTGCCGACGCGCCTCGATTGATCCTCAGCGAGCACACGCAGACCGGCCCGGACACGCTCTCGCGATGGACCCACCCGGAAGCGGCCGCCTGGCTTGCAGGCACCCCTCCCGCGCGCTAGGTCTGCTCGCGAGACAGGAGGAGCCATGTTCACAGGTTTGGTGCAAGAGGTCGGCCGCGTGCACGCTGTCGAGGACCGCGGCGACCGCTGGATCGCCATTTGGTGCTCCCGTCCGGCGGCAGAGATCGCGATCGGCGCTTCGATCTGCTGCAACGGCATCTGCCTGACGGCGGTAGAGACCGGCACCAGCGGACAGCGGAGCTGGTTCGCGGTGGAGGCCTCAGCCGAGACGGTGGCGCGCACCACCCTCGGCGACTGGCGTGAGGGCACGGGCGTGAACCTCGAGGGCTCGCTTCGGGTGGGCGATGAACTCGGCGGGCACATCGTGTCGGGCCATGTGGACGGACTGGCGACCATCACGGCGATCCGACCCGAGGGTGGCTCGCACCGGCTGGAGATCGAGGCGCCGCGCGCCCTGGGACGGTTCCTGGCGCCCAAGGGGTCGGTCGCGCTCGACGGGATCTCGCTCACCGTCAACGAGGTGGAGGACGCGGGCGAGGTCACCCGGTTCGGCGTCAACATCATCCCCCACACCTGGGAGGCGACGAACCTCGCCGACGCGGCGGAAGGCACCCGCCTCAACCTCGAGATCGACGTGATGGCGCGCTATGTCGCGCGGCTGGCCGAAACCGCCTGAACGACCGTGCGACTATCGCAGATATCGCACCAATGTCGCATCGAGATGTCGCACCGGAATGTCGCATGCGGCCCCTGGCGCTCTGGCATTCGGCGGCGGGGCACGCTATCTCCCGCCCTGTCCAGCCGAGGGAACCTGATGAGCGACCGCACCGACTATAGCGACGCAATTTCCACCGTCGCCGAGATCATCGAAGAGGCCCGCAACGGCCGGATGGTGATCCTGGTCGACCACGAAGACCGCGAGAACGAAGGCGATCTGGTGATCCCGGCGCAGATGGCGACGCCGGATGCGATCACCTTCATGGCGACCCATGGGCGGGGGCTCATCTGCCTCGCGATGGAGGGCCAAAGCCTTGATCGCCTTGGACTTCCCATGATGGCGCAGGCCAACCAAAGCCGCCATGAGACAGCGTTTACGGTCTCGATCGAGGCGCGCGAGGGCGTGACCACAGGGATCTCCTCGGCCGACCGGGCGCGAACCATTGCCGTTGCGATCGACCCGACGGCGACGGCCACGGACATCGCAACCCCGGGCCACGTGTTCCCGCTGCGCGCGCGCGATGGCGGCGTTCTGGTGCGGGCTGGGCACACCGAGGCGGCGGTCGACCTGGCCCGGCTCTCCGGGCTCAACCCCGCCGGTGTGATCTGCGAAATCATGAAGGATGACGGGACGATGGCCCGGCTTCCTGACCTCATTGCCTTCGCTCAGCGGCACGCGCTGAAGGTCGGCACCATCTCGGATATGATCGCCTATCGCCGGCGCCACGACAACCTGGTGAGTCAGGTCGACGGGGCGGCCATCACCTCTGAGATCGGCGGTGAATGGAACTTAAAGATTTTCCGGGATACCCCTGATGGAAATGAACATTTCGCCATCACAAAAGGCGAGATCGACGACGGAGATCCGGTCCTTGTCCGCATGCATGTGATCGACCCGCTCGAAGATATCCTCGCGCTCAATCCGGCCCGCTGGCAGCAGGTGCCGGACGCCATGCGCATCATTGCCGAAGAGGGTCGCGGCGCCGTGGTGCTGTTGCGCGACCTCTCGCCGACCGCAATCTCGGACCGCCTGCGCGGCACCGGGGCCTCGCCGAAGGAGCTCCGCCAATACGGGGTCGGCGCGCAGATCCTCTCCGGTCTCGGCGTTACCCAGTTGATCATGCTGACGAATTCGCCTGCGCCGAAGGTGGTGGGCCTGGAGGGCTACGGCATCGAGATCGTCGACACGCGCCCCCTGACGTCGGAGGCCGAGTGATGGCCGAGACTGCGGGAACCGCCCTGCCCGTCCCAGAGCTTGATCCGCCGGCGCGGCTGCTGATCGTCCGGGCGCCCTACTATACCACCATTGCCGAGGGCCAGTTGGCCGGCGCCAAGGCGGTGCTCGACGGCGCGCGCGCCGGCTATGACGTCATCGACGTGCCCGGTGCGCTGGAGATCCCGCCCACCATCCGTCTGGCCGCCGAAGCTGGGCGCTATGAGGGCTATGTGGCCCTCGGCTGCGTGATCCGAGGTGAGACCACCCATTACGAGACCGTCTGTGAGGAGAGCGCCCGCGGCATCACCCTGCTCGGCGTCGACCGCGGTCTCTGCATCGGCAACGGCATCCTAACCTGCGAGACGCTGGCCCAGGCCGAGGAGCGTGCCGATCCTTCCCGCCAGAACAAGGGCGGGGGAGCGGCCGAGGCAGCGCTCCATCTGGTCGCACTCGCACGGCGATTTGTGCCCGGGCGGGGACCGGTTTTGCCGCCGGATCCGGATGACGCCGTCTTCACGGTCGCCACCGGTCTGTCGAGGACCGCGTGATGGCAGCAAAGCAGAAGACGACGCACCAGGCACGCTCGGCCGCCCGCCTCGCTGCCGTGCAGGCGCTCTACCAACTTGAGGTCTCAGGCGCGGATTGGCGTGCCGTGCGCCAGGAGTTCGAGTCGCACCGCATCGGTGCCGAGATCGAAGGCGCGCAGTACCATGAGGCGGACATCGATCTCTTTCGGGACATCCTTTCGGGCGTGGTCGCCGAACAGGGCCCTATCGACAAACTCACGGACCGCGCCTTGGTGGAGCGTTGGCCGCTCGGCCGGATCGATCCGACCTTGCGCGCGGTGTTCCGGGCCGCCGGGCATGAGCTGCTGGCCCGCAGCGACATCCCGCCAAAGGTGACCATTGGCGAGTATCTCGATGTGGCCAAAGCCTTTTTCCCCGAGGGCAAGGAGGCGAGCTTCGTCAATGGCGTCCTCGATCACATGGCGCGGGAGGCCCGCCCCGGCGCCCTTGGCCCCCGCCCCGCAGTCTGACAGCCTCCGAATTGGGTGAAAGCGCTTTCGTTTCGCCGTGCATTTGTGTCTACTGCGCATGCGAACGGAGGGGCGCGCCATGACGTCGAGCGAACAGTCGACGATGCCGGACACGAAAGCCACGGGCGGGTTCCGCACGACCCTTCGGGATGAACCGCAAGCCGTCCGCGCCGTGGGCATCCTGTTCTGGGCGCAGTCGGTCCTCGGCGCGCAGATGCCGATGCACTTGATCCTGGGCGGTCTGGCCGGGGCCTTGCTGGCTGAGAACGACGCCTTCGCCACGCTGCCGGTCTCGATGATGCTGGTCGGCTCGATGCTTGGGGCACCGCTGATGGCGGCGATCATGCAGCGCTTTGGGCGGCGGACGGGGTTCTTGCTGGCCGCACTCGCGGGCGCGGCAGGGGGCGGACTGGCGGCGGAGGCCATCATTGCGCGCGAGTTCTGGATGCTCTGCTGCGCGACGGCGCTCACCGGGCTCTATATGGCCGGGCACAACTTCTACCGCTTCGCCGCGAGCGACCTCGCCTCAAAGGCGTTTCGGCCAAAGGCGATCTCGCTTGTGATGGCTGGGGGGCTTCTCGCCGCGCTAATCGGACCGGAACTGGTGCGTCAGACACAAGACTGGCTCGAGCCCATCCCCTTTGCCGGCGCCTACCGGGTGATGGTGGTCATTAATCTCCTGGGCGCGGTGCCGCTGCTCTTTCTAGACATCCCCCGTCCGCCGCAGCGCAAGGACCGCGAGACCGGCTCCGACAGGCCCCTCCTCGCGCTCCTCAGCCAACGCAAGATCGCCGTCCCGATCCTGTGTGCGATGGTCTCCTACACCATGATGCTGATGGTGATGACCGCGACCCCGCTCGCCATGATCGCCTGTGGCTTCGGCACTGCGGATGCCGCGGATGCCGTGCAGGTCCACGTGCTTGCCATGTTCGCGCCGAGCTTCGTCACCGGCAGCCTGATCGCACGGTACGGGGCGGAGCGGATCGTGGGGCTCGGCCTCGCGCTGTTGCTCGCCTCGTCGCTGGTCGCGCTCTCCGGGATCGAGATCGCGCACTTCACGGTGGCGATGATCCTCCTCGGCGTCGGCTGGAACTTCGGCTTCGTCGGCGCGACGACCATGCTGGCAGCGGCCCATGAGCCCGAGGATCGGGGCCGCGTGCAGGGGGCAAACGATTTTCTGGTGATGGCGCTCGTGACGCTCGGGTCCTTCAGCGCGGGCGCCCTGCTGGCGGTGCTCGGCTGGAGTGCTGTGAACCTTGCAGTGATGCCGTTCCTCGCCCTGGCGGCCGGCGCGCTGATCTGGTTCACACTGACCGAGCCCGCACGGGCCTGAACGCTAGTTCCCGAGCACGTCGTCGCCGGTCACATTGCCGAGGTTGCTGAAGATCTGCTCGAGGATTGTCAGCTCCCGCCCATAGGTCGGCGTGGTCCGGCTGGCCAGGTCGATGATGCGCCCATCCTCCAGGCCGTAGGAATTCAGTGAGGCCACCACGTCACGGTCATCGAAGGTCACCGATACCACCGTGCGGTCGATCACCTCCGGCTCGTAATAAGCAAAGTGCTCGATCACGGTGGAGACATAGAACCAGCTGTCCTCGTCGAAAACCGCGGTGTTGGAGGGCCGGCCGATCTTGCGCTGAACCGAGCCGCGCGTGTCCACGCCGACCTCGATCTGCGCGAGCTTCTCCGGAACCGGCACATAGCCGTGGGTGCGGATCACCGGTGCACAGGCAACAAGCGCTGCCGACAGCGCCAAAACCGATGCTGTCCGAGCCAAGCGTTGGATCATCGAAAGCCCCTCCCTTACGGCACTGGGCCGCGCGCACCCCTCGTCGCCGCCCGCTTTTCCCCTTACATTGGCGCCGGAGAGCGTGCAAGAGAGCGCCCCGCCGATGCGAGCCCGGAGCAAGCCGATGACCGAAACCGATGAAATCGCCCCCCTGCCCTTCAACCGGTCGATCCCGGTTGCACCCCTGGGCTCTGAGGGTGTCGCCGTCACGGTAACCCTTGAGACTGACGAGGCGGCCGCTCTGGCTGCCTATCTCGGCGTTGAAGCGGTCGAGGGGCTGGTGTTCGAGGGTATGGCGGCCTCCGATGGCGACGAGGCGCGGGTCGATGGCCACCTGAGAGCCACCGTGCGCCAAAGCTGCGTGGTCACGCTCGAACCCGTGGTGACCGCGCTGGATCTGCCTGTTGCCCGGTGGTATCGCGGGGACGCCGGGCCCCTGCACGATGCCGTGGACGGTCAGGTCGAGATGCGCGACGGCGACGAGGATGCGCCCGATCCGCTGGGCTCGGAGATCGACCTCGCGTCCCTCGTGGTGGAGGCCCTTGCGCTTGCCATCGATCCCTACCCGCGGGCGGAGGGTGCAGAGCTCGGCAGCCGGGTCGTCGGCCCTCCGGGGGTCGAGCCGCTGACCGATGAAGCGGCGCGCCCGTTTGCCAAGCTGGCGGAACTCCGTGCCCGCTCAAAAGACAGCTCTGAATAAGCCCCAGGAAAATTTCGCCACAGGTCTTGCCCCAGCGGGCAAAAGGCGTATTGTCCGCGTCTCGTTTTCACCCGATGCGATGCGGTCCGGCTGCCCCGTGCGGCGCCGCCTTCGTGCCGGACCCGTGTCGGGCCTGAGTGCCCCGTGACATCAGGAGAAGAGCATGGCGGTCCAACAAAACCGGGTCACCCGCTCCAAGCGCAATATGCGCCGCAGCCATGACAGCCTCACGGCCGTTTCGGCGACCGAGTGCCCGAACTGCGGTGAGTTCAAGCTGCCGCACCACGTGTGTGGGGCCTGCGGCTACTACGGCGGGCGCGAGGTCGTGGCGGCGAAGGACGAGATCGACTTCGAAGACGACGAGAGCTGAGCCATCCCGTCGTCAGCGCCCCTGTGAACCCGCCCTTGTCCGGATGACCCCCGCCTCCGCCATCTCGATCGATGTGATGGGTGCCGATGCGGGCCCCGGACCGCTGATTGCAGGGCTGGCACGGTTGGCGCGCAAGCAGCCGGATCTGCGGTTTCTCCTGTTCGGGCGGTTGGCGGAGATCGCGCCGCTCGTACGCCGCCGTGGGCTCTCGGATCGCTGCGAAATCCGCGACTGTACCGACGTGGTCCGCATGGACGATCAGCCGGCGCGCACCCTCAGGGAACGGCGCGAGAGCTCGATGTGGCGCGCGCTCGAGGCGGTGAAGTCCGGCGAGGCGCGGGTTGCGGTCTCGGCCGGCAACACGGGAGCGCTGCTGGCCATGTCGGTGCTGCTCTTGCGCAAGGCCCCTGGGGTTGCCCGCCCAGCCATCGCGGTCCATTGGCCCGCTGAGCGCCCCGAAGGCTATAACACCGTGCTTGACGTAGGCGCCGATATCCGGGCCGATCCAATGCACCTCACGCAGTATGCGGTCATGGGGGCGGAGTATGCCCGGCTCAGCCTCAACATTGAGACGCCGCGGGTGGCATTGCTGAACCTCGGGACCGAAGAGACCAAAGGGCCCGAGCATCTCCGCGAGGCGGCAGAGATGATTTCAACAGCCGCGGCGACCACCCGACGGTTCACGTTCGTAGGCTATGTCGAGGGCACCGATTTGTCCGGCGACCGGGCAGATGTTGTCGTGACCGACGGCTTCACCGGCAACATCGCGCTGAAGACCGCAGAAGGCACTGCCTCCTTCCTCCGCCAGACGCTGCGGGATGCGTTCCGGCACAGTTGGGCCTCGCGGCTGGCCTCCCTGCTTGCCTTTACCTCGCTGAGGCGCTTGCGGGCACGGATCGATCCAAGACGGGTGAACGGCGGCGTGTTTCTCGGCCTCGGCGGCTCAGTGGTCAAATCCCACGGCTCAGCCGATGCAGTGGGCTTTGCCTCGGCTGTGGAGTTGGCAGCCCGCATGGCGGCGTCCGATTTCACTGCCGAGGTTGCGTCGCGCGTTGGAAAGCTCGATATCTCCCAAGCGGCCCAGTCTGCGGCCGGTCAAGGGGGGATGTGAAGGCATGGGATGCGTGCGGGCGCGTGCACTCGGCTGTGGGCATTATCTGCCCGAGCGGATCGTGACCAATGATGAGCTTTCCCAGCGGCTCGACACCTCGGATGAGTGGATTAAGGCACGCACCGGCATCCGGTCGCGCCACATCGCCGCCGATGGAGAGAAGACCTCGGACCTCGCCGTTGCGGCTGCGCAGGCAGCTCTCCACAATGCCGGGATCGAGGCCTCGTCGCTCGACGCCTTGGTGCTGGCCACTGCAACGCCGGACCAGACCTTCCCCTCCACCGCCACGCGGGTGCAGCACGCGATCGGCATGACGAATGGCTTCGCGTTCGACATCTCGGCGGTTTGTGCCGGCTTCATCTACGCGCTCTCGAACGCCAACGGGTTGATCCTCGCCGGACAGGCCAAGCGCGTGATGGTGGTCGGGGCGGAAACCTTCAGCCGCATCCTCAACTGGGAGGATCGGACAACCTGCGTGCTCTTCGGCGACGGGGCTGGTGCCGTCATCCTGGAGGCCACCGACGGCACCGGCACTGCGCAGGACCGGGGCATCCTCGGCACCTGTCTCCACTCGGACGGGGCGCACAACCGCATCCTCTACGTCTCGGGTGGTCCCTCCACCACAGGCGATGCCGGCTTCCTGCGGATGGAGGGCAAAGAGGTCTTCCGCCACGCGGTCGTCAAGCTCGCCGAGGTCGCCGAAGAGGTGATGGAGAAGGTCGGCGTCGAGAGCTCCGAGGTGACCTGGATGGTCCCGCATCAGGCCAATCTGCGGATCATCGAGAGCACGGCGAAGAAGGCCGGCTTGCCGATGGAGAAGGTGGTCGTCACCGTTGATCATCATGGCAACACCTCGGCCGCATCGATCCCGCTTGCCCTCTCTACGGCCGTCGCCGATGGTCGAATCCGATCGAACGACCTCCTGCTCATGGAGGGGATCGGCGGCGGGTTGGCTTGGGGATCGGCCCTGCTCCGCTGGTAGTCGAGAGCAATTCGAACCGAATAAGACACGTTGCGGCTCGCAGGAAATCGAACCCGACGATTGACTCTTTTTCTGTGATTCCATTAGCTTTGGACGAAAGCGTAATCCAATGGTCGTGTGGGTTTGGGGTATCAGAATATGGCCGGAAACACCGCGACACGGGCGGATCTAAGCGAGGCAGTTTATCGCGAGGTTGGTCTCTCTCGGAGCGAATCGGCAGATTTGGTCGAGACGATCCTCGGGCGCATATCCGATGCGTTGGTAAAGGGCGAGAACGTCAAGATCTCGTCGTTCGGCACCTTCACCGTCCGTGACAAGGGTCCGCGGGTGGGACGGAACCCGAAGACGGGTGAGGAGGTTCCAATCGGTCCGAGGCGTGTGCTTGTGTTCCGACCGTCGCATATCATGAAAGAACGCGTGAACACCGGTAACGGCAACGGAGCCGACTAATGGCAACCCGGCGCGAGCCGAAACGCACAGCGGCTGAGAAATCGGCACAGGCGTTCCGCACGATTTCCGAGGTCTCGGACGAGATCGGCGTGCCGCAGCATGTGCTGCGGTTCTGGGAAACGCGGTTTGCCCAGGTCAAGCCGATGAAGCGCAATGGTGGACGGCGGCTCTATCGCCCGGACCACGTGCTGCTCCTGCATGGGATCAAGGCGCTGCTCTATGACGATGGGCTGACCATCAAAGGCGTACAGAAAGTGCTGCGCGAGCAGGGTGTCCGCTCAGTGGTCGATCGCGGTCGCATCGAGGCTGAAGGGGGCGAGATGCCGGCGCCAGCGGTCCCGGAGGACGTGGCGGAACGGTTGTCTGCCCTGAAAGCCCGGGTCGGCCAGACGCCAGAGAGTGCGGAGACCGAGGACAACGACGATGTCGAGCGGGTGCGCGGATCGATCGCGCGGCTCGAAGCGATTCTCGACCGGCTCGAGGATCGTTAGGTCAGCCTCTGCAATCGTATTCCTCTAGTCTCACGCGGGCCGGCAGTGTCGGACGAAACTGGGTGATCGCCTCTCTCAGCGGTTGGTTGTCTTCCGGAGTGATTGCATAAAACGCCACATCGGCGAATGCCGTTGCGACTTTGTCGGTCCGCAGGAGCGCGACCATGCACCATTCCGGCGGTAGAATGTCTTTGAACCATTGCGGGTAGAGCATGGCGTAACGCACATCCTTGGCTGCCACCAGGCGCCGGATCGCGTCGGCATCGTACCGGCCTTCGGATTTGAGCCGGCGGACCTCCTCGGACCCGAGCCCGTAGAGATCCAGCACCGGCCCATCGTTCCGATAGGACACCCAGCCGAGATCGTTGACCGCCACGGGATGGGGGAAGAACTCCGTGGCAAAGCGGTGCATCTGAAACTGCTGTTCGTGAATGTTGCGCGCACCTGCGGGCGTTCGGTAGAGCGTCCGGCCATAGGGAAAGGCCACGACCAGCATCAAGCCGAGCAACATCACCTGCTGCCCGAGGCGGCGCTCGGCGAACAGCGCGCGCAGGTCCGTGCGGTAGAGATAGACGAGACCAAAGAGACCGGCGGCGGTGGCATAGGCGTCATACCGGCCATAGAAGTCAAAAGCGCCCCCGGCCATATGCGCCAGCAGCGCCACAGCCAGCGACACCCCGACCGCCATCTCAGGCGTCCGCCAGGAGCCCGCCCGCCGGACTGAGCGGAGCGCCCCGCCGACGAGCACACAGACCGCCACGGCCAGCAGTGTTCCGCGCCGGCCGTCCAGCGCGGCCTTGAAGGTCTGCACGACGCCTTTGAGCACCTCGAGCGGCCCGCCGCTGCCTCCGACTTCAGAGGCCACATCGGATTTGATCGTGACCGAACTCGGGAGCGGCGGCAGTCCCATCGCCTGCATGGCGAGCACATAGAGCCCGAGTGTCGCCACCACAGCGATTCCGCCAACCAGTGCCGTGCGCACCTGGCCAAGGAGAAGGAGCATGCCCAGCATCGCCCCGGCGAGCGCTATGCCCTCGAACCGCACCAAGGGCATCGCGATCAGAGCCACAAGCCCGAAGACCGGCATCCGTCCGGTCTCGGCGGCCATCACCAACCCGGTGAGCGCCGCAAGCACGGCCGCCACATGCAGCATGTGCTCCATCCCCGTCATTGGGAGCGTCCAGGCGCCGATGGGCAGGATCACGACGGCCGACACACCAAGTGCGATCAGCGGCGGCGGCCCCGATGGCACCGCCTGAGACCAGAAGAGCCGCATCAGCAACCAGACCGACAGCGCAGCCGCAAGGCTTGTCAGGACAATCGGCCCGAAGACCCCAACCCCGAACACCTCGAAGACCGCCAACATGGGCGCGTACAGCACGGAGGACGAGGGGGAGGCAAAGTCGCCGGGGCTGACCCCCCAAGTCCCCTGCAACAGCATCTCGGCGAGCGCGAGATGGATATAGGGGTCGTCCATGTTGTAGCCGAACCGGCCGTAGCTCCGCTCGATCGAAAGCCAGAGAACCAGCGCCATTCCGAACGCCCAGAACAGCGTGACGGCGAGCGCCCAAGCCCCATTCGGACTGCGCCCGACCTCAGTCGTCGGCATTCAGGCTCACACCCCGGCGCGCCATGATCGCCTCGATGGCATCCGCCAAATCCTCTTCCTCGATGTTCTTCGCGCCCCGCATGACGCGCAGATCATGGGCGAGACGCAGCACCTCGGCATGGGTGCTCCCCTCGGGCGGATCGAACTTATAGCAGGCAAGCTCCAAGAGCTGCCCACAGGGCTCGCGGAAGTAGAGCGAGTGCATGAAGCCTCGGTCCACCGGACCCGAGTTCGCGACGTCTGCCGCATTCAGCCGCTCCACCGCCTGACGCCAGACTGCGAGGCTGACCGTAAAGGCCACGTGGTGCACCGAGCCGACCTGATCGACCACGCGGCTGCCGATCTCCCGACTGTCATCCGTGAAGACGGTCACCAGTCGCCCGTCGCCCGGATCGAAATAGAGATGGTTGATGTTCGGGGCGTCCAGATTGGGCTGCTCGAAGACCAGGGGCATGCCCAGCACGCCTTCCCAGAAATCGACGGATGTCTGGCGGTCGGCCCCGTTGAAGGTGATGTGGTGCACACCCTGGACCTGGATCTTCTGCATTGCAGCCTCCCATCGGCGGGCAACGCCCGAGGTGCTGCGCACGCTAGCGACTCAAGGGGGCGATTGCAGCCCCCCTTTTCTACGATCACCGCTTCGGAAGGGTTACTCGGCGGCGATCCGCGCGTCCTGCATCCAGGACCACACCCGTTGCGGGGTCAGGGGCATGTCGATCTGCTGGACACCCTGATCCCAGAGCGCATCGAGCGCCGCATTCGCGACCGCCGCCAGCGCCCCCACGGTGCCGGCCTCACCGCAACCCTTCATGCCGATATGGTTGGCCGTGGAGGGCACGCCCTCGTGGTGGAACATCACCATGGGGACATCGTCGGCCCGCGGCATCGCATAGTCCATGAACGAGGCCGAGAGCAGCTGCCCATCCTCATCGAACACCACCTGTTCGGTGATCGCCTGGCCGATGCCCTGCGCGACGCCCCCATGGACCTGGCCCTCGGCCAGCACCGGGTTCATCAGGATCCCGAAATCGTCCACCACCGTGTATTTCACGCATTGGGTGACGCCGGTCTCGATGTCGACCTCCACCTCGGCGATGTGACAGCCATTGGGATAGGAGCGGCCGGGGATCTCGGTGCGGGTCTCTTGCATCAACAGCTCGGACCGGCCCGTGCGGCGCGCGGTCTCGGCGAGCGTCATCAGGTCCACGGCGCGGTCGGTGCCTGCGATCCGCCAAGCGCCGTCGCGCCATTCGAGGTCGGACCCCGAAACCTCAAGAGCCTCTTCCGCCAGCGGGCGCATCTTCTGGATCAGATCGTCCGAGGCAGCGTTGATCGCTGTCCCCTGCGTCGTGACCGAGCGCGAGCCGCCGGTGCCGCCGCCTTTGGCAATCAGATCGCTGTCGCCCTGGACAATGCGGATCTTCTCAAAGGGCAGACCCGTGCGCTCGTGCAGGAACTGGGCATAGACCGTCTCGTGCCCCTGCCCGTTCGACTGGGTGCCGACGCGCAATTCGACACCGTCGTCCTTGATCTCGACACGCGCCGTCTCGGCCGGGTCGCCCAGGATCGACTCGATGTAGTAGCAGAGCCCGATCCCGCGGTACTTGCCCGCCAGCAGGCTCTCGGCCCGGCGTGCTGCGAACCCGGCATAGTCCGCCTCTACCAGCCCCCGGTCGAGGACGCGGTTGAAATCGCCGACGTCATAGGTCTCGCCGACCAGCGTCTTATAGGGGAACTGCTCGGGCTTGATGAAATTGCGCCGGCGCAGCTCAATCGGATCGGTGCCCATCACGCGCGCCGCTTTGTCCATCAGCCGCTCAAGCTGGTACTGCGCCTCCGGGCGTCCCGCCCCGCGATAGGCATCCACCGGGCAGGTGTTGGTGAAGCTGCCCTTCACGCCGAAGAACGCGGTCTGCAGATCATACACACCGGTCAGCACGCGCGCCGCCAGTTCGGAGGCGATAAAGACGCCGAAGCCCGAGAGATAAGCGCCGAGATTGGCCACCGTCTCGATCTTCAGCCCGACCATGCGGTAGTCGTCGTCGAAACCCGCCAGCATCTTGGTGGTCTGGTCGCGGCCCGCCGCATCCGAGAGGAACCCCTCGCCCCGCTCCGAGGTCCATTTCACCGACCCGCCGAGGCGCCGTGCGGCCTCCGCCAGCGCGAAGTGCTCGGGGTAGGTGAAGTTCTTCATGCCAAAGCCACCCCCGACATCGGGGATGCGCACCGTCACGCTTTCAGCCGGAAGCGAAAAGGCCTTGGCCAGTTCGGCCTTCAGGTTCCAGACCCCCTGGCCGTTGAAGACCATCGTGAGATGATCGTCCGCCCAGGTCGCGCAGGCTGCCCTCGGCTCCATCGCGTTCGCCACCACGCGGTTGTTGATCAGCGAGAGCTCGACCTTGTGCGCGGCGCCGGCAATGGCGGCATCTGTGGCGTCTTCGTCGCCGATCCCCCAGTCATAGCAGAGGTTGCCCGTCGCCTTCTCGTGAAGCTGCGGTTGTCCGTCCTCCAGTGCCGCAACTGCGTCGGTGACGGATGCGAGGTCGTCGAACTCCACCTCGATCAGCTCGGCTGCATCTTTGGCGGCGGCAAGGCTATCGGCCACGATCAGGGCCACGCATTCCCCCACATAGCGCACCGTGTCGGTCGCAAGCGCCGGGCGCTTGGGTCGCACCGAAAGCGAGCCGTCGCGGTTCGGGATGCGACCACCGGCGACATCGTTCTTGATCGTCTCGTCGAGATCAGCGCCCGTGAGCACGAGGGCCACCCCTTCGACCGCGCTGGCCGCACTCACGTCCAGCGACAGGATCTTCGCATGGGCCACGGGGCTGCGCAGAAACACGCCAAAGCGGGCATCTGCAGGGGCGGTGTCGTCGACATAGGCGCCGGCGCCGGTGAGAAAGCGCGCATCCTCGACGCGCCGCACGGGCTGGCTCAGACCAAATTGGCTCATGGAAGACCCCTTGGGAGTTGGCTCTGCTGCAGCGCGAAACGATAGCGGTGTGGGCGCAGAAAGAAAGGGCCGACCGACCCCGGAGACGCTGTGGTCAGCTGTCGCGGCGGGGACGTCCGCGGCGGCGGGCCGGGGTGGCGCTACGCTCCGCTGCGTCCCGCAGAAGCCCGGTCATGGGATGCGCATCCGGCCCTTGATGGTGCGCCATCAGACGGCGGGCGGCGGCGGCGGCATCCGCTCCCGCCGGTAGCCCCAAGGCCCAATCGAAGAAGATCGAGCGCGCGTCCTCCACGCTCAGGCCCTCCATCCGGTAGGCCTCTGCGACAAGCGCCCGCGGATCGTCGGGATGTGCGCCTTCACGGGTCATGGTTCCACTCCAGAGGCTTGCGCCAGATCAAGGTCGATGCGGGCGCGTTGCGCGACCATCGGGGTCAAGGAGGACTTAGTCATGGTCTCAATCCCGCTACCGACGCTGGCCTGGATTGTCCAGAGGGCGCGCGAATTCGATGTGAAGGATGGCGCGTCCGGCACGCCCGGAGACGGCGACGACAATCCGTTCGATGTGCTCGAAGAGCGCGACGGCGACACAGCTCCGTCGGAGCTTGCCACCTGGATCGGCGATCTCTCCGAGGCGCAACAGGCGGAGCTCGTCGCGCTGTTCTGGACCGGGCGCCATGGCGGAGACCACTCCGACTTCAAGGAGTATCTGGCCGAGGCCGAAGGCCAACAAGGGGCCCGCACGGCGCCCTATCTGCTTGGCTCTCCGCATCTGGCGGATCATCTGGAAAGCGGGCTCGAGGCGCTCGGTTATGACATCTCTGCGGTGGAGGCGGAGATCAGCTAAGCGAGCGCCTGTCGCAGCCCTTCGGCCAGGGTCGCGACATCCGAGGCACGGGCGACCATGGCCGCTCCGGTGAGATGCACGTCGCGCGCTCCGGGCCAGGGGAAGACCCCCGCGAGCCGCCCTGCCCCTTTGGCCGCCGCGACGACTTCGGCAAAGGCGGCGGTCAGCGCGGCTCCATCGGCCGCCGGATCGAGCCCGGCGTCCTGGGAATAGTCGAAGGGGCCGAAGAACAGCATGTCGACGCCCGGAACGGCGGCAATCTCCGGTGCAGCAGCGAGGCCCGCACGGCTCTCGATCTGGACCGCCAAAAAATCCCGCTCGGCCCAGGTCCCGGCATAATCCGCGTCCGCGCCGTAACGGGTCGCTGCGATCACGCCTCCCGCAGCGCCTCGGGCACCGAGCGGCGGGTAATGCGCCGCACGCACGGCCTCCACCGCCTGCGCTGGCGTCTCCACATAGGGCACCACGATCCCTGCGGCCCCACTGTCGAGAGCGTGCTGGATGGCGCCCTTGCCGAGATCGGGGACCCGCACGAAGGGTGCTGCCCCCTCGGCCCGAAGCGCCAGCATCATGGCGGCCGCGGTCTCGATCCCGATGGCGCCATGCTCCCGGTCGATGACTGCGGCAGGAAACCCCGCAGCCCCTGCGATACGCGCCACTGCGGCGGACGGGATGTCGAGCCAACAGACCGGCACGCCGCGCTCGGGAAGCGGCCCGCAGGCCGCCACCAATTTTTCCTCAGGGGTCATTTGAACTTCAGCGTGAATTTCAGCCCGAATTTCTTCTTCTTCAGGTTCACGTCCGGTTTTACCCACATATCCTTGCCGATCTTGAGGCCGTTCTTGCTGATGATGCCTTCGGCCTTCTTGTCCAGGCCCTTGAGCTTGGCCTCGTCCTCCGGCGTGATCTTCAGGTCGAGCATCCGCTTGTTGAGGTTCGCGTTTGCCGCTGCGACCTCCTTGGCGATCTGCTGCATGGATTTGTTGATGCCGAGGTCGATCTTTTTCAGCTCCTCCTTCGAGCCCTTGCTCTTTTCGAGCTTTTTCTTCTTATCGAGCTTCTCGGCGATATCCTTGGTCTGGGCCACGGTCTTGGCGGCCAGTTTCTTTGCGGTGTCGTCGAGGGCCTGGGTGAGTTTGGCTTCTTTGTCGTCGGACATTGGAATTTCTCCCGGTGCAAAAGCTGTATCATGAATGAACGGCGGCGCCCGATGCACCGCGACCGGCAGCGTGTCGCCGAAACGAGCGGGAGGCAAGAAAATGCTTGAGGACAGTCTCTTGCCGGCACTCCTGACCCTTGCGACCGTGGTCGTGATGTTCGTGCTGTTCGTGCGGGAGCAGTACCCGCCCGAGGTGGTGGCGCTCTCGGGGGTGGCGCTGATGCTGGCCACGGGGGTGCTGGGGATCGAGCCGGTGCTCGGCGTCTTTGCCAACCCCGCGCCGCTCACGATTGCCGCAATGTTCATCCTCTCCGGCGCATTGGTCCGGACAGGCGTGCTCGAGGCGGTCTCGCGCACGATCCTTGGGGCTGCAACCAACCGACCGCGGTCGGTTCTGGGCGGGTTGGCGGGCGTCACGATGGGGGCGTCGGCCTTCATGAACAACACCCCGGTCGTTGTTATGATGATCCCGATCGCCGGGCGCCTTGCCAAAGCGTTTAAGGTCTCCGCCTCGCAGCTGCTGATCCCGCTCTCCTACATCGCGATCCTGGGTGGGACGTGCACCTTGATCGGCACCTCGACGAACCTCCTGGTCGACGGCGTCGCACAGGGCGAGGGGCTGGCGCCGTTCGGGCTTTTCGAGATCACGGCGCTTGCGCTGCCCGTCGCGCTGCTCGGGCTGTCATTCATTGCGCTCGCCGCACCTTGGGCCCTGCCCCAGCGGGACGCCATGATCGACGTTCTGGCCAGCCGCAAGAAGCTGAAGTTCTTCACCGAAGTGGTGATCCCCGAGGGCTCATCGCTCGTGGGCGCAGCCCCTCTCTCGGTCTCTCATTTCACCCGGCCTGGGATGACTGTGATCGACGTGCTCCGCGGCGATCTTTCGCTCCGGCGCCAGTTGCGGGAGGTGCGTCTCGCGGTCGGCGACATCGTGGTGATGCGGACCGGAGTGAACGAATTGCTGACGCTGCGGGAGAACAAGGCGCTGACCATGACCGGGCAGATCGATCCGCTGGGCGAGCGCTCGACGATCACGGTGGAGGCGCTGATCACCCCCGAGGCGCGCCTGGTCGGTCGGCTCCTCGGAGATCTCCGGCTGCGCCGGCGCTACGGCGTCTATCCCTTGGCGGTCCACCGGCGGGCGGAGCGTGTCGGCCCGCTGCTCGACGAGGTGCGCGTGCGGGTGGGCGACACGCTGCTGCTCGAGGGCACGCCGGACGACATCGGCCGGCTCGCAGCGGAACAGGGCTTGGCGGATCTCACGAAACCCTCGGGACGGCCTTACCGGCGCGAGAAGGCGCCTTGGGTCCTGGGTGCGCTGGCGCTGGTGGTCGGCGGCGCGGCGCTTGGGCTTGCCCCCATTGCGACGCTCGCGGTGATCGCCGTGGCGGGGGTTCTGCTGACCCGCTGCATCGACGCGGAGGAGGCCTTTGCGGCCGTTGAGCTTCGGCTCCTTGTGCTCATCCTTTCGATGCTGGCGATGGGAGAGGCGCTGCAGCGCACGGGGGCCGTCGCGCTCTTGGTCGATGGCGTGGCGCCCTGGCTGATGGCCCTGCCGCCCCAGGTCGTGCTGTGGCTGGTGTTCCTCGCGGCCTCGGTGCTGACCGAACTGGTCTCGAACAACGCCGTCGCGGTTGTCATGACGCCCGTGGCGATCTCGGTTGCCGAGACCATGGGAGTGGACGCGCGTCCCTTCGTGGTGGCGGTTATGATGGCGGCCTCTGCAAGCTTTGCGACGCCGATCGGCTACCAGACCAACACCCTCGTCTACGCGCCAGGCGGATACCGGTTCACCGACTATATGCGGCTCGGGATCCCCATGAACCTCGGCGTCGGCCTGCTGTCGGCGTTGCTGATCCCGATGATCTGGGGGTTCTAGGCGCGGGGCTCACTTGTGGCCGGCGCCATCGCCCCCAAAGGTGCGCTCGGCGGGGTTGCCCGTCTCGGTATCGCCGCCTGAGGAGATGACGGATCCGCCATAGATGAAAGGGATACACTCGCGCAGGCGCGACGCATTGCCGTTGTTGTCGAGCCACTCGCAGCGGCGCTTCAGCGCCTCATACTCGCTCTCATCCGCGTCGTCCTCCGGTTCGGGCTCTGGCGCGGCAGCGGCCGCCTGCTGCCGGCGTGCCTCGGCCTCCTCCGCAGCCCGAGCTGCTTCGGCATCCCGACGACGCTGATCCGCTGCTCGGCGGGCAGTGACCCGTTGCGCTTCCTGTTCGGCATAGAAGGCCGCAAGCCGTTCCGCCGACACTTTCGCACTGAGGCGGTCGAACGTCTGGCGACTGAGCTGGCCGTCCGCGGTCAACCCGACACGGCGTTGGAAGGTGGCGATGGCGGTTGCGGTGCGCCGTCCCATCAGCCCGTCCGTCGGACCGGGATCGAGATCCAACAGCGTCAGCCGCACTTGGCTGTCCCGAATCTGCGCGCGCGAGGCTGTGAAGGCGGGCTGCTCCGGGTCAGGTGCTGGGGCCCGGGCGGGCGCGGTGGCGACGATTGTTGGCTCCTCGACCACGGGCTCCGGCTCGGGCTCCGGTCGCGCCGCCACAGCAGCAGGTGCGGGGTCAGGCTTTGCTTGAACGGGCTGAGGTGCTGGCTCCTTCGCAGGAGCCCTCAACTGCTCGAGACGGCGGGCGGCGAGCGGTGCAAAGGCGCCGTTCGGGAACTGCTTCAGATAGTCCTCAAAATCGCGGGGGTCCTGGCTGTCGGCAACCGCCGTCCAGAACGCCACGTCGACCGCCCCGCCCGGTGCGTGCGCCGGCACATCCAGAGCCGTGGGGGCGGGACTGGCGAGCGTGAGGCCACGCGCCGCAGAGGCCTCCACCGGCGGGACGAAGAAGAAATCCTCCTCGGACAGCGAGCCGTAGAGAGCCGGTTCCTGGCGCCCGCGGGTAGAGGAGATCACATCGTCTCGGACCCGGCGGAAGAGCTTGCCGATCTCCAGCCCCGGTTCGGCCAACGCCCGGCTCAGCGCCTGCGCATAGGGGGAGTTCCGGCCGGCCCCATCCTCGGCAATCGTGCCCTCCTTGGCTGCAAACGCCACGAGCGAGTTCTGTCCGCGGGCCGACACCCGCGCGAGCCCTTGCGCAAGCGAGCGACCGGTCGAGGGCAAGCCGTCCAGGAATGGATTATCGCGGCACGCATCGACGATGACGAGACTGAGGCGCGTGGCCGGTTCGGCTGCCCGGCGCAGCAGACTGAGCGGCACCGCATGAAACGCCACATCGCGGGCATCGGAGAGCTCCGCATCGATCGGCAAGAGATAGTTCTGCCGCTCGATCTCCATCCCGTGGCCGGCGAAATACACCACAGCCACATCGGCGCGGGCAGCCTTGGCGCCGAAATCGGCGAGCGCCCGGCGCATGCTCTCGAAATCCGCATCCGCGATGCGGGTCACGGTAAACTTCGCCCCTTCGAGCGCGCGGGCTATGTCGGCTGCATCGTTGACTGGGTTGGTGAGGTCTTGGACGCGCTCGTAGCGCGCATTGCCGATCACCAGCGCGACGCGCGTCTCGGCGAGCGCAGGCGCCGCCAACACAACGGCAAAAAGGACATTCAAGAAACAGCGCATCGGGAAATCCTCCACGCCCAGTTTACGGGCCGGAGTTTTTGATCTCAAGGCGAGAGAGTTGCGCAGGCCGGGATGAAAGCGTAGCGTCTCGCCACGCGACTTGCGTGTCGTCTCCGGAGGCTGCCATGCGGACACCCATTCAGATTGCTGTGATTGCCTTGCTCGGGCTTGGTGCCTGCAGCACCCCCCTGACGGAAACCTCCTATCCGGTGCAGGCGGTTCTTGATGTCGACGGGCGCGATGTGTTCGTGCGCAGCCGCTTCGATCCGTTCCAGCGCTCCTGGTACACCGACGTGTTGCCGCGGCTCGGGACGGACCAGGCGATCGGCCGCGAGGATGCTGTGCGGGTCGTCGAAGAGGTTTGGGGGCCGGAGCTTTGCGAGGGCCTGCCGCTTAGGGTCGAGACGCGGTTCTACAGCATTTGGGCCGACCCGGAGGCTGTTGTGGAGTATCCGACGCGCGGCGGCTGGCAAGTGGTTGCGGACTGTGACGGGCAGCTCCTCTGAGATGTGAGTTCCCCTCAAACGAAAAGCCCCGCCAACGGACCAACCGATGACGGGGCAAGAGACGCTCTAATGAAAAGGCCGGGTTGATCACCCGGCCCTGTGTCTTTCAGGCCGCGCTCCGGCGACGCGCCACAAATCCGAAGCCCGCGAGCGCTGCCAGCAACAGCGGCAACGTGGCCGGAACCGGCACATGCGAGATCGCGGACGGCACGGAAATCGCAAAACTTGCCACCGAAGACGGCGATGCCTCCCCGATGGTGCCAGCGATGGCGAAGCTGCCGTTGACAGGGTTGTAGAAGCCACCGCTGTCCGTGATCGAAACAAGGCCGAGGATCTCATAGTCAATGAGACCCGGGCCAGCCGGTGACGCTGATGCCGCCTCGGTCGCAAAGACCTCGAAGGTCAGCGTCCCGGTTTCTGAACCCGCCGAATTCGGCGTCGCGACTTCTGCCGCGGTCAGAACCGAACGGTCATAATCGACCGTGAAGGTCTGACCGTTGTTCGTCGGCCCCAGACCCAAAACGAGCTCGAACCCAGTCAGGTCCGGAGTAAACCCGTCGGTGCCTGCGAACTCCTGAAGGCCGAGCATCGAGTTCGACACAGTGCCCGTAAACAGCAGGAGATCGCCTGCATCCAGCGGCGCGCCATCGCTTGGCGCATCCGTGGAGATATCGAACCCCCCAGTGAATTGAAAACTCGCAAATGTCATGGGGTCATTGAAGACGGTCGCCGATGCCGCCCCACCCCACAACGCCAATCCAGCAGCCGCAACCGCGGCAAACACTCGCTTCATCTCAAACCCTCACCTAACGTTAATTTAGACGTATATCTAAAAAGCTGTTTTGTCAAAGGTTTCGCAATGCAGCCTCGCCACTTGCAGGCCTCGTCGGAGCCTGGGCGAGCACGCTCTGCACTCCGGAACCTCGTCTGGACACACCGACGTTTGTCCCCAGCCGGAAGGGGTCCGCGCCCCTGACAGCCGGCCCCGATGCGCTTGTCAGGGCAAGGCTGGGCGATTATGAGCGTCAGGATCGGATCTCAGGGACGAGGATGCCATGGCCGGCCATTCCAAATGGGCGAACATCCAGCACCGCAAGGGGCGTCAGGATGCGGCCCGCTCAAAACTGTTCTCCAAGCTTGCCAAGGAGATCACCGTTGCCGCGAAGATGGGCGACCCGGATCCCGACAAGAACCCGCGCCTGCGCCTTGCGGTGAAGGAGGCGAAGTCGAACTCGGTGCCGAAGGACGTGATCGACCGGGCCATCAAGAAATCCCAGGGCGGGGATGCCGAGAGCTATGACGAGATCCGCTATGAGGGCTACGGCCCCGGCGGGGTCGCGATGATCGTCGAGGCGCTGACCGACAACCGCAACCGGACGGCGTCGAATGTCCGCTCCACCTTCACCAAGAACGGCGGGAACTTGGCGGAGACGGGGGCGGTGAGCTTCATGTTCGACCGCAAGGGTCAGATCCTCTATCCGGCCAGCGCTGGCGATGACGACACGCTGATGGAGGCCGCCATCGAAGCGGGCGCTGAGGATGTGGAGAGCTCTGAGGACGGCCATGTGATCTGGACCGAAGCGGGCGATCTCGCGGAGGTCTCGGGCGCACTCGAGGCAGCGCTTGGCGAGGCGGAGAGCCAGAAGCTGGTGTGGAAGCCGCAGACGCTGACGCCGGTGGACGAGGATGCGGGCGCGACGCTGATGAAGCTGATGGCAGCCCTTGAGGACGATGACGACGTGCAGACCGTCACCGCCAATTTCGACATGTCCGACGAGGTGATGGAGAAGCTCGCCTCCTAGGCGCAGCCCGGCGAGCCTCTGCCGGATGTAAGTTCGGTTGGGTCGCACACATGGCGGACCATCCGCCCTGGACCCCTAGACCCGGCCACTCAAGGCGGGGGATGCTTCTCGCGCTGGCGCGGTGCGTAGATGAGATGCACTACCGTTAAGAACCTCCGTTCGTCGGCAAGGGGCGCTTCGCTTTCGACACCATGCGCATCGGCGACTTGGAACGAGCAGCCAGGGTGCTTAGAGAAGCCGGCTTCACCCAACTCACTGATCCTATCTTATGAAGGGCGTCTTGCTTGCCTTGCCCGGTCAGTTCGAGGCTGTCGCTGATGCTGCGCGGTCGCCACCGATCTCCGATGCGCGAACCGAGGATGCCGTTGTCCGACTTGCAACGGGAGGGGCCAGATCCAGCCTGGAGATCGAAGAGCTCGCGGACATGATCGCCGGCGGGGGCCGGTAGCCAGCAGGCGTTTCACTCGCTGAGAGGCCTGCGGCAAACCCGATTGAGCTTTCAGTCACCCCCCAGACTGACACCGGGGAGACGGCCGCCCTCGCGGAAGGGGGACACGGTGCGCGCGAGGCCGGTGCGGTCGTCGGTCTCCACCAGCACGCCGGACAGCGTCGCCTCGCCAAGCGCGGGCTCGAACCGCCCTGCCCCCATGCCGGTGACGAAGCGTTTCAGCGGCTCTTCCTTGTCCATACCGATGACGCTGTCATAGTCGCCGCACATGCCCGCATCGGTCTGGTATGCCGTGCCCCGGTTGAAGATCATTGCGTCCGCTGTGGGCACATGGGTGTGGGTGCCGACCACCAGCGAGGCGCGCCCGTCGCACCAGTGCCCGATCCCCATCTTCTCGGAGGTTGCCTCTGCATGGATCTCCACCACCGCCGCGTCGCAGACCCCTTTGAGCGGGTGCGTCCTGAGTGCCCCATCTAGCGCCGAGAACGGATCGTCGAAGGGTCGGTTCATGAAGACCCGCCCCAGCGCCACCGCCACCAGCACACGTCGGCCACGCGTTGCCTCAAACACCGCCGCCCCGCGCCCAGGTGCAGTCTTGGCGATGTTGAGCGGGCGCAGGATCCGCGGCTCGCGTTCGATGAAGCTCAGCATATCCTTCTGGTCGAAGGCGTGGTCGCCGAGCGTGATCACATCCGCGCCGGCGGCCAGGAGCTCTTCAGCGATCGAGCCTGTCAGGCCATAGCCCGAGGCCGCATTTTCCGCGTTCACCACGACGAAATCGAGCCGCAGGCGCTCACGCAGACCGGGCAACGCCTCGATCACCGCAGTCCGTCCGGACCGGCCAACCACGTCGCCGAGAAACAGCACCCTCATGCGTTGTCCATACGGGCGCCGCGTCGAACGCTGCAAGGAAAATCGCCTGAAACGGTTGTGTAAAATTTTGCCGTGACTCTGACGATTTTGTGTATGGTGCGCATGGCGGTGACCGCTTTGCGAGCCGTCTCCTTTCCCGACGGACGGGGCGAATGCAGAAAGGGGACGCGCCCAAGGCGGGTGTTGGAGAATGAGGAGACACATATGAAACGGTCGGTGCCAGTCCTGGTTGCAGGCGCACTCGGAACGGCGTTTGCGGGCCTCGCTGGAGAGATGAGTGTCGCGACGCCCGCTTTGGCACAGATTGTAACGCCGCCGCAGTCTCCGCCTTCGGACGCGGATCTGCGTGAGCAGATCCTGTCGGTCGTCGGTCGCGCGCTCGAAGACGGGCAGTCTCCCGAGTATATCGACCAGCTGGTCAACGAAGCCGCGGCGGAAGGCAAACTCTTCGTGCCGGATACCATGCGTCTGGCCGATGGCAGCGTGGACACCCCTGCCCTTCTTGCGCTGGTGGATGGCGAAGCGACGGAAGGCGCGGCTGCGAGTGGACTTGCGCTCGCCTCCCCCCCGGTCGAGGAGAGCGCCGCGACATCTGTGCTGAATGCACCAGCGTCTCCCTCGGCTTCCTCCGGCGCCCAACTCTTGCAGCCGGAAAGCGCGAGCGCGCAGCCGCAGACCAACCAGCTTCTCCAGCCGACGACCAGCGACCAACCTGCCAGTGATCCCGACGCGACCACGACAACGGCCGCCGCAACCCAGGGACAGTTGCTCCAGAGCCCGACGGCTCCAGACGTGCCGTCGGCCGCGACCGCCGGTACGGATGCGGCCTCCGCCGTTCAGCTGCTGCAACCGGAGACGGGCGCGGAGGCGGCGAGCACCAGCGACACGGCACAGCTCCTTCAGACGGGTGGTAGCTCGGCGGCAGCCAGCGCGGAAAGCACGGGGTCCGCGGAAAGCACGGGGACCGCAGGGAGCACTGCTCAGCTCCTGCAGCCAGACAGCGGCACCGACACACCGAGCACCAGCGACGCCGCGCAACTCCTCCAGACGGGCGGGGGCACCGGGACCGCGAGCACCGGCGACACCGCACAGCTTCTTCAGCCCGGAACGGAGACGGCGAGCGCAGCCAGCACCGGTCAGCTGTTGCAGCCGAGTACATCAGCCGCAGACGCTGCTGCGACGCAGCAACTTCTCCAGCCCGGCAGTGGATCGGAAACCGGCGCCGCAGCTGACAGCGTTGTGGCCGCGGTGGATACATCCAGCGAAGCGACGGAACCCGCTTCCAGTGCCGATGCACAGCTTCTCCAGCCGGCTCCAGGGACAGCCATTGCGCTTCCCGCCGACGCAGATGCAACGGACGGCGACGACGCGATTGCCCTTGCCAATCCGGATGTGTCCAGTTCGGATGATGCATCGACCGAGCGGCTGAGCGTCGAAGCACCGGCAGCGGCGGATGCGTCAAGTTCGGATGAGGATGCGGCGTCTGACGACGACACGAGCACGGATGCAGAAGCGGAGACCGAACTCTCCGATGCCGGGGCGCTGTTGTACACCGTGCAGCCGGGTGACAGCCTGTCGACGATCGCACAAAGGTTCCTCGGCAACCCCTTCCGGTTCGAGGAAATCTTCCGCGCAAACCGCAACATCCTGAGCAACCCGAACCTGATTCGAGAAGGTCAGCAGCTGGTCATACCGCGCTAGGGCCGATCACCTCGGCCTCTGTCACCACCGCGTCGAGCCGCTGATCGGTCGGCTCACGCGGGACCTCGTCAAACGCTTGGGCTGCGAAAGCATATCCGATGGCCTGCGTCGGACGTTGGGCGCGCAGACCCTCGAGCGTGCGGTCATAGAAACCGCCGCCATAGCCGAGCCGCCAGAGCGCTCGGTCAAAAGCCACCAGCGGCACGATCAACAGATCGGGTTCAACCCAGGCGCCCTCGGCCGGCACCTCGGCCCCGAAGGCTCCGGTCGTCATCCGAGCCCCCGGAAACCACTCGCGGAACATGAGCGGGAGGCCTGCGCCCTCGATCACCGGCACCGCCAGGCGCAGTCCGCGCGCCGAAAGCCGCTCCATCAGCGGCGTCGGATCGATCTCGGTTCGGATCGGGCGATACCCGGCCACGATCATCGCGCCGTTCGCAAACCCGGCCGCCTCGAAACGGTCAGCCGCCGCTTCCGCAGCCCTTGCGTCCGCGGCCTTCGCTGCACGCCGGCGTGAAAACGCCAAGCGCCGCAATTCGGACTTGTACTCGCCCATATCCATGGCCAGCCCGTTACCGCGCACGCGCGCCGCTGACAAGCGCTTCGGTTGGGAAGGGCGGCGGGCCCGTTGCAGCCGTGGAGGGCTCAGATCCTCGCGAGCCTGGAAAACCAGGTGGGCGCCGGGTGCGTAAGGCCACGACCCTGCACAGAGCCAGCTCCCGCGAGAAAGATTAGGCCACCAGGATTCTGTCCTCACACGCGAAGAACAGCACCCGCCTTCCCGAACATAGGACCGAACGGACACGAAGGAAATCCCCGAGAGCCAATCCGACGGTGCCTCGGGACGATCAGGGGCCGTAACGGGCCCCTGGGATCGCGGGCATGTGCCTCGGCATGGGCAGATCGGAGGCCTGTTGGCGCAGCATTCTATCATGCGCGGGTCTGGTCGGCATCGGCCAGGACCAGCGGCCTCCGCAACAACCAACCGGCGCGGCCCTCAAAGGCCCTCCCAACGCCCCCTAGACCCCAGTCTTGCCATGCACAACGGTTCGGCCGGGCGCCGGGCGGCAGCGCCGCCCGCGCCGGAGCGGGGGCTCGACGCCCCCCGACGGCGGGCGCCAATTGGGCCGTCTAGTTGATCGCTTCGTAGAGAAGAACCACCCGGTTGATCGCCGTCAGCATGGGCGTTGCATGATCGGCCACTTCACCGAGCGCATCCGGGCTGATCTCACCGGCAGCGATCTCCCGTTGCACGATCGGCTGTATGTCCAGCCACCGCCCCCGGGCTTCCTGAACCGCCTCAAGAACCCGCGGGTCCTGAGCAGGTGGCAGGCCGATCAGCGGAGCCCCTTCGATCATGGTGGTCAGCCGCGACTCGACCTCTGAAATCTCGTTGCGCAACTGCACCCGCCGGCCCGCGGCGTTCAGCCCTGCCGCAACCAGGCAGATGTCCTTGAAGAGCCGCTGCGACCCTGCCCGCTCGGCATCGGCATAGGTGAAGGCCGCAACCGCCCCGCCCTCTGCCACCGGGCGAAGATGCAGCGTCTCGACCAAGCGAAGAACCCGCCGCAGCGATCCCTCCAGCCGCCGCGCTTCGCGGTCGAGCCGCTCGAGCGATCCGGCCGACAACGCGATCCCCGAGACTGCAGGCGCAAGGACCGCCGCAAAGAACTCATAGCGGCGCTCCGCCTCGGCCAGAGCTTCGCGGACCCGGTCGTTGTCCTCGGCCCCGATGCCGAGCGCCGCACTGCCACGCCACAGCGCGGCCTCCGAAGCCTCATAGTGCTCCTTGGTGAGCCGCAGCTCCTCGAGATGACGCTCCCGGCCAATCGTTCGTCCAGTGTTGATCTGCGCGAAACACGCCATCTTCACCATGCGTTCGACCAGCATGATCTGGCGCCCTGCAAGGTTCATCTTGCGCCAGGCGACCCAATTCGACGGTTCGGCTTGGATTTGTTGCTCGGTGCTCTGGGCCACACTCTGCGCCTCAGCCCGTTCCGGCCAGATCGCCCCATAGCTCAGCAGAAACACAGCTGCCAACGCAGCTTTCCCGCTCAACCGAGCGGCACTCACACACCACATAACTCACCCCACATTTCTCGACGCAGCAGGATACGATCACTCTTAAATCGGTTCAACCCCGCGTTTCGGCAGGTCCACGGTCACAAAGCTGTGTGCACCGGATCCGCTCAGCGCCCGGGCGGCCCCGCCGCCCGCGCCGGAGCGGGGGGCTCGATGCCCCCCGACGGCGGGCCCCCGGCGCGCCCTTCGTCAATTCAGGCTTTCATAGAGAAAGACCGCCTTGTTCATCTTGGCCAACAACGGCGTCGCGTGTTCTGCCACGTCCAAGAGGCTTGCCTGATCGAGCTTCCCGGTTCGCAGTTCTTCTTCCACCAGAGGTCGGATCTCCAGCCAAATCTCTTGCGCCTCTTTGACCGTCGTCCGGATACCATCCGTGGGGGCCGGCGGCAGACCGATCAATGGCTCACCCTTGATCATCGAGACCAGCCGCGCTTCAAAGGCTTCCACCTCATAGGCCAGCTCAACCGCTTTGGCCTCGGCTTCGATTTGCGCCGCTATGAGGCACATATCTTTGATCAGACGCTGGGTGTCGGTGCGCTCCTTGGTGACGAAGTTGAAGGCCGAAAGCGTCTGCAAATCCACCTCGCTCTGAAGGTAGACGGCCTCGACCAATCTCAGGACCTTGTGCAGGGCGCTTTCGATCAGACCGGTGTGGTGCTCAAGATCCGCCACGATCTCCGCGGTGAAGCCCGAGGACAGGCCCGCCTGTAACACCTCGCCAAAAGGAGCGTACCGTCTGTCGACATCCGCAAGGGCCGCGATCAGGCGCTCGTTGGACTCACGCGGCAGACCCAATGTCGGGTTGCCAGTTTTGAGCGCTTCTTCTGTCGCTTCGTAAAGCGACTTGGCAAAGTCGAGTTGCTGGTGGTGTGCCTCGCGCTCGACATCGAGGTGGACGAAGCAGGCAAGCTCCACCATGCGTTCGATCAGCATGATCTGGCGGGCGGCCATGTTCGCCTTTCGCCGATTGTCGCTCTCGGACGGGATGGCAAAGGCCTCACCATAGAGGGATTGCGCATGGCCGGGTTGGGGAACAAAGGCCGCAAGCAGCCCTAGTCCCATCAGAAGGCCAAACGACTTCGGCAAGGCGCGCAAAGCGCCAATTGAAATGTTCATAGCGTGCTCCCAGGTTTATAGGAACACACTACCCTGTTTTAAAATTAGCTTAAAGCCAAACTAGACTAATTAAATTGCGTTCTGCTTTTGTACTTTCAAATACAGCAGAAATACAATTAAATTAATAAAAAATTAATGAACCAGTTTGGGGCCGGTTTTTTCACCCTGACCACCCTCTGGAAGGATGCCGAGGCGCCGCGCCACTTCGGTGTAGGCGTCCGAGAGCGAGCCGAGGTCTCGCCGGAAGACGTCCTTGTCCAGCTTCTTACCCGTCTTCACATCCCAAAGCCGGCAGCTGTCCGGGCTGATCTCATCGGCCACGATGATCCGTTGGAAGTCCCCCTCGAAGATCCGGCCGGTCTCGATCTTGAAATCGATCAGCTTGATCCCGACGCCCATGAACAGACCCGACAGGAAATCGTTCACCCGCAACGCGAGCGAGATCATGTCGTCGATGTCCTGCTGGCTCGCCCAGTTGAAGGCGATCACATGCTCTTCGGTGACCAGCGGATCGCCGAGCTTATCGTCCTTATAGTAAAACTCGATGATTGGGCGCGGCAGAGCCGTACCCTCCTCGATCCCTAGCCGTTTCGACATCGAACCCGCGGCGACATTGCGCACCACCACCTCGAGCGGGATGATCTCGCAAGCGCGGATCAGCTGCTCGCGCATGTTGATGCGGCGGATGAAATGGTTGGGGATCCCGACGCCCGCGAGCGCCGACATGATGTGCTCGGAAATGCGGTTGTTCAAAACCCCCTTACCGTCGATCACATCGTGCTTTTCCGCGTTATAGGCGGTGGCGTCGTCCTTGAAGTACTGGATGAACGTGCCTGGTTCCGGACCCTCATAGAGGATCTTCGCCTTGCCCTCATAGACCATCCTGCGGCGCGCCATGGGTCACCTCCCTGTCGCGAAAACAAAAAAGCCGCCGGGCCAGGGGGGCACGGCGTTCGCCCGCGCTCTATACGGCGCGCCTGCGCGTTTGCCAAGCGGCTCGGGCGATGCGTCGCGAGGCGGGATCAGCGCTGGCACTGCACTGTCTGGATGCGTATATACCGCGCGAGTGTTTCCCTGCCCCGACGAGGAGAAGACCGATGGCGCAATTCGAGGATCGCGAGAAGGCGTTCGAGGCGAAGTTCGCCCATGATGCCGAGATGCAGTTCAAGGCGGAGGCGCGCCGCAACAAGCTGCTCGGCCTCTGGGCTGCGGCCAAGATGGGCATGGGCGAGGCCGATGCCGAGGCTTACGCGAAACAGGTGATCGCCGCCGATTTCGAGGAAGCGGGCGACGAGGATGTCTACCGCAAGGTGGCCAAGGATTTCGCCGACAAGGGCGTGGCCGTCCAGGAGGCCGAGCTGCGCGAGCAGATGCGGGAGTACCTGGCCCAAGCGAAAGAATCGCTGATAAAAGAGGGCTGAGCTCTCCCCTGCCCCGGCCGCGTGCTTGGCAAGCCGGGGCGCCCGACTATGTCGTCAGATATGCTGACGCTTCTCCTTGTCTCGACCGCTTTGCCGGTCTGCGGGCCGGCCGCCGACATCGCGTACCGCGAAGGCGCGCCGACCGACACCATCACGCTGATCAACAGCGGCGATCCGGCCTGGCAGATCACCGGTGCGGAGATCTTGCTCGGGCCCTCGGCGGGGCGGCTGATCTTCGACACCGTGCCTGGCGGGCCCGGAACTCAGGTGAGCCAACCCTTCCGCCCTGGGGCTGGTGAAGCCGCGCTCGCGGACATCCCAGTGATCGCCGACGGTGCCGAGAGCCTGACCCTGCAGTTCGCAGCCTTCCCCGCGGGCGCGCGCTTTGCCTTCACCACCGATCTCGACGACCGGGTGAGCGGTGCGCAGGCGGGCACCATGATCTCCGGCGCAGAGATCGCCGGCGCGCAGGTCACCGTCTCCTTCGCCCACCCCTCCGGGGCGGAAGAGAGCCACTCGGGCGCCTTCGACGCGCAAGCCGAAGCTCGCGCCGCCGCCCCCTGCCTCTCATGAGCCGGATGCGCCGCAAAGGCGATCTGCCGCAAAAGACCTGCGTGACCTGCGGCCGTCCCTTCGCCTGGCGCAAGAAATGGGCGCGGGTCTGGGACGAGGTCCGCTATTGCTCCGAGCGCTGCCGGCGGAGCGCCAAACCAGCCCCGACCGCCTCCCGGTAACGCCCGGTTGCCCTGCGGCCGCGCGCGGGCCGAAGGGGGGCGACCGGGTCCAGCCAGCGCTCCGGGTGCAGGGGTGGGTGGGGCCCGCCGCGGCCGCAGCCGGCTCAGTTTAGCCCGCGGTCACCGGTGTTGATGTAGCGCCGCTGCCGCTCGGCTCTCAGCTCTTCGCCCGAGAGCCCGTCCATCGCATCAAGGGCCGCCTGGACCGCCCGCCCGACCCGCGCCACCGTCTCGTCCCGGCCCCGCTGCGCCCCGCCGACCGGCTCCTCGACCACCGTATCGCAGACCCCGAGCTGCAACAGATCCTGCGCCGTCAACCGCAGCGCCGTCGCCGCCTCACGCATTTTCTCCGCGTTCTTCCAGAGGATCGAGGCGCAGCCTTCGGGCGAGATGACCGAATAGACCGCATGCTCCAGCATAATCACCCGGTTGGCGGTTGCAAACGCCACCGCCCCGCCGGAGCCGCCCTCGCCGATGATCACGCTGATGAGCGGTGAGCGCAGCCGCAGGCACATCTCCGTCGAGCGTGCGATGGCCTCAGCCTGGCCACGCTCCTCCGCGCCCTTGCCCGGATAGGCTCCGGGCGTGTCCACCAGCGTCACCACCGCCAGACCGAAGCGGTCCGCCAGCTCCATCAGCCGCACCGCCTTACGATAGCCCTCGGGCCGCGCCATCCCGAAATTCCGCTCGAGTCGCGTCTTGGTGTCGTGCCCCTTCTCGTGCCCGATTACCACCACCGGCCGGTCACCGAACCGCGCGAGACCTCCGATCACCGCATGGTCCTCGGCAAAGTTGCGGTCGCCCGCAAGCGGCGTCACCTCGGTGAACAGTGCGTCGACGTAATCGCTCGCATGGGGCCGGTCCGGATGCCGCGCCACCTGACATTTGCGCCAGGGCGTGAGGTCCTTGTAGAGCTCGGCCAGCATCTCGCCTGCCCGCGCATCGAGCTGGTCCGCCTCTTCGCCGACATCGAGCTCGGGGTTCTGCCGGGCGAGCGCTCGCAGCTCCTCCGCCTTGCCTTGCAGCTCCGCCAAGCCCTTCTCGAAATCCAGGTAGTTCGCCATGGGGCCTCCCTTTGCGCGCCCACATAAGGCGCACGCACCCGTCCGCGCAAGACCGTCCGCCTGCGACTTCCGCAAGATCTGTGACCGCAGGCTATGCTCTCTTGCCCATGAGCCGAGGGAGAGCCCGATGTCAGAGACCCGCCGAGACCTCTATGAACGCCGCATGACGAGGGCCATTGCCCACATGCACGACCATCTCGACGGGGATCTGAGCCTCGACGCGCTGGCCGAGGTCGCCGGCGTCTCGCGGTTTCACTTCCACCGCCTCTACCGCGCGATGATCGGCGAGACCACCGCCGCCACCATCCGGCGCATCCGGCTCAACCGGGCCGCGCTGTTGCTGATCGAGAGCACGGCACCGGTGCCCGATATCGCCCGGCGCTGCGGCTACACCAACCAGCGCAGTTTTGCCCACGCTTTCCAGACCGCCTTCGGCACCACGCCGACGGCCTTTCGCCGCGAGAGCTCGGCCGTGCCAGTGCTCGCCCCACCCGAGAGAGGAGACGTGCCCATGACGACGCCCACCCCCATCGAGATCACCGACCGCCCCGCGATCCATTTGGCCGCTGTGCTGCACCGCGGGCCTTACACGAAGGTCGGCCGCGCCTTCGAGACGCTGATGGCCATTCTGAGCAACCGTGGGCTCTGGCCCGCGACCCACGGGATGAGTGCCGTCTACTACGACGACCCGATGGCCGAAGAGCCGAACGCGCTGCGTGCGCATGCCGGCGCCTTGGTTGCGGCGGATTTCGCCGTGCCAGAGGGTCTCGAAGCCGTCTCCCTGGCCGGCGGGCGGCATGCGGTGATGCGGTACAAGGGACCCTATGCGGGGCTCAACCAAGCCTATCAGCACCTCTATGGCACGTGGCTGCCAAGCTCGGGCCACGAGCCAGCCAATGCCCCGCCCTATGAGATCTACGTCAACGATCCGAGGACCGTGGCCCCGACGGATTTGCTGACCGATATCCACGTGCCGCTCGCCTGAGCGGATGGGGGCGGGCAGCACCCGCCCCCGCCTGCAGCCGCCGATCAGTTCGGCAGGATCACGGCGTCGATGACGTGGATCACGCCATTGGTCGCCTCGATGTCCGCCGCGGTCACGGTCGCGCCGTCAACGGTCACGCCCGAGGTCGCGTCGATGTCAACGGTGGTGCCTTGGACGGTCTCGGCTTCCACCGTCTTGCCGGCGAGATCGGTGGACATCACTTTGCCCGGCACGACGTGATAGGTGAGCACAGCCACGAGCTGGTCCTTGTTCTCGGGCTTCAGCAGGTCCTCGACAGTGCCAGCCGGCAGCGCGGCAAAGGCCGCATCGGTGGGCGCAAAGACGGTGAAGGGACCGTCGCCTTTGAGGGTGTCGACCAAGCCGGCGGCCTGCACGGCAGCGACCAGCGTGGTGAAGTCGCCCGCACCGACGGCGGTATCGACGATGTCTTTCGCACCGCCAAGGGCCGGGGCTGCGGAGAAGGCGAGGACAGCGCTGACGGCGGTGGCTTTGAGGATGGAACGCATATCGGTCTCCTGTGTGTGAGGGAGCGGCACGGGCGCCGCCCATGGCCCGAGACATGGCGCGCGCCACCGCATGTCGACCGACAAGCGGCTGAAATTGCGGGGCTTTCCCTCACAGTGGGGCGTCAAGTCATTCTGTGGGATATTTTCCCTCATTTTGATGTCGGAGTGCCCCCCCGCTGGGATAGGATTGTCCGGTTTTGAGGGGACCAGAGATGGCTGGCAAGCAAGACAAGCCGGAGGCGCTGAGCCCGCGAAAGCCATTGGTTCGAGAGAGCGGATGAGGGGTGAAGCTGCGCCAGGGTGAGCTGCTGCAAGGCCAGGGCGCGTCGGTGGCAGATGCGGTGCGCCAGATCGGCGTGACGGTGCAAACCTATTACCGCTGGCGTCGGCTCTATGGCGGCATGGGCCGAGAGCAGCTGCGACGGCTGAAGGAGCTGGCCCTCCCCCCTGAAACGGATCCACCCGTAATGTCGGTTCGGCCGACGAGGAGGATCCATGCCGAGAAAGAGACA
>JBCBYB010000031.1:0-51341 GCA_039816045.1 Pseudomonadota bacterium
ATCGCTGCGCGATGCCTCAAGCGCCCTCAGCCGCTTGGCGTCCGACGGCTCCATGCCGCCGAACTTCGACTGCCAAGAATAGAACGTGGCGCTGCTGATCCCATGCCGGCGACACACGTCTGCGGTCGTCGCGCCTGTTTCCTGTTCCCGCAGGATCGCAATGACCTGCTCCTCGCTGACGGCGCGCGCGGAGCGTGGAGATCGCTTCTTCGTCCGGTCCTCTCGCTAATCCGAACACGAACATCAGATGGAGGAAGTCCCGGGGGTCACAGCAGTAAGTATCACGCTGGAAGAGATCATCGAGGCATAGACTACAAGGCGCAAAAGCGCACTCGTGGTCGAACCCTGCATTGCCAGGCGGCGCTGCCAAGGCCAGTCGTGCCTTTGTCCTGACGCCATCCGAAACCGGGGGCTGGGTCGATGCCCCGAAGAACGGGATGGAGAACGCGCGCCGGTCCTTCCTGCTCGATGTTCGCCATCGGGATGAGGCGCATCTCCGGGACTTGCCCGAGGGATGTGTATGCCGGAGGCAAACTGATCAGCGGAAACGGTCGGTTGGTCTGACCGTGGCGGAGTAAGGGTCCGCACTTTGCGCTTGAGGCAACGAGCTGAAGGCGGGGAGATGTGTTCCGTGGATCTGTACAGTCGGGTGCACAGAGCGTGCCATGCCGAAGGTATGAGCAAGAGCGAGGCGGCGCGGGTCTTTAATATCAACCGGAAGACGGTTCGGAAGATCCTAGAGCACTCGGTGCCTCCGGGATACCGGCGATCGCAGCCGCCGGCACGTCCGAAGCTGGATCCTTTCATCCCGGTCATCGATCAGATTCTCGAGGCGTACCGGGCGCAACGAAGAAGCAAAGACATACGGCGACGCGGATCTTCGAGCGACGTCGAGACGAGCATGGCTTCACGGGCAAGCTGACGATGGTCACCGACACCGTTCGGGAGAAGAAGCGCCGGACGAAAAAGGTGTTCTTACCGCTGGCACATCCGCCAGGGCACGCGCAGGTCCACGCTCCGCGCGCATCGCGGCGCGATGTCGACGAGGCGCGCGGCGAGATCGGCGGTGTGGTCCGCAAGATCAGTTACTTCGCACTGGCGCTACCGCATTCAGACGCGTCTTTCATGAAGGCATACCCGGCCGAGACGACGGAGGCCTTCTGCGACGGCCACGTCTCAGCGATTGCAGGGCAATCGCCTGCCGGGCAATGGACGGGACGCGCCAGCGCACGCGGATCTTCTCGGAACTGCAGTCGCATTACCTCTTCGAGGGCCGGTTCGGCAGGCCCGGGAAGGGGAACGACAAGGGCACTGTCGAGGGCGTGATCGGCTTCGGCCGGCGGAATTTCCTGGTGCCGATGCCGCGGTTGGAGAGCTTCGAGGCGCCGAACGCGTGGCTGGAGGCCCAATGCCTCAAGCGCCAGGACGCCAGTCTCCGCGGCCACACCGAGACGATCGGCGAGCGGTTGCTGAGGGATCTTGATGCATTGATGCCGCTGCCGCCGGCGCCCTATGACGCCTGCGAGAAGGTGAGCACGCGCGCGACCTCGATCTCGATGGCGCGCTACCACGGCAACGACTTCTCGGTGCCGGTGGCTTATGCCCATCACGAGGGGCAGGTCCGCAGCTATGTCGGCGATGTCGTCATCGGTGCCGGGACGGAGGAGAGCGCCCGGCATCCACTGCCCGGCAGGCGAATGCATGCATTCGCCGAGAGGGGCGGTCCTATGAGAAGGCCGACATGATCATCGACCCGCTGCACTTCCTGCCGCTGCTGGAGAAGAAGATCGGCGCCCTGGACCAGGCGGCGCCACGCCGAGGCTGGGACCTGCCCGAGGCGTTCGCAACGTTGCGCCGGCTTCTCGAGGCCCGGATGGGCAAGCCCGGCAAACGCGAGTACGTGCAGGTCCTGCGGCTCCGAGAGATCTCCGAGAGGGACCATGTCCACGGCGCCGCGCGCCAGGCGCTCGACCTCGGCGCGATCGGCTATGACGCGGTCAAACATCTCGTGCTGTGCCGGATCGAGCGGCGTCCGCCACGGCTCGATCTCGGCCGCAGGTCCTGCTCCAGCACCATCTCAGGAAGCTCAAGTTGCCCACATTCCAGTCCGAGCATGCCAAGCTGGCTCGGCAGTGCGCATCCGAAGGCAAGGACCATGTCCCGGACATGCTCAGGCTCTGCGACCTCGAACTGATCGAGCGCGAGCGCCGGATGATCGCGCGTCGCATCAAGGCGGCGAAGTCCCCGGCCACGAAGAGCCTCGACAGCTTTGACTTCAAGGCAATCCCGTCCCTCAACAAGGTGCTGACCATGGAATTGGCACGCGGCGCGTTCGTCGCTCGCAGCCAGAACGTCATCGCGCTCGGACCGAGCGGCACGGGCAAGACGCATGTCGCGCTCGGGCTTGGCCTCGCCGCCTGTCAGAAGGGGCTGAAGGTCCGCTTCACGACTGCAGCGGCTCTGGTCCATGAACTCATCGAGACGGCCGACGACCGCCGACTGCAGCGGATCCAGAAACCTCTCACGATCCAGGATCTCTTCATCATCGATGAGCTGGGCTTCGTCCCGCGCTCCAAGACCGGGGCCGAATTGCTCTTCGAAGTCATCTCGCAGCGCACCGAGCGCGGCTCGATCATTATCACCTCGAACCTGCCCTTCGACGAATGGACCGAGGTCTTCGGATCGCAGCGCCTGACCGGTGCCATCCTCGACCGTCTGACCCGCAATGTCCAAATCCTCGAGAGGAACGGCGAGAGCGTCAGGCTCCGACAGAGCCGCTAGGTCAAATCCTGACATCACGCCAACCTGCACAATAAGAATGGGCCTTCGGCCAGTGCGCCTTGTGGCGCGTCAGCCACTCGGAGAGCACCCGCGCCAAGGCGCAGGCTCCATGCTCAACCGCGGACCATCGCTCCGGGAAACTGGCCCATCTTGCTCCGAAATTGATAGGCGGAGCTCCGCAGTGTCGTCGAGCCTGCAGCAGACCGGTATGGCGAAGTGTCTGATGGATGTCGCACGCTCGCAGACGTCAACAATCCCGGAACTTCTTTCCGACCAAAGGCGTTCGATGCCGGTCTCTGTAAGCGCCGCAGGCCGCAAGGGGCGCTCGGCGCCAGGCAACCCCACCGAGGTTGGGTTGCCAGCCAACGCCGGGCGGAACCCGATCGGGCAGTACCGGAAGTACCGGAGGAGCCGTCACTCAGCCCATGTACCCGCCATCAGCGCGGTAGCTGAGCTCCGCGTCCGTGTCGCTTCGGCCAAGTGCAGCGTTTCGACTGGGAAACCGGCCAAAACGTGCAATCACGTCACGGTGGCGCTCGGCGTGGGAGAGGTTGTCGGTCTCGCTGTTGCGCAGCCGCTCGGAAATCAGGGCACAGCAGTGTGTTTGGTCGGCAAGGATCTCAGAATGCATGAGCGGGAGATAGAAGAACTGCCTTTCTGGTTCTGCTGTTGCCACGTCGTGGCCCTCTGCGATTGCGCGGTAAGCGGTCCATAACGCGAGTGGATCAGTGGCATAGGCGCGTGCGTCCCCTCGGAACATGTTGCGCGGAAACTGGTCGAGCACGATGAGCAGCGCGAGCGCAGAGGGCGGCGTCTTCTCCCAGTGCTGAAGCGCTCCCGTTCGGGCCTGCTCCCAGACCGGCCGAAAGCGATGGACGATTGCGGCATCCCTGTCGGCGTCCTGTGTGTACCACCCCTTCGGCCCTACGTCGCGAAGCCAAAAATCCAGAACAGTCTCGGCGGTTTCGCGGCGCATGGTCCCTCAAGTCGGTTGTGGTTCTTCCGGTTCTTCGCGCTCGCGCGCTTCGGCCTCAGCCTGCTCGACCACATAGTCCTGTGCGGCGAAACCGGCCACTGGGCTTGATGCCATCGACATCGGTGCGAGCGGTAGGGTCTCGTCCACAGGCGTCGCCGGGCGCACGAAGCTGCGGTAAAGGGCATAAGCTGAAATTGCGCCGAGCAGGAGGGCGAGAAAGGTCATGAAGCTCGCTGGGCCGGCCTCGTCCATCAGATATCCGACGAAGATCGGTGTGCCGGCCGCCCCGATCCCGTTCAGCATGATCAGTCCACCCGCCGCCGAGGCCATGTCCTCCGGCTCGAGGAAGTCGTTCGTGTGGGCGATCAGCAGCGAATAGAGGGGGTTCGCTGTGCCACCGATCAGGAAGGACGCGGCGAGCAGGGTCAGGAAACTGCTTGCAAAGAAGAGGGCAAACAAGCTTGCGACCATTCCGACCGCGGTCACCAACATGATCAGGATACGGCGATCCATGCGGTCCGACATCCAGCCGATCGGATACTGCAAGGCCAATCCACCGAGATAGACGACTCCGATAAAAATCGAGATCTGGGCGGTCGTCAGCCCGATTTCCGTCGCATAGACCGCCGACATTCCAAACAAGCAGGCAAAGATCCCGCCGAGCAGCACCGTGCCCACACACCCAAGGGGGGAGGTTTGGAAGAGCTTGGCCAGCGACATCCGCCGGGTGGCCTCAAAGACAGGGACAGGCGTGGCTGAGAGGAGAATCGGGACCACCGCGACCGAAACGGCAACCGCCATGATGACGAACAGATCGTAGCCGCCGGGGTCTGCCACGTTAATCAGGGACTGCGAGACCACGATGCCCAGCATTTGAACGATGAGGTAACCCGAGAGGACTTGGCCGCGGTGCTCATTGTCCGTCCCGTCGTTCAGCCAACTCTCCGCGACCACATAGCAGCCGGCCATACAGCAGCCGACGAGGACACGCATCAGCAGCCAAGCGATCGGGTCAACCACCGAGGCATAGAGGATCATTGCGGCAGACATCATCGAGGCGAGCGCTGCGAACACCCGCACATGTCCGACCCGACGGAGCAGCCAAGGCGTGATCTGCGCCCCGATGAGGAAGCCGAGGAAGTAGCCCGCCATCACAAAGCCCATGGCGAGGTTTCCAAAATCCTCAAGGCCGCCACGCAGGCCAAGCACCGTTCCCTGGAGCCCGTTTCCGAGCATCAACAGGAACATGCCCGTCAACAGCGGCGCCGAATTCCACATCACTCGCAGCATCGGATCCTCCGTCGCTCTCTCCCTTCCCTGCCAGAGACGGGCTGCGACGGATTGTCCGCAAGCGGCGGGCGATGTCGTGGACGGCGATTTTGCGACCGCGTCAGGGGATCAGCAGGGAACTGTCGCCATAGGAGTAGAAGCGGTATCGCTCGGCAATCGCATGGGCATAGAGCGCGCGCATCCGATCGGTGCCCATCAGGGCTGCGGTAAGCATAATCAAGGTAGAGCGCGGGAGGTGGAAGTTGGTCATCAGCCCGTCAATCGAGCGCACGCGATGGCCAGGGCGGATGAAGAGATCCGTCTCGCGTGAGAACGGCAGGACACGTCCGCTCTCCTCAACAGCGCTCTCCAGCAGACGCATCACTGTCGTCCCGACCGCAATAACCCGCCGACCTGAGGCGCGCGTGGTATTGATGATGTCAGCGGTTTCGGGGCTGATCTCGCCCCATTCCGCATGCATTTTGTGATCCTCGACACGGTCGGCTGTGACTGGGAGAAAGGTGCCAGGTCCGACATGCAGGGTCAGCCTGGCGGTCTGAACCCCCGCTTGATCGAGGCGCGAGAGGAGATCCGCGTCGAAATGGAGGGACGCCGTGGGGGAGGCCACCGCTCCGTCCCGGGCGGCAAAGACCGGTTGGTAGTCCTCGCGGTCTTGGGCATCGGCGGGTCGACGCCGGGCTATGTACGGCGGCAGCGGCATGGCACCGGCACGGTCGATTGCCGCATCGAAGGCATCGCCTGCCAAATCGAAGCGCAGGCGCACAAGCCCGCCATCGCGCGCCTCGACCATTGCGGTGAGGCCGTCAAAATCGATCCGATCCCCCGTCATCAGGCGCTTTGCTGGGCGCGTCAGAGCATCCCAAAGATCCGGACCGTGGCGGCGGATCAACGTCGCCTCGACCCGCACCTCACTTTGGTCCCGCTGGCGCACACCGAACAGTTGCGCCGGAATGACCCTTGTGTCGTTGAAGACCAGCAAGTCGCCAGGGCGCAGAAGGCGCGGCAGATCATGGACGTGAGCATCGATCGGACAGGCACCCGCAGACCCCGCCCCCTCGGCAACCATCAGGCGTGATGCCGGGCGCGGCCGCAGCGGGCGGAGGGCGATCAAAGCTTCGGGCAGGTCGAAGTCGAAATCTGAGAGCTCCATGGGCGCGCACTTAAGGCGCGCGCGACGGAAGGTCTAGGGGGGGTCACTCGCCGAGCATCCACGTGCCCTTTGGCTTGAACGCGTGAAAAGCGAAAGCGAAGATCACCTCGTGCACGACGGGCTCGTTCGTCTCGGCGTTGAAGACCCGGATATCGCCGACATCGCGACCCTCGGCGATCACACCGGCATCAAGCGCTGAGGCCTGGCCGGCGGTCCAAGTGATGCGCAGACCTTCTTCCTCCAACTCACCGGCCTTGCGGAGCCTTTCCAACGGCCATGCGCGGTTCTTAACGCGCAAGACGCGAGCGACCGGATCGATGCCATGAGGCGGGTTTTCACCCTGGTACAGGAAGGGCTCTCGGCTGTCATAGCCCTCATAAGGGTTGCGGCCATAGGGGCGGAAGCTGCCGTCAGGTTGCTTCATCACCAGACCATTTGGGTTGCGCGCGCGGAAGCTCTGCCAACTCTCAAGCCAAGCGGGCAGGGCGATCAGACGCTTGTTCGCCTTCTCTCCGATAATGCCGCGGCCGGAAAACTGCTGCCACCACGTCTCGGTCTGCCGGTCGAACATGATCATATCGGAATAGCGCAGGAAGCCGGAGACACCAAAGTCGAGCACTTTGCCATCGAGACGCCGGTCGAAGATCAGCCCGGAATTGCAGAGCGGGCAGAAGGTAACGGCTACCGGGATGCCGTCGACTTCGTCGTTCACGATCTCATGCCAGATCAGATAGCGCAGCGGATAAGCGCGCGGCGTGCTGCCTTCCCGTTCGAGCACCATTACCGGTTCCGGTCCAGCAAGGGTGTTCTCGATTGGGACAGGGTGAAACTTGGGATTGTCGACCGCGGGAATACCGTCTTTCGGCACACCGCCCGAGATAATCTGCTCAGGTTTCACCGCCACGTTCGAAAAATCTGTGTTGGGCCAGTCCCGCTTCAGCGACGGCTCGGACAGGTCAATCGCCCAGGCGGGCAGAACGGCAAGGGTCAGTAGGCAGGCAGTGATTATGCGGATCATGGTGTGCCTCTCGCAGGTGAAGGTCCCCTGCGAGAAGCTAGCGTCAGTGGGTGGTCCGTTTCATCACACCCTTCTTCACAACAGTGCGTAGAGGTGTGAACCAAAAGCTTAGCTGTCGGCGGCCACTGAGACTTTGATCATCCGGTCAGGGTTCGCAGGCGGCTCGCCGCGCGTGATGTTGTCGACATGCTCCATGCCGTCGATCACCTTGCCCCAAACGGTGTAGTTGTTGTTCAGGAAGTGGCCATCCTCGAACATGATGAAGAACTGGCTGTTCGCACTGTTTGGGTTCTGTGCGCGCGCCATACCAACCACGCCTCGGTCGAAGGGCTCAGCCGTGAACTCTGCGGGCAGGTCAGGTTTGGAGGAGCCGCCGGTGCCAGAGCGCGCAGGCGTGTAATTGTCCTCCATGTCCGCAAACTGCACATCGCCTGTCTGGGCCATGAAGCCGTCGATCACGCGATGGAAGGCGACGTTGTCGTACTCTCCACCGCGGGCGAGTTCCTTGATCCGCGCCACATGCTCAGGGGCGAGATCCGGGCGCATCTCAATCGTGACCGTGCCGCTTTTCAGCTCGATCAACAGGGTGTTTTCCGGGTCCTTGATGTCCACGGCGCGTGCCTCCGTCATGGGCAGGGCGAGGACAAGGGCGGCGATCACGGCAAGCGACTTGAGCATCGGGTCCTCCGCTGCAGTTGGTTGGTGCTCCCTGCTATAGGGTCGAGGCAGTCGGGTCAAACCGGCACTTAAGAGGTGGTGGCTTCGAAGCGCCCGAAGGTCATTTCGCTTTCTTCGACACACGCTTCCAGAGGGCCTCGAAACCCGCCACATCGACAACCCGTTGTTTGGAAACCAAGAGCCGATTGAAGGCCTTCATGGTTCCCTCAACCTTTGCGCGTAGAGCTTTGTAGAACTTCTGTTTTATCAGCTGTTCGTACTCAGCCTGATTGGCTGGTTGGTTGTCGCGCATCATCTCTCCAAAGACCTCAATCGCGTCTTCGAAGGCGGCCCATGCCGCATTGATCTGTTTCAGCAGCTTTCGATTGGCGGCAACCACAACGGTTGTCCCATACTTCTTCTTATCCTCCTGGCCCTTACCAAGCCCGCGGCAATGCTTCTCCAAACCTGAGGCATCGCTCCGTGCTGTCTTAACGTCCATGAGCAACCGGCCGTGCTCACGCTGGACGAACGGAAATTCTCGGAAAGTGAAAGCCGCGAGCGTGGAGTTCATTGGATCACTCCGGCCGGATCAGCTCTTGTATTTGCTGCGCAACGCCTCTTCGACCGGTGGAGAAACAAACTTGGAGACGTCTCCGCCCAGCCTGGCAATTTCCTTGACCAGTTTAGAGGCGATTGCCTGGTGTTGCGCCTCGGCCATCAGGAACACCATCTCGATCTCGTCATCGAGGGCGCGGTTCATGCCGACCATCTGAAACTCATACTCGAAATCCGAGACGGCGCGCAGGCCACGCACGATCATCGAGGCGCCGACCTCTCGCGCGAAATCCATCAGCAGGTTCTCGAATGGGAGGGCAACGATCTCCGTCCCCGCGGACGCAGTGATCGGTGCCGTTTCTGCCTCAATCATGGCAACCCGTTCTTCGAGCGAGAACAACGGCCCTTTGTCCCGGTTGATCGCAACGCCAATCACCAAGCGGTCGACCAGTTTGGCTGCACGGCGCACAATATCCGTGTGCCCGCGTGTGACCGGATCAAAGGTCCCCGGATAGAGCCCGATGCGCATTCTGTCCCCCGTGTCTTCTTTCGGCGCACCGCAGCATTCCCGCCGGGCGGGGTCAAGCCCTCTGTCATTGGCCGAACCCCTTCAGCCGGGACCCGGCATCTACTTACCCGTGCAGCATCGTTTGCATGGCGGCGTTTTCCTCCTGCATCTCGAAGAGGCGGGCCTTGACCACATCTCCGATCGAGAGGAACCCAACCATTTTGCCGTCCTCGATCACCGGCATGTGGCGGAACCGCCCATTGGTCATCCGCTCCAGCACCGCGTCTGAGCTCTCATTGCGGGCGCAGGACTGCACGTCGGCGGTCATCAAGCTGCTGACGGGCTTCTCAAGGATCGCAGCACCTTCGCGACCAAGACCCCGCACAACATCGCGCTCTGACAGGATACCGGAGACGGTCCCATCGCCATGGCTCACGACCAACGCACCGTAACGCTTCTCGCCCAGCGTCTGTGCCGCTTCGCGCACCGTCGCTCGAGGAGAGATCGTCTCGACCTCCTGGGAGCCTTTCAGCTTGAGGATCTGAGTCACATTCATCGGGTTCTTCCTCCGTTGTCTATTTTGTTGACCAGGGTGAGCGCCGATCAAACCGCTGTCAACGTAGAACGCAGAGTGCGTTGAGGACTGTCGCAGCCCGTTCGAACAGGCTAAATCAGCGCGCGAGGCAAGGCGGAGCGGCAATGACACGACTGGTGATCTTCGATGTGGATGGCACGCTGGTAAACAGCGAGCGCTTCATTCTTGCCGCTATGAATGGGGCTTTCGAGGCGGCCGGGCTGTCGGCGCCGATGGCGGAAGAGACACGCGGCATCGTCGGGTTGTCACTCCCGCAGGCGATGGCAATGCTGCGACCAGACCTTCCTGGAGAAGATCATGCGGCACTGGTCGGCCATTACAAGGAGGCCTATCGCCGGCTCCGAGATAGTGGGGCGCCGGAATCCGAGACGGTGTTTTTTCCGGGGGCGCTCGAGGCGCTCGACCGGTTGATGTCGAGCGGTCATGTGCTCGGCGTTGCGACCGGTAAGGCGCGCCGTGGGCTCGAGCACCTCCTCGAAGGGCAGGGGCTGCACGCTCGGTTCGCTGTGACCCAGACGGCCGATGACGCGCCGTCGAAGCCCCATCCGGGCATGGTTCTAAACTGTCTCTCCGCGACGGGTATTGCCGCCAAGAACGCCGTGGTCATCGGCGATACGGAGTTCGACATGGCGATGGCGCGCGCCGCTGGGGCGCGTGCCCTCGGCGTGGCTTGGGGCTTTCACCCGCGGGCACGGATGGAGCGCGGCGGTGCTGAGCGCATTATCGAGAGCTTCGACGCGCTGGATGCGGCCCTCGATGATCTTTGGGCACAGGTATGAAGCGGTTTTGGACCAGCGCTACGGTGGCTGAAGTCGCAGGCGGTTTCGGTGTGCGGCTCGACGATCGCCCGCTTAACACACCAGCAAAGCGTCCCGCCATTGTTCCGGCGCGCGCCGTGGCGTTGGCGATGGCTGCCGAGTGGGACGCCGTTGGTGAGACGGTCGACCCTCTTACAATGCCGGTCACGCGAGCGGTGAATGTGACGCTCGACCGAGTGATCGCAGCCCGGGCAGAGGTGGCGTCGGCAATCGCAGCCTATGGCGCCAACGATCTCCTCTGCTATCGGGCTGAGCATCCCGCGGCTCTGGTTGCTCGCCAAACAGCGGCATGGGACCCGCTTCTCGCTTGGGCGGAGAGTACCTATGGTGCCACACTTGCGGTCACTGCTGGCGTCATGCATCTGGATCAGCCCGCAGAAGGCCTCGTCCGCCTGACATCGGCGGTCGAAGGGATCGATGCGTGGGGTCTTACGCCACTGCACGAACTGGTGACGCTTTCCGGTTCGCTCGTGATCGGACTTGCGGTTCGGGAGGGGGCGGTTGACGCAGAGGCGGCTTGGGCTGCCAGTTGCGTCGATGAGGCCTGGAACATCGAACAATGGGGCGAGGACGCTGAGGCGGCAGAGCAGGCCGCGCGTCGCCGCCGAGCCTTTTTGGATGCCTCCCGGCTTTTGGAACTGCTCGCCGGCGGCTGACACACAATCGTCGCGAAAACGTGTTATTCAGATGCGTAATGGGAATTGAAGGAACGATTGGGCGCGACCAGGAACTTTGGAACCGCATCAACAACGTCGAGTTTGATCTGCCGGAGGCACTGCTCGACTTCACCGCACGATTGGCCCGAGAAAACGGCTGGAGCCGTAACTATGCTGATCGTGCTGTCCAAGAGTATCGGCGCTTCGCCTACATCGCCGTGATGGCGCCGCATGAGGTGACGCCCTCGGACGAGGTCGACCAAGTTTGGCACCTCCACCTCACCTATTCGCGGCATTATTGGGGGCCATGGACAGAGGCGCTGGGGCGCAAGCTCCACCACGGGCCGACCAATGGCGGCTCCGATGAGGCGGCGCGCTTTGAGAAGAATTACCAGGCAACGCTCGAAAGCTATTTTCAGGTGTTCGGTGAGGAGCCGCCAATCGATCTCTGGCCCGATCCGGGCGAGCGCTTCGAGATCACCCCGCGCATGCGGCGCGTTAATGTCGGGCGCTACCTGTTGGTCTCAAAGCCAGCAATTGCAAAGTTTCTCCACATTGCCGCGATGATTTTTGTGGCGCTCTATCTGTTGGGGCCCCAAGCAGGGGCAGCCGGTGCGTGGGCGAAAAACAGTGTGGTTGGCGGCCTGCTCGATTGGGCTGGTAACTTCGGGTTCTTCATTTGCTTGGCGATCCTGTTCTTTGGGGTCACAGGAATGATCGGCGCCGGTCTGTCTCACGTGTGGCGCCGCGTCCGCGGCCCGCGCAAACGCCGCAAGCGCGACGGCACCTGGAGCTTTGTCCACGAGACCGGCGGCGACGGAGACGGCGATGGGGGCTGTGGAGGCTGCGGCTAGACGACGCAGCCCCTGGTTTTGCGCCCTATGATCAGAGGGTGCGTTCGACCATCATCTTCTTGATCTCTGCGATCGCCTTGGCTGGGTTGAGACCCTTGGGGCATGTCTTCGCACAGTTCATGATGGTGTGGCAGCGATAGAGCCGGAACGGATCCTCGAGGTCGTCCAGCCGCTCGCCTGTCGCCTCATCCCGCGAATCGATCAGCCAGCGGTAAGCATGCAACAGCGCTGCCGGGCCAAGATAGCGATCGCCGTTCCACCAATAGCTCGGGCAGGACGTCGAGCAGCAGGCACACATCACGCACTCATAGAGCCCGTCGAGCTTGGCGCGGTCCTCCGGCGACTGTTTCCACTCCCGCTCGGGCGTCGGCGTTTCGGTCTTGAGGAACGGCTGCACCTCAGCGTGTTGGGCATAGAAATGGGTGAGATCCGGCACCAGATCCTTCACCACCGGCATGTGGGGCAAGGGATAGATCTTGATAACCCCCTTCACCTCATCGAGCCCCTTGGTGCAGGCGAGCGTGTTCAGCCCGTCGATGTTCATCGAGCAGGAGCCGCAGATCCCCTCGCGGCAGGACCGGCGGAAGGTGAGCGTGGGATCGATCTCGTTCTTGATCTTGATGATCGCGTCGAGAACCATCGGTCCGCAATCGGCAGCATCGATGAAGTAGGTGTCGACGCGCGGGTTCTCGCCGGTGTCCGGATCCCAGCGATAGACGCGGATCTCGCGCAGTTTCTTGGCGCCTTCCGGTTTTGGCCAGGTCTTGCCTTTGGTGATGCGAGAGTTTTTCGGCAGCGTGAGTTCAACCATTGGGTGCTCCCTGATCTGGGGCCCCGGTCGGGGGCTTGGTTCCAATGAATAGTCGCTCTCCGCGATGAAGGGCATGCGTCGAGACGTCCGGTTCGGTAGCGGCGAATTCGGTTAGCTGGAAGCCAGCCGCGGTTATCCGTGTGCGGAGATCACGGCCGTAGAAGCGCAGATGGTCCGGGTCGCCATAGCGGCGGGTGCGGGCGGCGGTGTCGAGGGCGGGGTCCTCATAAGTCTCGGCCCACCCCTCGACCATCGGGACCGTCAGAACCACCTGGCCGCCGGGGCGCAGGATGCGGTGGATCTCAGCGAGAGCCGCGGCGTCGTCCACATGCTCGAGAACATGGTTTGCGAACACCATGTCGGTTGACGCATCGGGCAGGCCGATGGCCGTGATGTCGAGGCAAAGATCAAAGGCGTCGGTGATATCTGCGGTGCGATAGGTGGCGCCGCGGCGCTCGAACTCCGCCCGGACCCAGGGCTCAGCCGCGAAATGGAGGATATCGGCGCCATCGGGCAGGCGCATCTCCCGGTCGAACCACAGCTTTAGGAGCCGGTGACGCGGACGGCTGTCGCATTGTGGGCACCAGATCGAGGGTTTGTGCCGCACCGGAGCGAAGCGACCCTCATAACCACAGATCGGGCAGTGGCAGACCGCTCCTTCACGGGCCACTCGCTCGAAATAGCGGATGGCCCGGTTGGCGCGGAAATCCAGGATACGTGCAATCTCCTCCGGCTCTCGCGAGCCGGGCGCAGACCAATCGGGTCGGATCGTCGCACGTTCAACCACGGACGGGATCAATACACGCGGGCTTTTGGAGCGATCTTGGCGAGGGGGATTCCGCCCTCGTTCTCTGGCGTCAGCGGCGTCGTGACTACGGGGCGGTAGCCAAGCTTCGTCTCCCCATTCACCCAAGCGAGGCTGTGGACCCGCCAATTGTCGTCGTCACGCTCAGGGAAGTCCTCATGCGCGTGTGCCCCGCGGCTCTCCTGACGCGCCTCGGCGGAGTAAACCGTCGCCAGCGCGTTCGGCAGCAAGTTGGAGAGTTCGAGCGTCTCCATGAGGTCGGAGTTCCAAATCAGCGACCGATCGGTGACGGAGACATCGTCGAACATCGCATCCACGCGGCTCACCTTGTCGCAGCCCTCCTTCAGCGTCTTGGAAGTGCGGAAGACTGCGGCGTCCTCCTGCATCGCTTTCTGCAGGCTGTTGCGCAGCGACGCGGTCGGGGTCGCGCCGGTGGCGTGGCGGAGCCTGTCGAAGCGGTCCATCGCCTCATCGCAGGCGCGCGCGCTCGGCTCCGGTGTGGCGGAGCGCGGGTCGACCACCTCGGCCGCCTTGATCGCCGCGGCACGGCCGAACACCACCAGATCCGTCAGCGAGTTGGAGCCCAGCCGGTTGGCGCCATGGACCGACGCGCAGGCCGCCTCGCCACAGGCCATGAGGCCCGGCACGATGCGGTGGGGGTCGTCCTCGGTCGGGGAGATCACCTCGCCCCAATAGTTCGTCGGGATGCCGCCCATGTTGTAGTGCACCGTCGGCAGGACCGGGATCGGCTCTTTGGTGACATCGACACCGGCAAAGATGCGCGCGCTCTCCGAGATGCCGGGGAGCCGCAGCGCAAGCTGTTCCGGCGGCAGGTGGTTCAGGTTGAGGTGGATGTGATCGCCCTCGCCCCCGACACCACGTCCGCCGCGGATCTCCATGGTCATGCAGCGCGAGACCACGTCGCGGGAGGCGAGATCCTTATAGGTCGGCGCATAGCGCTCCATGAACCGCTCGCCCTCGGAGTTCGTAAGGTAACCGCCCTCTCCGCGCGCACCCTCGGTGATCAGGCAGCCTGCGCCATAGATGCCGGTGGGGTGGAACTGCACAAACTCCATGTCCTGGAGCGGGATGCCGGCCCGCGCCACCATGCCGCCGCCGTCGCCGGTGCAGGTATGCGCCGAGGTGCAGGAGAAATAGGCGCGCCCATAGCCGCCGGTCGCCAGCACAACCATCTTGGCCGAGAAGCGGTGCATGGTGCCATCGTCGAGCTTCCAGGCGATGATGCCCTGGCACTCCCCGTCATCCGACATGATGAGATCAGTGGCGAAGTACTCGATGAAGAACTCGGCGTTTTGCTTCAGGCTCTGGCCATAGAGCGTGTGCAGGATCGCGTGGCCCGTGCGGTCGGCGGCAGCACAGGTGCGCTGCACCGGCGGGCCTTCGCCGAACTCGGTGGTGTGGCCGCCGAAGGGGCGCTGGTAGATGTCGCCTTTGTCAGTCCGCGAAAACGGCACGCCGTAATGCTCAAGCTCGAGCACCGAGGCCGGAGCCTCCCGCGCGAGATACTCCATGGCGTCCATGTCGCCGAGCCAGTCCGAGCCCTTGACCGTGTCGTACATGTGCCACTGCCAGTGGTCGGGGCCCATGTTCGTAAGCGAGGCTGCGATGCCTCCCTGGGCTGCGACCGTGTGGGACCGCGTCGGGAAAACCTTGGTCACACAGGCGGTCTTCAGCCCGCGCTCCGCCATGCCCAGCGTTGCGCGCAACCCCGCGCCGCCCGCGCCGACAACGACGACGTCATAACTGTGGTCGGTGAATTCATACTCGGACATTGCGGTCTCCGATGGTCGGGGGCGCGGTCAGGCCAGCGCGATCTTGAGAATGGCGAAGACGCCGGCGAAGCCGAGAACGAAGCAAACCAAAGAGTTTGCGATCAGGGCTGCAGTGCGCACGCCTTTGGCATGGACATAGTCCTCGATGACAACCTGCAAACCCTGGGCGAGGTGGTGAAAGCTCACCACAATAAAGAGCGCGGCCACGACGGCGTGGAACGGGTTGCCGTAGAGCGCCAGCACTTCGTCGTGTCCATCGCCGAGGGCGTCGGCGAACGGAAACACCCAGAGCAGGAAGAGCGGGATCAACGCGACGGAGGTCAGCCGGTGGGTCCACCAGTGATGCGTGCCCTCTCCGGCGGATCCGAGACCGGTGACGCGGGCTTTTGCGGTTCGAAAGCTCATGGGGGCCTCAGGTGATCACGAGAATGAGAACGGTGAGAACGACCGACGCGACCACCACGATCTGGCCGGTGCGCTCGGCGGTGGCGAGATCGAAGCCGTAGCCCGTGTCCCAGATCAGGTGCCGGACGCCGTTGCAGGTGTGATAGCAAAGCGCCCAGAGCGAGCCCAGCATGACCAGGTTCCCGATCCAGGAGGTCATCAGCCCGTCGACGAAGGCAAAGTACTCAGGGCCCGTCGCCGCCGCCATCAGCCACCAGACCACCAGAACCGCGCCGAGCGTCAGCGCACAGCCCGTGATCCGGTGCATGATCGACAGCGCCATGGTCCACTCAAGTCTGTAGATCTCAAGGTGCGGCGAGAGGGGCCGGTTGCCCCGGTTGACGTCCGCCATATCGCTCTCCCAAACGCAGCCGTGTTTCGCGGCACCATAGGGCCGAGCCGAAAGCGCTGCCACTAACGATTTGCCGCAGCCGCGAAGGCGGTCCCGTTTGGCGTGGTCGGTTGCACAGTGTTTCAGCAGCATTTCCCGATTGACGGTTTTTTGACGGGGTGCAAACCTCAGCCAGCCAAATCCACAGGGAGTGCTCCTCATGAACCGTTTCCTTCTAGCCGCTGCGGCCACACTGATCGCCGGGCAGGCTGCCGCTGCCGATCTTCGGATCTGCGTCGAGGGCGCCTACCCCCCGTTCTCCGAGGTGACCGCGAGCGGTGAGCTCAAGGGCTTCGACATCGACATGACCGGCGCGCTCTGCGACCAGATGGGCAAGAGCTGCGAGATGGTCCAGACCGAGTGGGACGGCATCATCCCGGCTCTGCTGGAGCGGAAATGCGACGCGATCATCGCCTCCATGTCGATCACCGAGGATCGCAAGAAGGTCATCGACTTCACCGGTAAGTACTACCAGACGCCTGCGAAATTCGTCGGAGCTGCCGATGCCGGTCTGAGCGATACGGCCGAGGGCATGGCGGGCAAGACCGTGGGCGTTCAGCGCGGCACCACCCATCAGGACTTTATGGAGAGCGAGTTCCCGGACGTGGATCTGAAGCTCTATGGCACCCAGGACGAGGCCTATCTCGATCTACAGGCAGGGCGGATCGATGCCATAATGGCCGACAGCGTGGCGATGAATGACGGTTTCCTGCAGACCGAGAACGGCAAGGGCTATGCGTTCTTCGGCGCCGACTACTCCATTCCGAAATACCACGGCGAGGGCGCCGGGATCGGTGTGCGCCAGTCCGACACCGAGCTGCGCGACAGCTTCACCGCGGCGATCGAAGCCCTGCGCTCCAGCGGTAAGTACAAGGAAATCAACGACAAATACTTCGACTTTGACATCTATGGCGGCTGATCAACCAGTCGGTCAGGGGGCGGGCTGAATGGGCCCGCTCCTCGAATACGCGCCGCTGATGGGGGAGGGCGCGCTGGTGACCATCTCACTGGCTGTCCTCTCCCTGGTGGTGGCAACGGGGCTCGGGATCCTCGGGGCCGCTGCGAAACTTTCCGGCAAATGGCGCTGGCAGGGGCCGGCTGCGGTCTACACCACCATCGTGCGCGGGGTTCCGGATCTTGTGCTCATCCTCCTGATCTATTTTGGCGGTCAGCGCTTGGTGAACGACATCGGCGGGCTGATGGGGTTGCCATACATCGAGGTGTCGAAGTTCTGGGCCGGGGTTGCAGCGATCGGCTTCATCTACGGGGCCTATCTGACGGAGACCTTTCGGGGCGCTTATCTGACGGTCAATAAGGGTCAGCGGGAAGCCGCCTACGCCCTCGGAATGAGCCGCCTCGCCACCCTCTGGACCGTGCAAGCACCGCAGATTCTGCGCTTTGCTCTGCCGGGATACGGCAATGTCTGGATGGTCTTGGTGAAATCGACCGCCGTGGTCTCGGTGATCGGGCTGCAGGACCTGGTCGGCATCGCGGACAAGGCGGGCAAGGCGACGCGTGAGCCCTTCCTCTTCTTCGTGGCGGTCATCCTGGTCTATCTGGCGATCACCAGTGTCTCGAATTTCGCCATCAAACGCGCCGAGATCCGCGTCAATCGGGGGCAGACCGCATGGACCTGAGTCTGCCGCTCCAGCATTGGGAGATGTTCCTCTACGGCGTGTGGGTGACGCTCCATCTCACGGCGCTGTCCCTGTTTTTCGGGTTCTGCATCGCGCTGCCTTCGGCCTTGGCGCTGTGTCGCGGCGCGCGGTGGAGCCCGTTGATCCGCGGCTATGTCTATGTGTTCCGGGGCACGCCGCTGATCGTGCAGACTTATCTGATCTACTACGGGCTCAGCCAGTTCGAGTTCGTGCGCGACAGCTTTCTTTGGCCTGTGTTGCGCGAGGCATGGTGGTGTGCGCTCATCGCTTTCTCCTTGAATTCAGGGGCTTACGCGACCGAGATCCTGCGCGGCGCCATCGCGACCACACCCAAGGGGGAGGTTGAGGGTGCCAAGGCGCTCGGCCTCTCGGAGCGGCTGACCACCTGGTTGATCGTCATCCCATCCTCGCTGCGGCGTGCGCTGCCGCAATACGGCAACGAGATCGTGTTCATGCTGCACGGATCGGTGGTCGCCTCGGTCATCACGATCCAGGACATCCTAGGCGCCGGGCGCACGCTGAACGCGCGCTACTACGTTGCTTATGAAGGGTTTTTGACGGCGGCGATCCTCTACATGGCGATCACCTTCGTGATTGTCGGGATCTTCCGGCAGGTGGAGAAACGCTACCTCCGTCACCTCAACGTCCAGCCGGCGAAAACCAAGGCGGCGGCGCCCGCGGCCACGGGTGGCCTTGGGGCTGCGGCGGTGCGCTGAGCCATGAGGGGATGGCTTGCGGCCCTGCTGATCGCGACGCCGGCTTGGGCCGATCCGACGCTCACTTGCCTCGCGGACCCGCTGGAGCAGGAGGCCGCGGCGAAGGCGGCGTTCCATCGGGACATGGCGGCGATCATTGCCGAGAAGGCCCCCGAACACGCTGATCTTGCTAGGATTTCTGCGGAGTACCAAGGGGCGCTGGCCGAGCGCCGGGTGGCGCGGATCGTCCACCTGCTCGAAGCCGATCCCGGGCGCCTGCCGGACCCGAACGCCTTTCGCGCGTTTGGTTGGAACGAGGCGGATGAGGTGGTGCTCGCTGCGTCAGACCCAAGCTACGGGGTCCTCACCGCCCGCGTCCAGGCTCTGGAGGCCGAGAGCGAGGGGCATCCCGGCTGGCCGGCGCTGCGGGCAGTGATGCGCGGGAGGCTAGAGACCGACCCGGCCTACACCACGCTGCTCCGGGATTTCACCGCCGAACTGGGCGGGGTGCGGACCGCGATCGCCTCCTGTTTCGGGGGCTAGGCTGCGATATTGGCTACGATATCCCGATGCGATATGGCTGCGATATCAGCGATATTGCGCTCAGCGCGGCATGAGCACCCAGTAGTCGAGATCGAGCACCACACCCTCGGCGTGCTTGCCGTCCTCACCGCGAAGGGGGAAGCCCTCGGCCGTCCGGTTCTTGACCGCGACCGTCCGCAGCCGCAGCGCACCGACCGAGGGCTCAGCGGTCTCGGCGCTCTCGAGCACCTCGGACCAGGCATAGACCGTGTCGCCCGCGAAACAGGGCGCCGCATGGGTGCCTGCGTTGATCGCCACCACCACCTGCGCATTGCCGAGCCCGTTGAAGCTGAGCGCGCGGGCGAGGCTGATGATGTGACCGCCATAGATGAGGCGGGGCTGCCCGCCGCGGGCATTGACATCGAAATGCACCTTGGCGGTGTTCTGCCAGAGCCGGGTGGCCATCATGTGCTCGGCTTCTTCGAGGGTCACGCCGTCCACATGGTCGATGCGCTCGCCGACCGCGTAGTCGCCCCAGAGATGCGGGGAGCCGGCGGCCTCGGCGTCATAACCGCGGAAGTGAAGCCCCGGCGGGATCACCAGATCGCCGGCGGCCACGGTCTCGGCAAGCTCCGGCACCACCACATCGGCGCGCGGGCTCGCGGCGTCGCGCTTGTTCACGAGCACCCAGCGCACGAACTGCATCACCGCGCGTCCGCGTTGGTTGGTGCCGGTGGTGCGGACATAGACCACGCCCGAGGTGCCTTTGGACGTCTCGCGCAGGCCGATCACCTCAGAGCTGGAGGACAGCGTGTCGCCCGGAAACACCGGCGCCAGCATCCGTCCCTCCGCATAGCCGAGATTGGCGATGGCGTTCAGTGAGATGTCCGGCACCGTTTTGCCGAAGACCACATGGAAGGCGGCGATGTCGTCCAGCGGGCTGGCGGCCAAGCCGCAGGCCTGGGCGAAGGCATCCGACGAGGTCAGCGCAAAGCGGGTCGGGTAGAGCGCGGTGTAGAGCGCCCGGTCGCCCGCCGTCACCGTGCGCGGGGTGGCGTGGCGGATGGTCTCGCCGACGGTGAAGTCCTCAAAGAACCGGCCTGGGTTGGTCTTGCTCATGGCGCGCCTCCTGTGTTGCGGCGCACCCTGTCAGAGCGCTCAGGGCCCGGCAAGGGGCCCAGGGCGTCAGCCGGGAGGCGACCCGGCAAAGGGCCAGACGCCGGCCCAGTTGTGGGCGAGTGCGACGCCGATCACGAGCGCGACCGTCACACCGGCATGGATGAGGTTGCCCTTCATCGTGCCCGCCGCGGGCTTCGGACCCTTGCCGTCGCGCTTGTTGACCCCGATCATCGCCGCAACCGCCCAACCCAGCATGCCGCCGAAGAGGATGATCGAGGCAAGGTCGCCGTTCACCAAGAGGTGCGCGACCGCCCAGATCTTGACGCCCGTGATCTGAGGATGGCGGATCCAGTGGCGGATATGGCCTTTGAAGGTGCCGGCGATGAAGACCCCGATCGCGATCACCATCAGCAGGTTGTTGAGGTGCGTCGTCCAGGCGGGGGGCTTCCAGATGTTCACAAAGGGCGCCTGTTGGTAGCCAAGCACGATCAGCACAACGGATGCGAAGATCGCGATCGCCGCCGCACCTCGGACTGGCATCTCCCCCATCTGGCCGACAAAACGCTCACGCGAGGAGGGTGCGTGGATCTTCAGTCCATGCGCAAGGACGAACAGTGCCATGCCGAGAACGAGCAGGAACATCGAGGGTCTCCGATTGGCGAGCGGCGGCGGGCTTGAGCTGATGTAGGGCGTCTCCGCGCAGAAGTTAAGCGCTGGCGGCCTCCAACTCGGCGATCATCGCGGCCTGGGCGAGCTGGCGCTGCGCGTTCTCGACATGCAGGTTCTCGACCAGCCGGCCATCGACCACCGCCACCCCGCGCCCCGCGGCCTCGGCCTCCTCAAACGCTTCCACATAGCGCCGGGCGAGGGTCAGTTCCTCTTCCGACGGCGCAAAGACCCGGTTGGTGACGGCGATCTGGGAGGGGTGGATCAGCGTCTTGCCGTCGAAGCCGAAAGCACGCCCCTGGGCGCAGCTTGCGGCCAGCGCCTCCTCGTCCTGGATCGCGTTGTAGACCCCGTCGAGGATGGCGAGCCCGTGCGCCCGGGCCGCCAGGAGACAAAGCCCGAGGGCCGTGATCACCGGCATCCGGCTCTCGGTGTGCTCGGCGTGGAGGTCCTTCACGAGGTCGTTGGTGCCCATCACCAGGCAGGCCAGGCGCGGATGGGCGGCGGCGATCTCGGCGGCCCGCAGCATGCCGAGCGGTGTCTCCATCATCGCCCAGATCGAAAGGGTCTCGGGCGCGCCCAGGTCCGTGAGCCGACGCGCGATGTCGCCCAGGCTGGCGGCATCTTCGACCTTGGGGATCAGAACCGCGTCCGCGCCGCTGGCGGCGGCCATCTCCAGATCCGCCTCCCCCCATTCGGTGTCGATGCTGTTGATGCGCACGATCAGCTCGCGCTTGCCATAGCCGCCCTCGGCAAGCGCCTCGGCAACCAGGGTGCGGGCCGTCTCCTTCTCCGCAATCGCAACGGCGTCTTCGAGGTCGAGGATCAGCGCATCGGCCGGCAGGCTGCGGGCCTTGTCCAGCGCACGGGCACGCGAGCCCGGCATGTAGAGCACGGAGCGGCGGGGGCGGGAGAGATCGGGCATAAGCTCCTCCATCGGAATCAGCGCACCGTCTATGCCGCGTCGCAGCATGACACAAGAGTGGCGAAGCATTGTTGCGAGGAGATGCCTGGTTTGCGTTCAGAGATTGCGCACGGTTCTTGCTTTGCAACCGATTATGTGTCAGCACTTCTGTCCTAATGAGGAGGCTGCCATGAAAGATGACATCCTGCCCCCGGAAGGCGTGGGGCGCCCCGATCCCGTCGCGTTCGGCCGCTCGCTCGGCCCTGGGCTCGGACTGAACCTGCTGGTGCGCGATGTGGAGGCCGCGGCGCGATGGCAGGTATCGGTGCTGGGGGCGAGTGTCCGCTATTGGGACCGGGATTTCGCGATCGTGGAGGCCTATGGGTCGGTCTGGATGCTTCATCACGACAGGACCTACCGCAACCATGCCCTCACCGGCGTGATCAATGGGGCGGAGGGCCGTGGGCCAGGGGTGGAGCTGCGGCTCTATGGCTGCGATCCCGACCGTGCTGCGGAGCGGGCCGAGCCCACCGGTGGCTTCGTGCTGGCAGGGGCCGCGGACAAGCCCCATGGCGCGCGCGAGGCCTTTCTGATCGATCCGGAGGGGTATTGCTGGGTTCCGACCGTCCCGGACACCGATCAGCGTTAACGATGTTAAGGCTCTGATAGGGATTTGGTAACCATACCTTAGGCTTGGGCGCGCACTCTCAATCAATCGACTGGACGCAGACGCCTCGCGAAGCGGGGATGCCACCAGGGGCGAACGCCCCACCAACCGATTGAGAGGCGCCCGGCCAGCGAACGATGCGACCCCCGTATCCCCCGTTGCCCATGGTGCCGGAAAGGGCACGCGATGAAACGCGCAACGACTGGTCTGATTTCCCTCGCGATCCTTGCCGCTACGGCAGGGACCTTCTTCACCCCAAGCACCGCCGAGGCGCAGATGCGCTGTGGCAAGCGGGACGTGGTGATCAGCCATCTCACCAAGAAATACGGCGAGACCCAGCGCTCGGTCGGTCTGCAGGAGGGCCGCGGCATGGTCGAGATCTTCGCCAATCCCGACAGCGGCAGCTGGACCATTCTGCTCACGACGCCGAACGGCATGAGCTGTCTGATGGCAGCTGGCGAGGCCTATGAGGCGCGGGAGCGGGAGCTGGCGAAGACCCCAGCCTGAGCGCGGCCGCGCTTGTCGGCCCGGCGGTGGACAGATCAAGAAATTGACACAAACCGGCCATCGCGCCGTCGCGGGTCGGGCCCGATGGCGGCGCAATTCCGGGGCAGTGTCTGCGTGCTCGCCAAACTGACCTTGTCGCTGAGGGCCGTTCAGGGGGCGCTTGGTTTCAGGCACCGCCGCCTTGACTGGCCGGAGAACGCGGAGACTGTGCCGATGCCGTATCCCTCGATTTCCGCCGCTGCCGTCGCTGCCGTTGCCGGTTTCCTGACAGCGATGCTGTTTTCCGCCGAGGCGGTTGCCGAAGAGGTCACCTGCTACGACCGCGACGTGATCGTGACCGTGTTGGAGCGCGATTTCGGAGAAGTTCAACTGCGCGCGGATCTCCATGGGGGCCCTGGGCTGGTGGAGTTCTTCGCCAATCTCGAGTCGGGCAGCTGGACCATTCTCCTCAGCGAGGACTGGGACCAGAGCTGTGTGATCGGGAGCGGAACGCTCGGCGACGCAAGTGCGCCCGCCTGACCCGATCACGGGCCTATCACCCCTCTGCAGCCACAGCGTCACACTGTCGCTGGGCGCTTGAAATCTCGCTCCCGTTCGGGCACGCCGCAGTGCACACCACCGTGCACAAGCCTGGGCCACTCCCTGGTCCCAGGCAGTCGGGACACCGAGGGAGACTTCCATGGCCAGAAGCAAGATCGCGCTGATCGGCGCCGGGCAGATCGGCGGCACACTTGCCCATCTCGCCGGGCTGAAAGAGCTGGGCGACGTGGTTCTCTGCGACATCGCCGAGGGCATTCCGCAGGGCAAAGGCCTCGACATCGCCGAGAGCGCGCCGGTCGACGGCTTTGACGCAGCGATCACCGGCATCACCACGGATCCGGCCGATACCAGCAGCTATGCGCCGATCGAGGGCGCAGATGTGGTCATCGTGACCGCCGGTGTGCCGCGTAAGCCGGGCATGAGCCGTGACGATCTGCTCGGCATCAACCTCAAGGTGATGAAGTCGGTCGGCGAGGGCATCGGCAAATACGCCAAGGACGCTTTCGTGATCTGCATCACCAACCCGCTCGATGCGATGGTCTGGGCGCTGCAGCAGTTCTCCGGCCTGCCGACGGCCAAGGTCGCGGGGATGGCGGGTGTGCTCGATTCGGCGCGCTTCCGGCACTTCCTGGCGGATGAGTTCGACGTGTCGGTGAAGGACGTCTCGGCCTTCGTGCTGGGTGGGCATGGCGACACGATGGTGCCGCTGACGCGCTATTCGACTGTGGGCGGGATCCCGCTGCCGGATCTCGTGAAGATGGGTTGGACCAGCCAGGAGACGCTGGATGCGATCGTGCAGCGCACCCGTGACGGCGGCGCCGAGATCGTCGGCCTGCTGAAGACCGGCTCGGCGTTCTATGCGCCTGCGGCTTCCGCGATCCAGATGGCTGAGAGCTATCTCAAGGATCAGAAGCGCGTGCTGCCGGCTGCGGCCTGGGTCGAAGGCGCCTATGGCCAGAAGGGTCTCTATGTGGGCGTGCCCACGGTGATCGGCGCCGGTGGCATCGAGAAGGTCATCGAGATCCAGCTCAACAAAGACGAGCAGGCGATGATGGACAAATCCATCGATGCCGTGAAAGGGCTGGTCGCGGCCTGCAAAACCATCGACAGCAGCCTCGCCTGAGCCGGTGGCTGGCGGGCTGATCGTCACCGGCGGCGGTCGGGGCATCGGGGCGGCGGTCTGCCGTCTCGGCGCACACGCGGGGTGGTCGGTCACGCTCTCCTATGCACGGGACGCGGCGGCGGCTGAGGCCGTGGCCGCGGAGACCGGCGGTGTCGCCGTGCGGGCCGATGCGGCATCGGAGGCGGACACGCTCCGGCTCTTCGATGCGGCGGAGGAGGCCCATGGCGCCCCCCTTGGTGTGGTCGTGAATGCCGGGGTGGTGGCGCCCGGCTTGCCGCTTGCGGAGATGTCGCTCGCGCGGATCGAACAGGTCTTCCGCACCAACACCATCGGCGCGTTTCTGACGGCGCGGGAGGCGGCGCGCCGGATGAGCGGCGGGGCAATCGTGGTGGTCTCGTCCGCCGCGGCTCGGCTCGGTGCGCCGAACGAGTATGTGGACTATGCGGCCTCCAAAGGGGCGCTCGACACGATGACCGTGGGCCTTGCCAAGGAGTTGGCGCCGAAGGGCATCCGGGTCAATGCCGTGCGTCCCGGCCTGATCGAGACCGAGATCCACGCCTCGGGCGGGGCGCCGGACCGGGCCGCGCGGCTCGGGGCGCAAACCCCGATGGGGCGCCCCGGTGCGGCGGAAGAGGTCGCGGAGACCATTCTTTGGCTGCTCTCGCCCGCCGCGTCCTACGTGACCGGTACGATGGTCGATGTCTCGGGCGGGCGCTAGCCAGGCTTCCTCGATGCTAGCAGCGCTCGGGTGCGCCGGATTGCGGCCAAACTATTGCCCCCGCGGCCGAACAGACAATTGCGGAACCGACTTCCGCGGGCTAACAGAGGGGGCCGGGCCAGCCGGGCCTGCATTGCCGTAGCATGCCCCGGGGAGGGGCCGGTCGCCGCGGCCCGCAGCAGAGCAGAGCGGAGGACACACCCCATGAACATCCACGAATACCAGGCCAAACAGCTCCTCGCGCAGTATGGCGCGCCGGTGAGCAAGGGCGTTCCCGTGCTCGATGCGGCAGCCGCACAGGCAGCGGCCGAGGAGCTTGGCGGGCCGGTCTGGGTGGTCAAGGCGCAGATCCACGCGGGCGGCCGCGGCAAAGGCACCTTCAAGGAGCCCGAGGCCGGTGAGAAGGGCGGTGTGCGAATCGCCAAGGACATGGCCGAGGCCATCGGTTTCACCGAACAGATGCTGGGCAAGACCCTGGTCACCCACCAGACCGGTCCCGCCGGCAAGCAGGTGAACCGCGTCTACCTCGAGGAAGGGGCTGCTATCGCCCGCGAGCTCTACCTCTCCCTGCTGGTCGATCGGGAGACCTCGCGCATCTCGTTCATTGCCTCGACCGAAGGCGGGATGGACATCGAGGAGGTCGCCGCCGAGACGCCCGAGAAGATCCTGACCTTCAGCGTCGATCCGGCGACCGGCTTCATGCCTTATCACGGGCGCAAGGTGGCCTCGGCGCTCGGGCTCTCCGGCCAGGCCGGCAAGGACTGCATCAAGCTGATCAACACGCTCTACAAGCTGTTCATCGAGAAGGACTGCAGCCTGGTTGAGATCAACCCGCTGATCGTGACCGAGGAGGGGCGTCTGGTCTGCCTCGACTGCAAAATGAACTTCGACAGCAACGCACTCTATCGCCATCCGGAGATCATGGAGCTGCGCGACGAGACCGAGGAGGACGCCAAGGAGCTCGCGGCCTCGAAATACGACCTGAACTACATCGCCCTCGACGGTGAGATCGGCTGCATGGTGAACGGGGCGGGTCTCGCGATGGCCACCATGGACATCATCAAGCTCTTTGGCTCGGAGCCTGCGAACTTCCTCGATGTGGGCGGCGGCGCGACCAAGGAGAAGGTGACCGAGGCGTTCAAGATCATCACCTCCGATCCGAAGGTGAAGGGCATCCTGGTGAACATCTTCGGCGGCATCATGCGCTGCGATGTGATCGCCGAGGGCGTGATTGCGGCGGTCAAGGAAGTCGGCCTTTCGGTGCCGCTGGTGGTCCGCCTCGAGGGCACGAATGTGGAGCTCGGCAAGGAGATCATCAACGGCTCGGATCTCGATGTGATCGCGGCGGACAACCTCTCCGACGCTGCCGAGAAGATCGTGAAGGCCGTCAAGGGATGACAACCGCCCTCCCGGACACGACGTTTCCGCGCACGGCTTTGCCCTCTGGGTTTTGGCTGCAAGCGCTGCTGCTGCTCGTGTTCGGGTTTCAGGTGCTGACGGCCGATGTCGACGCTGTGTTTCAGGCGCTGTTGGCACTGGCCGCCTTGGGGTTCGCGATCTCGCTGGCCGCGCATCTCTGGACCCCGCGCCAGGCGGTGTTGCTGACTGAGGAGGGCGTGGAGAACCGCCTGACGGGCGTCCTGGTGCCCTGGTCAGCCATCCGCAGCGTGCGGGCGCGGCGCGTGCTTGGGCTCACCCCGATGGTCGAGCTTGCCCTCACGGCCCCCGTCGAGGGGATCCGTGGAGGAAAAGCGCAGATCCCGACCATCAATCTCGAGACTTCGGCCCCGGCTCTCGCCGAGGCCATCCAGCGCCGCCTCCCGTTTGCAGCGCCAGTTGTTCACTGACACCAAAGGAGTGAGCCGATGCGCGCGCAATTAGCCTTCTTCCTTGTCCTCGCACTCGCGGCCTGTCAAAGCGCACCGTCGGAACGGTCGCCAGCCGAGGCCAATCGCATCATTGAGCAAGCAGCAACGGACTTTGCTCAGTTCTGTTTATCGACCTATCCGGATGCGGAGGCGGCACGCGACGCGATGGTTGCATCTGTACCCAGAACCAGTTCGCCAAGTCGGGAACTTCTGGCCAGCAACCGAAAGGGCGTTATCGTCTTGGACGCAGCAGGAGTTGGTGCGCGATTGGTTATCGAAGCGGGGGCACCTCACATCTGCGGTGTCCAAGCCGAGACCGTACCAGTCGAGGCGTTCCATGCCCGGATGCGTGCGCTTATGGAATCCGACCCGACATACGCGATAAACTTCAACCGCCGAGCCAGTGATCGGACATGGTGGCGGGTGGAAGGCGTTGATCGGCCCACGATGTTTGTTCTGACAGGGACTGTTTCGGATGATGCGGCTGGGGTGTTCCTGGCAGATCCAGATGCAAAATAGCGATGGGTAGCCTATACCAATGATTGTCAGCCATGCGCATAGGTTCATCTTTCTCCGGACGGAGAAGACGGGGGGCACGAGCCTCGCGCAGGCACTCTACCCGTTGCTGGGGGAGGGGGATCTGCGCCCGGGTGCATCCCGTCCTGCTTGGGCACGCTGGTCGCCGATCCACCACGGCGCGCTGATGCGCCAGGTCCCGGACCTCTTCGGGCTGCACGGGCACGCCACCGCCGCCCAGGTGCGCCGGGTGATCGGGGCCAAAACCTTCGACAGCTATACGAAGTTCGCGGTGGAGCGGAACCCGTGGGACCGCCAGGTCTCGCTCTACACCCACCGGCAGTGGAAACGTGGGCGCGGGCCCGAACACTTCGCCGCAGATATGGCCTCCGCATGGTATCGCAACACCGAATACTGCCGGCTGAACAACTGGGCGATCTATGCCATCGGCTCTGAGGTCGTCGCCGATCAGGTGATCGATTATGACCGCCTCGCTGAGGACTTGCCGCCGCTGCTGTCGCGCCTCGGCCTGCCGGCGGTGGCGCTCCCGCGGGCGCGCGCCTACAACCCGGACCGCCCGCACTACTCCGCCTATTACGACGAGGCCGCGCGCGCGCGCGTCGCCCGCTGGTATTCCCGCGAGATCGAAGCCTTCGGATACCGCTTCGAGACCGCGCCCGCGCAACCCGAAACCGAGACGATCGCCGCAAGGCCCGCCGCTTGAAGACAGAAGAGGGGACAGATCATGGCCGTACTGGTTGACGAGACCACCAAGGTGATTTGCCAGGGGCTCACCGGCTCTCAAGGCACCTTCCACACCGAGCAGGCGATCGCCTACGGCACCAACATGGTGGGCGGCGTGACCCCAGGCAAAGGCGGCGGCGAGCATATCGGGCTGCCGGTCTTCGACACGGTCGCAGGCGCGGTCGAGGCGACGGGCGCGAACGCGACCGCGATCTATGTGCCGCCGCCCTTTGCCGCCGATGCCATCGCCGAGGCGATCGACGCCGAGATCCCGCTGATCGTCTGCATCACCGAGGGGATCCCGGTGATGGACATGATGCGGGTGAAGCGCATGCTCGCCGGCTCGTCCTCGGTGCTGATCGGGCCGAACTGCCCGGGCGTGATCACGCCGGATGCCTGCAAGATCGGGATCATGCCGGGCCACATCCACCGGCGCGGCTCGGTCGGCGTGGTCTCGCGCTCCGGCACGCTGACCTATGAGGCGGTGAAGCAGACCTCGGATGTGGGCCTCGGCCAGTCCACCTGCATCGGCATCGGTGGCGACCCGATCAAAGGCACCGAGCACATCGACGCGCTGGAGATGTTCCTCGGCGATCCGGAGACCGAGAGCATCATCATGATCGGTGAGATCGGCGGCTCGGCCGAGGAGGACGCCGCCCAGTTCATCGCGGACGAGCGCAATAAGGGCCGCAGCAAGCCCATCGCCGGGTTCATCGCGGGGCGTACGGCGCCTCCGGGCCGGCGCATGGGCCATGCGGGCGCGATCATCTCCGGCGGCAAAGGCGGCGCCGAGGACAAGATCGAGGCGATGCGCGCGGCGGGCATCGTGGTGGCGGAGAGCCCGGCGGGCCTCGGCGAGGCGCTCCTGAAGGCCATCGGCTGAGATGATGGGCCCCAAGCAGGCGGTCACCGCCTGCTTCCAAGACTACGCCAAATTTCGGGGCCGGGCGCGCCGACCCGAATTCTGGTGGTGGATGGTGTTCGTGGCACTTTCCCAGTTTTGCTTGGGGTCGTTCGACGACGCTTTCTGGCCCAGTCCACCGCAGGTCGGGCTGTCTGGCATGTTCTTTGCCTTCGCTTACGTGCCGGGCATTGCCGTCCGGTTTCGAAGGTTCCAAGACGTCGGCTACCCAGGCTGGCTGAGCCTCATCCCCGACGTCCTAGGCACAGCGTGGTTCACTATCGCGGCTCTCGGCCTCGGGGGGCTGTATGGGGCTATGCTGGAGTTCGTCTACTTGGCGTCCGGCGCCCTCATGATCTTTGCCTGCGCGTTGCCGAGCCGAGCGGGCAAGAACCGCTACGGAGAGGAGCCATTGCGGGGCTAAAGCGAGAGCGAAGGCGCCTGAAACGGTGCTCAGGGCCGGTTGGTTTCTGCCTGCGTCCAATTGCTCCAGGCTTGGGCGCGGGCCGTGTAATAGCGGGCCTCCTCCTCGGGCATCCCATCGTTCCAGTACCAGGGGCGGTGGCGCGCCAAAAAGCCCGCACGGGCCACGCGCAAATCGCACGCGTCCGGCTCCGGGATCAGCCGATCGAGACCGAAGGGGCGGAACCTGCGGCGCAGACTTCTGGCGATGCGCCGATGGTCGAGCGGCACGGCCGGGTTCCAGAGGAAGAAGGTCGTGTCCACCGGCGCTCGGTAGATGTCGGGGGCGACCTCGTTCTCCCAAAACTGGCTCTCCCATTCGAGGATGCCGTGTTCGCCAAGAGCGGTCACCTGGCGGGTGTCGCGGCACTCTTCCTGCGATGGCAGTTCGAGCGCCAAGCCAACCTTCCGGCAGAGATGGGTCTGTGACAGGGCCACAAGCGTGGACAGGAAGGCCGGATCAGCGGGCTCCGGCAAGGTCAAGTCGGGATCGCTGAAGATGAAGGGTCCGCCGGCGGCAGTAATCCGCCAGACGATTGCGGTCGGCCCGATGTTCTCGCCGAGCCGGATGATCCGCACGCGGCCCTCGGCCTCGAGCTCCGCATAATAGTCCAGCAGGGGGGGGTAGTCCGAGGTCTGGTCCGTGACATAGATGTTGGCGAACCCGTGCCGTTTGAGCCAGTCCAGCATATCCTTGAGATAGGTCAGCTGGTTGAACGAGTTCACATAGACCGGGATGCAGGCCCGCAGCGTGTCCTCGCTCAGCGTCGAAAGATCTGTCAGCGCGGCGCCATGCGCCCGCCAGTCTGCCGGAGTTTGGTTCACCGTCGCCCCCTTGGTCCCGTTAAGCCACGCGCAGTCGTCACTCGGTGGGTAGACGGTAATCTAGCATTGGTTCAGTCGGGCTGAATCAAAATGTTAACGAATATTAAGATTGGCATTCCGGCAACGGTCTGCTTGCGGCCCGTCGCCGCAGCCCTTCCACACCCTAGTGTGTCTATGAAACCGGCGTTTGATGGGTAGAATGCGTCTGCCAACCCGGTCGGGTGGGTGCATTCGGCGGGGGCAGCGTCCTCCGCCCAGCCAGGGACGAGGGCCGAAAGACCCCCGGCAGCTATGAACGATCAAAGCTCGAACGACCAGTTCCACGCCTCCTCTTTCCTTCAGGGCCACAACGCCGCCTATATCGAACAGCTCTATGCCGCCTACATCCGCTCGCCCGAGAGCGTGGATGAGAGCTGGCGGAGCTATTTCGCGGGGCTCGGCGACACAGGCGACGCGGTGCGCTCGGAGGCCGCCGGTGCCCCCTGGGCCCGGGCCGACTGGCCGCCCTCGCCGGTTTCGGAGGAGATCGCCGCCCTCGACAGCAATTGGGACGCGCTGCCGGACCCCAAGGCGCTGCGCAAGAAGATCGAGGACAAAGCCAAGGTCGAGAAGCCGGGCGGCCTGTCCGAAGAGGTGGTCCGGGCGCGGCTGCTCGATTCGATCCGGGCGATCATGTACATCCGCAGCTTCCGCTCACGCGGGCATCTGGCGGCCGATCTCGACCCGCTGAAGCTGACCGGGCGCTCGCATCATCCGGAGTTCGATCCGAAGTTCTTCGGCTTCAAGGAGGCCGATCTCGACCGTCCGATCTTCATCAACTACGTGCTCGGGCTCGAGAGCGCGTCGATGCGCGAGATCGAGGCGCTGCTGCGCCGGACCTATGCGGGCACCTTCGCGCTCCAGTTCATGCATGTCGGCGACCCCGAGGAGAAGGGCTGGCTGCAGGAGCGGATCGAGGGCTATGGCAAGGAGATCGCGTTCTCTAAGGAAGGGCGCAAGGCGATCCTCAACAAGCTGATCGAGGCGGAGGGGATCGAGCGCTTCATCCATGTGAAGTACACGGGCACCAAGCGCTTCGGCCTCGATGGCGGTGAGGCGCTGATCCCGGCGATGGAGCAGATCATCAAGCGCGGCGGCGCCATGGGTGCGCGCGAGATCGTCATCGGGATGCCCCACCGCGGGCGTCTTAACGTGCTCGCGAACGTGATGGGCAAGCCCTACCGCGCGATCTTCAACGAGTTCCAGGGCGGCAGCTTCAAGCCCGAGGATGTCGACGGTTCGGGCGATGTGAAGTACCACCTCGGTGCCTCCTCGGACCGCAGCTTCGATGGCAACAACGTCCACCTCTCGCTGACGGCGAACCCGAGCCATCTCGAGGCCGTGAACCCGGTGGTGCTGGGCAAGGTGCGCGCCAAACAGGATCAGTATGGCGGCGACCGCACGAGCGTGATCCCGGTGCTGTTGCACGGCGATGCGGCCTTTGCGGGGCAGGGGGTTGTTGCGGAGTGCTTTGGTCTCTCCGGGCTCAAGGGGCACAAGACGGGGGGCACCATCCATCTGGTGGTGAACAACCAAATCGGGTTCACGACGGCGCCGCATTATAGCCGGTCGAGCCCCTATCCCACCGACATCGCCAAGATGGTGGACTGTCCGATCTTCCACGTGAACGGCGACGATCCGGAGGCGGTGGTTCATGCGGCCAAGGTCGCGACCGAGTTCCGCCAGAAGTTCCAGAAGGACGTGGTGATCGACATCTTCTGCTATCGCCGGTTCGGGCACAACGAGGGCGACGAGCCCATGTTCACCCAGCCGCTGATGTACAAGGCGATCAAAAAGAAAGAGACCACGCTTCAGATCTACTCCAAACGGCTGATCGAGGACGGGCTGGTGTCCTCGACGGAGGTGGAGGAGTCCAAGGCTGGGTTCCAGAACTTCCTCAACGAGGAGTTCGAGACCGGCAAGAACTACAAGCCGAACAAGGCGGACTGGCTGGACGGGCGCTGGTCCGGCTTCGAGACCTCGGAGGGCGAGTATCAACGCGGTCAGACGGCGGTGCCGAAGGATCTCCTGATGGAGGTCGGCGGCGCACTGACAAAGCTTCCGGAAAACTTCAACGCTCACAAGACGATCCTGCGCCAACTTGATGCCAAGCGTGAGGCGATCGAGAGCGGTAAGGGCATCGATTGGGCAACCGCCGAGGCGCTGGCCTTCGGCACCCTGCTCTGTGAGGGCTACAAGGTGCGGCTGGCGGGCCAGGACAGCACCCGCGGCACCTTCTCCCAGCGCCATTCCGGTGTGGTGGATCAGGAGACCGAGGAGAAGTTCCACCCGCTCAACCACATCCGCCCCGAGGGCGCGCAGCCGGGCCAAAAGCACTACGAGGTCATCGACTCGATGCTCTCGGAGTATGCGGTGCTCGGCTATGAGTACGGCTACTCGCTGGCGGAACCGAACGCGCTCACGCTCTGGGAGGCGCAGTTCGGCGATTTCGTCAACGGCGCCCAGATCATGATCGACCAGTTCATCTGTTCGGGTGAGCGGAAATGGCTGCGCATGTCGGGTCTCGTGATGCTGCTGCCGCACGGGTTCGAGGGCCAAGGGCCGGAGCACTCCTCGGCGCGCATCGAGCGGTTCTTGCAGCTCTCGGCCGAGGACAACTGGATCGTTGCCAACTGCACGACTCCGGCGAACTATTTCCACATCCTGCGCCGTCAGCTGCACCGCAGCTTCCGCAAGCCGCTGGTGCTGTTCACGCCGAAATCGCTGCTGCGCCACAAGATGTGTATCAGCCGGATCGACGATATGGCGGAGGGCAGCTCCTTCCACCGGGTGCTGTGGGACGATGCGGAGCTTGGCAACTCGGATCTGGAGCTCAAGCCCGACCACGAGATCAAACGCGTCGTGATCTGCACCGGCAAGGTCTACTACGACCTGTTGGCGGCCCGCGATGAGCGGGGGCTGAACGACGTGTATCTGATGCGCCTCGAGCAGTTCTATCCATTCCCGGCGCTCTCCATGACCCGGGAGCTTTCGCGCTTCAAAAACGCCGACATCGTCTGGTGTCAGGAGGAGCCGAAGAACCAGGGCGGTTGGTTCTTCGTCGAGCCCAACATCGAATGGGTGCTCGGCCGGATCGGGGCCAAGGTCGGACGGGCGGCCTATGCCGGTCGCGCGGCTTCGGCCTCGCCGGCAACGGGCCTCGCCTCGCAACACAAACACGAGCAGGACGCGCTGGTGAGCGCCGCCCTCACGATCTGACTGTCTGGGAGAGCAGGACAATGACAACCGAAGTGCGCGTGCCCACGCTGGGCGAGTCGGTCACCGAGGCGACCGTGGCGACCTGGTTCAAGCAGCCGGGCGACAGTGTCGCGGTGGATGAGATGCTGGCGGAGCTCGAGACCGACAAGGTGACCGTCGAGGTGCCATCCCCTGCGGCAGGGACGCTCGGCGAGGTGGTGGCCGGTGAGGGCACCACGGTCGGGGTGAATGCGCTGCTCGCGACGATCGAGGAGGGCGCTGGCGCGTCGACAGGTAACGGGGCGGCGGCGCCTGCTGCTGCGGCCCCGGCGGCGGCCCCGGCCCCGGCGGCGGCCGAAGAACTGCTCGAGGTAAAGGTGCCGACCCTCGGCGAGTCGGTGACCGAGGCGACGGTCTCCACCTGGTTCAAGCAGGTGGGCGAAGCGGTGGCGGTCGACGAGATCATCGCGGAGCTTGAAACCGATAAGGTGTCTGTCGAGGTCACGAGCCCGGCCTCGGGTGTGCTGGCCGAGGTCGTGGCAGGCGAGGGCACGACCGTGGGTCTGGATGCGCTGATCGCAAAGATCTCGGCCGGCGGCGCCGCGGCTGTGACGGCGGTCCCGGCCCCGGCCCCGACGGCAACGACCGCTACGGGCAGCGACATCGAACATGCGCCCGCCGCGAAGAAAGCCATGGCAGAGGCCGGGCTCTCCGCCGATCAGGTCAAGGGCACGGGCCGCGATGGTCGGATCATGAAGGAGGATGTCGCGCGGGCTGCACCCGGTGCTCCGGCTCCCGCTCCGGCCTCAACGCCTGCGCCGGCTCCCGCTCCGATGCCGCGTGACCCGGTTTCGGCCGATGATGCGCCGCGCGAGAAGCGGGTGAAGATGACCCGTCTGCGCCAGACCATCGCGCGCCGGCTCAAGGATGCGCAGAACACCGCCGCCATGCTCACCACCTATAACGAGGTGGACATGACCGGCGTGATGGACCTGCGCAACGAGTTCAAGGACCCGTTCCTCAAGAAGCACGGGATCAAGCTCGGCTTCATGTCCTTCTTTGTGAAGGCCTGTGTGCATGCGCTCCACGAAGTGCCGGCGGTGAATGCCGAGATCGACGGGGCGGAGCTTGTCTACAAGAACTACTACCATATCGGGGTGGCGGTCGGCACGCCCACGGGCCTTGTGGTTCCGGTGGTGCGCAATGCCGACCATCTGAGCTTTGCCGACATCGAGAAGACCATCGCCGAGCTTGGCGTGCGGGCCCGCGACGGCAAGCTCACCATGGGCGAGATGCAGGGCGGCACCTTCACCATCTCGAATGGCGGCGTCTATGGCTCGCTGATGTCCTCGCCGATCCTGAACCCGCCCCAGGCCGGCATTCTGGGGATGCACAAGATCCAGGAGCGGCCCATGGTCGTCGGCGGCAAGATCGAAGCGCGGCCGATGATGTATCTGGCGCTGAGCTATGATCACCGGATCATCGATGGCAAGGAGGCGGTGACCTTCCTCGTGCGGGTGAAGGACAGCCTCGAGGATCCGCGCCGTCTGCTGATGGATCTCTGATTTGGAGGCGTTGCCGCCGATCCTGCCCTATCTGACGGTCCGCGACGCGCGGGCCGCCCTTGGGTTTTGCGAGGCGGCCTTCGACGGCGAGATCCTGATGATCCAGGAGCAGGACGGCGCCGTGAACCATGCGCGGGCCCGCATCCAGGGCGGGATCGTGATGTTCTATGAGGAGCGCGCCGGCGCCTATGAGGGGAACGGAGCGCCTGCGACGCTCGGGGGGTCGCCCGTTGCGATCCGTCTTGATCTTGGGACTGCGGAGGCGGTGGATGCGACCTTTGCCCGGGCGCTCGCGGCCGGGGCTACGGAGGTGGTCGCGCCGCTCGACCGGCCCTGGGGCCGCTTGGCTGAGGTGCGCGATCCCGAAGGACATCTGTGGCGCCTCGCTGCCAGCGCGGCGGAGCAGTGAGGTCCAGCAGTGACCATGTCTTCTCCCCTTTCGGCGGCGTCCTTCGCTCGGCGGCTCCGTCAGCTTGGCTTCGGTTTGGTTCTGTTCGGCGGGGCACTGTCCGCGATCGTTCTCGGCGTCGGCGCGCCGGAGATTTCGGAGCCGAAACAGCGCCTTGCACAAGGGGTTGGGATGTTGGCCTTAGGTGGGCTGGCCTATATCGGAGGGATGCTGTTGCGGCGCCGGCCTTGGGCGGCAGTGCCGTTCTTGGCCCTGCTCGGCGTTGCGATGTCGGTGGCTGCCCTTGCAATCGATCTGCCCATGCTTGACTCCTTCTCCGATGGAGCCGCGCTCGCTGTGCGGCTGTTTCTCATCGTTTCCTGGTGGGTGTTGACCGTGCTCGCGGTGCGCTCGGCCCTGAAGGAGCGCAAGGACGGAGTGCAGCATGGCATCTGAGGGCAAGGCGAAGGACGTGGTCAAAGCGTCTGCCGAACGGCTTCAGAGCTGGGGCGCTGCCTATGCCACGCTGCGGGAGACGGCCTTTGCGGGGCAGGTGGTCGAGATCGCGCTGAAGGCGCAAGTCGCATTCCTGGTGCTGCTGGTCGCGGGGGTTCCTTTCGGCGCGCTCGGGGGCTCGCTTGCCCTCGGCTTCGGGCTGATCGTGCAAGCGGCGGTCACCTGGTTTGTGCTGGAGATGGCCTGGCGGCGCCAGCTCTCGATCGCGCGCTGGATCTATTGCGCGATCGCGGTGGTGACCTTCTTCGAGGCGATGCGCAACACCGGGATCCCCGGCGGCATCTTCGGCATCGAGGCGATCCTCTCGATCGTCGCAACGTGGTACATATTCGCGCTCCATCGGCAGACATTGCCGCAAGCGCCTGATGATGAGGGACAATCCGATGGCTGAGTATGATGTGATTGTGATCGGCGGTGGGCCGGGCGGCTATGTCTGTGCGATCCGGGCCGCGCAGCGCGGGCTGAAGGTTGCCTGTGTCGAAGGGCGCGGCAGCCTCGGCGGCACCTGTCTGAACGTCGGCTGCATCCCCAGCAAGGCGCTCCTGCACTCCTCCGAGATGGTGCACGAGGTCCATGGCAACTTCGCCAAGATGGGGATCAAGGCGCAGGGCGTCGACGTGGATATCCCGCAGATGATGAGCTACAAGGACGAGGTGATCCACGGCAACACCTCCGGGATCGAGTTCCTCTTCAAAAAGAACAAGATCGACTACATCCGCGGCTGGGGCGAGATCGTCTCGGCCGGCAAGGTGCGCGTTGGCGAGGACGTCCACGCGGCCAAGAACATCGTGATCGCCACGGGCTCGGAGCCGGCGAGCCTGCCGGGCGTCGAGGTCGATGAGGAGCGGGTGGTCACCTCCACGGGCGCGCTGACCCTCGGCTCGATCCCGAAGCGGCTGGTGGTGATCGGCGCGGGTGTGATCGGGTTGGAACTCGGCTCGGTCTGGGGCCGCCTCGGCTCGGAGGTCACCGTGGTCGAGTTCCTCGAAGAGATCACGCCCGGCCAGGATGCGGAGGTCCAAAAGGCCTTCCAGAAGATGCTCACCAAGCAGGGCTTCAAGTTCATTCTCGGGGCCGCGGTGCAGTCGGTCGAGAAGGGCAACGCCCTCACCGTCCACTACAAGACCCGCAAGGACGAAAGCGAGGCGAGCCTGGAGGCCGATGTGGTTCTGGTCGCGGTCGGACGGCGGCCCTACACGAGCGGGCTTGGGCTTGAGAATGTCGGCGTGGAGACCGAGCGCGGCAAGGTCAAGACCGATGCCCACTGGCGCACCAACATCGCGGGCATCTATGCGATCGGCGATGTGATTGCGGGGCCCATGCTGGCGCATAAGGCCGAGGACGAAGGCGTCGCGGTGGCCGACACCATCGCGGGCAAGCACGGCCACGTGAACTATGGCGTGATCCCGGATGTGATCTACACCGCGCCCGAGGTTGCCAAGGTGGGCGCCACCGAGCAGGCGCTGAATGCCGAGGGCCGCGCCTACCGGGTCGGCAAGTTTCCGTTCCTCGGCAATGGCCGGGCCAAGGCGAACTTCGCCACCGAGGGGTTTGTGAAGATCCTAGCGGATGAGGCGACCGACCGCATCCTTGGGGCACACATCATCGGGCCCGGCGCGGGCGATCTGATCCATGAGGTCTGTGTGGCGATGGAGTTTGGCGCTTCGGCGGAAGATCTGGCGATGACGTGCCACGCCCATCCGACCTATTCGGAGGCGGTGCGCGAGGCCGCATTGGCTGTGGGCCTTGGGGCGATCCACGCTTAGATTTGTCATAAAAACTTCACATAAAATTTGATGCGTCACTCGCCTGGCTCCTTAACGTTTGCGGGTGGGTGTGAATGGGGGGGACCATGCGCGCGATGCTCTTGGCGGCGGCTCTGTGGGTTTTTGCGGCAGAGGCGCCCGCCATCACTCTTCTCGAATACGGAACTGCGGGCAGCACCACAACGCTCAGCCCGAGCTTGGAGGCGTCTGGCGTCAACGGCGCCGGGTTCACAGCAGGGCCCGGGATCACTGTCCAGAGCTTCAGCACGTTCAATTTCACCAACTGGGATCCTGCCAACACCAGCGCGGCGGCGGCCATCGCGGATGACGAGTTCTGGACCTGGGGGTTCACCGCTGACCCCGGGGTGACGTTCGATCTCACGAGTTTTGATATCCGTCTCGACCGGTCCGGGGCAGGGCCCGATGATTTCGAGATTTTCCTCGCGGTCAACGGCGGGGCAAACACCTCGGTCCTTACCTTCGACTATCAGGATGCGTCGGATGGCGTCGATTTTCTGGATGTCGATCTGTCCAGCTTCACCGGCGTCTCGGATGCGGTCTTCACGCTGGCCGCTTTCAATGCGGAACTGACGGCGGGCACCTTCGATCTCGAAGCGCTCGGTGGGGGCAGCACCGGGACAGCCTTCCGGCTTGAGGGTGTGGAGACCAGCCATGTGCCGCTTCCCGGTGCTCTGCCGCTGTTGCTGGGCGGTCTGCTGGGCCTCGGCCTGATCGCACGGCGCCGGCGCGAAGTGTGATCTCGGGCCCCTTGTCGCAGGCGCGGACGGAACCTAGGCTCCGGCCCGACCGACACACCGCGGACAAGGGGTTCCCACGATGAAACTGCTCGGCATTTCGGGCTCGCTGCGGCGCGAGAGCACCAACACCAAGCTGATCCGCGAGGCTGCACGGCTGTTTGAGCCGTCGGAGTTCGTGCTGGCCGATCTCAACCTGCCGCTCTTCAACGAGGATGTGGAGGCCGAGGGCATCCCCGAGGCGGTTTCCACCTTGTGCGCGCAGATCGCCGCGGCCGATGCCATCGTGATCTCGACACCCGAATACAATAAGGCGCCTCCGGGCGCGCTCAAGAACGCGCTCGACTGGGTCAGCCGCCCGCGGCCCATGGCCACCATCGGCAAACCGGTGGCCGTGGTTTCGGCGGCGGCTGGGATGGCGGGCGGTCAGCGGGCGAAGTCCGCGCTCTATCTGATGCTGATCCCGTTCGGCGTGCGGTTTGTTTTCGACCCGGAGATCAATCTGGGCGCGTCTGCGCGAAAGTTCGATGAGGCGGGGCGCCTCACCGACGAGATGGCCGAGAAGCTTCTCGGGTCGTTGATGGCCTCGCTGAAGGAGGCCGTCTGACGGCGCTCAGTCCTTCGGAGGACCGGGCATCCTTGTGAACAATCCACCGGGGCCGGGTTTGCTGAACTCCGTCGGAGGAGCTGCCTCAGGCGCCGGGGGCACATGGCCCGGGGCCGGGTCTGGCGCGGGCTGAGACGCAATCCCGCTGCCGTCCAGGGAATAGGGGTGCGCGGCGATGACCGCGGCATTGAGCTGCTGCGGTGTTGGGGCTGCTGCAACAGTTGTCTGCTGTGCGGCCTGGTGCGGGGTGTGCTGAGGTGGGGGCGCCATCATCGGTGCCGGGGTCGGCGCCGATGCCGGAGCAAGGCGCGGTTCCGCCGCTGCTGACCGCCGCGCCGGCGCCTCGCCGTTGAAGATTGCAGCCGCCTTACGGCTGAGCGCTTTGCGGTCCGACACAGCGCCCCGCGGCCGCCGGAACACCAGGACCGCGCAATGCATCGTCTGGCGGCGTGCAAACAGGCCCGAGCGTTCTTCGACCGGCACAAGATCGGTGCGCAGATACTCCCACCCCTCTGCCGCTTCGGCTTGGATGAGCTCCTCCATCGCAGCCGCCACGCGGTCAGCCGCGGTTTTGCACCCCTTGCGCTTGCGCCCGCGCTCCGGTCCACCAACGGTCTTGTACTCGAAGTCCATAGGTTGCCTCCGACGTCCCTCCTCAGGCCGCGAATCGCGTCCACCCTTCCCATCAGAAACACATGACCGCCGCCGAAACACAACCGGGGGGAGATCAAACCCGCTCAGGGGCCGCTCTGCGCCTTGTGGCCGGGCGCACCAGGGGATATGTGCGCTGGCAAGCGGGAGGCGAAGCTATGCGATACGCGATGTCGGCTGTTGCGGGACTGGTGGGCTTGATGGCCCTTCTGGCTCCGGGACCCCTTTGGGCGCAGGGCGGCGTTCTGGCGGGCTGTGCGGACCCGGATCTGCCGGCGACCGATACGCTGACGCTCTGCCAGCGGGCACTGCGGGACACCAAGCTCACCCCCGGACAGCGGGCGGCTGTGCTGGTCAATCTCGGTGTTGCTCAGGCCGAGATTGGTCGGCACGGCGACGCGGAACAATCCTTTGGCCTCGCGATCGCCACCGATGACAGCCTGGTCACAGCCTTTGGCAACCGGGCACGGAGCCGGATGGCGCTTGGCCGCTTCGACGAGGCGCTCGAGGACTTCGATGCGGCGATCCAGCGCGCTCCGGGCGATGCCTGGCTCTGGCTCGGGCGCGGTGGCGCGCTGTTACGGGGCGGAGCGGCCCGCGCTGCAGTCAGCGATCTGACGCGGGCCATCAAGATCGAGCCGGATCTCGCACCGGCCTATTTCAACCGCGGGCTCGGCTATCTGCTGTTGGGGGAGACCCAGGCGGCGGAGAAGGATTTCTCCAAGGTCATCGACACCGATGACCGCGATGCGGGCGCCTTTCTCAACCGGGCCCGGGCGCGCGCTGTTCACGATCCGCGCCGGGCGCGCAGTGATTTCGACCGTGCGATTGCGCTCGAGCCGGATTGGGGCCGGGCCTACAGCGCGCGCGGCCAGTATCTCGATCTGCAAGGCGAGCGGGAGGCGGCAGACAGCGATTTCCTGCGCGCCTATGAGCTTGGCGAGCGGGAGGTGTGGCTGATCGAGCGGGTCGAGCGGATCGGCGGCTAGGGGGTCGACGGAGGCGGAAGTTCCCGCTCCGCACTTGGTCATTCCATAGACGACTGCCTGGACGCGGGATCACGGCACCCTGCCGGCGGCATTGCCGCGTGCCAAACGCCTAATGGCGCAACGCTGGCAGGCCAATGCCTGTGCTTTGAAACCCGCCGTCCACGGAGATGATCTGTCCAGTCACATAGCTGGCCGCATCGGACGCGAGAAAGGCAATGACCCGCGCAATCTCATCCTCGGAGCCATAGCGGTTCAAGGGGATCGCGTCGTGATAGGCATTAACAATCTCTTCGGAGTGGACGGCCATCGCAAGCTTGGTACGCACGGGCCCGGGACAGACACAGTTCACCCGAATTCCATGCTCTCCAAGCTCGCAGGCCTGTTGCTGGGTCAAATGCATAACGGCCGCTTTCGACGTTCCGTATGCGACGCGAAGGGTCGAGGCGCGCAAGCCTGAGATCGATGCGATGTTGACGATCGATCCCCTGGTTTGCCGCAATGCGGGCGTCGCCGCCTGCGCGCACAGAAACACACCGTCAAGGTTGGTTTCCATGACGCGGCGCCAGCGTTCAAAGGTGGTCTCTTCGATCGGTCCGAAATCGGCGACACCGGCGTTGTTGACCAGCGTATCCAGTCGGCCGAAATGCTGCAGCACGTCTCCGACCATCTGCTCGACTTGATCGGGGTCGGATATGTCGTAGGGAAGGGCGAGGCCCAGATCTTTCGAGGCCTTGGCGAGTTCGTCGACGTCTCGGTCGACCATCGCAACGTCTACCCCTTGGCTGACCATCAAGCGGACTGTGGCGAGACCGATGCCTCGAGCTGCCCCCGTGACCACGGCAACCTTCTGCGGCATCGGACTCGTCCCCCGTGCATCCATTGACGTTTTGGCGCGCCAGCATCCTTTGCGCCTCCGAGACCCAAACGCAACAGCGGTCACCGGTGCCGGGCGGACAAGAGACTTCGGTGATAACAAGGCCTGGGGTGCGGAGGCGGTCTCGGATGCGCCGGTGACCCGCCCCCTAGTGGTTTGACCGAAACGGATGAGTCCGCTCCAAGCCCAAAGTGTCGAATGCTGCGCTCAGCTACAATGACCGCTTTAAGATGGATACACGCTAAATTACGGCAGTCAAAAGGGCGTCCCCTCGGTTTTTAGCGGCCCGTAACATCCGTTGAAGACAGGAGCACGCAGATAAGATGATGTGTCTGTCTTTAGGGTCTTGGCGATCCCAAATTTGGGGATAGACCTCCGCTTGCTCAAACAACTTAAAATCAAAGGCGGCTTTGAGTGAGTTAGGTTCACATAATTCCATCTTTTCGGTGATTACAGCTACCACCTCACTGGACCAAACGCGTGCAGGCCCGTATCCCAGGTCTGACCAATTTCTTCGCCTGATTCGACCAACCAATTGCGAGGGAACGATAACTGATCTGTTATATAAAACAGAAAGTCGACGCCATCCCAACTTTTGTCGAGATCAAGTGCATGGTCACTTTGCACTCCATAGTTGATTTGCGATTCGAGGTACTCATCCAAAAACTCTTCAATCTTATTGCCAAGATTCAACTTCTCGATGTTTTGAGGTTTAATGGAAACTAAATGAAAACACATACTCATAGTGAGCAGTTCCTTGGTCCAAATCTAAGTGCGTCCACCGTAAATCGTCAAACGACAAATACGCTTCAAGCTATGTAAATAGACCTGACATGGGGATAGGGCGCAAGAGGCTCATTATACCAGTCTGCGCTAACGCGGACTCGCGTTGGGGCTTCCTGAATGCGCTCGAACGCGAGATCCCGGCCGGCGAGACGGTGCACGTGGTGCTGGAAAACGTCGCCACGCACAAAACGCCTGAGGTCATGCGCTGGCTCGAGCGCCACCCACGCTGGACCTTCCACTTCATGCCAATCTCCAGCTCCTGGCTGAACGCGATCGAGGACTTCTTCGCAAAGCTCGCCAAGCGCCAGCTCTAGCACGGCGTCTTTCACTTGGCCATCAATTTGCAGGCCGCCATCAACCGCTTCATCCAGGAGCACAACGCCACTGAGGCGAAGCCCTTCACCTGGCGCGCTGACCCCAACGCCATCATCGCTACAAGAACCCGTCGGTTCCAAACGTTGGAGTCACTCCACTAGAGAGCCGGGGTCTCAGCGCCGAACAGCGCGACGGGGCGGGTCCGTGCGGCCTCGGGGTCCCGCGCAAAGGCCTGCAGAACCATCGGGTAGAGCCGGTGCTCCTGCGCGAGCACCCGCGCGGCCAGGGTCTCCTCGGTATCGCCCGGTCGGACCGCAACGGCTGCTTGGCCGAGGATCGGCCCGCCATCCAGCGCTTCCGTCACCTCGTGTACCGTGCAGCCATGGAGCGCGACGCCTGCGGCCAGCGCCTTGGCATGGGTGTCGAGCCCCGGCCAGAGCGGAAGCAGCGAAGGATGGATGTTCAGCATCCGACTGGCCCAGGCGCGCGCAAACCAAGGTGTCAGGATTCGCATAAAGCCCGCATGGGCGACGAGCTCGGCGCCCGCCTCACGGAGCCTCGCATCCATCGCGCGCTCGAAACTCTCCCGATCCGGATAGGCGCGGTGATCGACCACGGACGTCGGGACCCCAAGCGCCTCGGCCCTGGCAAGGCCGCCAGCCTCTGGCCGGTTGGACAGGACGATAACTGGATGCGCGGCGGTGCCCTCTCGAAGCGCCTCCACCAGAGCCACCATGTTGGAGCCGCGCCCGGAGATCAGGATGCCGAGTGGTCGGCTCACCCGAGCGTTCCCGTGAGGCGCAGGCCGGGCGTGTCTGTGACCTGGCCGATGCGGGTCACCTGCTCACCGGCCTCGGAGAGCGTGGCCGTCACCCCGTCTGCGGCATCCGGCGCCACCGCCAAAATCATCCCAATCCCACAGTTGAAGGCCCGCAGCATCTCGGCTTCCGCGATGCCGCCGGTGCGGGCCAGCCAGCCGAAGACGGGCGGTGCGGTCCAGCTGGTGAGGTCCACTTCGGCACCCATGCCGTCCGGCAGCAGGCGGGGCAGGTTCTCCGGCAGCCCTCCGCCGGTGATGTGGGCGAGCCCGTGCACGCCGCCCGTTCGGATCGCCGCCAGAGCGGCGCGCACATAGATCCGTGTCGGTGTGAGCAAAGCCTCTCCCAACGTGCCGTCGCCGAAGGGGCAGGGCGCCTCCCAGCCGAGACCTGCGATCTCCGCCACCTTGCGGGCGAGCGAATATCCGTTGGAGTGCACGCCCGAGGACGCGAGCCCCAGCAGCACATCCCCGGGGGCGACGTCGCGGGGCAGGTCCTCGCCCCGCTCCACGGCCCCCACCGCGAAGCCTGCCAGATCGAAATCGCCCGCGGCGTACAGCCCGGGCATCTCCGCCGTCTCACCGCCGATCAGTGCTGCTCCGGCGTCCTCGCAGCCCGCTGCGACACCCTCGACCACGCGCGCAGCCGCATCGACCGAGAGTTTGCCGGTCGCGAAGTAGTCCAGGAAGAACAATGGCTCCGCGCCCTGGCAGACCAGATCGTTCACGCACATGGCAACGAGATCGATGCCGATGCCGTCAAGCCGGTCGGTGTCGATCGCGATGCGGAGTTTCGTGCCGACCCCGTCGGTCGCCGCCACCAGCACGGGATCCTCGTATCCCGCAGCCTTCAGGTCGAAGAGCCCGCCGAAGCCGCCGAGCCCCGCCATCGCGCCCGGGCGTTTGGTGCGGGCAGCCGCGGGTTTGATCCGTTCGACCAGATCGGCGCCGGCATCGATGTCCACGCCCGACTGGGCATAGGTCAGGCTGTTCTCTCGGTCGGTCATGGGCGGCTCCGGCTGAAGGGTCGGCCCCCTATATCGCGCGGCGCAGGCGGCGGGAAGCGCTCAAACCGCGCGCGCGTTGCTGGCCTCAAGCCGGAGGGCGAGGACTTTGATGACCTCGAGGGCGAGTTCCGGGAACTCCCGGAGGAGCCCGAGGACCGTGGTGCCCTCGATCTGCAGCACTTCGAGATCAGAGCGCGCGGCGATGGCGGTGGAGCGTGGGCGCCCGGTCAGCACGGCCATCTCACCGACCAGTTCGCCTTCGCCGAGGACGGCAATCGAGGTCTCGGTCGGACTGTCGGGCAGGGGGAAGAGCACATCCGCCTCACCGGAGAGCACGATCAGAACCGAGTCGCCTGGGTCGCCCTTCTCCCAGAGCCGTTCGCCGGTCCGCAGGCGCAGCACCTGGCCCGTCATCGCGATCACCCGAATGCGCCGGTCGTCGAGCTGACGGAACAGCGGCATCTTACGCATGACCGCAAGGGTGTCGGTCAACGGCATGGACGGGCACTCCCCGGGTGACCTTGGCTATCTTTGCAAATAGCACAGGTGGTTGAGGCTGTCTTGCCGAGGGCGCTCATGGGGTTCACGAAGCCTCCACCTCGCCGGAGGGCGCGATGCGCAGGGTGACATCCGCCTCTTCAGCGGCAGCCTCCGAGTTGGCGGCGTAAACCAGGCAGACATCGGGGAGTTCCTGGCGGATCGCCGTGCGCAATGCGCGGTCCGCCTCGCTGTCGCTGTCTGCCAGGCCGTCGAGCAATATGATGTTCGGGCGCTTCACCACGGCCCGGACCAGCGCCAGACGCCGGATCGCATTGATCGACAGATTGGCCTTCGAAAGCGGCGCGTCGAGGCCGATGCTGACAAGATCGAACCAGAGCCCTTCCTCGCGGATTGCCGTTTCCACCAGAGCATCGATGCGCGACCACTCCGAGCGCCGGTCGTGCCGGCGGCTTGCGTTCAGGATGTTGTCGGCGACTGTGCGCATCGGGTTGTAGCCCTCATCGTCGAGGGCAATGAAATCGGGGCTCTTGCGGACCTCGTCTATGATCTTGGTGCGCGCGGAGAGGATGCGGGCGCGGCGGGCCTCGTCCACCACCTCGAGCTGATCGCGCACCTCGACAAACCGCGCGGCGAGGGCGCGGAGCCGCAGCTTGTCGCTCGCGCGCAGCCCAGCGATGCCGCGGGCACCTCCCGCCGCCACCAAAGCGGTTGCGTCGGAGAAGTCCTGGCGCCCGAACGCCGCAAACCGGTCGAGCAGTGGAGAGATCTCGCGCACGGCCTCGGCCAGCATGTCGAGCTCGACTGCGATGTCCCAGCCGATCTCCTCCAGCACCTGGCCACCGCCGCTGCGGTCGAGAAACGCGATGACCGCGGGGTTGCGGAGATAGTCGGCGGGGTTGCCAGGCGTTTGGCGCGGCAAGCCGAAGAGCAGGTTTTCAAGCAGGGAGCCGTTGGCGTTGAACGCATCGGGCGTCCAGGGTTCTGCCAGGTCTGCCAGGTTCTCGTCCCCAGTGGCGAGGCGGCGGCGGAGGGCCAACAGCGGCGTGCTCCACCGGTCCACCTGATCTGCCGTGAGATGGCGGCTGAGGGCCACCGAATAGAGGTTCTCGTCGAGCCCAGCGATCTCGGTGAGATGGAGCAGGCGATCGTCGAGGCCGACGCGGTCGGGATCAGCGATCCACCCGGCCGGCGGCTCGGAGGCTGGGCTGCCGGTGGCGTAGAGCTCCTGCACGGCCGCGGTGCGTTCGGCCGTAATCGTTCCGTCGAAACCGGGCAGCCGGCGGTAGAGACCGTAGAGCGCGTTCTCCCGCACCGTTGCCTCCACCATGCCGGGGCGCGGGCCGACATGGGCGATCGCGCCGCCGATCTGCCCGAAGGTGGCATCCCCGAGCGGCACATCGCCGAGGGTGACGCGGCCGGCCTCCGGCGCATCGAGCCCCGCCATGATCCGCATCAGCGCATCGCGCGCGCCGCTGTCTCCACCGAGGAGCGCAAGCGTCTGCCCAGGGTCTGCCGAGAGCCGCGGCACCCGGAGACCTTCGGAGCCTGCGCCTCCCGTTACGCCTTCGAGCACCAGAGGGCCGTGCAGCGCTGTTGCATCCTCTCGGAACACGCGCCCGGCATCGGCCAGATCATCGCTCTCGAAATTCTCAACGACAAGGCGGAACCGGCTGCGGAAATCCGTCAGCCGCTGCACAAAATTGAGAAGCGCCTTCCACGGGCCTGCAAGGTCCTTGTAGGCGGCCAGAACCGCAACCAGCGATCCGAAATCGAGCCGCCCCGTGATCACGAGATACCCGCCCGCCGAATAGAAGAAGAACGGCGTCAGCTGGATCATGAAATTGTTCAGCAGCTTGATCGTGAATTTGCGCTGGAAGATATCGCGGCGGATCCGGGTGTTCGTGGCAAGACGGCTCGACACCTGCGCCAGGTGCCAGCGTGCGGTGTCGTTGGTCCGGATCTCGTCGACGGTGCCAATGCCCTCGCCAATGCGGTCGGCCAGATCCCGGACATTGCCGACCCGCTCCTTGTTCAGCCGGATGATCTTGGCTTGCAGGATCGGGATCAGGAAGGCCTGCACCGGATAGAGCGCAATGGCCGCGAGGCCGAGCCAGACATCCTGCACGAAGATAAAGACCACATAGACCGTGAGCAGCCCGGTCTGAAACACAGGTGTCGCGATCAGCTCACCGATGAAGCCGCCCAGGGGTTCGACCTCGCCGAGGATCGACTGCACCGTCTCGCCGGTGCGCATCGAGCGCACCCGTTTCATGGGGAACCGCATGACCCGCTCGAACAGCATATAGCGCAGGCGTCGCAGCACGCGCTCCCCGGTCATGCCGATCCCGACATTGAGGAGCCATTTCAACCCGTTGATGAGGACAACGAGCGCCAGAAAAACGAAGCAGAGCAGCAGCAGGAAAGGGATCTGGTCGAACGCGACCCCAAAGATCACGCGCGGGAACTCGGTGCCGTCGATCGCCTCGTTGATGATGATCTTCGGGATCTCGAGAGACGCATAGACAAACGGGAAGATCGTGAAGGTCAGCAGCAGGAGGAGGATCTGCTGCCGCCAGGAATACTGCCACACAAAGGCCAGCAGGGATGTCTGCACGCGTGGTCCTCGCCGTCGGCCCCGGCCTGTGTGGGGGGCTTGGCCGGAAGGATCGCGCAGGCGCGCGCGTGCTGCAACCCTTGCGCGGTTGCCCTCGATGGCCGCGCGGCCTATGACGACGCCAGGGGCCTGTAGCTCAATTGGTCAGAGCAGACCGCTCATAACGGTTTGGTTGGGGGTTCGAGTCCCTCCGGGCCTACCAAACGTTTCAATGGCTTGGCCGGTTTCTGCGGTTTCCTTCTCGGTTCGGTGAACCGCAGCGAAATCGAGGAGATCGGCCTCAGCCCGCAAATGATCCGGCGCGAACTGGGCATAGACCCTCTCGGCTACAGCGGTTGAGGAGTGGCCTAGGAATTGCGCGATGCGCTCCATCGGCGCACCTCGGGCGGCCATGTTTTCCTTCGCGGTAGGCATCCCAGATCTCGCCTGCGGTCAGCCCTCCGACCCGCTGGGACCGGTCCCTTCGATAACAGTAAGTCGCTTCCCGGTGGCGGGATTATCCCATCTGACGACCCATCGCCCCTTGAGTTGTCCGAGCCGGAGGGTGACATCTCCTGTGTCGAACTCCCGCATCTCTCATAGTCCTCCACTGCCTGCATCGGGATGCGCAGCATCCGTCCGACCCGGAAGGACGGCAAAGTGCCGTCTTTCAACATTGTCCGAATGGTCCAATCGGAAACGAGCCAGCGCTTGGCCAGGGCCTTTGGGGTGAGCGGCTTCTCGGCGGGGCGGTTCATCACCCGCCCTCCTGGGGTGTTAGAGACCGGCATCCGGCTGCCTCCCTCTACCAATCTCTGGATTGCGGGCGTGGCGGTAGCGCTCTTCGGTCGCGAGGATCAGATTGAGCAGTCGCTCGGCCTCTTCGGCTGTTGCGGCGGATATCGTGGTTCGCACACCAGATGACCGCTGGCGGGACGCTAGCGCGTTGCCCTCGATGGGAGCCATCGAGATGTACCGGCCGTCCCGGTCCAGGCGCACCAAGCCTAGATCGCAGAGCGTGCGCAGTGTTCTGACGACGCTGGAGCTGTCTTCGCCGATGCGGCGGCTGATCTCGCGCACCGGAAGGGCGCATTGAGCGCGGACGAGCGCATCGAGGACCTTCTCGTCTCAATGGTTCCATGCTTGGGCGATGGTACGCGGCAGTTGGCAGTCACTGGCGCGGTCATCGATCGGCGTCCGCGATCATCTCGACCTCGCTGCTGTTGAGTATCGATCGCCGCCGCCGGCGTCCGGATGCTGCGTCTCCGGCGATCTGCTCGACCGAAGCTTGGACACGCCGAGCACAGAAAGGGCAGAGATCAAAGCTGTCGATGACGGTGTGGGCCGCCGGCTCTCCATCGGATTGGACAGCGCCAAAGCCGACCGAGTAGGTGGTGGCGGCATCTGCGAGCCCGCAGCGATCGCAAATCCGGCTCACTTCCTTGCCATCGCATCCTGAAGTGTCTTGAGGGCCCGCGCGATCTGGGCAACCGGGCCGACGCATTCGGGCTGGAGAGCTGTCGCCATGACGTGCAGCTCCTCACGCTGCACATCAGTGATGGCGGGCGTCATGTCGCGGAGCAGGGTAACCTCTCCCATGGCGTGGTGCAGGGCCAGCATCAGCCGGACATTCTCGATGGTGTCGATGACCTTGGTGAGGGTGTCGCGGTCAAGCGCCTCGCGTCCACGGGGCGGAGCAGTGCCGAGCTCGGCCGACACGGGGGGCTCGACGCACATCATTGTGCGCGCCTCACATGCACCCGGAAGGCGCGCCGTTTGTCGCCGATCAGGGTCATCAAGCGGTCGAAGATATCCGCGAGCACGGCTGCATCTGGGTCGAGGTCGATCCGGCAGGTCGGTCGGTAGTTCGCGCGGCCATGCTTCTGGACTGCCGCCACTGCTCGATCAGGGACCCGAGGATCAGGAAACGATCCAGTGGATCGTTTGCCCGAGGGGCGGCCTCGTGGAATGAGAAGAAGATCTCTCTGTCCAGCAGCTCGTCGCGGAAGCGGACGATGACGTCGCGCAGCGACGCGCGCGGAGTGTGGGGCCCTTTGTCCGACCTGATGTATTCGGGCGGGCCGCGAAGGATGAAGAGATCCGTCAGGGCGTCGACCACGTCGCCGGAGTTGAGCTTGCGATCCATGCGGATCATCCGTCGCCCGGCAGGCGCATCCGCAGATTGCGGCCGCGAGGGAGCGCCTCCTTGGTGTAGTCATCGATGATGGTCAGCGTCCGGAAGACGCGGCCGTCATGCGGTTCGTCGGGAAAACGCTCCAGAGAAGCCTTTCCCATCCTCCTCTCCCTGCACGAAGTCTTTCTCGGCAGATTGCTGCGCAACTGCCTGTCGGCCAACGGACAGCGCCTGTTGCAGCCAGACGGACGATGCGTGGGCAGCGAAGCGAAACTGACGCTGGCCAACATTGCCTACAACTTCGACCGCCTGATCTTCCATGAACGGAGCGGCACCGTAGGGTGAGCCCGCCTGAGATCGGACAGAGCCGCCCGGGATTGCTGAGAGCGGGCGCATTCCATGCAAGAGGGGAGCCCCGACGCCCTCCACCCAAGCGTCAAAGCAGGGTTCTTGCGGGTGTCAAGGCCGGTGCCGTTCTCCGAGGCCACCGCGCCTCGCCGTCCTCTCCGGATGATTACGTCGTCGGGTTCACGGGCCACACGGGCGCCGGATATCGACGTGTCCGGGACGGGCGCGAGGCAGTCTCGGGTGGCGTCATCCCCGATCGCCGGCACCTGGAAGCGGGGGCCGTCCGTGCAGGCGTCGTGCGCGAAGTCCAGGCTCCAGGGTCGGTTCGGACCATCGGGAAGAACCCGAGGGCGGCGCGTGCCGAGCGCTCGCGTGCGGCCGCCCTTGCGCCTGACCTGCAGCCTCTCCTCGGCGTGGCCACCGCAGCTTCTTGTCGTCTAATCGCGCAAGCCATTTCCCGGGCCTCGTGTCGATCTCTGCGAGCAGATCCTTGTCGTCTTCGCGGTCATGGCATGCGCCTGCCGCATGAGTGGCGCTCGATCGAGCGGCGTCTCGATGTGATTCCCGCGCTTGGCCCCTGCTTCGAGGACGACGCAAAGAAAGTCGCGAGATCGCCGCAGCCATGCCCGGGCGGGCTCGGCATCTTGTCAGTCCTGATCCTTCTCCATGCCCCTCGTCATCACGCCGCCGGGCGTGCCTCGAAGTCTCGCCCGTCGCGCATCATCCCGTAGAGGACGGTTGCCAGCTTGCGTGCGAGCGCGACGCGGGCTTTCCAGCTGCCGGCGCGGTCTGCGAGACGGGCAGCCCAGTCTCGCAGGCCGAGGGGCATCCGTGTGCGGAACATGATGACGCTGGCGGCCTCGAACAGCAGGCGCCGGGTGAGGCGATCGCCGCACTTCGAGATGCGCCCGCCAATATCGACCTCGCCCGACTGGTAGCGCGTCGGCGTCAG
>JBCBYB010000032.1:0-48086 GCA_039816045.1 Pseudomonadota bacterium
TGGCGTTCAATGCTGGTCTCTACAACCACCGCCGGCCGCATCAGGCGCTCGGCATGAGGACACCAGCCGCAGCCTTCGAATTAGCGGCATAACCTGGGCAGATTCCGCTGGGTCGATACAAACGTTCGATCCGGTTTCGATGTTCAAGGCGCTGCTTCTGCAGGCGCAGTACAACCGCTCCGACGCGCGGATGGAGTTCATGCCTGTCGGCCAGCGGATCCGCGACCGACTGTCGTGGATGCGGGTCTTGCGTCTGGATCTCGGCGGGGCGACCCCGGATGAGCGTCCCTTAGGGGCGCGCGCGAAGCGTGGATCCGCCACTTTCGCAACCGCCTCACCGAGACTGGCACGCTGAAGCGGGTGATGACGTCGCGCAGCGGCGGGTACGGAGCGTCAGTCGACTGGCAGCTTCAGAAGAAGGGATACATCCCCCTCTCGGCGATTACAGGCAATCGCCTGCCAGGCAGCGCACGGTCGGGCAGAGCGTCGACGCCTCGCTCGTGCCAGCGCCGAAGCAGCGCACCACCGAGACCGAGAAGGCGATCAAGGACGGCAACTCCCGCACCTAGTCAGCCCGGAGAACACGGGCTCCGAGGTCTGGGCCGCCTCTCGGCGATCGCGGGCAATCGCCTGTCGGCCAACGGACAGCGCCTACCGGAGCGAGAGGAACGAGGCATGGCCGGCCAGGCGTCTGATGGTCAGCCGCATCCACCGGCGCAAGCCGGCGGGTCGATCGATGCAAGGGAACATCGCGCTGGCAACCGCGAAGAAATCCGCCATCCGCGCCGCCGCCGTCTCTGTCCTCTTTCCTTGCTAGCGGGGCGCAATCCGCATGACCCTGACCGCGTTGGCGATGACATAGGCGGAGCGCTTCTGGCCTTTCACTCCCGAGGGGCATGGTGTCTCCTCGAAGCGTCTCGCTGAGCCTATTGGGACAGGAGATGTCCCGCGGTACAAAGGTCAAGGGCGTCGGTTTTGAAACTGACGCAGAACCATTTTTTGCGATGGCTGTGGAGCGACCCTATGGCGCGTTGGCGTTTTTTGCATCTGGCGCTTGTTGGAGTGGGGCTTGGAATGCAGGCACTCGCGCAGGAGGCGGTAGTGTCCCGACCGGACACCGCGGTCCGGGTCGCCACCTTTAACGCGGCGCTGGCGCGCAAGGGGCCGGGGATGCTGCTGCGGGATCTGACCCGAGGCGACGCCCAAGCAGAGGCGGTGGCGGAGATCATCCTGCGAGTGCGCCCGGATATTCTCTTGATCAACGAGCTCGATGCGGATCCCGAGGGACGTGCGCTGGCTGGTTTCGTGGAGTTGCTGGCCAAGGGTGCGGGTGGGCAGGAGGGCATCGACTATCAGGCCTGGCAGGGCCCGCAGAATATCGGCGAGCCGAGCGATCTGGACCTTGACCAGGACGGCACGGCGGCAGGTCCCGGCGATGCTTGGGGTTTTGGCAAGTTCCCCGGCCAATACGCGATGGCGGTGCTGAGCCGCCTGCCCTTCGAGCCCGATGCGATCCGAAGCTGGCGCTTGCTGCGCTGGTCTCAGATGCCCAGGGCCCGGCGCCCTATGAAACCCGATGGCAGTCCATTCCATCCGGACGCGGTCTGGGAGGCGATGCGGCTCTCGTCTAAAGCCCATTGGACGGTGCCGATCCCGCTGCCGGACGGGCGTGCGCTGACGCTCCTGGCGGCTCACCCGACGCCGCCGGTGTTCGATGGGCCCGAGGACCGCAACGGCAAACGCAACGCCGATGAGATCCGGCTGCTGATCGACATCCTCGAGGGGGCAGACTGGCTGGTCGACGACGCGGGGCGCGCGGGCGGCCTCAGCCCAACCGGACCCGTGGTCGTTGCCGGTGATCTCAACGCCGACCCGCAAGGCGGTGACGGCATCCGCGCGCAAATCGGCGCGCTCGTCTCTCATCCGCGGCTCACCGACCCACAGCCCAAAAGCCGTGGCGGCGAAGCGGCTGGCCGGCGTGACGATGGTGACCCGCGGCTGAGCACGGCGGACTGGCCCAATGCTCCAGGCGGGCCGTTGCGGCTGCGGGTGGACTATGTGCTGCCGTCACGGGATCTGACCGTGCTCGGGTCGGGGGTCTTCTGGCCGGCAGCGGACGATCCGCTGTCCCGGCTTACCAGCGGCGGTCGGCGCCCCGCGAGCTCCGATCACCGGTTGGTCTGGGTCGATATCGCCCTTGGCTCACCCTGACGCCAAATCACCACAGACGGGGCAATCCGGGCGCCGCTCAATCGCGATGGTGCGAAACTCAGTCGTAAGCGCGTCATAGATCAGGAGCCGCCCGATCAGGCACTCTCCAGCGCCCGTGATCCATTTGATCGCCTCCGCCGCTTGCATGGCGCCCAATACGCCCGCCAGAGCGCCGAGCACCCCGGCCTCGGAGCACGGAGGCACCAGCCCGGGCGCAGGTGCCTCTGGGAAAATGCACTCATAGCACGGCCCGCCGACGGCCGGATGGAAGACGGAGAGCTGCCCCTCCCAGCGCCCGAGGGCCGCCGAGACCAACGGGATCCCGGCATCCACCGCAGTCCGGTTGACCAGATAGCGCGTCTCGAAATTGTCCGACCCGTCGAGCACGATGTCGTAGTCCTCGAAGATCACCGGCGCGTTCTCCGCCGTCAGCCGTGTCTGGTGCCTGCGCACGGTGACATTGGGGTTCAGCCGCCCCACGGCGCGGGCAGCGCTTGCTACCTTCGGCGCGTCGACCTCCTCGGTCGCATGGATCACCTGGCGCTGCAGGTTCGAAAGCGAGACCACATCGTCGTCCACAATCCCGATTGTGCCTGCCCCTGCCGCCGCGAGATACTGGATCGCTGGCGCACCCAGCCCTCCGGCCCCGATTACCAGAACCCGCGCCGCCTTCAGCCGCTGCTGCCCCGGCCCTCCGATCTCGTGGAGCACGATGTGGCGGGCATAGCGTTCGATCTCGTCTTCGGAAAAGCTCATGGGTCCTCGGGGTTGGAACGGTCCTCGGCAGAGCGCCGGGCCGCAGCAAGAAGCCGAGCGTACCCAAGGACGAGAAGCCCGACAACGAGGGCGACGCCCGCAACCCGCAGCACCGCCCCCCAGTCGGCATAGACGACCCAGGGCCAGAAGAAGGCAACCATCAGTGCCGCGATCAGAAGCCCTGCGGTGGGTGAGCCCCCGGTGATCCGCCAGATCCACCGCGCGAGCAGAACCAGGGTCGCGCCGATCAGCGCCTCGTAGATGTAGACCATGCGTGACTCCCTTCGACCAAGGGATATGGCGCAGCGGTCACAGTCCGTCGAACAGGGCGGTCGAGAGATAGCGCTCGGCGAAGGAGGGGAGCACGACGACGATCCGCTTGCCCGCCATGTCCGCCCGTTCCGCGACCTCGACTGCGGCGGCGATCGCAGCGCCGGACGAGATCCCCCCCGGCACGCCCTCGGTCCGCGCCACCAGCCGCGCCATGTCGAAGGCTGACGCATTGCCGATGGTCAGCACCTCGTCGATCAGGCTTGCATCGAGGTTGCCGGGCACGAAGCCAGGCCCGATGCCCTGGATCTTGTGCGGGCCGGCCGCGCCGCCCGAGAGCACGGGGCTGTCCTCGGGTTCAACGGCAACGATGTGGAGTTTCGGTAGGCGTTCCTTCAGGACAGCGCCCGTCCCGGTCAGCGTGCCGCCCGTCCCGACGCCAGAGACCAGCACATCCAGCGCCCCGCCGGTGTCGGCCCAGATCTCCTCTGCCGTGGTTGCGCGGTGGATCTCGGGATTGGCCGGGTTCTCGAACTGTTGCGGGATCACGGCGCCGGGGGTCTCCGCTGCAAGGGCCTCGGCCCGGGCAATGGCTCCGTTCATGCCGTGCTCGGCAGGGGTCAGCTCCAGCTCCGCCCCCAGCAGCGCCAGCATCTTGCGCCGTTCGATCGACATCGAATCGGGCATGCAGAGCACCAGGCGATACCCCTTAGCAGCCGCCGCAAAGGCAAGCGCGATCCCGGTATTGCCGGAGGTCGGCTCGATCAGCGTGGCCCCAGGGGCGATCTGGCCTTCCCGCTCCAGCGCCTCGATCATGGCAACACCGATGCGGTCCTTCACGCTCGCCAGTGGGTTGAAGAACTCCAGCTTGGCCAGGATCTCCGCCTCGAGCCCCAGTTCCACGGCCAACCGTCCGAGCCGCACCAGGGGCGTCGCGCCTATCGTCTGGGTGATGTCGGAATAGATCCGCCCGCGCGCGCGCGGCTCGCCAAGGGAGGCCGTGTCGGCCGGAGGGGGTTCTTGGTCGTCCACGGCGCAGTCCTCAGATGTTGAAGTCGGGGGCGGGTTTTGTTCCGTGGGGGATCTCCAACCCGCCGGCGCGGCGGCAGAGATCCTCCATGGTCACCGCCTCGAGGCGCGCCAGCATGGCCTCACGCGTCTCCTCCCAGAGCGGGCCGATTACCCGCTCGCCGAGCGCAGACTGGCTGATCGGATCGGTGTCGGCGTCCGCATCGAGCTGGTCGACCACGCGCACCACATCGGCCACAGTTATCTTGCGCCGCTCTCGGGCGAGGATGTAGCCGCCGCGCGGCCCCCGCACGCCCTTCAGGATGTTCTTGTGCACCAGGCTCTGCATCACCTGCTCGAGATAGCGCTGCGGGATTCCTTGGCGCTTGGTGATGTCCTTTGATTGTACCGGGTCGGGGCGCGCATTGTAAGCGACGTCGAGCACGGCCTCGAGCGCGAGCAGCGTTTTCCGCGACAGCCTGAGCATTCGAGGGGTCCCTTGTTCGACGCGCGGTGCCGGGAAAAAGGGTTGCAAACCTCTCACCAGAACCGCGCTATCCACGATCCCGCATATGATAGCAGTTCTTTTTTCTATTCAACCCAAGTTTGGTGGAGTTTGTATTGGGGCGGCTCAGCTTCGCCCGGTGGAGCCGAAGCCACCAGTGCCGCGGTCCGTGCTCGGGAGGGTCTCCGCCAGACTGGGCGCAACCTGGATGACGGGGGTGATCACAAGCTGGGCGATGCGCTCCCCATGCCGGATGCGGAACGTTTCGGCGCCGAGATTGACCAGCAGCACCCCGAGTTCGCCGCGGTAATCGCTGTCGATCGTGCCGGGAGCGTTGGCCACAGTCACCCCATGGCGGGCGGCGAGGCCGGAGCGCGGGCGGACCTGGCCCTCATGTCCCTCGGGGATGGCGAGCGAGAGGCCCGTCGGCACCAAGACCCGCCCGGCAAAGGGCAGCGCGAGGCCGTCGTCCCGGTCTTCGGGCAGCAGCGAGGCGCGCAGGTCCATCCCCGCAGAGCCCGCCGTAGCATAGGCAGGGAGCGGCAAGGTCCGGTCGAAATGCGCCAGCGGCGCGAACAGGAGCTGGAGGGTCATACCGGGTCCTCCGCCAGCGTGTCGGCGATGCGGGCGGCCAGCCGGGCGGCGACGGTCTCCTTCGAGGCGCGCGGCCAAGCCTCGGCACCGTCGGCGGTGACCAGGGTGACGGCGTTCTCCGTTCCACCCATGATCCCCGTCTCTGGACGCACATCGTTTGCGACGATCCAATCGCAGCCTTTGCGGGCGCGCTTGGCGGTGGCGTTGGCGATCACATCATCGGTCTCAGCCGCAAAGCCCACAACCAGTTGCGGCCGGCCCTCGGTGCGCTTCGAGATGGTCGCAAGTATGTCCGGGTTCTCGGTCATCTCGAGGGCTGGGGGGCGGCCCGAGCCGTCCTTCTTGATCTTGCTGTCCGAGGCAGACGAGACGCGCCAATCGGCAACCGCAGCGGCGAAAACGGCGGCATCGGCGGGCAGCGCGCTCTCCACAGCCGCGAGCATTTCGGCGGCGGTCTCGATGCGCGTGATCTCGACGCCGTCCGGCAGGGGCGCCGTGGCAGGGCCCGTGATCAGAGAGACCCGCGCCCCCAGATCGCGGAGCGCCGCAGCAATCCCCGAGCCTTGGGCGCCGGAGGAGCGGTTGGCGATGTAGCGCACAGGATCGATGGGCTCATGGGTGGGGCCCGATGTCACCAGCACATGGCGCCCGCTGAGGGGCTGAGCCTCGGTCGGCAGCACCAGATGCTCAGGCACAGCGGGGTCGGCCAGCCGCTGCATGATCGCCTCAAGGATCGCGGCGGGCTCCGCCATCCGCCCGGGCCCGTGTTCGCCGCAGGCCATGTCGCCGTCATCCGGGCCGACCACCGCCATGCCATCGCCCGTGAGGGTTGCGAGATTGCGCTGGGTCGCCGGGTGCAGCCACATCCGCAGGTTCATCGCCGGTGCGATCAGGATCGGCGTGTCCGTCGCCAGCAGCAGCGTGCTGGCCAGATCGCCGGCGTGGCCATGCGCCATCCGCGCCATCAAATCGGCGGTCGCCGGAGCCACCACGATCAGGTCCGCCGCCCGTGAGAGCTCGATATGCCCCATCTCCGCCTCGTCGGTCAGATCGAAGAGGTCCTGGAACACCTTGGTGCCGGCAAGCGCCGAGACGCTGAGCGGGGTCACAAACTCGGTTGCCGCACGGGTCAGCACCGGGGTTGTGCGCGCCCCTGCCTTGGTGATCAGCCGGATCAACTCGAGCGCCTTATAGGCCGCGATCCCGCCGCCGATCACCAACAGAATGTGCCGATTGTGCACGAGAACCCTCCGTCTGAGCGCCGCCCTCTTGTCAGCGCTCCGGCCTGCCTCTGCAAGGGAAAACGCTAGAGGAGGAAGAACGCGCCGGCGGCGATGGCCGCTCCGAGCACGAAGGCGAGCACGATCGGCCAGCGCGGTGCGCTGGCGGGCAGGCTGCGCACATCCACCGCGAGCGGCCCGGCGAGCCGGCGCGAGCGCGCCTCCTCGGCGAGCAACAGCAGCTCTTCCGCGAGGCCTGGCAGCCGGGGCCCGAGCCTGCGCAGCACCGTGACTGTATCGCCCACATCCCGCAGCACCTGCGCGGGGCCCATATTGCGCCGGATCCACTGCTCCACCACGGGCCGGGCGGCCTCGAAGATGTTGGCGTGCTCGTCGATCGACCGCGCCACGCCCTCCACCACCACCATGGTGCGCTGGAGCAGGATCAGCTCGGTCCGGGTCGCCATGCCGAAACGCTCGGTGGTCTCGAACAGGAAGGCGAGCAGCTTCGCCATGGAGATCTGGCTGACATCCTGGCCGAAGATCGGCTCCCCGATGGAGCGCAGGGACTGGGCGAAGGCGTCGACATCGCGATCTGGCGGCACGTAGCCCGCCTCGAAATGCACCTCTGCCACCCGGCGATAGTCGCGCGTGAGAAAGCCATAGAGGATCTCGGCATAATGGCGCCGGGTGACCACATCGAGCCGGCCCATGATGCCGTAGTCGAGAATCACAAGCGTGCCATCCGGTTTCACCCGCAGGTTCCCCTGGTGCATGTCGGCATGGAAGAAGCCGTCCACCAAGGCGTGGCGAAGAAACACCTGGATCACCCGGCGCCCGATCTCGGCTCCGTCGATCCCGGCTGCCGTGAGTGCACCTGCGTCCAAGGGCAGCCCATCGGCCCAGGCCATGGTGAAGATCCGCCGGCCCGTGCCCTCCCAATACACTTGGGGGATCTGGACGCGATCCTCCTCCAGGGCGTTGTCGGAGAACTCACTGGCCGAGGCCGCCTCGAGCCGCAGGTCGAGCTCGGTGTTCACGACCCCCTCGAAGTGCTGGACAACAGCCTTGGGGCGCAGGCGGGCCGTGGCGGGGACGATGGCCTGCACCGCCCCTGCGATGAAATAGAAGGTGCCGATGTCGCGCCGGAACAGCTTGGCGACGTTCGGGCGAAGGACCTTGACGGCCACGCGCGCGCCGGTGGGGCGCCAACGGGCCGGGTGCACCTGAGCAATCGACGCGGCGGCCACGGGCGGTCCGAGATCCTCGATCAGCTCGTCGGTGCGGGCACCGAGCTCGCTTTCGATGATGCTGCGGGCTTCTTCGACCGGAAACGGCGGCAAGCGGTCCTGCAGATAGCGCAGTTGCTCGACGATCCGCGGCCCGACCACATCCGGCCGGGTGGAGAGGATCTGGCCGAACTTCACATAGGCCGGTCCCATCGCCTGGAGGGCACGGGCGACGGGTGGCAGCTCGGGATCTCCCGCCCGCCCGAACAGGCCGAACGGGCGCGCCACCGCCCGGATCAGAAAGCGCGGCCAGCCGGTGAGCCCGACCTCGTCGAGAAGCTCGCGCATCGCGCCCGTCCGCTCGAAGGTCGCCCCGGTCCGGAGCAACCGCCAGAGCTGGGCCGGCGCGTCGATCCACATCAGAGACGCCAGCCGGAGTGCAACGCAACAATCCCCATCGACATGTTGCGGTAGTTCACGCGGGAGAACCCAGCTTCCGCAATCATCTCGGAGAACCGCTCCTGATCGGGGAAGCGCCGGATCGATTCGACAAGATACTGGTAGCTGGCGCGGTCTCCCGTCACAGCCTGGCCAAGCGCCGGGATCACGTTGAAGGAATAGGCGTCGTAGAGTGCGCGGAGTGCCGGAACCGGGACCTGGCTGAACTCGAGGCAGAGGAAGCGTCCGCCCGGACGCAGCACGCGGTAGGCTTCCTTCAGCGCATCTTCGATCCGGGTGACGTTCCGGATGCCGAAGGCGATCGTGTAGGCATCGAAGCTCCGGTCCGGGAAGGGCAGCTGCATCGCATCGCCGCAGATCCAGTCGATGTCTTGGTAGCCGCGTTCCTCGGCGCGACGGGCGCCCTCGGTCAGCATCGCCTCGGTCAGATCGCAGACGGTGACCTCTGCCTCGGGCTGCCGGTCGAGCAGGCGAAAGGCGATGTCGCCGGTGCCGCCCGCGACGTCGAGGGCTGCCATCCCGGCGCGCGGGGCCAGCCAGGCGATCATCGCGTCCTTCCAGAGCCGGTGGGCCCGGGCGGACATCAGATCGTTCATCAAGTCGTAATTTCTCGCAACCGATGAAAATACGCCGTGGACGCGGTCGGCTTTCTCCGTTTCGGGGATAGTCTCGAATCCGAAATGGGTTTCGCCGTGGTCGGGGTCTGGGGGGATGCGCTCGCTCATGGGGCGCAGCATAGCGCTGGCGCAGGCCGGGGGAAGGGGGGGCACGCCAGACACCCCGCGGCAGAATGCGCCGCCCGCCCGAGAGAGCAGGCAGAGCGGGTGGTTCAGCGCGGGGTGCGCGCTTCGATCACCGCAGCTGCGACGACGGCGAAGAGGATGTGGCCCCAGAGCGCGACCCAGGTGATCGACCCCCAGCCGAGGAAGGGCGCGTTGCCCGCGATCAGGTGTGCCATGCCGTAGAGCGCGAAGACCCAGAGCGCGATGCCGTAGGCGATGGCGGCAACCGACCAGTGCAGCTGCGGGGCAAAGCGGGCATGCATCGGGCGCACCACCAGAAGCCAGCCGAGCGGATAGGCGATCAACCCGGTCAGCGTGTGCAGGCCGTAGGGGATGCCGAGGGAGGCAAGCTCTTTGCCGGGGATCCCGGTCACCTTGGCCAGCACAGCTTGGGCGAGCGGCACCGGCGCCAATTTCGCGCCGAGATAGGGGCTCGCGAGGGATTTCAGCATCGGGCTGATAGTCTGGCCGAACAGATCAAAGGCGATGGTGGCAAGCGCTCCGGCCAGGATCACGGTCCAGGCGGTGGCGCGGTCGAGGGTCGGGAAGGCGCCGGAGCGCTCTTGGATGGCAGCGGCAGCGGGGGTCATCTCGGTCTCCTCTCGGATAGGGTGACGTTCGCGTCAGTTTCGTCCTACCGCCGGATAAAGGAGGGAGACCGGCCCGCCTCAACGGGTCTGTAACACGCCTCGCGGGTCTGTCAGATCCTGTGGGTGCGCGTGAAACTCAGCCGCGTGGCGAGAGACGCGCCACATGGCCCATCTTGCGGCCGGGGCGCGCGACGTCCTTGCCATAGAGATGGAGCGCTTGGCCCTCGCCCGAGAGCCTCAGCCAATCCTCCGCCTCCGCACCGATGAGGTTTTCCATCACCGCATCGGAATGCCGCGAGCCATCGCCGAGGGGCCAACCGGCGACAGCGCGGATATGCTGCTCGAACTGGTCGATCAGGCAGGCATCCTGGGTCCAGTGGCCGGAATTGTGCACGCGGGGGGCGATCTCATTGACCAGGAGATCCCGCCCGACGCAGAAGAACTCCACCCCGATCACGCCCACATAATCGAGCGCGTTGAGGATCTGCCCGGCCATCAGAACCGCCTGCTGCGTGAGCGCCCGGGGAACCGGCGCCGGCACGGTGGTGCGATGGAGGATGCCGTCGCGGTGCTCGTTGCGGCCGGGATCATAGGCCACCACCTGGCCGTCGAGCCCGCGGGCGGCGATCACCGAAATCTCGTCCTGAAAAGCGACAAAGCCCTCGAGGATGGCGGACGCGCCTCCGATCTCCTCCCAGGCGCGGGCGAGGTCGCCGGCGTCGCTGACACGGGACTGTCCCTTACCGTCATAACCGAAGCGCCGGGTCTTTAGCACGCCGGGGGCGCCGGTCTTGGCCAGAGCGGCCGCCAGATCTGCCTCGGTCTCGACGCTGGCCCAGGGGGCGGTGCCGATCCCGATGCCGTTGAGGAACGCTTTCTCCTCCACCCGGTCCTGCGCGATGGCAAAGGCCTGGGGCCCGGGGCGCACGGGCGCGTTGGCGGCAAGCGCTGCGCCAGTGCTGGCCGGGACGTTCTCGAACTCGAAGGTGACCGCGTCGACCGACCATGCGAACTGCAGCAGCGCCTCGGCATCGTCATAGCTGGCCGCGGTGTGGGCTGCTGCCACCTGCGCCGCGGGGGGCGCCGGGGCCGGATCATAGATGTGGCATTTGAGGCCAAGCCGGGCGGCGGCGAGGCTCAGCATCCGGCCAAGCTGCCCGCCACCCAGAATGCCGATGGTGCTGCCGGGCGGCAGAGGGCCCATCGGGCGCTCGCGCTCAGTCACGCAAAGGCTCCTCTGCGACGGCTTCGGTCTGTTTCGCCCGCCAGGCATCGAGGTTTGCAGCCACGGCCGTGTCTCGGACCGCAATCTGGGCTGCCGCGAACAGCGCCGCGTTCGCCGCCCCGGCCGTTCCGATGGCAAAGGTCGCGACGGGAATGCCCTTCGGCATTTGGACGATGGAGAGCAGGCTGTCGAGGCCAGAGAGCGCGCGGCTCTGGACCGGGACGCCGAGCACCGGGACCCGCGTCTTCGCCGCCAGCATGCCCGGCAGATGCGCCGCCCCTCCGGCCCCGGCGATGATCGCGACCAAGCCGCGCTCCGCCGCGCGCTCGGCATAGGCGAACAGCCGGTCGGGCGTGCGATGGGCCGAGACGATCTTGACCTCGTGCGCCACACCGAGCTCCGTCAGCACGACCGCCGCCGCCTCCATGGTCGGCCAGTCCGATTGGCTGCCCATCACAATCCCGACCTGCACAGCACCGCTCATGCGATGATGTCCGGATAGAGCTGGTCCTCGATCCGCGCGATCCGGTCCCGCAGCGCGAGTTTCCGCTTCTTCATCCGTTGCAGGGCGATCCGGTCGCCAACGGGCGAGGCGACCAGCACACCGATCTCCGCGTCGAGCGCCCGGTGTTCATCGCGCAGGTTGGCGAGCTCCGCCTTCAGCAGCTCTTCATCGGAATCGATACTCATCGGGTCGCCTGTTTGCATGGGCCGGGGCGACTGTGTACAGGATTTCTTTCGCGGACGGAAATCCCTGCCGTTGGGTGTATGAGCGTTGGACGCCCCATGCTGACAAAGATCGGTCTTCTGCTGTTCGTCGCCTTTATGGTGTGGCGCATGGTGGCAAAGTGGTTGCCCGGGAGGCCGCCGCCGAGAAAGCCGCTGCCTGGAAAGGTGAACCTCGTGCGATGCTCGAAATGCGGGATGCATCTCCTGCCCGGAGCGACCTGTGGCTGCAGGGCCGGTGGCAACGGGAATGATGGCGAGGACGGCGGTCAAGCCTGAGCGAAGGGATTGCAGCGCGGGCCTTACCCGCTATCTCGCCGACAGCGCCGTGTGGCGTGGCAATTGAGGGCAGGGCATGGACGGCAAACGCGCATTGGTGACCGGCGGGGCAAAGCGGCTGGGCCGCGCGATGGCGCTCGATCTTGCGGCGTCCGGCTGGGATGTCGCCATTCACTACGGGTCGTCGGCGGAGGAAGGCGAGGCAGCAGCGGCGGAAGCGCGTGAAATCGGCGTGTCCGCGGTGGCACTCGGGGCCGATCTGCTCGACGAGACGGCCGTCGGCACCCTTGTCGGGCGGGCTGCCGATGCGCTTGGCGGACCGCTCACCCTGCTGATCAACAACGCCTCGATCTTCGAGGATGACCGGGTCGGCGCGCAATCCCGCGAGAGCTGGGACCGGGCGCTCGAGAGCAATCTGCGCGCGCCCGTGCGTCTGACGGGCGACTTTGCCAACCAGGTGCCGGATCCTGAGATCGATGCGCAGGGAGAGCCGGTCGCCCGGGCCTGCGTGATCAACATGATCGATCAGCGGGTGTGGAAACCGACGCCGTTCTTTGCCTCCTACACGGTGGCCAAGGCCGGTCTCGAGATGTTCACCAAGACCTCCGCCCAAGCGCTCGCGCCGCGGGTGCGGGTCAATGGCATCGGACCCGGTCCAACCCTGCGGGCCGACCGCCAGTCGGAAGCCCATTTCGCCAGACAGCGCGCAGCCTGTCCGCTTAAAAGAGGAGCAGATTTGAGCGACATTCTGAGCGCCATGCGGTTCATCCTGGCTTGCAATGCACTGACCGGCCAAATGTTGGCAATCGATGGCGGTCAGCATCTGGCTTGGGAAACGCCAGACATCTTGGGGGTCGATCTATGACAGGGCGATCCGGATGCTGCCCCTAGGCCGTTTTGGGCCGAGGAATCTGTGATTTCTGTCGCGCTCGGCCAGAGTTTTCCACCCGAACGCCTTAGGTGTCGGAAACACGACGGAATCATGTTGTACCGCGCAGATCACGGCCTCTTAAATTCTTTTTTTGAGTGAAAACAATGGCTTATGGGACAGCCCAAAAAATAGGCAATGTAACGAAATCGTAAGAATCTCAAGGGTGTGTGATCCGGCCCCACAGCTTCTTCACAGAGATATCCACAGGAATCGGGGATGTCTTTTTCCTTGAACTCGACCTCGGATTGGGACAGCGCTAGGGCGAATCCATGAGCGAACAATCTGACATGTCCCAGACCGCGGGTGCCCCCTGCGGACCCGAGGTCATCCGCAAGGCGTTGGCCTCGCTGGACGACAAGCCGGGCGTGTACCGCATGCTCGGCGTGGATGGCGCTGTGCTCTATGTCGGCAAGGCGCGCAGCCTGAAGAAACGGGTGGCCTCTTACGTCAAGCTCGGCGGGCACACCAACCGGATCGCCCGCATGATCCTCGGAACGGCCGCGATGGAGTTCATCACCACCGAAACGGAAACCGAGGCGCTGCTGCTCGAGGCGAACCTAATCAAGCAGCTCAAGCCGCGCTACAATGTGCTGCTGCGCGACGACAAAAGCTTCCCGCACATCCTCATCGAGGCGGGTGACCACCCCTTGATGCGAAAACACCGGGGCGCGCGGCGGGAAAAGGGGCGGTTCTTCGGGCCCTTCGCCAGTGCGGGTGCTGTGAACCGCACGCTCAACCAGATGCAGAAGGCGTTTCTTCTGCGCACCTGTTCGGACAGCGTGTTCGAAAGCCGGACGCGGCCCTGCCTGCTCTATCAGATCAAACGCTGCTCGGCGCCGTGTACCGGCGAGATCTCCCGGGAGGATTATGCAGCGCTGGTCGAGGATGCCTACCGCTTTCTGGAAGGACGCTCCAGCCGGGTGCAGACCGAGCTTGCCGAGCGGATGGCCGAGGCCTCTGCGGCGATGGAGTTCGAACGGGCGGCGATCTACCGTGACCGGATCCGCGCGATGACCCAGATCCAGGGCCACCAGGGCGTCAATCCGCAGAAGACGGCCGAAGCAGATGTCGTGGCGCTGCACCGGGACGGAGGGCAGGCCTGCGTCCAGGTCTTCTTCTTCCGCAACCACCAGAATTGGGGGAACCGGGCCTACTATCCCCGGGTCTCGGCCGAGGACACGGACGAGACGATTCTGGGCGCGTTCCTCGGTCAGTTCTATGCGGAAAAGTTGCCGCCGCGGATGGTGCTCCTCTCCCATGCGCTGCCGGAGGCGGGGCTGCTTGCCGAGGCGCTCTCGACCGTGGCGGGGCGGCGCGTGGTGGTCGCGGTGCCGCAGCGGGGGGAGAAGCGAGAGCTTGTCGCCCATGCGGGGCAGAACGCGCGCGAGGCCTTGGCCCGGAAGCTGGCGGAGAGCGCGTCGCAGGCAAAACTGCTCGCCGGGCTCGCCGAGGCGTTCGGGTTGGAGGCGCCGCCGCAGCGCATCGAGGTCTATGACAACTCCCATATCCAAGGGACGAATGCCGTCGGCGGGATGATCGTGGCCGGGCCGGAGGGCTTCGAGAAAGGCCAGTATCGGAAGTTCAACATCAAGGACACCGAGCTCACCCCCGGCGATGATTTCGGGATGATGCGGGAGGTGCTGACGCGGCGCTTCTCGCGGCTGGTCAAGGAAGACCCCGACCGGGAGGGGGCCCTGTGGCCCGATCTCGTGCTGATCGACGGCGGCCCGGGGCAGGTCTCGGCCGCCACGGGCGTGCTGGCGGAGCTTGGCATCGAGGACGTGGCGCTCTTCGGTGTCGCCAAGGGCGTCGACAGGGATGCGGGCAAGGAAGAATTCCATGCGCCAGGGCGCGCGCCCTTTGCGCTGCCGTTCCGCTCGCCCTCGCTCTATTTCGTGCAGCGGCTGCGGGATGAGGCGCACCGGTTCGCGATCGGCGCGCACCGGGCCAAGCGGGCAAAGGCCGTGGGGGCGACGCCGCTCGACGAGATCGCGGGGATTGGGCCTGCGCGAAAGCGGGCGCTGCTGGCGCGCTTCGGGTCGGCCAAAGCGGTGGCGCGCGCCGGGATCGCGGATCTGAAGGCGGTGGAGGGGATCTCGGCCGCCATGGCAGAAGCGATCCACGCCCATTTCCATGGGGATGGCTAGGCGGTCATGGGAATGGCGACCCAAGACGTCCCGGGCTCAAGGTCCCGCCGGGACCCCTCGCCCGAGCCGGTCGGGCCTTGCGGCCCTCCGCGCCCCGCCCTAAGCCTCGGCTCATGATTTGGACCATACCGAATGTGCTGACGATGGGGCGGTTGCTGGCTGCCCCGGCGCTTGCGTTGCCCTTCATGCTGCTGGACCGTCCGGTCGCCGATTGGGTGGCGCTCGGCATCTTTGTTTGTGCCGCGCTGACGGACTGGCTCGATGGCTGGTTGGCGCGGCGGCTCGGACAGGAGAGCAGGCTCGGCCAAGTCCTCGATCCCATTGCAGACAAGGCGGCTGTGGTGGTGGCGCTGTCGGTGCTGCTCGCCTTGTCCAGCCTTGCCGCCGGCCCGCCCCTCCAGGTGGCAGCGACGGAGGGGCGCGTGATCAGTGCACGGCTTGACCCGATGATCGCGGTGCCGATTATGGCCATTCTGTTTCGTGAAATCCTGGTGTCGGGCCTGCGTGAGGCGCTGGGCCCGCAAGCAAAGCTCGCGGTCACACGCCTCGCAAAAATCAAGACAACGGTACAGATGGTGGCAATCGCAGTGTTGTTCGCAGCGCGACCCGTGGCTGAGACGCTGGTCTTGAGCCCGCGCCCCGTCGCCTATGTCGACTATGCCGGCTTTGCGACATGGTACGCGCATCTGCAGACGCTCGGCCTTGTGCTCCTGTGGATCGCGGCGGTGCTGACCACGATCACGGGGTGGGATTACGCCGCGAAGGCTCTGCGCTATATCCGGGAGCGGGAGGAACAGTGATGCAGGTTCTCTACTTTGCCTGGCTGCGCGAGCGTGTCGGCGCCGCTGCCGAGGAGATCGATCCGGGCTCGGCCACCACGGCCGGCGAGTTGATCGAGACACTCCGCGGCCGCGACGAGCGCTATGCGGCGGCTTTCGCCGACACGAGCGCCATCCGGATCGCGATCGACCAGAAGATGGCGGCGCTCGACAGCCCCATCGAGGGTGCACGTGAGGTCGCCTTCTTCCCGCCGGTGACGGGCGGATGAGCGCGGTCGCCGTTCAGACCGACGATTTCGACATCGCCGCCGAGATCGACCGGCTGACCGAAGGCAACCTCGAGATCGGGGCGGTGGTCACCTTCACGGGCCTCGTGCGGGAGATGACCGGGGCCGGCGCGATCAACGCGATGACGCTTGAGCATTACCCGGGGATGACCGAAGCGGCGCTGGAGGAGATCGTGGCGGAGGCGCATGCCCGTTGGCCGCTCTCGGGCGCGCGCGTGATCCACCGGGTCGGACCGCTCGCCCCCGGGGATCGCATTGTTCTGGTGCTGACGGCCAGCCGCCATCGCAAGGCGGCCTTCGACGCGGCGGCCTTCCTGATGGATTATCTCAAAACGCGTGCGCCGTTCTGGAAACGCGAGGCAGGGGCGCACGGCGCAGCCTGGGTCGATGCGCGCGAGACCGACGACACCGCCGCCAGACGCTGGGAGCGTTAGGGCGCAAGACCGCGCAGGAACAGCCCTGCGAGGAACCGCTCGCCCTCCTCGAACCGCTCTTCGCTGTCGGGGCCCAGGATCGCCCTGACCTGGACGTCGAAATCCGCATAGTGCTGGGTCGTGGCCCAGATCGCGAAGATCAGATGGCGGGGGTCATGCGCCGCAAGGCGTCCCTCAGCGATCCAACGGGTAATGACGGCCACCTTCTCTTCGACCAAATCGTGCAGCCGGCTGGTGAGGACGGTCTCGAGGATCGGGGCGCCGCGCAGCATTTCGCCGGCGAAGAGCCGCGACTCGCGGGGGTACGCGGCGGCCATGCGGAGCTTTTTGGCGATGTACCGGCCGATTTCCTCCAGCGGCTCGCCCTCGGCGTCGAGTTCTTCCAGCGGCTCCAGCCACACCTCCAAAAGCCCGTTGAGCAGGGTGCGATAGATTTCCTCCTTCGAGCCGAAATAATAGAGGAGGTTGGGCTTTGACATGCCCGTCGCGTCGGCGATGGCATCCACCGTGGTCCCCCGGTACCCGTCGCGCGAGAAGACGTCGAGCGCGGCCGCCAGAATGCGCTCCCGGTTCTGCTCCTGGATGCGGGTCCGCCGGGGGCGCGGCGCGGTGCCAGGGCCTGCGGCACTCATAAGCTTGCCCGATCTTTGATCACACTTGCCTCCCAGAGCGGCGCATCCTTAAGCGATGCCCTCCGCCGGTCCATTAGATCTTGACCGGCTCCCTGAACCCGCTAGCGTCCATTTTACCATCCGGTCAAGGGATTGCTCAGAGAGCTCACGGAGGGCATGGCAATGGCAACGGGCGACAACCTCAAAATCAACGGCGAGCGTCTCTGGGACAGCCTTATGGATATGGCCAAGATCGGCCCAGGGATCGCGGGCGGCAACAACCGCCAGACCCTGACCGATGCGGATGCCGAGGGCCGCGCGCTCTTCCAGCGCTGGTGCGAGGCGGAGGGCATGAGCATGGGCCTCGATCAGATGGGGACCATGTTTGCGCGCCGGGAGGGGACGGACCCCGAGGCGCTGCCGGTCTATGTGGGCTCGCATCTCGACACCCAGCCGACGGGTGGAAAGTATGATGGCGTCTTGGGGGTGCTCGGGGGTCTCGAGCTGATCCGGACGCTGAACGAGCTCGGCGTGAAGACCCGCCACCCCATCGTGGTCACCAACTGGACCAATGAGGAGGGCACCCGCTACGCCCCGCCCATGCTCGCTTCGGGGGTGTTCGCGGGTATCCACACGCTCGACTGGGCCTATGACAAGGTGGACGCCGAGGGCAAACGGCTGGGCGACGAGCTTGTGCGCATCGGCTGGAAGGGTGACGAGGAGGTGGGCGCGCGCAAGATGCACGCCTTCTTCGAGCTGCACATCGAACAGGGGCCGATCCTGGAGGCCGAGGGCGTGGACATCGGTGTCGTGACCCACGGCCAGGGATTGCGCTGGATCCAGTGCACCGTGACCGGCAAGGAAAGCCACACCGGCTCCACACCCATGCCTATGCGCCGCAATGCCGGCCGCGGCCTCGCGCAGATCACGGAACTCGTGCACGAGATCGCCATGGAGCACCAGCCCAACGCGGTCGGCGCCATCGGGCATATCGACGTCTACCCCAACTCGCGCAACATCATCCCTGGCCAGGTGGTCTTCACCGTCGACTTCCGCTCGCACCTCATGCCGGTGCTCCAGGCGATGCTGGACCGGTTCGCGGCGGAGGCGCCGGGCATGATCGAGGCGCTGGGGTTGACCGTGGAGACCGAGGTGGTGGGCAGCTTCGACCCGCCGGAGTTCGACCATGGCTGCGTGGGAGCCGTGCGCGGAGCGGCCGAGGCGCTTGGCTACTCCCACCGCGACATCGTCAGCGGCGCGGGCCATGACGCCTGCTGGATCAACCGGGTGGCGCCAACGGCGATGATCATGTGCCCCTGCGTCGACGGGCTCTCCCACAACGAGGCCGAAGAGATCACCCCGGAATGGGCCGAGAAGGGCGCCAATGTCCTCCTCCACGCCGTCCTCGAAACGGCGGAGATCGTGGAATGAAAGCAGGCCGCTCGGCGCATATGACCGAAGCCAGGCGGTGTGCCGAACGCCATCTTCGCGGGCACCGCGCGGCTTAGGATGCCTGTCCGCGACCATGTGATCTCCCGTGCTCGCAGCTGGCTCTCCAACCCATGGCTCTATGGTCTGGTGCGCCGGGCGGGGCTAATCGTCCAATACGTGCTGCGCCGCCCAGACGATCCCGATTTCAGGGCCTTTGCACGCCTTTCCGACCGCGATGGTCTGATCGTGGACATCGGCGCCAATGGCGGACAGGCGGCGGTCGCGTTTGCCTTCCTGCTGCCGCGCCACCGCATCCTGTCCTTTGAGCCGAACCCGGCGCTTTGGAGCGATCTCGCTTTTGTCGCCAAGTTGATCGGCCGGCGTTTCACGCTGGATCGGCGCGGGTTGGGCGCAGAACCCGGTTGCCTCACCTTGCATGTACCGGTGGTCGGTGCCCTGCCCATCACAACGCGGGCCTCGATGCTGGCCGATGTTGCGACCCAACAAGCCAACAACCTAGCTGACAGTGTCGGCCGGGCCCCGTCTGTGCGACAGGTCGAGGTTCAGGTGGCGACGTTCGATAGTCTGGGCCTCGAGCCGGATGGCGTGAAGATCGATGTGGAAGGCTATGAGCTCGAAGTTCTCGAAGGCATGACCTGCACTCTGAAGGACTCCCGGCCGATGCTGATGGTCGAGACAAACGCGCGCGATGCGGCCTGCCAATCCTTGCTCGTGAGCCACGGCTACCGCATCATGCACTACGACCGCGACAGCGGGACCCTCGTCGCACCAAACAGGGACGGCAGGGTGGTAAACTGGTTCGCTGTGCCTGCCCCTCTGGGCGGCAACGCAAACGACACTGCAAGCGGGGCGCCAGCGGCCGCACAGACCGGGGAGACTCTCTAACCATGACCAAGGTGATCAAGGGCGGCACGGTGGTGACCGCGGACCGGACGTGGACGGCGGATGTGCTGGTCGACGGCGAGGTGATCCGCGAGATCGGCCCGGACCTCTCGGGCGACGAGGTGATCGATGCCGAGGGGGCCTATGTCATCCCGGGCGGAATCGACCCGCACACGCATCTCGAAATGCCCTTCATGGGCACGACCGCTGCCGAAACCTTCGAGAGCGGCACCTTCGCGGCGGCCTCGGGCGGGACCACCATGCTGGTGGATTTCGTGCTGCCGGGCGCGGACGGCTCGCTGCTGACAGCCTTCGACGACTGGCACAAGAAATCCGGCCATCAGATCTGCGTCGATCTTGGCTATCACGTTGCGATCACCGGCTGGTCCGAGCAGATCTTCACCGAGATGGAGGAGATCGTTCGCCGCGGGGTGAACACGTTCAAGCACTTCATGGCCTACAAAGGCGCCCTGATGGTCGAGGACGACGAGATGTTCGCCTCGTTCAAACGCTGCGCCGAGCTCGGCGCCCTGCCGCTGGTCCATGCCGAGAACGGCGACATCGTGGCCGAACTCCAGAAGAAATACATGGAAGAAGGCGTCACCGGTCCCGAGGGCCATGCCTATTCCCGCCCGCCCGAGGTCGAGGGCGAGGCCGCCAACCGCGCCATCATGATTGCCGATGCGGCTGGCGTGCCGCTCTATATCGTCCACGTCTCCTGCGAGCAGGCGCATGAGGCGATCCGGCGCGCGCGGCAGAAGGGGATGCGCGTCTATGGCGAACCGCTGGTTCAACACCTGACGTTGGACGAGGGCGAGTACTTCAACCGCGACTGGGAGTACGCAGCGCGGCGGGTGATGTCTCCGCCCTTCCGGAACAAGGAGCACCAGGCAAGCCTTTGGGCCGGGCTTTCGGCAGGGTCGCTCCAGGTGGTGGCGACGGACCATGCTGCGTTCACCACGGAGCAGAAGCACATGGGCGATGCGGGTTTTCCGATGATCCCGAACGGCACGGGCGGGCTCGAGGAGCGGCTCGCCGTGCTCTGGACCCAAGGGGTGGACACCGGGCGCCTCACGCCGAACGAATTCGTCGCCGTGACCTCGTCGAACATCGCCAAGATCCTGAACGTCTACCCCAAGAAGGGCGCGATCGTCCCGGGGGCGGACGCGGATCTTGTGGTGTGGGATCCGACGATCTCCAAGACGATCTCCGCTGCCACCCAGAAATCCATCATCGATTACAACGTGTTCGAAGGCATGGAGGTGACGGCTCAGGCGCGCTACACGCTCTCGCGCGGCGATGTGGTCTGGGCCCACGGCCAGAACAGTCAGCCGCAGCCCGGACGGGGCCGCTTCGTGCCGCGCCCGGCCTTCCCCTCGGCGCACAAAGCGCTGTCCACCTGGAAAGCGCTCACCTCTCCGCGCAAGATCGAGCGCGATCCTATGAACATCCCTTCAGGGGTCTGAGGTGAGGTTGGGCGGTGCTTTGGTCGTTCTGGCCGCGGCATTGGCGCTGACGGCCTGCACGGGGTCTCACGATCCCGAGCGTCTGCCGACCTCTGCGACGACCGAGCGCCGGTTGGCGACTGTGCCAGCGTTCATGCGGAGCATGTCACTGGACGGCCCCATCGCTCGGATGACCGTCTATGCGCGCGCAGATGCGACGGATGCCGACATTGCGGCGCCGTGCCAACAATTGGGTGTTGGGAAGCCCGTTGCGCCGATAAAGAAGACGATTGCAGCGAACGGGGTCGTGGTGGCGGAGCTGGCATGCAGCGGCGGGATCGTGGCGCGCGAGCACTCAAGCCCAAACTATCCTCAAACCGGTCAGACCTACTTGAGCTTCGGCCCGCCGGAGGGAAATCCCCTCATAAAGGGTCACGGGTTTCAGGTGACATACTTCGAAACCACGGACCGTGTCTGGCTGTGGTACCCAGGAAATCGTCGAGCGCTTCCCGGCGCGTGGAAACTTGAGGACGCTGACCTTTGCTTCAACTATGGATCGAACACCTATAACCCAGTGACCAAACAGACGGGCGGGGGTTTTAGATGCGGCTCGCTCAGGCTCGCCAGGAACCAGATCGTATCAGAGCTTAGCGGAGATGCTTTCGGCATAGCGACGGGTTCAGTGCCATACCCACTAGAGCGGTGCACGGCCCCTCCCGAATTTGTCTTCGACCGGCAAGAGTTTGGGTGTTGATGCGCCGGCGATGCCCCGTCACAAGCATCTTGGCCCATGTGAGGAGCTTTTAACGTGGCCAAACCGACCGAGTTCTTCATGCGGGAGTTCAAGCACATGCTCCCGCCGACGGTGTTCTTCATCATCAGCTTCAACGTGATCGTGTTGACGGTCGCGCTGTTGGCGGAGAAGGCCGGCGCTGGCTGGGGGGCCCATGCGGCGGCCACCTTTGCGGCCATGGTGTGCGGCAAGGCCGTGATCGTCGCGGACAAGTTGCCCTTCTTCAACCGCTATCCCGACCGGCCGCTGATCTGGAACGTGGCATGGAAGACTGCGCTTTATGTGGCGGTGACCTTCCTCTTCCGGCTGGCCGAGGCGCTGGTCGCCGCCGCCACCGGCGAGTATGGCTTCGCGGCCGGATTGGAGCATGAGGTCAGTGCGTTCAGCTGGGCCCGCTTCGCCGCGATCCAGCTTTGGCTCGTGATCCTCTTCTTCGCCTACACCGCGTTCGGCGAGGTGATCGGTCAGGTCGGACGGAGCCGGATGATTGCCATGTTCTTCGGCCCCATGGAGGCGGCCCCGGCGCCGCGGACCTCCTGACCGCATGGCGCCGGGCTCAGAGACCGAGGACCGCATGACCGAGCATGCCGTTGACACTGCCAAAGGGGCTCTGCCGGCAATCAAGGCAGAGGGGCTGTCCCTCACCTTCGAGACCGCGGACGGGCCGGTGCATGCGCTCTCGGGCGTCGATCTGACAATTAATCGCGGGGACTTTGTCTCCTTCATCGGGCCATCTGGCTGCGGCAAGACCACTTTCCTGCGGGTCGTGGCCGCGCTCGAACACCCGACTGCGGGCAGCATCACGGTCAACGGCATGAGCCCGGAGGAGGCCCGCCGCGCCCGCTCCTATGGCTATGTGTTCCAGGCACCCGCGCTCTATCCTTGGCGCACCGTGGGGGCGAACATCCGTCTGCCGCTCGAGATCATGGGGGTCGCCAAGGCCGAGCGGATGGCCCGCACCGAGCAGGTGCTCGAGCTCGTCGGCCTCACAGGCTTTGCGCGCAAATACCCTTGGCAGCTTTCGGGGGGCATGCAGCAACGCGCCTCGATCGCCCGCGCGCTGAGCTTCGACGCGGATCTCTTGCTGATGGACGAGCCCTTCGGCGCGCTCGACGAGATCGTGCGCGATCACCTCAACGAACAGCTCCTGGCGCTTTGGGCGCGGACGGGTAAGACGGTGGGGTTCGTAACCCATTCGATCCCGGAGGCGGTCTATCTCTCGACCCGTATCGTGGTGATGTCCCCGCGTCCCGGACGGATCATCGACGTGATCGACAGCACGCTGCCCGCCGAGCGCCCGCTCGACATTCGCGAGAGCCCGGAGTTCCTCGCCATCGCGCGCCGGGTGAGGGACGGCCTCCGCGCCGGGCACAGCTATGACGACTGAAGGTTTGTTCATCGCTGCAGCGCGGCGCGCGCCTGAGTGCCCTTGCAGATGGGTGGATGCATGACCGCCTCCGACCCCATTGAGAAAACCCCGGGGCGCCGCTTTGTCCGGCGGGTGGAGCCTGTCTTCCGCTTTTGGGTCTGGATCCTCGGCATCGGCTTTGTCCTGGCGCTTTTCGGGATTGCGCCGACGGTGATCGGCATCATGGCGCTCACCGGGCCGATCTGGGTCGTCATCCTGGTGCTTGTGTACTGGGGCCGGATGCTGGACGAGACCCTGAACTTGCGCTCTGACATGGAAGACGGCCCGCGATGAGGACAGCGCTCCCGATCCTCACCATCCTCGCGGCGCTTGTGGCCGTCTGGTATCTCGGCGCGGTCTTCATGAACGCAGCGTGGGAGCGGGATCAGGCCGAGCGCGCAGGCACCGAGATCGGCTTTGCCGAGCTTGTCGCCAACACCATGCGCCAGGACCGCCCGGTGCTGCCCGCGCCCCATCAGGTGGCGGTGGAGATCTGGGAGACCACGGTCGAGAAGCGGCTCACCTCCAAGCGCTCGCTGGTCTACCACGCCTGGATCACGCTGGAGGCGACGCTGCTCGGCTTTGCCATGGGCGTTGTGCTCGGCATGGCGCTGGCCATCGGGATCGTGCACAGCCGTGCGATGGATATGAGCGTGATGCCTTGGATCATTGCGTCTCAGACCGTGCCCATCCTGGCCGTGGCGCCGATGATCATCGTGGTGCTCTACAATATCGGGATCTCGGGGCTGATCGCAAAGGCCTCGATCTCGGCCTATCTGTCGTTCTTTCCCGTGGTGGTGGGCATGACCAAGGGGCTGCGGGCGCCAGACGCGATGCAGCTCGACCTGATGCGCACCTACAACGCCTCGCCCTCGCAGATCTTCTGGCGGCTGCGGCTGCCGGCGTCGCTGCCGTTCCTGTTCCCAAGCCTCAAGATCGCCATCGCCATCGCTTTGGTGGGCGCGATCATCGGAGAGCTGCCGACCGGTGCCCAAGGCGGCTTTGGTGCGCGGATGTTGAACGGGAGCTATTACGGCCAGGTGCTGATCATCTGGTCGGCGCTGGTCGGGGCCGCCATCTGCGCAGGGCTGCTGGTCGGGCTCCTCGGCCTGATCGAGCGGCTGGCCATTGGTCGGAGGACTGCCTGATGCTGATCGGTGACCTGGCCTTGGGCATCAGCGCCGTCCGTCTCGATTTCGAGCCCGTCTCTCGAGGGCTGGTGATCGGCGCGGCGGTCGTGCTCTGGCTGGTCGGATGGTGGCTGAACGCACGGCTCTGCCGGGCCGAGACGCCCGCCGCACGCTACCTGGTGCCGGCGATTTTCGGGGCAACCTTGCTGGCGCTGTGGGAGCTTCTGGTGCGCGGGCTCGCGGTGCCGGCCGTGATCCTGCCGCCGCCCTCGGCGATCTGGGCCGCGATCACCAGCAACACCGGCATGCTGTGGGCGGATTTCGTGCAAACAGTGATCCGCTCGGTGCTGCCCGGCTATGTCATGGGCTGCGGCGCTGCCATCCTGGTCGCGCTCGCCATCGACCGCTCGCCCTTTCTGCAGCGCGGGCTATTGCCCATCGGCAACCTCGCTGCAGCCCTCCCCATCGTCGGTATCGCGCCGATCATGGTGATGTGGTTCGGCTTCGACTGGCAGTCCAAGGCGGCCGTGGTGGTGGTGATGTGCTTCTTTCCGGTGCTGGTGAACACCATGCAGGGGCTCTCTGCGGCCGACCGCACCAGCCGGGAGCTCCTCCAGACCTATGCGGCCGGCTATTGGCAGACACTCTGGAAGCTCCGCCTGCCCGCCGCCGCGCCGCACATCTTCAACGGGTTGAAGCTCTGCACCACGCTCGCGCTTATCGGCGCCATCGTGGCGGAGTTCTTCGGCACCCCGATCACCGGCATCGGGTTCCGCATCTCGACCGAGATCGGCCGGCTCGCGCTCGACACCGTCTGGGCCGAGATCGCTGTGGCGGCACTCGCGGGCTCGCTGCTCTTCGGCGCGGTTGCACTGATCGAGCGCTTCGTCACATTCTGGCATCCATCGATGCGGCGCTAGTTCGCAGGAGGAGCCCGGAAGCGGGAACCAACACCAACAAGGAGGTAGATATGAAACGGACCATCGCGTTCAGCCTTGCCATGGCGCTGACGGCTGGGATGGCAGGGGCCGCCGACAAAGTGGTGCTCCAGCTGAAATGGGTCACCCAGGCGCAGTTTGCCGGGTACTATGTGGCGGCGGACCAGGGCTTCTATTCGGAGGAAGGCCTCGAGGTCGAGATCAAGCCCGGCGGGCCAGACATCGCGCCCGCCCAGGTGATCGCCGGCGGTGGCGCCGATGTGGTGCTCGACTGGATGCCCTCGGCGCTGGCTTCGCGCGAGAAGGGGCTGGCACTGGTGAACATCGCGCAGCCCTTCAAGAGCTCGGGCATGATGCTGACCTGCCGGAAAGACACCGGGATCACCTCGCCCGAGGATTTCCGCGGCAAGACCCTGGGCGTCTGGTTCTTCGGCAACGAGTACCCGTTCCTCTCCTGGATGAGCCAGCTCGGCATCCCGACCGATGGCGGCGCCGACGGCGTGACCGTGCTGAAGCAGGGCTTCAACGTCGACCCGCTGCTCCAGAAGCAGGCCGACTGCATCTCCACCATGACTTACAACGAGTACTGGCAGGTCATCGATGCGGGCCTGAGCCCGGATGACCTCGTGGTCTTCAAATACGAAGATCAGGGCGTCTCCACGCTGGAGGACGGTATCTACGTCCTCGAGGACCAGCTCGCCGACCCGGCCTTCGCCGACAAAATGGTGCGCTTTGTGCGGGCCAGTATGCGCGGCTGGAAATGGGCCGAGGAGAACCCGGACGAGGCCGCCGAGATCGTGCTCGACAACGACGCCACCGGCGCCCAGACCGAGAAGCACCAGAAGCGGATGATGGGCGAGATCGCCAAGCTGACCGCAGGCTCGAACGGCGCGCTCGATCCGGCCGACTATGAGCGGACGGTCGAGACGCTGATGAAGGGCGGCTCAGACCCGGTGATCACGGCAGCGCCCGAAGGGGCATGGACCCACGCGATCACGGACAAAGCGCTCTGATCACGCACGCATGCCCCGCATCAGCCGGGCATGCTCGCCCCGATCGTCGCCGCGGGAGAGCGCGGCGGCGAGCTCATCCAGGCTCGCGATGGAGTGGGCCGAACGGATGCTGTCCACATGGGGCAGCAGGGCCCGCACCCCACCGGCACGAGCCTCGAACCCGTCCCAGCGCAGGAGCGGATTCAGCCAGATCAGCCGTTTGCACGAGAGCGAGAGCCGCTCGGCTGCCTTGCCGAGCCGGTCGGGGTCGTCGCGGTCGAGCCCATCGGTGATCAGCAGCACCACCGCCCCCTGCCCCAGCACTCGGCGCGACCAGTCGCGGTTGAACGCTTCGAGACAAGCGCCGATCCGGGTCCCGCCCTCCCAGTCCACAACCTCGCGCCCTGCGGCGGCCAGTGCCTCGTCGACATCCCGGTGCGCGAGGTGGCGGGTGATGTTGGTCAGCCGTGTGCCGAAGGTGAAGGCGTGGAGGCGCGACCAGCCCGCACCTTTGGCATTCGCCGCGGCGTGGAGGAAGTGCAGCAGCATCCGGCTGTAGCCGGCCATGCTCCCCGAGATGTCACAGAGCACCACCAGCGCCGGCCAGCGCAGGCGCCGGGCCCGGGTCTCGAACCGGTGGATGTCGCCGCCCGCACGCATGGCACCCCGCATGGTCGCCCGCCAATCGGGCAGCCGCCCGCGCGGATCGGGCCGGGTGCGCCGCGCCGCGATCGGCTTGATCGGCAGCGACAGCCGGGCGATGGCACGGCGGGCCTCGGCCAGCTCGGCCACCGTCATCTGCTCGAAATCGCGGGCCCGGAGTGCTTCGGTCGAGGAGACGGTGAAGGCCGCGTCGATCTCGATCTCCTCGGTCTCTTCAGGGGCGCGCTCGGGCGGTGGCTCGGAGCCTGCTGTCAGCGCCGCTGCCGCGCGGTCCTCGCCCGCCTGTTTGGGACGGTCGTGGCCGGGCGCCCGGATCTCCGGCAGCATCAACCCCATGGCCTTCTCGAGCAGCTGCGGGTCCCGCCAGAAGAGCTGGAAGCACTGGTCGAACACGGGCCTCTGTTCTCGCCGCGACAGGAAACAGGCCGCCAGCATGTGGTAGAAATCCGTGCGATGGCCGATCCCGCCGGCCTCGACGGCCCGCAGCGCCTCCGCCACGCGGGAGGGCCCCACCGGCAGCCCCGCCGCCCGCAAGGCCCGCGCGAAATGCACGATGTTGGTGGCCAGCCGGCCGTTCTCCGGGATCGCGATCCCCATCAGGTCATTCCCTTCGCGTATGGATCATCCATGGGTTGATAGAACGGTCCGATAACCGCACGAAATACGTCGAAAATCATCAAATTTACGGCGAATACTCATGGAAAACACGCATGGGTTGTGGCCTACCCTCCAGGCGCGCCAGAAACCCAAGTGAGGGAGCCCTCTCATGCTCATATCCAAGAGCTTCGAGTTGTCTGCGTTCGACCGGACTGCGTTCACACGTCCCACCCCCCTGGAGATCGACACGTCCGTGTTCATCGACTTTGAGCCAACCGTGCTCGCGATCGATCTCGAAGGGCTCGCGCCAGCCCCGAGCGCGCCGAGCGGTTTTGCCTCCGCGGGCGGAAGCTTCTCCGCCTCCGGCTCCGGGTTCTCTTCGATTTCCGTCAGCGCCAGCGCGTACACCGGGTCCTCGGGGTCGTTCTCTTCGGTCACGGCTGACCTGGCGGGGGATGTCGTCTCGGGATCGGCCTTTGCGGTCGCGGACTTCGGCGGCATATCCGTGTCGGACGATCTGATCGACGTCGGAACCGGGTCGCTCTCGTTCGATCTGGACGCGTTCGTCTTCGACATCTGAATCCGGGGCGTCTGCCCTGTGCTGCAAACCGGTGGGACATCAACAAGACAGGTGACCCGCCAGCTGCACTCGGCCACCGCAATCTCAGCCATGATCCCGTCGATCTCCCGGTGGTGCCGGTTCGGAAGACTGGGCCGTGCGAGCGTTTCGCCGTCTACCGGTGTCCATCGTTCCTACCCTGACTGTTCCATACTCAGTGCATCTTTCCGGCAGCCCGAACCCGCGGCAGGTATTGCAGGCTGATCTGCACATAGAAATGCATCGGCACCTGAAATCCGCGGCAAGGCTGGTGGGGAAAGGTGAAGATCGGCCAGTCGTATTCCGCCGGCATCGTGGGCTCTTCGCCGAACCAACAGCCGGGCGTGCCAGGGTGGGTCGGCTCCGGCGTCCGCTGCATCGCAATCGCTGGCATGCGGGCGCGAAAGAGAGCGGCGTCGATCTCGAAGCGGGTCACGAAGCCCTCGTTTGCTGGGGCCGTTTGGGTTGAGTTCCAGTCCCGCGCGATCTTCTCGGCATAGTCAAAGCTGAGGACGGGGTAGAAGATCGGCTGGTCCGGCAACCGAGGCGGCCAGGCGCGCCAGTCCGACGCCGCCACGAGGTCGAGCTCCGCACGGCCTGTCGGGCGATAGAGGATCATGCGGCGGAGGTGAGGCCCGCCTGGACCTGATCGAGGATGCGGCTCGCCTCGGAGCCTTGGAGGCGCGCGATGTCGTCCTGATATTTCAGCAGCGCGCCGAGGGTGTTGGAGACGGTCTCCGGGTCGAGCGCCACGGCATCGAGCGCCACGAGGCAGCGCGCCCAGTCGATGGTCTCGGCGACCCCTGGCTTCTTGAACAGATCCTCGGTGCGCAGGCGCTGGACGAAGGCGACGACCTCTTCGGAGAGCCGGCGGGAGACCTCGGGCGCGCGCGCCTCCAGGATCGCGAGCTCCCGTGCCATGTCCGGGTAGTCGACCCAGTGATAGAGGCAGCGGCGCTTGAGCGCGTCGTGCACCTCGCGGGTGCGGTTCGAGGTCAGGATGACGATAGGCGGCTCCGGCGCTTTGACCGTGCCAAGCTCCGGAATCGTCACCTGGAAATCGCTGAGCGCCTCGAGCAGGAACGCCTCAAAAGGCTCGTCCGTGCGGTCGAGCTCGTCGATCAGCAGCACCGGCGGGCCGCCCTCCTGGGGTTGCATCGCCTCGAGCAAGGGCCGCCGTGTGAGGAAGCGTTCGGAGAAGAGATCCGCCGTGAGGGTCTCGCGGGAGGCCCCTGTCGCCTCGGCCAGGCGGATCTCGATCATCTGGGCGGGATAGTTCCACTCATAGACTGCCGAGGCCGCATCCAGGCCCTCATAGCATTGCAGCCGGATGAGCCGCCGCCCAAGGGCCGCAGCCAGCGCCTTGGCGATCTCGGTCTTGCCGACGCCCGCCTCGCCTTCGAGGAACAGGGGCCGCCCGAGGCTCAGCGCCAGGAACGCAACCGTCGCGAGGCCACGCCCGCAGACATAGCCAGTGCCCGCCAGCATGTCTTGCGTGGCGTCGATGCTGTCGGGGATCGGGGTCATGGGCGCTCCTTTGTCCGGTCGCCCTATGGAAGGCCGCGAGGGGCTCACGTCAAGGGGCGGCTAGATCAGGACCAGGGCGGCGAGGCCCAGAAAGGCGAAGAAGCCGACCACATCCGTCACCGTGGTCACGAAGGTACCCGAGGCGAGCGCAGGGTCGGCACCGACGCGCTCCAGCCCGATGGGGATGAGGATCCCGGCGAGCCCTGCCACCAGCATGTTCACCACCATGGCCACCGCGATCACCCCACCGAGCACCGGGCTCTGATACAATAGACCCGCCGCCACACCGATGATCACCGCGAAGATTATGCCGTTTATCAGCCCGACCAGGCCCTCGCGTCCGACGATGCGAAGCATATTGGTGGGCGTGAGGTCGCGGGTCGCGATCGCGCGCACGGCCACCGTCAGCGTCTGGGTCGCCGCGTTGCCCCCCATCGAGGCGACGATCGGCATCAACACCGCCAGGGCCACGAACTGCGCGATCACGGTGTCGAAGAGGGCGATCACCGCGGAGGCCAGAATCGCTGTCACGAGATTGACGGCGAGCCATGGGAATCGGCGCTTGGTGATCGCCCAGACCCGGTCGGTGATCTCCTCGTCGCCCACACCGGCGAGGCGGCGCATGTCCTCCTCGGCTTCTTCCTCCAGCACCTCCATGGCATCGTCGATGGTGATCACGCCGACCAGGCGGCCATCGTCGTCGACCACCGGACAGGACACCAAGTGGTACTGGTTGAAGGCGTAGGCGACGTCCTCCTGCTCATCTTCCACATGCAGCGTGCGGTCCTTCTCGATCATCAGGCTGTCGAGGCTCACGGGCCGCGGGTTGCCAAGGATTTTCGAGAGCGGGATGCTGCCGAGCGGCTTCATCGCGGCATCGACGATATAGACGTCGTAGAATTGCTCCGGCAGGTCGTCGTCCGCGCGCATCTGGTCGATCATCTGGCCGACGGTCCAGAACGGCGGCGCCTTGACGAACTCCGACTGCATCAGGCGGCCGGCGGAATACTCCGGATAGGTGAGCGATTTCTCGATGATCACCCGGTCTTCGGGTTCGAGCGCATCGACGACGGCGTCCTTGGCCTCGTCCTCCAGCCCTTCGAGCACGTAGACGGCGTCGTCCGTCTCCAGGTCCTTGACCGCCTCGGCCAGCATGGTGGGGTCGAGATCGGCGACCAGCTCGTCGCGGATGTTCTCGCCGAGCTCCGCCAGCACATCCTTGTCGATGTCGTCCCAGACGAGGCTCAGAAAGGCGCGGCGCTTGGAGGCGGAGATCTGCTCGGTGAGATCGGCGAGGTCGGCGACGTGGAGGGGTTCGATCAGGCGGACGGCGGTGGCGCGGTCTGCGGTTTCAACGGCGTCGAGGACCGCGGTGACCAGCCCCGGATCGAGCTCGTACTCGTCCTCGTCCCGGTCCTCCGAGGGCTTTCCGAGCGGGTCCGCCATGGCTCTCTCCCTAGGTCGCGCGCCTCGTTCTAACGGTCTGCGCCCGCGCTGGGAACCGCGGAGAGATCAGGGAAGACGAGCGAGCGCCCGTTCGATCTCCTGCTTCAGCGCGACCCGTTCGTCCGAGGCGAGGAACGCGCCGAGCTCGATCTCCCTCCCGCCGCCGGTCAGCGTGAGATAGTTGCGGATGCGCGCCCGCGCGTGGAGCGTCAGGCAAAGGAACTGCGGCACCGCGCGCCAGCGGCGCACGCGGCCCGAGGGCTCGCGTCGCTCCACCCGGACCTCGTCCCGCCAGAGCGAGAACACCTCCGACAAACTCGCATCCCGGTTGCGGCGGCGAAACGCCACGGAGAGGACGAGAACGGCGGCCGCGCAGAACGGCAGCAGCCCCCAGAACGCCATGGTTCCGGCAGCGGCTGCCAGCGGCAGGCAGAACCCGGCCGCCGCGATGGCGATCACGCCCCGCTGCCCGCGATGCCCCAGTGAGCGGTTCGGCCAGAGCGCGACCTGATAAACCGGCGGATCTGCGCGCTCTTCCCAGTCGATCCAGTCAGAACGCAGCGCGGCCGGAGCGCTTGCCCCGGCCGCTGTGTCGTGTCCAGCCATTGGGATCAGTGCGCCGGCTGCTTGTCCCAATCCTCGCGCTTCGGAAGCGTCTCGAAGGTGTGCTCCGGCGGCGGGTTGGGCAGGGTCCACTCGAGCGTCGCGTACTGGTCATCCCAGTAGTTCTTCTCGGTCACCTTCTCGCCCTTCGTCAGCGTGTAGTAGACGATGTAGAGGAAGAAGATGAACGAGGCACCAGAGATCAGCGCGCCATAGGTCGAGATCACGTTCCAGTACTCGAAGGCCTCAGGATAGTCGATATAGCGCCGGGGCATGCCCTGCCGCCCGAGGAAGTGCTGCGGGAAGAAGGTCAGGTTGGCGCCGATGAACATGGTCCAGAAGTGCCACTGGCCCCATTTCTCCGGGTACTGGCGACCGGACATTTTGCCGATCCAGTAGTAGATGCCGCAGAAGATGCCAAAGACGGCGCCCAGCGACATCACATAGTGGAAGTGCGCGACCACGTAGTAGGTGTCGTGATAGGCGCGGTCGATGCCGGCCTGGCTGAGCACGATGCCGGTCACACCGCCCACGGTGAACAGGAACAGGAAGCCGAGCGCCCAGAGCATCGGCGTCTTGAACTCGATCGAGCCGCCCCACATCGTCGCGATCCAGGAGAAGATCTTGATGCCCGTCGGTACCGCGATGACCATGGTCGCCAGCATGAAATAGGCCTGGGCGTTGTGGCTCATGCCCACGGTGTACATGTGGTGGGCCCACACAACGAAGCCGAGCGCACCGATCGCCACCATCGCGAACACCATGCCGGAGTAGCCGAACACTGGCTTCTTTGAGAAGGTCGAGATCACGTGGCTGATGATGCCGAAGGCGGGCACGATCAGGATGTACACCTCGGGGTGGCCGAAGAACCACAGGATGTGCTGGTAGAGCACCGGGTCGCCGCCGCCGGCCGGATCGAAGAACGTGGTGCCGAAGTTCCGGTCGGTCAGCAGCATGGTGATGGCGCCGGCCAGCACCGGCAGCGCCAGCAGGATCAGGAAGGCGGTCACGAAGATCGACCAGGCGAACAGCGGAACCTTCATCAGGCTCATGCCCGGGGCGCGCATGTTCAGGAAGGTGGTGATCATGTTGACCGCGCCGAGGATCGAGGACGCACCCGAGAGGTGGACCGCGAAGATCGCGAAGTCGGTCGACATGCCCGCCTCACGGGTTGAGAGCGGCGCATAGAGCACCCAGCCCACGCCCGAACCAAGCTGGCTGTTCCCGCCCGGCACGAAGAGCGACATGATCAGCATCACGCAGCCGGAGAAGTAGAGCCAGAACGAGAGGTTGTTCAGCCGCGGGAACGCCATGTCCGGCGCACCGATGTGCAGCGGCATGAAGTAGTTCCCGAAACCGCCGAACAGCGCCGGAATGACGACGAAGAACATCATCGTCAGCCCGTGGCCCGTGATCAGCACGTTCCAGAGGTGGCCGTTCGGAGAACCGTCCTCCATCGTCATGTACTGCACGCCCGGCTCCATGAGCTCGAGGCGCATGTACCACGTGAAGGCAACCGAGATCAGCCCGACCAGACCGGCCGTGAAGATGTAGAGGATCCCGATATCCTTGTGGTTCGTCGAGCAGAACCAGCGGGTGAAGAAGTCCCGCTTGTGCTCCTGGTCAGTCGCGTGAACTGCCGCATCGGCCATCCGCCGTCTCCCACTTCGTTCAGCCCAGCCTCGGCCGGGAATTCAACATTTCACATCTGGGTTACCGTGAGCGGCCCGGCCCGCGCAAGCAAAGCGGGCCTCTTCCGGCGCCGAATCGGGCGGGCACGGTGTCGCATCGCACCAATAAGGGGGTGGTTCAGCCGGCTCGCGGAGCGGCCTTCCGCTCTATGCAAATCGGCCGCGGAGGGGATCCGCGACCGTTGCAGTCATCGGCGATGCTGGTCCTCAGGACCCGCCCGCGCCTTTCAGATAGGCGATGACATTGGCCAGATCCGCTTCCTTGCGCAGACCGCCGAACGCCATTTTGGTGCCTTTGACGACCTTCTTGGGTGCCGCGAGATACTCCGCGAGTGTCTCTTCATCCCAGGTCTTGCCTTCGCCCCAGGCGACCATGGCCTTGGAGTACTTGTAGCCCTCGACGCTCGCCACCGAACGGTCGACGATACCGACCAGGTGGGGGCCAACCTTGTTCTGCTCCTTGTCGACCACATGGCAGGCTTTGCACTTGCGGAAGACCTTCTCGCCTTTGGCCGCGTCTCCGGCCTGGGCCGCCCCGGCCACTCCCATCAGCGCGACGACGAGCGCGCCTTGTACCATCGTCTTGATCATTTCAGTCCATTCTCCCATTTGACGGCCCGACTGGTTTGCCAGCTCTGGACGGTGCGATCATACCCGCGGACCTCGAGGATCACAAACACTTGACGTCTACAACTGTCATCAAGTCCTGTCTCAGAGCTGTATCCACCGTTCTTGCATAGGTTCGGCGCAAGGCGGCGTCGAGATCCCCCAATGTAATGGGAAGACCGAGATCGACCAGGCTGGTCACCCCATGTCCGGTGATTCCACAAGGCACGATGCCCTCGAAATGCGTCAGATCCGGTTCAACATTGATTGAAAGCCCGTGAAAGCTGACCCAACGCCGGATGCGGACCCCGATGGCGGCGATCTTGTCCTCGGCGGGCGTGCCATCAGGGAGCGGCGCTTTTTCGGGCCGGCGGACCCAGACACCGACCCGGTCTGGCCTCGTCTCGCCGGTGATGTGGAATTCCGCCAGTGCCGCGATCACCCAGGCCTCGAGCGCGTGCACGAAGCGCCGCACATCGCGGCCCCGCTCTCGCAGGTCGAGCATCACATAAACCACGCGCTGGCCCGGACCGTGATAGGTGTATTGCCCCCCGCGCCGCGCCTGGAACACGGGGAAGCGATCGGGGGTCAGCAAATCGTCCGGCTTCGCGCTGGTGCCCGCCGTGTAGAGGGGCGGGTGTTCGAGCAGCAGCAGGCATTCGGGCGCCTTACCGGCCAGGATCGCATCGACCCGGGCCTCCATGAAGCCGAGCGCTTCGTCATAGGGTGTCAGCCCGTCGCGGATGATCCATTCCACCATGCCCGTGGCTTACGGCCTGTGGACCCTGTCTGGCAACACCTCGGGCAGCGCGGGAAATCGCGGCAGGGGGGCTTCACAACAGCGATGCGGCCTGCTATCTCGCGCCGGTCTCCGATGCGGTCGTGGCGGAATTGGTAGACGCGCAGCGTTGAGGTCGCTGTGGGGTAAAACCCGTGGAAGTTCGAGTCTTCTCGACCGCACCAATTGACGGAGAGCCTGGGTTGGCGCGCCTTTGCGCCGTGCCTTATGGCTCTGCCCCGTCTTCGCTCTCCTTGATCATCGGGTCTTCAGGCGGGCAGTGAGCCCCGCGCCCATGATAATAAGCACACCGGATAACGGCAGGAGCGCATAAACCGTTGCGGTCCGTGGGACGGTGTCTTCTCCAGCACAGAGCAGCGCGAGCGGGGCCGAGACGAGAAGCCACGCAACGCTCCCGACCGCCAGCCCCCAACGACGCCCGATCAGCCGTGGCAGCGCTGGCAGGAAGAGCACGGCGATCGTGAAGTAGTGCGCCCAAGCCAGGGGCGCCAGAACGAGGGACCCAAGCAGTGCGATGGGCAGGCCGATCAGGCGCTCGCGAGCGGGATCGGCGCGGCGTTCCGCGTTGGCCGCGATCAGCATGAGCGCCACGAGCAGGATGCCGGTCAGCGGGCCGAACCACGCCGGGGCCACGCGGATGGTGTAGTCGAGCGGTGCCGGGTCGGTCATCCAGTAGAGAGCGACCGGAAGGCTGATGTTCATTGTGCCGAGCACGACCTGCCCGCTCATGCCCTGGAGCCGGTCGAGGAAGGCCTCGATCAGCGCCCAGTCGACGATCGCCACCATCAGCCCAAGCCAGGCGATCCCCCAAACTGCCGCCCACCCTGCGGCCCGCCACTGACCTGTCGCCAGCCAGTAGAGACCCAAGGCGGCGGGCGACACCTTCAGCGCGGCCGCCGTCGCAAGTGCCAGACCGCCCTGACCCGGACGCCCCGCCGCGGCCCGCTCGAGCGCGAGCAGCATCAGCAACGTGACGACGGGCTGGATCTGCCCGAGCAGCATCGAGGTGAAGTAGGGCCAGGAGAAGCTTAGCAGCACCAGCGACAGGATCATGTGTTTGACGGGCGAGGCATCCGGCCGCCACAACCGCCAGGCAACCAGTGCGCAAAGGACCAAGCAGGTGTTTGCAATCGCCAGGGCGATCATTTGAAACGCGGGGAACGAAAGCGACAGCGCTATGGGCGCCAGCAAAGCGCTCCAGAGTGGCGGTTGCACGTAAGGGTGAAGCAGATCCGGGGTTTTGTGTCCGCGCGCGACGCCCTGCTCGCGCCACTCGTCGGAGAGGATGTCGGAGAAATGCTCCGGATGGTGGTCATAGATCAGGTCCGGTCTGTCCAGGCCATGGAAGACCGCGGCCAAGTAAACCGATGCCAGATCATCGCCGCTTGCCTTGCTGAAGACGACGGTCGCCAAGCCGATCCAGATGACCGAGACCAAAGCGGTGAGCACCCACTCCTTCGCGGAGGGGGGCGCCCTGCCCTGCGGTTCTAGAGACGTGTTGGTCTGCATTGCGGTCTCTTCGTCGTTCAATCAGCGCGGCGCGTGAGAGAGTCTAACGGCTGAATTCCCACAGCCCGTGGTCACCCGTGGTGGGCAGATGGGTCGCCGTCAGCTCCGGCAGAGCAGCCGAGACCCAGTTCCTGAGATGGGCATGTCCGAACACCCGGTACCCCTTGTCGAGGGCCGATGTGATGAGTTTGGGATCGATCGCGTTGTCCGGGTTCAGCTCGATCAGTGCGAGGTGCGTGTCCTCATCGCGCAGGACAAAGGCAAAGGGCTCGACGAAATTGGCATAGACCAGGGCCTTGCCCTCCACCGGGGCTAGGGCGGTTTCGAACTGCGCGCCGAGCGTCGCCATGCCGGCGCGGCGCAACTGGCTTTGAGCCGGGTCGAGCAGGCTTCCGAGCACCACCGAAAGGGCGATGGCCGCAAAGAGGCACACCCGCAGCAGGAAAGCGGTCGCAGGTTTCGGGGCAAGCGCGGCGAGGAGCGTGGCCACGGTCAGGGCCAGCGTCAGACCCAGCGAAAGTTCATGCTGAAGGAACACGAGCGGGCTCGTTCCGGTGGCGGTCGCTGCAACGGTTGCAAGCGCGAGGAGACCCACCCCAAGACCGATGCTGGCCGGCTGCGCGAGGCTCTGTCCGTCCCCGGCCAGCCTTGCCGCTTCGCGCATGGCCGCTGCGCCGAGGATCGCAAGGAACGGCAGGATGGGGATGAAGTAGCGCATATTGGCGCCGAAGCCGCCATGCCACTCGCTCCGCAGATAGGCCGGGAGCCAGAGCAGCACGGCAAAGAGGCAGAGCACGTGGCCAGCCCAGATCCGCCGATCAGGCCGTCTGAGCGCCAACAGGACCAGCAGGCCGATCCAGGGCAGGCTCTGCGCAAGCGCTTTCTTCGGCACCCCCCAGAAGGAAACGCCACCATCCGCATCGCGCAGCACGCCCGGTCGCATGTCGGTGCTCGCCCGCATGTCAAAGACAAGCACGTGCAGGCCATGGAGCTGGGCTGCGAGGGCGCTCCGGAGCGTCTCCGACGTCAGCAGGGCCGCCACGCCTGCCAGCCCCAGTCCGAGTGCGATCTGCCAGAGAGCGACGCGCTTCGACAGCGTTCGCAACCCCACGACCAGGACGAGGCCGCCGGCCAGCACGCCTCCGAGCGCGAGATAGGTCAGCGGATCGGCGCTGCCTCCGGGGCTGCCATAGCTGATCGGGGAGACGACGCCGAACTTCGCAGCGTTGAGGGCCATCGCCAGCCCAAAGCCTGGTGCGAGCCCCAACAAGGCCGGCACCGCAAGGCCGAACGGCCGCTGTGCGAACAGAAGCGCCCAGAGCCCGAGCGGGGGGCCGATCAGCACAGCATCGACCCGGATGTTCACCGCGAAGCCGAGCGCCAAGCCGGCCATCAGCGCCCATCGGACGGAGGTCTCAGGTTTGCCGAGAACCGCATTCACGGTGCAGCAGGTCGTGCCGAGAACGGCCAAACCGGCAAGCGCATGGGGCCAGATGCCCAAGGCGTATTCCGGCAAATAGGTCGCCACCCCGAGCAAGAGAGCCGCCGTCAGCGCCAAGGCTCGGTCGCCATAGAGCCGGCGCGCCAGCCAGTAGGTCAGCATGAGAACCCCGACCGCAGCCAGGGCGTTCATCAGAAAGAGGCCGCGCACGCCCATCAGCAGCAAGAACGGCGCGGCGACGATGGCATGGCCGCTCGGATACTGCGCTGTCAGCCCGGTCTGATCTTCGGTCGGGATAAGGAACCAAAGCCGCAGACCGCGGGCCCCGAACTCTTCATAGCCGTTCTTGACCAAGAGCGAGAGATCCGACGCAAAGGCCTCGGCCGCGGCCACATAGATCAGCTCGTCGAGGGTAAAGAGCCCGGTGACCGCACCCAGCCCCGCGATCAGAAGCCATGCCGATCCGATCAGCAACAGCGGCCAAGGAAGCGGCGCCGCACCCCACCGGCCATGCGGCTTCAGAGAAGGCTCGTCTCCCGGACCTGCCATGTCGCTCCCCCGCTACCCGTCCGCGCCACCCCTTGGGATCAAACCAGACACGGTTTGCAGATCCAAGCATCGAGAAGGGCGCAACCGTCGCACCGTTCCGCCACCCCGACGCCGGGCGCTTCGATCGGGCACGAGAAAACCAAAGCGGGGAACACGGCGCCTTAGCCGAAGACCCCTATGGCTCTCGGGGCACGGGACACCGCGCTGCGGGGAGTGAGCATGACCATCAAACGGGTGATATTGTTTGCGCTGGTTGCGGTCAGCGCCTTTGCGGCCTTGAAGTTTGCCCTGTCGCTTTGGTCAAGCTTCGGCGATTACTCGCAGGTCAGACAAATGGCCGCGGCGAGCCGGGCGAGCACCGCTTGGTCGATCGGCACGGTGGATCTCTCGCTCGAGCGCAGCGTCACGCAGGTCGCCCTGTCCGTCGCCACACCGGTCGACACGGATTTGCGCGCGCTGATCGACGGGCAACGCAGCGCCACCCAGGAGCGGTTCGACGAGGCCTTCGCAGAGATCGGCGATACCCCGACCCCCGCACAGCGGCGATTCATCGACACGGCCCGCGCCTCGGTCGGTGTGATCGAGGGGTTGCGCCGCGAGGTCGACGCGCTCTTGTCCAAACCCGCCGAGGCGCGCGACCCGCAACGCGTCACGGACCTTCCCTCCGAGCTCAAACGCGAGATCTCCCGGTTGAAGAGCGCTGCGGGCTATCTGGTGCCGGAGAACAAGGTCTCGTCCAACCTCTCCGGCGCGCTTGCTGTCGTGCAGGATCGGGCCTGGGAGGTGCGGGAGTTCGGCGGCCGTGTCCGGACCTATTATGCCATCGCCGTGCTCAACGGTCGGCCGATCCCGAGTGAGGTCGAGGGTCTGATGATCGCCGACGGCACGCGGGCCGAGACCGCCTGGGAGGCACTTAGCGTCACGGTGGGTGCAAACCGACTCCCGTCGGAGATCCAAGCTCAGATCGATGCGGGGGCCACGCTCTATTTCTGCGACTACGAGGCGCTGACGGATGAGCTCTCCCGCCGCTCCGCCGAGGCCACAGGGGGCACGCCAGACTATCCGGTCTCGTTCGGTGAGTTCTTCGAACGCTCCAACGCCGCGCTCGACCACATGTCGACCCTGTCCAAGGAGGCGGGCGAGGCGCTGCTGACCTATTGGGCGAACCGCCAGGCGGAGGCGCTGAACGGGGTGCTGTTCAACGGTGCTGTCATGCTCGGCCTGGTGATGCTGGTCCTCGCCATGCTCCGCTATCTGCAGACGCGGCTGATCAAGCCGATCAAGCGGGTCACAGACGCCCTGGATATGTTGGCAGGCGGCGACCTTTCGGTCCGGATCGAACACTCCACCCGCAACTTGGAAGACATCGCGCGGCTTGGGCATGCGCTCGAGATCTTTCGCGAGCGGATGCGGACGTTCGAGGAGGAACCGGAAAAGCGCCTGGATGCGGTGCTCTCCAACGCCGACAACAGCGCGGCCTCGGTGACCGGTGTATCGGTTGAGCTGAAGGACCTGGCCGAACGCATGAGTTCGGGGACCACGAATCAGGCCTCGGCGGCACAGCAGGCCTCGGCTGCGGTCGAGGAGATGTCGGCCAATATCCGCCAGTCTGCCGAGAATGCGACCGAGACCGAAGCCATGGCCAAGCAGGCCGCTGAGAAGGCCGAGCGGTCCGGTACGGCTGTCGGCAGTGCGGTGGCGGCGATGGAGCAGATCGCCAACCGGATCAACGTGATCCAGGAGATCGCCCGGCAGACGGATCTGCTGGCGCTCAACGCGGCGGTGGAGGCGGCCCGCGCGGGCGATAGCGGGAAGGGCTTTGCCGTCGTCGCCTCGGAGGTGCGCAAGCTCGCCGAGCGCAGCCAAACGGCTGCGGCCGAGATCTCGGACCTGTCCTCGACGACCGTGGCCGCGGCGGGGCAGGCGGGCGCAATGTTGAAGGCGCTCATCCCCGACATTCAGAAGACCGCAAACCTGGTCGAGGGCATTTCGACCGCAACGCGCGAGCAGGATGTGGGAACCCAACAGATCAGCCAATCGCTGCGCGATCTGGATAGCGTGATGCGCCAGAACGTGGATCTGTCCGCGGCAACGCGGGAGAAGGCGCAAGACCTCTCAATGCAGGCGCAGATGTTGAGCCGCAGCATCGCAGAGACCCGCACGGCGGACCGCGTCGGATCCTTTCTCGGCGTGGCGGTAAACGCCTAGCGCTTAGGCTGCGCGGTCCCGGATCGCGTCCCCGGAGGCACCCACGAGGTCCTGATACAGCTCCGGGTCGGTGTCCCCCTCGGTCCCGAAGACCAGAACCCGGGCCTCCGGGCCGAGCGCGAGGGCCTCTCGGGCGCGCGCATCGGCCAGAGCCGCGGCCAGGGCCGCGAGACCCGCGACGGCGCTCTCGCCGGCGACCACGGGCCGGTCGGGCTTTGGTGGGCAGGCGAGGCGGCGCATGTATTCCACTGCCGCGCTGTCGGGCACGGCCATGGCCCAGTCCGCGTGCTCGCGCAGGATCTCCCAGGCCAGGGCCGAGACCTCGCCGCAGGCCAGCCCCGCCATGAGCGTGTCGAGATCCCCCCCGACGGCGGTCGGTGCACCGGCCTCGAAACTGTCCACCCAGCACGCGGCCTCCGCGGGGTCCGCCAGCACCACCGTGGGTCGTGCGGTGCCACAGCGCCGTTTCGCCTGGGCAGCGATCGCTGCCGCCATGCCGCCGACGCCGGTCTGGAGAAAGATGTGCGTGGGCGCCCGGTCGAGCCTGTCGAACGCCTCGTGCGCCATCAGCTCATAGCCCTGCATGACGTCCTTCGGCACCTCCATATAGCCAGGATAGGAGGTGTCCGAGACCACGAACCAGCCCTCGGCATCGGCTGTCTCCTGCGCCTCGCGGACGCTGTCGTCGTAATTGCCCGCGCAGCGGCGGACTTCGGCGCCATAGGCCTCGATCGCCTGCTTGCGCCCTTCGGAGACCGTGGCGTGGATGAAGATCACGCAGCGGCATCCGAAGGTCTGCGCGCCCCAGGCCACCGAGCGTCCGTGATTGCCGTCGGTCGCACAGCAGACGGTGATGCCGGCCACGTCTTCGGCAACCTCACCGGCAAGGATATCGTCGATGGTGACCCGCTGTCCGGTGAGTTCCCGGATCCGCCGGGCCAGCAGCCGTGCGACGGCATAGGCCCCGCCGAGGGCCTTGAAGCTGCCGAGACCGAAGCGCGTGCTCTCGTCCTTATAGGCGATCTCGGCCACCCCCATCTCCGCCGCCAGTCCCGAGAGATGGAGAAGGGGGCTTGGCGCATAGCTCGGCCAAGCCCCGATGATCTGGCGCGCCTCGGCAAAGGCGCGGTCGTTCAGGATCGCGTCCTGGGCCTCTGTCCAAGGGGCCGCTTTGTCCGCCGAGGGGTTTGCGACAAAGACGGCGGGCCCCTCCGGCCGGTCGGGATAGCGTTGGATGTGATCGTCCATGGGAAGCCCTCGGCAGTCGTGATCGGAGGGGGCATCCTGCGCGACGCCCCCCGCCTTGGCAAGGCATTGCCGTCGCGCAGCCTAGTCGGGCTTGGCCTCTTGGGTGACGGTCTCCACATCGTCGAGGCTGGGCGGAGACCACCCGCGATCGGCGCGGACGCCAAAGGCCGTGTCCTCGCCGCGCATCAGGGCTTCGGTCGCCTTGCGGATCTCCTTGGCCTTCTCGACATAGGCGGTGTTCTCGTGTATCGGGACCGAGGGGTCATAGAGCGCGGCCATGGCGCCCATCTGGCGCTTGTCATGCTCGACGAACTGGCGGGCTTTGCGCTCGGCTTCGAAGGGGTGCACGCCGAGCGCCTCGAGGGTCGAGCGTCCCGCTCGGATCGCCCCGTCGAAGGTCTCGCGGATGATGTCCCGGCAGCCCGCGGCATAGAGTTCGTAGACATGCTGGCGGTCGACGGCGCGGGCCACGATGTGCACATCCGGGTGGTTGCGGCGGACATGGCGGACGATCTCGGTGATCTGCTCGCGACCGTCGATGGCGATCACCAGGGTCGAGGCATGCGCGATCCCGGCGGCCTCCAGGAGATCGGGCCGGGTCGCGTCGCCGAAATAGACCCGCAAGCCGAAAGCGCTCAGCATCTTGAGCTGGGCCGAGCTGTAGTCCACCACCACCGGCTCATGGCCGAGTCCGCGAAGCATCTGGTTGATGATGCCGCCGAAACGCCCGTGCCCGGCGATGATGATCGAGCCTTCGGGGATGTCCTCATCGGCTTCCGCGGGCTCCTCGCCGTCGAACCGGGGCGCGATCACCTGGTCGTAGAGGATGAAGAGCGCGGGCGTGAGCAACATAGAGAGCGCCACCACCAGCAGCAACTGATCGGCGAGCCCTTGGGGGATGACCGCGCTCGCCACGGTCAGCGAGAGCAGCACGAAGCCGAACTCGCCCGCCTGCGCGAGCCCGAGGCTGAAGAGCCAGCGGTCGCGCCCGCCGATGCCGAAGAGCGCTGCGAGCCCCCAGAGGATGCCGGCCTTGAGCGCGATCAGTCCGAGGGTGAGGCCAAGGGTCGTCGCCAGGTTCTGGGTGAGCAGGCCGAAATCGATGCCCGCGCCGACCGTGATGAAGAAGAGGCCGAGGAGCAGCCCCTTGAAGGGGTCGATGTTGCTCTCGAGCTCGTGGCGGTACTCGCTGTTGGCCAGCACCACGCCTGCGAGGAAGGTGCCGAGCGCCGGCGACAGCCCCACCAGGGTCATCAGGAGCGCGATGCCGATCACCCACAGGAGTGCGGCGGCGACGAAGATCTCCCGCAGCTTGGCCACCGCAATGAAGTTGAAGATCGGGCGGGTGAGGACCGATCCGACCGCCACGACCGCAGCAATCGCCGCCAGCGTCACGAGCGCCTGCTGCCACCCCGCAAGGCCCTCGACCAGGCTGAGGGTGCCGTGCCCGTCCCCGTGATCCCCGTGATCGCCATGGTCGCCGTGACCCCCGCCATGGGAGGCGGCGCTCAGCGCCTCGGCCAGTTCCGGCAACGCCAAGAGCGGGATCAGCGCCAGCATCGGGATCACGGCAATATCCTGGAACAGCAGCACCGAGAAGCTGCCCTGGCCGCCATCGCTCTTCATCAGGCCCTTTTCGTTGAGGGTCTGGAGAACGATCGCCGTGGAGGACAGCGCCAGCACCATGCCGACCGCCAGCGCCACCGACCAGGGCTGCCCGAGCGCCATTGCAATGCCCATCACCGCGAGGCCCGTCAGCCCCACTTGCAGCCCGCCGAGGCCGAGCAGCCGCGTTCGCATCTCCCAGAGCAGGCGCGGCTCCAGCTCCAGCCCCACCAGGAACAGCATCATCACCACGCCGAACTCGGCGAAGTGCTGGACGCTGACCACATCCACATGAAAGAGCGCGAGCACCGGCCCGATGGCGATGCCGGCGATCAGATAGCCCAGCACCGAGCCGAGCCCGAGGCGGGTTGCGATCGGCACCGCGATGACGCCCGCACAGAGGAACACAAAGGCCAGGAACAGCAGCTCTCCCATCAGCGGTCTCCTCGGATCGGCAGGGTGGCGTGGGTGACCGTGTCCAGGGTCTCCGCCGCCTGCGTGTCATAGCGATCGTCCCGGAGCGCCTCCAGCAGCCGCTGAAAGCCGGCGACATGGGGGGCAACCTCGCCCACCTCGAGCGCTTTCAGGGAGCCGTGCAGCACATAGGGCGCCAGGAACCGCATCTGACAGAGCCGGGCGGTCTGCTCGAGCGGGGTGAGAAAGGTCCGGAGCGGGAAGTGCTGGTAGCCGTTGGCGGTGTAAGCCTCCTCCGGCCCCGCCGCGGTCAGCGCCAGCATCATCGCCTTGCCCGCCAGACGGTCGCCGCCGGTGCCATAGGCGAAGCCGTGCTCGAGGACCAGGTCGATCCACTCCTTGATGAGCGAGGGCGTCGAGTACCAGAAGAGCGGGAACTGGAACAGGATCACATCGGCCTCCAGCAGCCGCGCCTGCTCCTCGGCGACGTCGATGTTGTGGCGGGGATAACGCCGGTAGAGATCGACTAAGCTGATCCCCGCGATCCGCGCGGCTGCCTCCGCCATGGGGCGGTTCACGCGCGAGCTTCGGTGTCCGGGATGAGCGTAGTAGACCAAGAGACGCGCCATCGGGATCCTCCTGACAGGCCGGAGCTCAGGAGACCGTTACCGACGTTGCGGAGAAATCCAACCCTTGAGGCAGGCTTCAGATCAGGAGGCGCGACAATTCCGCAGACGCCTCTCTCAGCTGCGCCACATGCGACCGGGCCTGGTCGAGCGACATCCGCATGGTCGGCGCGTGGAACGAGACGGTGGAGACCAGCCGCTCCTGATCGTCGAGGATCGGCACGGCAATCGCCACCATGCCGTCGATGAACTCCTCCGCATCCTCGGCGAACTGACGGTCGCGGGTGCGGGCGACTTCCTCCCTCAGCGCTGCCACGTCGATGATCGATCTCTCGGTCTTCGGCGTGAGACGCACAGTGCGCAAGTACCGCTCGAGATGCGACGGGTTCAGGGTAGCGAGATACATCTTCCCGCTCGCCGTACAGTGGAACGGCACCTGGGTGCCCACCGGCAGCTGGATGCGCAGCGGCCATTTCGTCTCGACCCGGTCGAGATAGACCATCGCCTCCCGGTCCGGCACGGCGATGTTGCAGGTCTCGCCGATGTCCTCGGCGAGGCGGCCGAGAACGGCAAGCCGGGCCATGCGCACCCGCAAGGAGGAAAGGGTGTTGGTGGCCATCCTGCGCAGCCGCCGGCCCGGGGTGTAGGAGCGCCCGTCGAGCTCCCGCATGAGAAAGCCCTCCGCCTCGAGGGTGGCGAAGAGCCTGTGGATGGTCGGCTTCGGAAGGCCGATCGACTGGTTCACCTCGGTGGGCGTGACCGGCACACCAATCCGCGCAACTTCCTCCAAGATGAGAAGCATGCGCAGATTGGTGGGGATGTTGGGGCTCCCTGCCCCGTCATCCTGTCCGTCCATCGAGATCTCCTATCAACGCTCCGGCAGCAGGGCCGAGGTGAGTTCGGGCACCAGCGCCACGATGAACCACACTGTCAAGAGCGATGCCAAATACGCAAGAGTGTAGCGCAGCAACCTAAAGTAGGGAACGCCGGTCACACCGCTGGCCACGTAGAGGTTCAGACCATAGGGCGGCGTGATAAAGCCGATCGACGCACCCACCAGGAAGATCACCGCGAAGTGGATCGGATCGACGCCCACCGAGGCTGCGATCGGTGCCAGGATCGGCGCGAGGATGATCGTGACGGGCAAGCTCTCCAGGATCATACCCGAGACGAACACGATCGCCATCGCCGTGAACAGGACCGCGTGGTAGCCGCCCATCGAGGTCACGAAGTTGCCGATCACCTCCTGTGCGCCGAGCAGCGACAGGATCTGCTGCATGACGACCGATATGGCGATCAGGGGCGCGAGAATCCCCGTGATCTGGGCCGACCGCATGGTGATGGAGGGGATTTCGGTCACCTTGAAGCCCTCGACCACCAACATCTCGCCATAGCTCTTGTCGGTGTGCGGACGGTCATGTGCCGGACGCCCCATCATGTGGAACAGCGGCAGCGAGACCAGCCCCACGATGATACAGAAGCCCACGGTGACGCCCGCAGCCTCGGTCGGTGAGAACTTGCCGGTGTAGATCCCCCAGAGTACGAGCCCGATCGCGAAGAAGCCGAGCCAGGCGCCGACCGCCGATTTCAGCACCCGTGAGATCTCGAGCGGGATCAGATAGCCCCACTTGTTGATCAGGCAGATGATGAAGCAGGCCAGCATCATGCCGCCGACCATCATCGCGCCTGGGATGATGCCCGCCACGAATAGGTCCGAGATCGGCAGGTTCATCAGGAACCCGTAGACAATGAAGATGATCGAGGGCGGGATGATGATGCCGACCGTGCCGCCGGCGGCTGCGGTGGCCGCGGAGAAGCGCTCGTCATAGCCGCCCTTCACCATCTCTGGGTGCAGCATCGAGCCGATCGTGGCGGTGGTCGCCGAGTTCGAGCCCGAGATCGCTGCGAAGAGGCCGCAGGCCCCGAGTGAGGCCATGGCGAGCCCGCCCCTCAGCCAGCCGAGACAGGAATAGGCGAAATCGGATAACCGCCTGGCGATCCCCGATTTGTTGATGAGGTCGCCGGTCAGGATGAAGAGCGGCATCGCCAGCAGGGCGAAGCCGTCGGTGAAGACATCCGAGAGCGCGGCGCCGATGTTGTCGAGGGTCATGCCGAGCACGAAGCTGCAGCCGAGCACCCAGTAGGCGATCACCAGAAAGACCGGCACGCCCAGCATGAAGAGCATCGTGACGCCGACCGAGATGAGCGTGATCAAAGTTCCATCAGACATGGTCAGCCCTCACCCTTCGCCAATTTTGGCCTGCGCGATCATCGGGCGGCCGTTGCGGTAGTTGGAAACGTCTTCGATCACGTTCTCGAGGACCCGGCTTGCCATCATCACGAAGGCGATCGGCACGGTCACCAGGAACCACCACTGCAGCACGTTGTCGGTGCCGAGCAGGATCTGGAAGTTCGAGGCGGAGTTCGCGGCCACACGGGACGAGGTCACCACGACCACCCAGCAGAAGGTGAGCCACAGCGCCGCGTCGAGCAGCAGACACAGAAGCTGACCCTTCGGTCCCATGTTCATGCGGAACTCGGCAAAGGCCAGGTGCGTGCGCAGCCGGATGTTATAGGAGCAGCCGACCCAGGTCATGATCAGGAACAGGAAGGGGGGGAGCGTGGTCGACCATGGGGCCTGTTCGTTCAGCACGAAGCGCCGGAACACTTCGACGAAGATGATCGCGGCGATGATCAGATAACTCCAGACCATCACCGTGCGTTCGAGATGGCGTTCGACAAAGGGCACGATGCGATAGATCACGATCAGCAAGCCCGCGCCGAACAGCATCACGAGCAGTCCGACAGGCCAGGCGCCGGCCGTACGGAAGGCCTCGCTCATCTCCCACGCATCGTCGGAGAACAGCGAAGACACCACCGATGCGGCATCGGTGAACAGGGTATCCATGGGTTTCCTCCAAAGCAGCCGGTTTGCCCGGTGTCATGTCGTTTGGGTTGGCAGGCACCGATCTCGGTGCCCGCCGATCTTGGACCAGGATCAGCCGCGCCACCAGCGCCGCGGCTCGACATTCTCGGCCAACGTGTCTTTGGGGATCTCGCGGGCGACCCGGTGGATCTCGGTGTAGGTGTCGATGCCACCGGCCCACTTGTTGATCCGGTCGCGCCACTGCTCCCAGGGACCCGGGTTAAACTCGGGCGAGCACATCTCCTCGGCGATCTTGATCTCCGAATCGGGCAGGAAGACCGGCTTCACGTTCTCCTTGACGAAAATCGTGTTCGGCAGCTGCGGCTCGGAGAAGCCGACGGTGTTGACCAGGGCTGCCTCGTTGGCCGCCTGGACGTGCACCTGCGTGAGATAGGCCGACTCCATGACCGCGTCCTGCAGGTTCTCGTCGAGGCTGTCGAAGACCTTCGCGGACATCGCCGTGTGCTCGGTGCCGCAGAAGAACTTGAGGTCGATCGACTGGCTGACCACCGGCGACATGTTGGCGTAGGCCACGGCCGAGGCCCAGGTCTCCGCACCGTCGATCAGGCCCTGCTTCAGACCGTCGAGGGTCTCTTCCCAGGCCACCGGCACCGGGTTGAGGTTGAGTTGCTGCATCGCGATCCGGCCGAGCTGCGTGCCCGTGACGCGGTTCTTGGTGCCGAAGATGTCCTCGAGCTTGGTGACTGTCGGCTTGTCCTGCCAGCCGAGGCCGAGCTGGATGCCGCGCAGTTCCGCATGGCTGAAGAGGAACTTGAGCCCGTGGCGCTTCTCGAAGGGATCACGCAGGATGCGCTGGCTCTCCGGGTGGTACATGAAGTAGTACTGCGCCGCGCGGCTCGGGAACATGTAGGCATAGTCGAGCACGTTCAGATACGGCGCGCCGCCGGCGGAGTTCTGGGTCGACGCCGCGTAGATATCGACGATGC